>CAVRNK010000026.1:0-45143 GCA_963721995.1 uncultured Acidobacteriaceae bacterium | reverse complement strand
TATCCAATATAGTTGCCGACACATATCAAAACCATCGACGACAGCAGGCACACGATGCCTCCGGCAAGCGCGGTGAAGGCGCGTGGAGCGGCGTTCTTCCATTCACCTGAAAAGAGCCCAGCAGCCGTTGAACTCAGGACAATCATCCCGACAAATAACGCCCAGCCTACTGAAGAGCCTAACGTGCCGAGCAAGGACGGAGAAATGGCGACACCCCAAAGAGCTACGCTTGCTGAGTACAGGATTGCCATCGCGAGGATGGTCGCCCAGTAGCGATTGTGTTTCAGGTAATTGCCGCCGGTGCGCCTCTTACATAGCAGATATAGACAATAGCTGCAATTTGGGATGGCTCCCCCAAAGAGAATCAGGGAGAGAACGGCGTTGGATGCTCCAACGGGAGATGCGCGGCCATAGCTGATCGCCGAGCTGAAAAGACGATGTGACCACGACATCGCCACGGCAACGGGCAGTAATCCCGAGAGGATTCCCCCGAGCATTGCCAGAATAGATCCCAGGATGCGTTGTGCTGGTGCCTGCGCGATATCTTCTTTGTCCGCGCCCTTCCACTTGCTGGCCAGAAATCCCAGGACGACAGAAACCGTTGAGAGGGCCATGCCGGCAATCACCAGCCAGTCAGATCCTGAATCAAGCAGAGAACGGTTGAGCAACAGCCGCGGGACCAGGATGCCGATGACATTCATCGATCCGACCAGCAACGCAAAGCTCAGGGTAAGTCCGGCATAGACGACGGAGATACCAAAGAGAAGCGACCCGGTGTAAACGAGTGCGCCACAAACCATCGTGGCGATGATGTCGACAAGAGTCACATGCTGAAGCGCCACAGAAAGCTGAGGCACGCTGTACCATGTGATGACTGCGGGGAAGAGCAAGAGGGACAAGACGCTGAACGGCAGCCAGTTATTCTCCCAGGCCCACGCCTTGTTGGCTTTCATGGGCAAAGGAAAGAGGCCGTTCATGACTCCGGCGATCGCGGCTATCGCGATTCCCGCGCTAATATTCACTGGAGCAGATCCAAATTGCTGGCGCGAGATTCCCTCTTGAGGTTGATAAGGGCCGCGCGCATGAATCCCAAGGTGTGCGCCATGCCTGCATGCCAGGGAGCAGCGCAGCTCATCTGCGGAGTGTGATCGGGGATGAGCACGCCGTCGAATCCGTTGCGGTCGAGGATAGACAGGATTCGCAGCATATCGATATCGCCATCGTCAATAAATGCCTCCCGATAATGAGGAACCTTGCCGTGAACATTACGGAAATGAACATAGGCAATGCGGTGCTGCCGGCTGTATTGATCGACCGCGCTGTAGAGGTCGCCGTCGCTCATTTCAGCAAGTGTTCCAAGACAGAACTCCAGACCGTTCCTGGGACTGGGGTTAATATCGATCAGTTGCCGATACATATAGTGCTGATAGACCAGCCGAGGCTGCTGTCGCATCGTCGGCAGAGGAGGATCATCGGGATGAGCGGCCAGCGTTACCCCGGCCTCCTCCGCGACGGGAAGTACTTCTTCGAGAAACCGCTCAAATCGTGACCATAGCTCTTCGTGAGAAATAGTCGGAACGGTGCCTGCTGGCGCGTGCTGATCGTAGATCATGTTCCAGACCATGCCATTTGGAATAGGCGCGTCGACCGGGCCATCGAGACCGACAGAAATGGCGCCGCCTCGCGCAAACGGGCCACGGACGCGCCCGCACACGCCTGCGAGACTGAAGTTGTAGCCAAGGATCGGTATCCCCGCTTCTCCCATCCGGCGGATGATCGTCTTCACATTCTCAATGTGTGCGGCTCGCTTTGGGCCATCGAGCAGAATGTCGTGCCAGTGCGCAGGATCGAGGTTTTCGATGGCTTCGAGATGCAATCCCGAAGCCTGCATTTCAGTTCTCAGGTCGGAGAGTTCTTTCAGCGTCCAAAGATGCTCCGGGTCGCCGGCAACTCCCCACGCGCCGTCTCTTCCGCCTGTGGGTTGGTTGTTCGGCGGGTTAGAAACACCGCCTTTGAAATAGTCGACAAGATGAGCTACCACGTGCGTGCATCCCGCCTGCGCCGCGAAGGCGTAGTACTCGGGGGTTAACATGTGGCGATATAAGCCAAGTCCAAGTTTCATATTTGTATCAGCCAATTTTGGGGATGCTAACGCCGTAATCCACTCGGAGTATCTGGCCTGTGATTTCCTCTGCCATTTCTGAGCAGAGGAATGCGAAGGCATCTGCAATCGCTTCGGGCGAGTTGCGTTTGCCCATGGGGGCGACGCGAAGGACAAACTCCCGATACTCCTTGTCTTCTTCAAAGACTTTCAGCGAGCTGCCTGCGGCAACATTTCCGGGAGCGATCGCATTGACGCGTATGCCTGCGGGCGCGTGCTCGAGCGCAAGGCAGCGGGTAAGATGCTCCAGCGCAGCCTTGGCGGTCGCGTAGGCTGGTATCCGGGTGTGAGGGATCTGCGCCACATAGGATGAAGTGAATATGAGGTGGCCGGCAGTCTTATTACGCAGCCAGTGCGTAATTACGGCGCGCGCCAGATACGTCTGCGAAAAATAATTAAACCGGAAGATGCGATCGAAGTCAGCTTCCGAGGTTTCGACGAATGGGTGGAGTCCGCAGCCTCCGGCATGACCGAGGACAGTGTCCAGATTCGCGAAGCGGCTCAGCATCTCACCCACGACTGCCTCTACAGCAGATGAATTTGTCACGTCTAACTCGCGGTAGAGATACCTGGATACGGGGATATTCCAGCTCTCGATGATAGAAAGAGCCTCTGAATTCGGCCTTGCATCGGTGAGAACAAGAAAGGCCCCGGCTTCACTGAGCCTGCGGACGATGTGTTCGGCAATCGCTCCAAGGGAACCCGTAATGAGGATAGTTTTTTGCGACAGATCAATACTGGCCATGAGACTCACTCCTCGACCATGAAAACCAGCCACGCAGAGCATGCGCCTGGGAAGCAAGTCAGAATTTCGGTACGCGAATCTTGAATTGCCATCGGAAGCTCTCTACATGATTCCGTGTTCGCGATAAGCGGCGACGGCGCTTACCCCATTTTCAAGGGCTTTCTTGACCAGTTTCTCGCTGCGGGCTTTTTCGAGGGCTTTGCGGAACACCTCCTGTGATGCTTCCTGAGGAACGACGCATACTCCATCGATATCGCCAAAGATGATATCGCCGGGGTGAATCCGCACTGCCCCTATCTCAATCGGGACCCGGAAATCGTGCACTTTATAGCGGGGCGCCGAGTCCTGACCGTAAGAACCGTAGCCAAAGGTTGGGAACCTCATCCTCATTAGTCCCTTTGTATCCCGATAATATCCGTCGAGAACCGCGCCTCTTGCTCCCAGCATGTTGGCGCGCGTCGCCATCATTTCCCCCCAGTTGGCGTTCCGCGGAGAAGAGCCGGTGCAGATATAGATCTCGTTTTTCCGCAGGTCGTCCAGAGCTTCCAGCATGAGGCCGAAGGGCTGTGCCATAACCTTATTCGCCGAGTCCTGCGATGACTGCTCAAAAACGTCTCCGCAGAGGACAGGCATGGCGCGTCCTATCAGGATGATGTCGCTGCTAACAGGCCGGATTTGTGGCGGAAGAAACTGGTGATAGAGATGGAGCGTGTCCATGATGTCGCCGACGACACAGGTGAACAATTCGCGCTCGGCAAGAGTAAAGAGTTCATCGTCAGTACTCCAGTCAGTCATTCACCCTCCAGCGTTCGCTGCCTTAGCGAAAAGAGGCCGCCCTGTTCAAGTGTCTGCCAAGTTTGGCATACTGTATACAGAATGTCAACGATGGATGTCACTATATGTGATTAAATTAGCCAGTTATGATCATATAATGCGATTGCACGATCATTCGAAAACCGGCAGCGATTCGCTAAATGACAACCTTCCAGCCCGCAGACAAGCCGCTGCTTCCCCAAGAGGCCCTTACCACATTTGTCGACGGCCTCGATCATCCGGAGGGGCTTGCATTCGATGATGAACAGACGCTCTGGACCGGTGGGGAACTGGGGCAAATCTAGCGAGTTGACTCGGCTGGCCGGTGGCATATCGGTCGTGTGCATGTGGGAATAGCTGGTCAGCCGCTCGTGAACTTGTGATGTCGCGAGGCGGTACGGTGATCGACAAAGGACAGGATACTGTGTCAGTTACGAATAGGCCGGGTGCGTGGAATCGGTGATCGGTCGTTACCGCATTGCCGCGCTCCTGATGATGTGCGGACTCGTGGCGCCCGCGTTTTCGCAGCAGCATGTCCTTTGGCAAATCGGGAAGTTTGATGATTCCTCGCAGGAGTTTCGCAGCCAGGGCATTGACTACTCCGACCCTCGATCCGATGTGATCTACACGATTGGCAAGAGCAGCGATTCGGACTGGCCCCGCTTTCAGCCAGGACCTGCCAATGCTATTGCGGGCGGACGCGTGCATCCGTTTTCGATCAACTTTACGCTACCGGATGAGCCCAGGGGACTCTATCAGCTTCGCATCGCCATGCTGTATGAGACGCCGCGCCTGTCCGCGCTTCAGCTCAGTGTGAATGGGCACCAGGGGGTCTTTTACTTCCATCCCCAGCTCGATTTTGGCGCGGGAGACTGGGAAGGCACATTCGTGCCTCAAACGTCGCACGATGAAAAGACGATCGATATTCCCTCGCGATGGTTGAAGCGAGGAACGAATACTCTCGTGCTGACGGCGATCGATGCGCCGGCGACACCACAAGAGTCGATGGGGAATATCGCACCTGGGCAAAGCGGCATCGCCTACGATGCGCTCGCCTTTAGTTGTGATGAACGTGTGCGGTATGTATCAGGCACGATTCGCACCTCGATTGTTCCAACCGTCTTTTACAAGACGTCATCAGCAGGGTTGCAGGAGATGGTCGACGCTTACCCGGACTTCCACGCGGGAGCAGTACCGCGTGGAGATGTGGTCCTTACCGTCAATGGCACACGGCTTACTCAGCCTCTCGCTTTTGCAGGGGAGTTCGGCGAGGAGCATTTGCGTTTCGCTGCACCTGAATGGCAGGGAAAAGCACAAGCCACGCTCATCGTCGCTGGCCATTCCTTCCAGCAGAAGCTCGAAGCTGCGAAGAAGTGGACCCTGGACATCGTTCCGCATGAGCACCTTGACATAGGCTTTACCGACTACGCTCCTAAGGTTGCAGAGTTGCAATCGCAGAGCGTGGATGGAGTGCTCGACCTCCTGAAGAAGGAACCGGACTTTCGCTGGAATCTGGATGGTAGTTGGGTCGCTCAGCAATACCTTGAAGGCCGCTCAAAGGAACGCAAGGAGCAATTCCTCGCAGCAGTTCGTGCCGGGCAGATCGAAATTCCTGCACAGTTTGCCAATGAGCTCACTGGCACAGCTTCGCTGGAAGATTTGATTCATTCGCTTTACTGGAGCCATGATCTCGCCGGAAAGTACAGCCTGCCGATTGGCGCGGCCAATATCACGGACGTGCCGTCCTATAGCTGGTCCTACGCATCTGTATTGCATGACGCAGGGGTGAAATATCTGGCAGCGGGCAGCAACTCGTGGCGCGCCCCGGTTGTGTTGCTTGGCCGCTGGAACGAGAAATCCCCGTTTTACTGGGAAGGACCCGACGGCGGACGGGTCATGATGTGGTATTCGCGGGCCTATCTGCAGTTGTCTTCGATGTATGGGACGCCGCCAACCCTGCCGGCGGTTGAAGACGCGACTCCGGTCTTTCTGCAGGCCTACACGCGGCCGGACTATGCGGCGAACTCACTCATTATTTATGGGAGCCAGCTTGAAAATACTCCGCTCAGCCGGGCGCAGGTAAACCTGCCGCAAGAATGGGCAGGTGAGTACGCGTATCCAAAGATGGTCTTCACTACATTTGAGGATGCGATGGCGTCACTGGAAAAACAGTTCGGGGATCACCTAGAGGTATACAGGGGAGATTTCGGCCCGTACTGGGAGGATGGACTGACCTCTGACGCAAGGCATGCAGCGATCTTTCGCCAAAGCCAGCAACGCATCCTGACGGCCGAAAAGATGAGCGTGCTCCCCGCTCTGCTTGATCCGGAGCTGCGGCCGGATGCGGCGCGCATGCGTGAAGCATGGGAAAACATGCTCCTGTTTAACGAGCACACCTGGACTGCCGCAGGCGCCACGACGCAACCGGAGGGTGATGAAACCGTGCGCCAGCTGGAGCAGAAGGACCTGGAAAGTGTGATCGCAAGCAACGACATCGCCAAGACTGTGGAGCAGAGCTGGGCGCAGCTCGAATCTGTGATCAATGTGGACCACGACTCAATTCTGGTCTTTAATCCGCTGAGCTGGGACCGCAGCGGATGGGTCGATACAGATTTGCCGGATGGGCAGATGATTGTGGACCCCGCGACCAGACAACCAGTGCGGCAGGTAATCCTGCGTCGCGAGGCTGGTACACCACTCCCGGGCTTTGGCGCCCCGACGAACCGCGTGCGATTTTGGGCTGAGAACCTTCCGGCGATGGGATACCGCGCGTTCATGATTGCTCCGGCAACTGCCTCGGGCGCGCTCCCGCGCGATTTGCGTCCGGCGCCGACAGGCAACGTACTCGAGAATGCCTACTACCGGATCACACTGGACACTGAACACGGGGCCTTTCGCAGCATCTACGATAAGCAGATTCAAAAAGAGCTCGTAGACAGCAACAGCTCGTTTGCTTTTGGTTCCTACATTTACGTTCAAGGCGCTGATGACATGCCCTGGAATAGCCTGTATCGCTATGGAGCGGCGCAGCATCTTCCGAAGCTGGATGCAACAGAGGCTTCGCATGGAAAGTTGGTAAGCATTACCAGAGATGCACAAGGGCTGACGGCTGTCCTGACTTCGAGTGCACCGAATACGCCAGATATTCAACTCGAAATTACTTTGCCTGCGGCTGAAAAGGGCATTGAGCTGACTTACAGCCTTCAGAAGACAGCGACGTTGCGCAAGGAGGCGGCATATTTTGCGTTTCCATTTGCAGGAGATCATCCGAAGTTCGGCTATGAATCGCAGAATGGATGGATAGATCCTGCGCGCGATGAGCTCATAGGTGGCAGCCGTGAGTGGTATGCCGTAAATCACTGGGCGGCGATGACCAGCGATGGCGCCACTGCGGCGGTGATACCGGTGGATGCGCCCATCGTCACCTTCGGAGACATCGTTCGCGGAGCGTGGCCATCTGATTTCCATCCGCGGAGCGGCGCTATTTTTTCCTGGATCATGTCGAATTACTGGGATACCAACTATGCGTCGTCGCAGGGTGGAGACTACGTCTTCCGCTACAGAATTGTGAGCACAAAAGAATTTGACCCACAGCAATTGACGCGGCTTGGGTGGGAGTCGATCACGCCTCTCGAGTCCGATCAAGTAGGGCCGAGTCCAACTCCGCATGCGTTGCACGGTGCGTCCGCGAGTTTTCTTCATCTTTCCGCTGATTCAGTAGTGGCGACAACCTGGAAACTCGCAGAGGACGGAGACGGAAGCATTCTGCGGCTGGAAGAAACTGCGGGACGAGCAGAGAGTGTTGCGGTCGACAGCAGCTATCTCAGACTCAGTCGCGTGTGGTTGTGCAATGTTCTGGAGGAAAAATCGAAGGAACTGCCCGTAGCTGCTGACGGCATCCATCTCACAATTCCGGCGTATGGGGTTGTTACACTCCGCTTTGAGACGCAGCCCGTGCATGAGGCGAAGGGGGAGTGACCATGGGAATCAGTTTTGCGGGAAAAGTGGCAGTCGTGACGGGCGGCGCGATGGGCATTGGTGGCGCTACGGCGGAACTACTTGCCGAGCTCGGCGCGCGTGTGGCGATCCTCGATCGGGATGAGGTCCATGGCCGTGCCTTGATGGAGCGCCTGAGTGGCCTGGGCCATGCAGTGAGCTTCCACGCATGTGAAGTAGCCAAGATCGAGAGCGTGCAGAGCGCGATTGACGCGGCAGCAAAGCAGCACGGAGCGCTTCATGTAGCGGTGCATTGCGCCGGAATCCAGCGTTATGGCGATGCTCTTTCGAGCGACGTGGATACCTGGCATGAAACCTTGCGCATTCATGTCGATGGCTGCTTTTATACGGTGCGCTCTTCCTTGCCGTACATGATTGATGCAAAGGAAGGCTCCATCGTAATTGTTGGATCTGTCCAAAGCGTAGCTGCGATTGCAAATTCTGCGGCCTATGTGACTGCAAAGCACGCACTGCTCGGTTTCACTCGGTCGGTTGCACTTGATTTTGCCAGCCGCAATATCCGAGCCAACTGTGTGTTGCCGGGTGCGGTCGATACACCGATGCTGCGCTGGTCGGCCAGCCTGGCCCCAGATCCTGAAGCTGTGCTTGCAGGCTGCCATCGCGCGCATCCGCTGGGAAGAATCGGTCAGCCGATTGAGATCGCGCATGCGATTGCGTTTCTGGCCAGCGATTGGGCATCGTTCGTCACAGGCGCGGCGCTCACCGTCGATGGCGGCATGCTTGTGCCTGCTGGTGGAGTGGGCTTTCAGGAGGACGGAACCGGATCGGTGGGCAGGCGATGAGGCGGAGCAGGTGCAGGTGGCAGCAAGCCCTTTGATTATGCGGACTGAATTTATCCGGTGGAAGAACCGCAACGCCCTGACGCTGAATAACGGCAGCCTCGAGGTGACGGTGCTCGCCGGCGGCGGCCATATTGCGGACCTTCGCATCACGGATCCAGATGGGCTATCTCCCAATCTTTTGTGGGAATCTCCGTGGGTAACAGCGGACCCCGATTCTGTCGAATTTTCGCAACTCGGAAAGCTGTACGGAGGTGCTCCGGTAGGACCGTTTCTTGCCGGATACACGGGACATATCCTTTGCCTTGATACCTTTGGCCTCCCATCGCCGGAGGACGCTGTCCGCGGTATCCCGTTGCACGGAGAGGCATCGGTGAGGATGTGGCAACTGGCACCTTCGGACGATGGCTGCGAGATGCACGTCACATTGCCGGTTTCGCAATTGGAGTTCTCGAGAACGATCCGAGTAGGGAAGAGGCAAAGCGTTCTCTACATCGAGGAGTGCCTGAAGAACACCGGTCCCGACGCTCGCGAAGTGCACTGGGTTCAGCATGTGAGCCTGGGACCTCCCTTGCTCTCGGCGGAGAATGGCTTTCTCAGGGCCTCTGTCGACCTTTGCAGGACATGGCCACATGGGTATGAAGGGAGGCAAATCTTGCCGGACAATGTGGACTTCGCATGGCCAATTGCTCCGACGATCGGTGGCGGAACGACTGACCTGCGGCTGCCATTCCAGCACGAAGGCAAGGGATTCCTGGGGGCGGCTCATGTTGCTGAAACGTCGACGGTGTCTTATCTTGCCGCGCTGAATCCACAGGATTGTCTGGCCCTGGTGTATTGCTTCCGCAGAGAAGAATTTCCGTGGATCGCGATTTGGGAAGAAAATGCCGCGCGCAGCTCAGCGCCCTGGAATGGAAACACCCGGGTCAGGGGGATGGAATTCGGGACGACTCCCATGCCGCTTGGTCGTGAAGCAATTCATGCGATGGGTCCGTTGTTCGATTCCCCTGTCTCACGCAGTCTTTGCGCGGGAGCTAAGGGATATGCCCGCTATGCCATATGCGCCGCTCGAATTCCCCGCGGTCTGCGCGCGGTGGAAGCGATTGGAATCTCAGACCAAGGCGTGACTCTGACTAATCATGACAAGACTGAACGCGTCGTCATTGCCGCCGATGGAATTTTGCAATTTCTGACAGAGAGGCGAAACACGGAATGAGCAATGCCGCCGTGGGATTAACGATTCTCGTGCTGGCCAGCATAATGAACGCCAGCTTCACTCTCCCGATGAAGTACACCTCCCGTTGGGCGTGGGAAAATACCTGGCTGGCGTGGACCATTTGGGCCCTCCTGATTTTGCCGCCGGCGATTACCATCGCGACGGTGCCTCATCTCGGAGATATCTATTCGTCGGGAGCTCCTGGCGTTCTACTGGCCGTTATTCTCTTCGGGGTGGGATGGGGTGTGGCGCAGGTTTTCTTCGGCCTTGCTGTCGACGCGATCGGCATTGCGCTTACCTTCTCGCTTGTACTGGGAACCTCGGCCGCTGTTGGTACGCTCATACCGCTGGTCCACCTCCACCCTGAGCGCCTGCAGACCTCAGCGGGACGCGGCGTGCTCGTTGGCGTTGCAATGGTGATAGCCGGCGTGCTCGTCTGCGCAATCGCCGGACGCATGCGTGAGAACGCGCTCAACCAGCACTCTCAAGCCCACAAGAGCTCTGCGCTCGGCATTGCTCTTGCTATCCTCTGCGGCTTCGGGGCCTCATTCATAAATCTGGGCCTGGCTTTCGGCGGTCGGCTTACAGAAACGGCGAGACACTTCGGGGCGACAGAGCTAAATGCCGCGAACGCCGTCTGGATGCCGCTTATGCTGGCGGGATCGATTCCAAATCTCATGTATTGTTTATGGCTCTTACGAAAAAATCACACCAGCCACAAATTTGCGCGTGGGGGCACGGGCCATTGGGGTCTAGCACTCGTGATGGCCGTGCTCTGGCTGGGCAGTACCCTTTTGTATGGTGTTTCTGCTGCGAAATTGGGCACTTGGGGACCAGTCCTGGGATGGCCCCTCTTCATGTCGCTCATCGTAATTACCGCAAGCCTGCTGGGCATGGTAACCGGGGAATGGAACAACAGCGGCCGTTTGCCGATCGGGATTCAGTGGAGTGGAGTTGCTTTGCTGGTACTTGCTGTTTTTATTCTTGCCGGCATGAGCCGGCACTTTTCTTGAGTCAGACCAGACAGGATACTTCTGATGCTTGCCTTATCGCTTGACATGGGCGGAACACATATCGGCTGCGCGGTTGTGCGTGATCAGCGCATCCTCGCCAGCACTTCACTCGAAACGGAGAGCGCGAAGGGTATTGCTTCGATCCTGCCGCTTATCGTGCAGACCCTGCAGCAGCTTCTGGATCAAGCAGGTGAGCCTCTGGCTGCATGCTCCGGTCTTGCCGTCGGTTTTCCGGGCATCATCGATGTTCGAACCAGCTGCATCCTCTCCACTCTTAAGAAGTATGAAGATGCGAAAGAACTCGATCTGGCTGCATGGAGCCAGGATACTTTAGGCTTGCCGCTGCGTATGGAGAATGACGCACGCCTGGCGCTTCTCGGGGAGCAGTTCGCCGGAAGCGCTCGAAACGTAGACGATGTAGTAATGATGACACTGGGCACAGGCATTGGGGGAGCCGCGATGATTCAGGGCAAGCTGTTGCGCGGATCACATGCGCAGGCGGCGTGTCTTGGCGGTCACTTGCCCGTCGATTTCCGCGGGCGGCGTTGCACATGCGGAAATATAGGATGTGCTGAAGCCGAAGCCTCCGGTTGGGCTCTTCCGGCCATCATTCGGGAGCATCCGGCGTTTGCTTCCAGCTCTCTTGCCCGAGAGCCGGAGCTGAATTTCCGTGCGCTCTTCGACTCCGCTGATCATGGCGATCAGGTGGCCCTTGAGATACGGCAGCGTTGCCTGGAAGTATGGGCCGCAAATGCCGTTGCATTGATCCATGCCTACGATCCTGAGGTCGTGATCATGGGAGGAGGGGTCATGCGTCGTGCGGATGTGATCGTGCCTTTTGTCCAGGATCATGTCAACAGGCATGCCTGGGCCGCGTGGGGTACACCGGTTGTGCGTGCCGCCGAGCTTGGCGAACGTGCAGCTCTGCTGGGGGCTGTGCCGTTACTGGTGGAAGGAAATTAACCTCGCAGATCGATTTTCGGAGTGAATCATGCAACAGACCTGGAGATGGTTTGGTCCGACCGACAACGTAACGCTTTCGGATGCGAGGCAGGCCGGCGCCGAAGCAATCGTTACCGCATTGCACGAGGTTCCCGTTGGCGAAACGTGGCCGGTAGAGGCGATTAAGAGGCGCCAGGACGTGGTGCGATCTGCGGGCCTGGAGTGGACGGTGGTTGAAAGCCTGGTCGTGAGCGAGCGTATCAAACTGCGCGAGGCCGGACATGAGAGAGAGATCCGTCAATACATCGAATCATTGCGAAACCTTGCGTCACGCGGAATCCACATCGTGGCCTATAACCTGATGCCGCTGTTTAGCTGGATGAGAACCGACCTGAGTTTTCCGCTTGCAAGCGGGGCCACGACGATGCGCTTCGACGCCACAGCGTTTGCGGCATTCGATTTGTACATGCTCAAGAGAAAGGGAGCGGAAAAGGACTGGGGTGATGATCGCAGTCGTGCCGCGCATGCGCTATATCGAAAGATGTCCGTGGCGCAGCGGGAAAAACTGATGAATACGATTCTTCAGGGACTTCCCGGCGGCAATGGCGCATTCACGCTGGATGAGGTCCGAGACTTGTTGGATCGCTATTGCGGAATGAATGCGGATGATTTTCGGTCGAATGTAGCTGCGTTTCTGCGGGAAGTCTGTCCCGTCGCCGAGGAGCTTGGCATGCGGCTCTGCGTTCATCCGGATGATCCTCCAAGAAAACTGCTCGGACTGCCGAGGATTGTCAGCACTGCAGATGATCTTGCCCATATTCTCGATATGTGGCCGGGTGATGCCAACGGGATTACCTTCTGCACAGGCGCGCTTGGAGCGCGTGCCGATAACGATCTGGCAGCCATGGTCCGCCGGTTTGCGCGCCGCATCTGGTTTGCCCACCTTCGTTCGACGCAGCGGGAGGCCGACGAAGAAAGCTTCTTTGAGGCGGCGCACCTCGAGGGCGATGCCGATTTGATCCAAATTGTGATCGAGCTCATTAAGGAAGAACAGCGTCGCCAGGCCGAGGGAGATCGGACATCTCTGCCATTTCGCGCAGACCATGGCCAGGAACTTCTTACGGACAAAGAGCGGGGAGCGCATCCAGGCTATCCCGCTGTCGGGCGACTGCGGGGGCTGGCCGAATTGAGAGGAGCGACCCGAGCTTGCGAACGCCTGCTTCTTGGGGCCACCCACTCATAAGCACCCTTAGTTTGCTCTAGTCCGGATGGGAGCCGGTCCCCTTTCGCGGTGAAAATAGGCCTTCTCTCTATTTTCGATTAGCATGGAAAGCGAAAATAACGGCAATTCGCTATTTTCGTGCCGCGATCATGACTAAGCCTTCCAGTATTCCAGGCAAGCGAGGGGTGAGATCGAGATCGAGGCCCTAATGGGGTCCAATGAGCGTCTTCCAAGGTCGGACGGGAACAGGATCCTGGCTCAAAGTAAACGCCGGACGTTATCCAAAAGAAGCGATTGCGTCCTGGTCGTGATCGTAGACATCGAACAAAGGCAGTAGGCAACACATGCTCAGGGTTTGTGCAACCACCTTTGGCAGGTTCGTCAGCTTTACGTTTCCTCCGGCACCTTTGCAGGACTGAAGAACTTTGACGAGCAGGCCTATGCCGCTGGAATCGAGGCGATCGATGCCAGCGAGATTGAGGACGAGTTGTGTCTCTCCGTGGGCGATGAGATTGTTCATGGTCTTTCGTAGAGAGTCGACAGGTGGTCCGAGTACAAGCCCTCCTTGCACTGTAACCAATCCGACCTGACCATACTTCAAATAGCTAACTTCGAGCGGCCTCAACAGATCTCCTTTCGAAACGACTCGGACAAGCGAACGGTCGGCATCCGCAAATCACGCCGGCTCGACCGCAGGAACCGGCTTTCTGACGGCGGCGAATCTCCGCGTGCAAGCAGCAGGATCAGAAATTGCTAACCCCATCGAGCAGCGGCAGGATACCATACTAGCCATTCCCCCCAGCATTGATCGATGGAGGTCTCGCGGTTGTCAGATCCCGCGGTAGCGGTTCCTATAGCGGAGATTGCGGCGGCGCTTCTTGCGGAACTGGAGATTGGCCCTCGCGCTCGCATTGTTGCGCAGAGCATCGTCGATGCGCTGGGGGACGCGGCCGTTGCCGTCTTCGTCGTTGAAGATGCTGAAGCCTCGCTTTGGACCGCGAAGGCGACCGCCGGCGATATAGCGGTCGACGGTGTTCCGATTCCTGTGGACTCGGGAGCTCTCGGCGCCGCAGCTCGGGAGCGCGCGATTCTGCAATTTCTTGCGGACGATCTTTCGCGGGAAGAGTATTCGCATCTCGACGTGCGACAGAGCGTGACGGGGCTTACGTGTATTCCGCTGCTGCTGGACGAGCGGCTGCTGGGCTGCATTGAGATTGTGAGCTTTGGGGAATTGCCGGGGCCCGCCGCTCTGGAGGGCATCGCAGAGATTGCACGGATTGCCGCACTCGCCGTGGCTGGAGGCGCAGTCTACGCAGCGGAGCGCAATGCGCAGCTGGCTTCCGTCATGCGGCTGACGCAGCTCTATGACATCGAGAAGGTCTTCAGCGCGAGCCTCGAGATGGAAACGCTGCTGCCCGTTATCTGCGAGAAGGTCTCCGATCTGATTGGAGCACAGGCGGTGAACCTGTGGATGGTAGATCAGCACGACTTGCTGCTGATGCAGCAGACCGGGGCCGATCCGGTTGCGCAGACGGGGGACCGACAGTCAGCCGGTGGCGGGATCGCGGGCGACGCAGGCGAAAGCGGCGAGGCAGTCCTGCTACAGATGAGCGATGCGGCGCTGACGATACGAAATGCGCAATCGCAGGAAGTGGCCGTGGGCTCCCTGATGGCTGCGCCGGTGCTCGACGGGGAAAACCTGGTTGGGGTGATCGAGGCGATCCGTTTCGAGGAGGATCCGCCATTCACAGATGATGACTTGTTCGTTCTGACGCAGGTGGCGTCCTCCGCGGCGCAGGCACTGCACAATGCCTCGCTGCTGCAGGCTGAGCGCAAGATCGAAATTCTGCAGACGCTGGTCAGCGTAGGTCAGGAAATCAGCTCGACGCTGAACCAGGAGCGGGTCCTGCAGGCCGTCGTCAATCAGCCGCAGCTTGTGATTCCTTACGATCGGGCGGCGATTGCGCTGGAAGAGCGGAATCGACTGACGATCAAAGCGATCTCCGGCGTGACCAAACTGGATACGTCTGAACCCTCGGCGCAACGACTGCGGGAGGTGCTGCGCTGGGCTGCCGGTCTCGATACAGAAATCCACGTCTCGATGCACGAGGACGAGATCAGCGATCCGCGGCCGGAGACCAGTGAAAAGTTCCGAAGATACTTCGAAGAGACCGGCTATCGCGGATTCTATGCAATTCCCCTGGCGGACGATCAGGGCCGGCTGGGCATGCTGTCGTTTGACAGCGCCGATCCGGACTTCCTAACGGAACTGCATATCGAGATCATCAAGCTGCTGTCGAGCCAGGCGACGCTGGCGCTGCGCAACGCCTCGCTGTACAAAGAGGTGCCCTTCATCGGGATTCTCGAGCCGCTGATGGAAAAGAAGCGTCGCTTCCTGGCTATCGACCGGCGGCGCAGGGCGTTGATTATTACCGGGGCGACGGCGGTGCTGCTGGCGCTGGTTACGGTGCCTGTTCCGATGCGCGTTTCAGGAACGGCGCAAGTGGCCGCCGGGCAGACGCAATCGGTGCACGCTGAGGAAGACGGAGTCATTCAAAAGGTGCTGGTGCAGGAAGGTGAGAAGGTTACGCCGGGGACGCCGCTGCTGCAAATGGCCGATTGGGAACAGCGCGCGGCAGCCGCCAGCGTCGCGGCCCGGTACAACACCGCGATGGCACAGACAGCCCAGGCGCTGGTGAACAACGACGCGCCGCTGGCCGGCCAACGGCAACTGGAAGGCGAATACCTGCGCGGCGAGATGAGCCGCATGGCGGAGCAAGTGGGACGCACGACGATTCGTGCCGCCATCAGCGGCGTCGTGACTACGCCGCACGTTGAGAACCTGATGGGGCGAAAAGTCACTGCCGGAGATCCGATGATCGATATTGTGAGGACTGACCAGTCAGTCGTCGACATCGCAGTGCCGGAGCGGGACGTGACCCTGTTGCGCGCCGGCGACCCGGCTAGCATCAAGCTCGAATCCTTTCCGACCCGGACGTACCGCGGCACAGTCAGTGTAGTGAGCCCTGCGGCTGGGGTGGTTGGCGATGATCGCGTGTTTTATGCGAGGATCGCGGTTCCGAATTCAGACGGGAGCCTGCGGCCGGGCATGCAGGGGTTCGGCAAGGTTCGGACCGGGTTGCGGCCGCTGGGGTATGTGATCTTCCGCGACATAGCGGTGTGGGCGTGGGCGAAATTGTGGGCGTGGTTGGGATGGTGAAAAAGCGATGAGCCGGCTGTTTTCAGTAATTTCGGTTTGCTTCTTTGCGGCTGCTGTCGCCGGTTGTGCTTCCAGCAGGCCGCCGGGCGAAAACGCCACGGTGGTTGCAGCCTCCGCGGCTGCGCGGCCGGTCGCTGAGCCAGTCAATCATCCCGCGCAAGCAACCGCGCCAGATGACCTGGTGGTGACCGGACCGGTGACGATGGAGCAGCAACTGGATGTGGTTGCGCAGCGGTCGGGCGTGATCGCCACGCTCGATGCCGATGTGGATATGGGTGTGCGAATCGGTCAGCTGCTGGCGCGACTTGACGATCGCGAGCTTGCCGACGACCGCAGCGCGGCGGAATACAAGGCTAAGAGTATCGGGGCTGACCTGAAGAACTGGGAAGCTGAAGTGGAGGTGCGCAAGGCGGACCTGCGCCGCGCAGAAGAACTGCGCAAAGATGGGATCAACACGCAGGAAGCGCTCGATCATGTGAAATACGATCTGACCGCTACGGAATATGAAGTGGAGCGGCAGCGCGGGGAAATGGAGAGCGCGCAGGCTGCCCTCCGATCTCTCGATATGGAGATGGAGAAGACCCGGATTGTCGCGCCCTTCGATGGCGAGGTGTCGCAGAGATATGTGCGAAAGGGGCAATATCTTCACATCGGTGATCGGCTTTTCCAGGTGACCGGCAATTCGCCGCTTGAAGTCCGCTTCACCCTGCGCGTGCAGGAGGGCGCTGCGCTGCGGAGAGGATCTCTGGTAACGGTATCCGCCACACCTGATTTTCAGGTGACGGCCCCGGCGGCGGTAACGCACCTGAGCCCGGTTGTCGATCCCGGCAGCGGAACGATTGAAGTCACGGCGGTGCTGAGCCGAAAGATTCCGGGCCTGCTGCCGGGAATGGTGGCAACGGTTCGAGTACCCCGCAGACCATGAACCTTGCCGAAGCGCTCAATGCGGCACTGCCGGATCTGCCGACTCGGCAAGCGCGTGTCAGTTATCCGAAGCTCGACCCCGGGCTGATCTGGCAGAAGAACATCGAAGATGGGAAGCCCGTCATCGTGGCGATGATTCGCGGCCACGACAGCTTTTTCCGGTTCCCACCGGAGCAGTGGAACATCATCGAGCTGTTTGACGGCGCGCGATCGTGGGAGGACGTGGCAGCGCTGCATGCGGAACTCTACGGGACGCGCTTCGATCCCGACGACCTGCGCGAGTTTACCAGCGGTCTGCACGCGGTCAACTTCTGGTACAGAACGCCCCTCGAAAAAAACATCGCGCTGCAACAGAAACTGGAGGAAGGCCGGCATCAGCACGCGCACAAGAAATCGAAGTGGGGCGATGTGGCGCACATGCAGTTTTCAGCATGGGATCCGGATCGATATTTCAATCGAATTTATCCCCGGCTGAAGTGGCTTTATTCGCGATGGTTTGGCATTGTGTGCCTCGTTCTGTTCGGGTTCATGATCTATGTGTTTGCTGCAAACTGGGGACAGATAGCGCAGGACTCGCTGTTGTTTTACAACTTCACGCAAAAGACCGCAGGCGATCTGGCTGAGTTTTGGCTGCTGTTTCTAATCCTCGCGTTCTTTCACGAGTCGGCACACGGACTGACCTGCAAGCACTATGGCGGACAGGTTCACGCGATGGGCTTCCACCTCATCTACCTGACTCCGGCCTTCTTTGTGGATGTGAGCGAGGCGTTCGTCTATGCCGGACGCTGGCAGCGATTCCTGATCATCCTTGCCGGCATAGGAGTGGAAATGATCTTTTGCGCCGTGGCAACCGTGGTCTGGTGGGGCACACCGCCAGGAAGCGGGGCGCACGATCTGGCGTACAAGATCATGCTGATCACCGGAGTCGCCGTTGTGGTGGTCAATATGAACCCGCTCATCAAGCTGGATGGGTACTACGCGTTCTCCGAGATCATCGGCTTCTCCGACATCAAGGAGAGATCGACAGCATATCTCTCGGGCCTGGTTCGGAGGCATATCTTCCGCCTTCCCGTCGAGATGGAATTCGAACCGAGGCGGCGGCGATCGGGCTATTTGGCGTATGCGATTCTCTCCGGGCTTTACAGCTACATGCTTTTGTTCGCGGTCCTGCGATTCAGTAACAACGTCCTTTCTCGATTTACCCCGGAATGGGCGTTCATTCCCGTGCTGGCGCTGGCGCTCCTTATTTTCCGCTCTCGGATCAAAACACTCTTGAGGTTTGTGAGGACTGTGTATCTCGACAAACGTGACCGTGTCCGTGCCTGGCTGTCCCTGCCTCGGATCGTGGGGGGGGTGGCTATTTTCCTGATGCTTGCTTTTCTTCCGATCTGGCGTGACACCATCACGGTGCGGTTTCTGCTGGAACCCGCACGCCAGGCGGTGGTGCGCGCCCTGGTGCCGGGGCGAGTTACCGCGGTGCTGGCTGACGAAGGCCAGCATGTGCAGGCCGGCGATCCGTTGCTGACGATGACGAATGCGACTGTTGATTCGGCTCGTGCGGCCTCAGGCGAAGAAGTGGCGCTGACTGCCGGAGCGCGGACCCAGGAGCTGCTCGCGCATGGCGACGTGGGCGCCGCCGAGCAGGCGCACGCCAGGGCGGAAACGAACTCCACGATCGCCGGCGAGGAGACGCAACAACTGGTGGCTCGTGCGCCGATCGATGGGGTGGTCACGGCGACGCGGCTGAAGGACCTGACGGGCAGCTATCTGGATGCAGGGGTGACCATAACCGATGTGGTCGACACCCAGATCATGCGAGCGCTGCTGTATGTTCCGAAATTTGCGGTCGGGCATGTGCAGCCGCGGGCGCGAGTGAGTCTGCTGGTGGATGGAACTTTCGCGCCGCGGCACTCATCGGTTGAGCGCATCGAGATGGCCTCGGGCCATGTGCCGGTGGCGGTGGAAACCATTAAGCAGATTCAGGGAGGGATGAGCACCGAGGACTATATCGCCGAGGTCCTGCTCGAAAATGACGGCTCGCTGCGGGCCGGAATGACTGGAACGGCCAGAATCGTGGTGCGTCGCACCAGCCTGGCGGGAATTGCCGCGCGCGAGATCCGCGATTTCGTGGACCGCAAGCTCTGGTAGCGCGGCAAAAAAACAGAAAGGAAGAGCCGTAGCTCTTCCTTTTGCTGATTGATAGGCGTCCGCTCGTTGCCAGCGGCCTAAGGCACCATCTTTTTGGAGAGAGTTGCAGTTGCCTGCTTAGAGAAAACCATCTTCTTGGTCAAGACAGGGGTTCTGGACAGAGCTACGTTGGAAAGAGCTGAGTTCGAGAGCCGCGTGGCGCCGTCGACGGGCTTCGTGGACTTAACTTTGCTGGACTTCAGGTTGCTGATCAGCGATTTCTTCTGGATTGCCACTGAGTGTTCTCCTTAAGGTCGTTTGATAGCTTCCTGGATTGTTCCAGTCCGCTTACGCGTATCCCTATTGCGATTTGAATACCAAACTCGAGAAATCGCGAAAATCAGCCAATTTGTGCTCAAGACCGGTTTTTCGGGCCACCGCTGGCCTGAATCGGAGGGGGACGAGACCCTCCGGGTGTAAAAATTAACCCCGTTCATGGGTTAAAATTTAACCCTCGGTGAGGCAGCCCAGGCGTGCCTTCAAATACCGTGCTTGCGGCAGAGGTACTTCACTCTCTCGATGGGAATGCCAAGCACACTGGCCGCCCCTCGCTTGCTGCCGGCGCGGCGAATGGCTGCCTGCAGATAAGCTAGCTCGATGCGCCTCATCTCTTCGTCGAGATCAACGCCCTCCGGAGGGATGAGGATCTTATCCTGACTGGCGGCGCTTTCGATGACCAGCCTTTGGGGCAGGTGCTCCACATCAATCACTTCGCCGTCAACCATGAGGGCTAGTCGCTGGGTCAGGTTCTCAAGTTCGCGAACATTGCCGGGCCAGCTGCTGCTCTCGAGCATCTGCATCGCGTCGGGAGAAAAGCGCTTCACCGGCACATCGCCGGCGATGCAGTACATACGCATGTAGTGATCGAGCAGCAGCGGCAGATCACCGTCGCGCTCGCGCAGAGGCGGCAGAGAAATGGGAATGACGCAGATTCGGTAGTAGAGGTCCTCGCGAAACCGGCCGGCTTCGACCATCTGCTCGAGGTTGTCGTTGGTTGCGGTGATGAGGCGGAAGTCGACGGTGCGCGGACTCTTGGCGCCGATGCGATGCACGGAACGGTCCTGCAGGACACGCAGCAGCTTGCTCTGGAGCGCGAGGCCGAGCGAGCCGATTTCGTCGAGGAAGAGCGTTCCGGTATCGGCCAGCTCGACCTGGCCGGGACGACTGGCATGCGCGCCGGTAAAGGAACCCTTCTCATGGCCGAAGAGCTCGGACTCCATGAGCGCTTCGGGCAGGGCGGCGCAGTTGACACTGATGAACGGCCGGTCGCGGCGCGGGCTCAGCGAGACGATCGCGCGGGCGGCGAGCTCTTTTCCGGTGCCGCTTTCGCCGCGGAGCATCACGGTGGTATTGCTGGGCGCTACGCGGCGAAGCGCTTCGTAGACGCGCTGCATGGGCTCACTGCCGCCGATCAGTCCGCAAAAGGAGTTTCTGCGCGCAAGCTCGTCGCGGAATGTCCGCGCTTCCATATTGCGCTGGCGCCGCTCTCCAGCTTCGAGCAGATACTCGCGCAGTTCGCTGAAATCGATGGGAGCCAGCAGAAACTCATCGCCGCCTGCTTTCCTGGTGCGCTGGCGCGCGTTGCGAAGAGGGGTGCGGGAGATGACGACAAGCAGGTTGTCGGCGGCCGCCTCTCGCACCGATGCCACGCGGACAAAGACGTCTGCTTCTTCGGGAAAGATCGTGTCGAGGTCGATGACGACGATCTCTGGTGCGTGCTCCTGCAGGCTTTGCAAAAGGGCAGCCGAGTCTGTTGCCAGGCTCACGAAGAAGGCCGGCGCCAGCTCCTGCCCGATGTCGATGAGCGCTGCCTCGTCGCTGGTGGCAAAGACCAGCCTGAGCCGCTCCTGATGGCCTGGGGCCGCTGCGACTGCCTCCATGCAAAGGTCCTCAACGGGGTGCTGCTTCGCGATTATACGGAAGCACGGAATGGTGTCCAGGCCGGCGTTGCAAGCTGCCTCTGTCGGCAGGGCCATGCTCAAATTGGCCGACAATCCGGTATAAGTTTTTTGACACGATAGAGGTCAGCGGTTCGAATCCGCCCGTGCCTGGCATTTCACAGTTTCAATCTGCCAAGCGTGCCGACTTAATGCCGCGCAAAAGCTGATTTCAACAGGCTCAATCCTTGCAGCGGGCCGCAATGAGCGTGATGTCGTCGTGCTGCTCCTCGGTGCTGCTGAAACGCTGAACGTCCGCGACAACCGAAGAAACGATGCAACGCGCGGGCTGTTCCCTATGGCGCTTCAGCGCGTCGGCCAGGCGTTCTTCGCCGAACTCTTCTCCCCCTGCATTGAAAGACTCGGTCACGCCGTCCGTGTAAAGCGCCAGCGTGTCACCGGAGGCCAGCTCGCATTCCACGGTGGGGCTCTCCCACTCCTTGAAGAGACCGAGAACTGTCCCGGTCGAGTGCAGTCGCTCCAGAGTGCCGTCACGTCGCAGCAAAAGGCCGGAGAGATGTCCACAATTCGTGTAGCGCAGCCGCCGCGCAAGCCCGTCATACTCGGCAAAGAAGACCGTGGCATACGCACTGTCCACCGTGTTCTCGTAAAACAGCTGGTTCACCGACTGCAGAAAGATCTGCGGCTCATCGCGGGCCAGGCCAAACTGGCTGCGCAGGTTGGCCTGGAGATTTGCCATCAGCAGTGCTGCCGCGATTCCTTTGCCGGAAATGTCGCCAATCAACAGGCCCAGCCGCTCCGGCCCCAAAGCGAGAAAGTCGTAGTAATCGCCCCCTACGTGACGGGCCTGAATGCAGACGCCGGCATAGTCGAGGGTCCGCAATGGCGGAAGCGCCTGCGGAAAGAGCCTTGCCTGTACTTGTTTTGCGATCTCCAGCTCCTGCGCGGCGCGCCGTTCGGCCTCCTGCTTGTCGGCTGCCGCCCGGCGCTGAGCCTCAATTTCGCGGCTCATCTCGTCGGAGGCAATCAGCTCGAACGAATTCCCGTCCACATCCATGAAGCGGGCAAATGTGCCGCCCCACAGCTGCGACTGGGGAGGACCCTCAAAGCGCACTCCGCGGCTACGCCACATCTCGTAAGTGGTGTTGATGTCTTCCGCAATAAAGCCGATGTGAGTGTTTCGTCCGATCAGCTTGTAGTTTTCCGAGCCGCGCGCGGGAGCAGTCAGGGCAAGAATAGTGCTTCCGTCGGGTGGAGCGACCGCCACCCAGCGGCCGAATTCAAAACGCGCGTCGGCGAGCACGCTGAATCCCAGCTGGTCGACGTAGAACTTCAGGCTGCGGTCATGATCGCGAACAAAGACGTTCGACTTGAATATCCGGAGATACGGGTTTTCGCTGCCCGGAGAAGACAAATCCGCGAAGTTACGAGCAGGCTCACCGCTCTTCGGAAGGTCATTTCCCGGGCTCAACTGACTTCCTCCCCCTGCATGTGAATGATCGCGCGGTTTCGATGAAACTCTCTGTCCGCAGTGTTACAGCTCCTTCGTCGGCCTGAGGGTGGAAGCATAAGATGATGGCGATGGGCGTCCGCAAGATCATTCACATCGATATGGACGCATTCTATGCTTCCGTGGAGCAGCGCGACGATCCCAACCTTCGGGGCAGGCCGGTAGTCGTAGCGTGGCGCGGAAACCGGTCGGTTGTCTGCGCCGCTTCCTACGAGGCGAGAGTCTTCGGCGTGCGCTCGGCCATGCCCGCAATGCGAGCTGAGCGGCTGTGCCCGGAAGCTGTATTCATTCCGCCTGATTTCGTGCGCTACCGTGCGGTTTCGCGCGGTGTACGCGAGATTTTCAAGCGCCATACCGATTTGATTGAGCCGCTGTCGCTTGACGAGGCTTACCTCGACGTGACGGAAAACAAGACCGATCTGCCTACGGCCACCCGCGTTGCGCGGACCGTTCGCGAACAGATTCGCGAAGAGCTCCAGCTGACCGCTTCGGCAGGAGTGGCTCCGAACAAGTTTCTCGCCAAGATTGCTTCCGACTGGCGCAAGCCGGACGGCCTTTTCGTGATTCAGCCTGAAGAGGTGGAAACATTTCTTACGCCGCTCCCGGTAGGACGCATCCCCGGCGTGGGTAAGGTGACGGAGAAGCGGCTGCAGGAGATAGGGATTAGAACTGTCGGCGACCTTCGCGGTGTGGAACTGCCGGTGCTCGAAAGCCACTTTGGACGCTATGGCGTGCGGCTGCATGAACTGGCTCGCGGCATCGATCACAATCCGGTCGTTCCCGACAGGCCGACAAAATCTATTTCTGCCGAAGACACCTTTCCACAGGATGTTCCACTTGGCGAGACCGAGCCGATGATCCGGCGTCTCGCCGAGAGAGTATGGGCGGCATCGCGCAAGGAGTCGCGTGTTGCCCGCACGGTAGTCCTGAAACTCAAGACCAGGGAGTTCGACATCCTTACTCGCAGCCAGACGCCGGCGCGCCCACCGTCTTCCTGCGAGGAGCTAACCGATATAGCGCTGTCTCTCATGGAGCGGGTGGGTCTGGGTGCGCAGCAGAAGTTCCGCCTTGTGGGGGTCGGCCTGCACAACTTCCACGAACCGGAGGAGTCGCCCCTTCAGCCTGAACTCTTCGAGTAAGCTGATAGCCTGTGCCTGAGCTGCCCGACATATCCGCCTATATCAGCGCACTCGAACCGCGCATCGTCGGACAGCCGCTCGAACACGTTCGGATCGCCAGCGCGTTTCTGCTGCGCACGGCGCAGCCTCCGATCAACAGCGCCGATGGTCACGTGGTGCGTGAACTGCGGCGTGTCGGCAAACGCATCGCTATTGGTCTCGACAACAATCTCTGGCTGGTGCTGCACCTGATGATCGCCGGACGCCTGCACTGGAAAGCTCCCGGCGCAAAGCTGGCCGGGCGAAATAGTCTTGCCGCGTTTGATTTCCCCAACGGCTCGCTTGTCCTTACCGAAGCCGGCACCAAGCGCCGCGCGTCTCTCCATGTCTTCAGCGACGAGGAGGGTTTGTACTCGGTCGATCCGGGCGGCATCGACGTGTTTGCCTCCGATCTTGAGGCATTCCAGTCAGCTCTGACCGCCGAAAACCGGACCCTCAAGCGTGCCCTGACCGATCCGCGCATCGTGAGCGGCATCGGCAATGCATATTCCGACGAAATTCTGCACGCCGCGCAGCTGTCTCCCATTACGCTCACCCACAAATTGAAGCAGGATGAATGGGAAAGGCTCTTCGCTGCCACGCGCGACACCCTCCAACTCTGGATCGACCGGCTTCAGGAAGAAGCGAAGGCCGGATTCCCGGAGAAGGTCACAGCATTCCGCAAAGACATGGCTGCGCACGGCCGCTTCGGCCAGCCATGCCCGCGATGCGGAGAGAAGATTCAGCGCATTCGCTACGCCGACAACGAGACCAACTACTGTGCCCAATGTCAGACAGGTAGAAAGGTACTCGCCGACCGCAGCCTTTCCCGTCTGCTGGGAGCTGACTGGCCGCGGACACTAGACGAACTAGAGGCCCTCAAGCGGCGGTGACTTCGGATTACGGGCTGCTGCGTTCGATGATCCCCTGCAGCACCGTTTTTAGCGTTACCGCGCCTTTTCGTGAGCCTGCTTCACCGCTCTCGAACTCGATCCATCCCTGGTTGAAGCCGTCCAGCATCTGAATACGTGGCTCCGGGTTTCGCATGCCCTGCGACCGAAACAGCGTTTCCCATGTATGTCTCGGCACCGGCTCCATTTTCACAGAGCGTCCCAGCAATTCGGCGAAAGTAGCCGCGATTTCGTTTGGCGTAACTCGTTTTGGACCTTCAAGTTCGATAACCCTGTGGTGTTCCCGTTTTTCCTGCAATAGCTCTGCCGCGAGCTTTCCGATATCCTCGGTCGCTACCATCGGCACGGGCTTGTCGAGCGGTTGCAGAAAGCCGGGAATCACGCCGTCGCGTGCCGGCGCAACCTCCCAGCTTGAGTTCTCCATGAACCAGCCCGGCCGGAAAAAGGTAGTCGGCACGGATGATTCCCGCAGAACCCCTTCGATGATCGTGTGCTGTGTAAGAAGATTCGTCTGGTTCGCCTGGGCGCCAATCGTAGACAGATACACAGCTCTCTGCGGACGTGCGGTTTCAAGCGCAGACTTGAGCGTAGCAGCGATGGCTCGCGCCTCGGGAAAACCTGGCTGCGGATCGAAATTCGGCGGCACCAGAATGAAAACGCCTTCAACTCCCTTGAATGCCTGCGCGAGCGCGATAGTATCGTTGATGTCGGCAACTGCGACCTCGCAACCGCGCTCCGCCCATGCCTCGCCCTTAACTGCATGGCGCACGACCGCCCTGACGGGAAGCCTTTGCTCGAGCAAAGTACGGGCGAGAACGCTGCCCACGTTGCCGGTAATTCCAGTGACTGCGAACATCCATGTCTCCTTCAGGAACAAGCAGCTTCGCGGGTGTTATTTCCGCACCGCACCCGTTTCAGAGATGGCTCACGATACGGTTCGGATTCTTGAAAGCACGTGAATGCTTGCAACCCCACCCGCCTTGTGATATCTAATGAGTATTCAAGTTTGCTCTTAGGAGCGAGCCTGAATTTCATGAAGAGTGGCTGAGGGACGGGCCCTGTGACGCCACGACAACCGGCTCAGGCAATCTGAGACAACGGTGTCAACTCTCTCCTGATGTCGTATCCAAACTTGGAGACGGCGGCGGGGAACATGAGATTCGGGGTGCAGGCTGTATCGCACTTCGCTGAATCCCAGTAGTACTGCAGTACCAGAAGTTTTGGCAGAGTTCGTCACGCGTGCCCGTGCATTTGTACCCATAGGGGAAAACCCGCTGGGTCCCAACGCTGCTCCTGAAGTTGGTTTTCAGGAAACGAGGGTCTCATGGCGCACGCCTATGAATTGCGATGTCGGGAATGTGGCAAGCGGTACGATAACGCGCCGCTTTCCATCTGCGACGAATGCTTCTCTCCCCTTGAGGTCCAGTGCGATCTCGAGGCTGCCCGCAACACCTTTACCCGCGAAGCCATCGCCCAAGGACCCAGCAGCATGTGGCGCTACCAGGCGCTCCTGCCGGTACCCGACGACTACGTTCCGGCCACTCCCGCCGGTTGGACGCCTCTGCTTCGCGCCCCCCGGCTGGCCGAGCGTATCGGCGCCAGCAATCTCTATATCAAGAACGACGCCGTGTGCCTGCCCACGCTGAGCTTCAAAGATCGCGTGGTGTCGGTTGCGCTGGCCAACGCGCAGATTTTCGGCTTCGACACGGTAGGTTGCTCGTCTACCGGCAATCTGGCCAACGCCGTCGCCGCTCAGGCAGCGCGCCTCGGCTTCAAGAGCTACATCCTCGTGCCTGCCGACCTCGAGCCGGCCAAGATACTCAACACCCAGGTCTACGGAGCGAAGCTGGTTCGTGTCGACGGCAATTACGACCACGTCAACCGCCTCTGCTCGCAGATTGCCGACCGCTACCACTGGGGATTCGTCAACGTAAACCTGCGACCCTACTACGCAGAGGGTTCGAAGACTGTAGGCTTCGAGATCGCCGAGCAACTCGGCTGGCGGCTTCCCGACAACGTCGTCGTTCCCATGGCAGGCGGCTCGCTCATCACCAAGATCCGCAAGGCCTTCAAAGAACTCATCGCCCTCGGCCTGGTCGAAGACAAGGAAGTTCGCTTCTTCGGCGCACAGGCCACCGGTTGCTCACCTATTGCAACGGCAGTCAAGACAGGCGCCGATCACATCGAGCCGCAGCGCCCGTCTACGATTGCCCGATCGTTAGCGATCGGGAATCCGGCTGATGGCGTTTATGCAACGCGCTGCATCCGCGAAAGCGGCGGCTGGGCCGAAGACGTCTCCGACGTCGAGATCGTCTCCGCGATCCAGGAACTGGCCGAGACCGAAGGCATCTTCACCGAAACGGCGGGCGGAGTCACTACCGCCGTTACAGCCCGGCTCTACGCGCACGGGCGCATCCGTCCCGATGAGCTTACCGTCACCTGCATCACCGGCAACGGTCTCAAGACGACCGATGTGCTGGCGGGCGCCTACGAGCAGGAAGCTCCTGTTCGTCCCCGTCTGTCCGATTTCGAAACTTATCTGGAGGAACAAAATGAAGAGCGAGAGCTCGTGTCCGGAGGCATCAGTGTCCGTTAGAGTTTTACTTCCCAACGCGTTTCAGAAGCATACCAATGGGGCACGGGAGATCCAGTCGAATGCGGGCAATCTGCCCGAGCTGATCACCGACATCGAAACCAGCTTCCCCGCCTTGAAGACGCATCTTCGCGACGAGCAGGGACAGGTCCGCCGTTTCATCAACTTCTACGTCAACGAGGAAGACATCCGCTTCCTCGGCAACGAGAAGTACGCATTCAAGGATGGCGATGAGGTACTTGTAATTCCCTCTATTGCAGGCGGCTCCTTCGCGGAGGGCGAATCGCGCTTCGCGCAAACCCCTCGCACCACCTGCTGTTCCTATTGCGGTCAGGAAGACTGCGTCTGCTGCTGAGTCCGTTCCCCGGCAGGTCGCAGGACGACTTGGGTAACACCGAGAATGCGACCTGTCCCCCGCTCCTGCGCAAAGACTACCAGCCGAACCTTCTGCGCCTGCGAGCGATCAGGAAGAGTCACGCGGATCTGTCTGCTGAATCCATCGTTGAGCGAGCCAACCTTTTCGATCACCCGCGCCACCGCCACGTGGGTCAGATGCCGCCCGGAATTTTCCCCCCGCGCCACGCTGGACTCATCGTGGTCATCGGCCAGCACAGCGTACAGATCGGCGTGCGGAAGAGCCGCAACGGTGACATTGGCGGCAACCGCGTTGCCGTTCACCATGGCGCCCGTAATCGCGATTTCCGCCTTGGGTCGCTGCAGCGCGTCTTCAACGGCGCTGATCAGACCGCGGCGATCGCTGCCGGTAAGGCCCCGGGCCCCATCAATGACAGCCTCCGGCGTGTAAGCACTTTCCTGCGAGAAGCGGGCGACATAGGCCTCCTGCCGCGCGGTCATTTCGGCAGACGAGAACGGGTCGCGCCAGCCATCGTGATCCCAGTAGTCGACGTGTTCGCTCAACACAATAACCTCAGCGCCTGGAATATTCTGTTCGCGATCGATCGCCTGAAGGAGTGCATCCGCCAGAGGACAGCTCGAACATCCCTCCGAGGTGAATAACTCGACCAGCACCGGCTTTCTCGCATCCGGGCCCGCGGCTCTGGCATTTGTCGTGAATCTAGAGCCCACGGCCATTGCGACAGCCGCAGATGCGGCTAACACCAACGACTTCTCAATCCAGTATTGCTTCGTTCTCAGTCCCACAATTTCCTCGCGCTCCTATTTGATTTCCACATGAGCCCATAAGTTACAGTTCGTCACCTCCGGTCCTCGGCATAAGCCGCAAGTGCAACAAATTTCAGGCTTGACGACCGTGGCGCGGGCATGGAACCGTGTTGCCGCATCATCCGGAGGCTCTATGGCAATTCTGTGGTGGATTATTGTCGGCCTGATCGCAGGCTGGCTTACCGGCAAGCTTATGAGCGGGGGCGGCTATGGCGCGCTCATGGATATTGTTGTCGGCATTGTGGGTGCCGTGATCGGCGGATTCATTATGCGCGCGCTGGGCTTCGCCGGATCGGGAGGAATGATCTACACGATCCTGGTCGCGGTGCTTGGCGCGGTAATCCTCACCCTGATCATTCGACTCTTCACACGAGGACGAACTTAACCCAGGGGCCGCATCACCGATTGGCGCGGGTTCCGTATCATCCGCGCCACTTCTGTCCAAGGGGGAAGACCAGCTCCGCAACCGACGATACAGGGTTTCCATCCACTGTCGCGGGATGAAACTTCCAGCTCCTCACTGTGTCGAGGATCGTCTGGTCGACGCTGGTCCCGAGACCGTGGATCAGCTTTTCATCGAGCACCTCTCCCAGCGCGCTCACGTTCACATCGACCACGACATTTTCGTCGGCCTTCGGAAGAAGCGCCCGGTCGATAGGCGGGGTCGGCGAGTAGACCGGAAATGCCGGAGTCGCGTCCTGATCGCCGTTGCCCGTTCCGTTGAGCTGCGATTGTGAGGTTGAGCTGCCTGCGGGACTCGCGGCTGCCGTATTGGAAGCTTCCTGCGCCTCCGGGTCAGGCTGCTTATCATGCGGCGGGGTCACCGGGCTGTTCCGAGGAATCATCTTCGCCGGCGTCACCTTCTCCGCGCCGTGCTGACGCGTCCGGGCCACACCCGTGCCAACCGAGCCCTCCCAGTAGAGAACTGTCGCATGCTGGCCGCCTCGCGTGCTTACGGGCTTCACCTGCCAGGCGTGGTGTGCGGCAAGAATCAGCAACAGAAGGAGAACGCTGTGCGCGGCGATCGAGGTCCAGCTGGCGAAAATAGACGAAACGCCCCTGCCCGTTGGAAGCTCTTCCAGCATTCGCCCTCCTGTCTCTTAGTGTGCATCAGGATGAGGCTGGCGGGAAGGGAATTGAGCTATTTGTGAACGGGGGACGCCCTCACTCAGATCGCGCGCAGCAGGCGGCCAGGAAGAAAGATGATGGCCGCGACCAGGTCCAGCGCGCCACCGACGGCAATTCCCACCAGCCGGAAGGGCAGCAGAAGCAGCCACACGAACGGATACAGCACCACCGCCAGCAAAGCCAGCGGCCAGCACAGGAACAGAAGCACGCACCACAGCAGGAATTTGATCATCTTTGCGAAACCTACTCCACAAGGCTACGGGAGGATCGCGCAGAAAGTTCCCTCGCGAACTGGAACCTCAGAACCCCATGATGTTGTAGCCCGAATCGACATAAATCACCTCGCCTGTGATCCCTGACGAGAGCTCCGAAGCCAGGAACGCCGCCGCACTGCCAACTTCGAGTTGCTCGGTGTTCCGGTGCAGCGGAGCCCGGTCAGCATGGGCCTTCAGCATGTCGCTCAGTCCGCCAATACCGCGGGCAGCCAGCGTCTTGATGGGGCCGGCGGAGATAGCGTTCACGCGGATATTCTGTTTGCCGAGATCGGCCGCCAGATACCGCACCGTCGCCTCAAGCGCCGCCTTGGCTACACCCATCACGTTGTAGTGCGGAACTACCTTTTCCGCTCCGTAGTAGGTGAGCGTAATAATGCTGCCGCCGTCAGTCATGAGCGGAGCGGCGCTGCGGCTGAGGGCAATCAGCGAGTACACGCTGACATCGTGCGCGACGCGAAAGCCGTCGCGTGTCGTCTGAATGAAGTCGTTCTTCAGCTCCTCGGCCGGAGCGAAGCCGATAGAGTGCACCAGCACGTCGAGCTTGCCGTAGCGCTCCTTGATCTGCGCGAATACGTGATGAATCTCTTCATCGTTTGAGACATCGCACTGGAAAGCTTCTGCGCCCGGCAGATCGGCGATCAGCTCATGCGCTTCGGACTTCATGCGTTCATTCTGATAGCTGATGGCGAGCCGGCATCCGGCCTGTTGAAGCTTCTGGGCAATCCCCCAGGCGATACTGCGTTTGTTGGCCAGGCCGAAGACGGCGGCGACGCGACCTTCAAGGTTGAGCATGAACGTCTTTCCTCCAAACAAAGAGGATAGCAGCGGTCACGACCTTCTGTACCGGGCTCGCCGCTACAACGTCCGCTTGAACATCGGCGTTGCCACCAGCAGCGTCGCTATCCCGAACCCGAACAGAAACAGCAGATCTGTGCGGATCGCCGTAAAACCGCCATCCTTGAGCAGCACTGCCTTAAAGCCGTGGACTGCATACGTGAAAGGATCGACGACTGCAATTGCCTTCAGCCATGCGGGGAATCCTGTGATCGGAGAGATCGCTCCGCTGGGGAAGAACAGCAACGTGTTCAGCACTCCGAACATCGCGCGCGGCACCAGCGGGTCTTCAACGCGTACCATCATGAGGAACATCAGTCCGTTGAACGCGATCGAGGTCGACAGGATCAGCAGCATAAGGAGCAGGGCAGACACCGGGTTAAAGATAGTGCCGAGCCCTGCCATCAGAGAGCCGATCACCGTCAGGCAAACTCCCGAAAGCACAGCCTTGATCGTGCCTGCAAGATTCAATCCCAGTACCAGCTCAAGCCGCGTAATCGGAGTCACAAGGTAGCCCTCGTGTACGCCGCGCGCCTTGTCGTCGATATACAGCATGCCTCCACCGATCATGACTGCGACATACATCGCCAGCGTGATCGAGCCGGCGAGGAGATACTTCATGTATTCGACGTAAGGATAAAGTTCAACAATTTCGAGCGCGATGTCCTGAACCACCTTGGGCTGAATAACAGGAGCATTCAATGCATCGACCAGCGACTGCATCTCGGATTCCAGGGCGCCGCTCATCGTCTGGTCAGAGTTGTCGACGACGAGACCGATCGACGGAGAGTCCCCCGCAAGCACCCGCCGCGAGTATTGCTTCGGGATGATGACGGCGCCGTCGATCTTTCCCGTGCGCACGTCCTCGCGCGCCTGTTCCTCGTCTTTGTAGGGGACCGTTGTAAACGTGCGAATGTTTACAGCAATCGAATCGAAAGCCTCGTGAATCTTAAGTGACTGCGAGCCCCCGTCGTAATCGACAACTGCCATCCGCGCCCCGCGAATCTTGCCGCCGAAGGCATTGCCGAGAACAATCAGCTGTACCAGCGGAAGCGTTAAGGAGACCATCATTAGCGCCGGCGAGCGGAAGAACTTACGCATCTCGCGTTCTACAATCGCCATCATTCGATTCATGGCTGCATCCCCGGCCGCGGCGGCATCATGAATCCCACCGCCTTGACCTGTTCGTCGCGGAGCTGGCGCCCCGTGTAGTGAACAAAAACGTCGTCGAGAGTCGTGGTCTGCACGCTCAGCGATTTGATAACTTCATCCCTGCTGACCGCCAGCTCGACGAGCTGAGTTGTCGTGAGCGACCCATTGGATGTGAGCAGCCGGTACATCCCGCCGCCATGCGACTCAACGCCGGTCACGCCCGCCAGCTTCTTCAACAGTTCAGGCCACTGATCGGATTCGTGCGTAAACTGGGCCTCAACCACATTGCTTCCCGGCACGCTCGCCTTCAGAGCCATCGGGGTATCGAGCGCAACCAGCTTTCCGTGGTCGACGATAGCGATGCGGTCACACAGGTTGTCGGCCTCTTCCATATAGTGCGTGGTAATCAGCATCGTGAGGTGGTGCGTAGTCTTGAGCCGTTCGAGCATCTCCCACACCGCCACGCGCGACACCGGATCGAGACCCGTTGTCGGCTCGTCGAGAAAAAAGATCCGCGGCTTATGAACCAGGCCGCGCGCGATCTCCAGCCGTCTCCGCATTCCGCCTGAGAGGGTCTTGGTCTGCGCACCTCGCCACTTGGTCAGATCTACGGCCTCCAGCAGCTCGTCGATATTGCGTTTGCGCTGTTCTTTTGGAATTCCGTAGAGCTTGGCATATATCGAAAGATTCTCCTCAACCGTCAGGTCGATATCGCTGGTGAGCGCCTGGGGAATAACGCCGATCACTCGTCTAACCGCATCGGGATCCTTCATTACATCCTGTCCGGCGACGATCGCTTTGCCGCTGCTGACTGGAATCAGCGTGGTCATCATGCGGATGAGCGTGCTCTTGCCCGCGCCATTGGGTCCGAGCAGGCCGAATATCTCTCCGTCGGCGACATCGAAGGTGACGCCCTTCACGGCCTCGAAGTCGCCGTAGCGCTTTACGATGTTTTCGACGGCGATCGCCGAAGCTGGAGCGCCAGAGTTCACGGTTTCACCAGCTTGTCTTTCGGTATATAGACTTCCGCGATCATGCCCGGTACATACTTCATCCCGGGATTGTCGATCAGCAGCTTCAGCTTGATGGTCTTGATGTCGCGCTTGCGGCGACTCACGTCGCGCTGCGTGGCAAAGTCGGCCTCCGCCGATTTCGCGATCACCTTGCCCTGAATCGTCGCGCCGCTCGGCATAACTACCCGCAGACTGTCGCCCAACTGTACAGAGTCGGCTTCAGTCTCAGGCAGTGGCGCGTAGACCCAGGTCTGAGTCAGATCGGTAATGGTTATGATCGGGGTTCCAGCGGTAACCACTTCGCCCTGCCGTGCCGCCCTGACGTTCACCTTGCCCGAGATAGGCGACACTATGCGCGAATAATCCAGTTCCACTTGCGCCTGGTTCAGCAGCGCGTCAGCATTATGCACTTGACTGCGCGTGGCATCCACTGCCTTGGCCTGCGCCTGCGCCTGAATCGTGTTTGCCTTCGCCACCTTGAGCGACGCTTCCGCAGCGCCTACGTTTCCCTGTGCCGTGTCTACCGCAGCCTTGGCTGCGTTGAGTGATGTCACAGCTTCATCCCGCGACTGAGCGCTCATCACTCCCTGCTTCGCCAGCGCGACCGTTCGCGACGTATCGGCCTCCTGGTGCTCATATTGCGCCTGAGCCTGCACGAGAGCGGCTTTTGCCGCACTCAATTGTGCTTCAGCATTCGTTACCTGGCTGGATGTGCTGCCGCGCATCTGGCGCTCGGTGTCGCTGGCTTGCTGCAGCATGTATTGCTGGCTGTTGGCCGTCGCGGCTGCGGCGTTGCGGGCCGCCGCCAGATCGTCACTCTGAATTATGGCAATCAGCTGTCCGGCTTTCACGTCGTCGCCTTCGTCGACGGTAAGGGTCTGTATCCGGCCCGGTATGCGCGAGCTCACGATGACTTCATTGGCATCGACCGTGCCAATGAGTTGCAGATCCTCCGAGTGCTGCGTCGAAAAGAGATACCACGCCAGTCCGATGAGCGCGAGTATTCCGAGTAAAAGAAACACGCGGTTGCGGGCATTCATACGTACTTTCTCCAAACTTGATCTTTCTTGATTTGCGGCATGGGCGAGTCCACCAGCACGCGTTTTGCCAGTTTCGCGCCGTGAGCGCGGTCAACAAACAAAGCACTCCCCAGAAACCGTACGGCTGCCGAACGTCTCTTTTCGAGGACCGCCTTGTCGAAAGGATCAAACGGCAAGGCCAACCGCACCATCGGCGCGCTCAAGAAATAAAAGACGTTTGCGCCCAGCATGGAATACACAACCTGCAGCCAATCCAGGTCGCACAACTCGCCGGTCTTGATCCCCTCCTCAACCGTCTCCTGGAGCTTCGCCAGCAGCGGCTTGAAGACCTTCTTTACCAGCAGGGCGACAGCCCCGCTTTCCCCGCGCCGCAAGCGCACCATTTCCTGCTGCAGCAGACTCTGAAATTCGTGCTGGGTCAGAATCCGGTCGAAGTGGCTCAGCGCGGCACGCAGCAAGCGTTCTCCTGCGCTGTGCCCGGGATCAAGCGCGGCAAGCGTGCGCTCGACGACCGCGCTGGCGATTTCTTCGAACGCCGCGGTATAAAGTCCCTGTTTGCTCTTGAAATAGTAGTAGAGCAACGCCTTGTTAACCTTTGCTGACTCGGCGATGGCGTCGGTGCGCGCTCCCGCGAAGCCATGCGCGCTGAATTCGCGAATCGCGGCGAAAAGGATGTTCTTGCGCGTCTGATCGGCGCGGTCCTGACGGATTGGTATGGTTCTGTTCGTCATTGATTAACCAGTCAGTTAAAATGATACCAGTCCACTGAAACACGGGCTCGTCGAAATTTCGTCTATTTTCGGCGCGTCGGTGCAAAGCGCTAAGTTGACTCCAGCCCCCATGTTGCTTAATGTGGCTTCCTGAGTCGATGAAAAATCCTCAGGTGCCTTCAGGACCCGCCGAGATTTCCGACAAACCAGAGTCCGCGATACCGCTACCGTCTATGCACGGCCTCGGTGTGCTGTGCGGCATCGCCGCCGGAGCGTGGCTGGGTGCTGCGGAGGCTCCAACCAAGCTCGTCACAGCCGGCCTCTCTCCATACACCATCTCTCTTTGCATGGTCGCTGGTGTCTTCGTGGCACGCTGGACGTTCCCGACCCTCCTGCGCGGAACGGCGTACGTCTTCGAAGATCTGCGCGCCAAGCCGCACCTGATCGCGTGGGCAATACTCGCGGGCGCTCTGTGGGCTGTGGCCAATACGTTGACCGTTTTTGCCATTCGCGATGTCGGGCTCACCATTGCCTTTCCTCTGTGGAATGCCAATTGTCTCGTCGGCCTCCTCTGGGGAATCCTGCTGTTCAATGAATTGCGGGGCGCCTCGGCAGGGAACTGGATAAAAGTCGTCGTCGGCTCCCTGGCGATTGTGGGCGGCGCGACCATGCTTGGGCTCAGCACCATCCGTTCCGCAAACGCATCCTCGACGCACGCCGCAGCCGGAGTCGCCGCCGCTCTGGGAGCCGGCCTGCTCTGGGGCACCATGTATGTCCCCTACCGCAAGGCATACCTGAGCGGTATGAATCCTCTGTCGTTTGTCACCATCTTCACCGTCGGCGAACTGGGAACCATGCTTGCCCTTTCCGTCGGCCTCGCCGGAGGTTTCCACTCCGTTGCCGTCGAGATTTCTTCAGCGCGGCACTTTGTCTTCTGGCTCTTCCTTGGGGGATTCTGCTGGGTCATCGGCGATCTCTTCCAGCAATACGCCACGAAGTATATCGGCATCGGCCGAGGCATCCCGCTCTCCAATACAAACCAACTTTGGGGAATGGCCTGGGGCGCACTCGTATTCGGCGAACTAGCCGGGCTTGATCGCTCGCATCAGCTTGTAATCGTTGCCGGGTCAGCCGTCATGATCCTCGGTGCGCTGGCCATCAGCACAGCGGCGGCGTCTGCCGAGGAGCACCACTCGACAAGCCAGGCGCTGCTGCGCGAATGCAATCGCTACGACTTGGATTACCATAGCGCACTTATGGCGCAGGCGGGCGTGGAACACGAGAGCCGGGCCGCCTCCAGAAAACGCTGGTGGGACTATCTGATCGTTGCTATTGCGATTGCTCTGTTCGCGTGGCTCGCCACCGGCGCTACGATGCCTCCACTGACCATGAATCTGAGCTGGGCCGCAGGGTTGTGCGTGATTCTCGCTGTCCTGCTGCTCGCAGGCGGCTGGACCTTGTGGAAGCGAACAAGATTTTTCTAGCGAAAACGCCGGCTCACCAGGCGATCCTCGCCGGGAAGAACTCCGCGAAGAGATCGTCGTAGTAAGGCTTGATCGCCGCGACGTCGGGACGCGCCAATCCCTTCGAATACAGATCGTAGGGATTGAATCTCAATACCCACTTTTGGAACATTTCCTCATCGCGCGCGGTCATCAGATGCCTGTAGGCACAATGCTGGTGCGCTGCGTAGAAGGAGTGGTAACGGAGCATATAGATCGCCTCTTCCGGCAGATAAGGCTTCATCACGTGCGCGATGTAGGCGTCGTGTCCCCACGACATATGGACTTTATCGAGGCCGCAGTTCGGCTCATAGATGCCGTAGAGCGTCTGATACTCCGGCACCTTCATATCCGGGTTGTTGGCGAAATATTCCGGAAAAACGATCTTGTCCGAGTAAGCGCATCCCACCGGGAAGGTATCTCCAACTACCGCCCACTGCGGCTCTCCATACAGGCACAGAACCTTGCCCAGATCGTGCGCGAACGCGGCCGCCACCATCCATCGCGGGTGGCAGTCCCGTCGCACTGCTTCAGAGGTTTGCAACAGATGCTCGATCTGCGTCAGGTCGGTATCAGGATCGCTGTCGTCGACCAGCGTGTTCAGAAAGTCCGCCGCTTCCCAGATCGACCTTTCGCCCTTATTCAGCGCGAAATACTCGGCTTCCTTGGCGAGCACGAAGTCGAGGGTCTGGTTTTCGTGGTTAAGCTTGTAGAACTCGGCGACCGTCGGCACGACCTTGGCGTCGTAGTTACGAAACTCAGCCTCGCTCTTGCCTTCTTTGTAGCGTCCGCTCACAAATTCGTCCCACTGCTCTTCGATCTGCGCTGCCTGCGCCACTTCAACCGGATTCAACGTGGTGTTCATGAATTAACCCTCCGCGGACTGGAGACTGCTGTGAGGTCCACCTGTTTGAAAACTAAACCTCGCTCCGAAAAATGGCAACGATTACCCATCGTTTCTGATTCTGCCTTCCGGTAAAGTGGAGCCTGCACTCAAGGGTGGCTTGCGGCCGGACCAATTGCGGCAGAATCTCGGAGGTAATCTCTTGCTCAAAGCGATCTTGACCGATCTACAGTTCTGGATACCGGTCGCCGTGCTGGCCGTCGGAGTTGTGCTGCTGACCTGGCTTCGCTGAGCAGCCTCTCTCATCACGATAGTTACGTTTGTGTGAACTATGTGCTTGTTTGTACGTGGTTTGCTCGCTAGTCTTGACTTGGGAAGCAAATGACGTCAAGCGATACTCAACGGGGGGGCACGGGCCGCTTTCCCCCAATATTGCGGCTCGCAGGCATTGGCCTCTTGCTCGGCCTGCTTTCCTACTGCGCCCTCCTGCTGAATGTGCGTTCCGGCGGTATCACGATATTGTGGCCGTCGAACGGGCTCCTTCTCGGAGTCTTGCTCCTGACCTCTCGCAGACAATGGCCCGCCTACGTCGTTGTTGGATATCTGGTTGATGTCGGCATCAATCTTAGTCTCGCGAACCCCGCGCCCATCTCGATCTACCTGGCCGGCTGCAACATGGTCGAAGTTCTGGTTGCAGCATTTCTTCTCTACCCGGTGCTTGTCCCCGCTCCGGATCTGACCCGCAAGCGGCAACTGATCTTCTTCCTTGCATACGGAGTAATTCTGGCCCCGGCGATCGCGGCCTTTCTCGCGTCGCTTACTCTGCAGCGCTTTCACTCCAATCAGATGGCGCACACCTTCCGCCTGTGGTTTACAGCCGATGCCCTTGGCATCTCGACTGTCACTCCTTTTTGCCTTTCGCTGGTTGAGGGCAAATACTTCTCGAAGCAGCTATTGCCCAGGCTGGCAGGTCCTCTCGTTCTCCTTTGTGCAGTCACGTTTTATGTTTTTTGGAGAACAGACGTCCCGCTTCTATTCATGATTCTCCCCTGCCTGATCCTGATGGGGCTCCGCATGGGCCTGGCGGGATCGTCGCTGGGGCTGCTCGTGGTTTCGGTGATTGGCGGATACCTCACCACTGGTGGACATGGGCCGACGATGCTCATTCACGGACGGTCAGAGGAACAGCGCATTATCGCCGTACAGTTCTTCATCGCTGTTTCGATGCTGTCCGTCTATCTGCTTGAAGTCGTCATGGCCGAGAGCCGGCGTCTCCAAAAGAGTCTGCAGACCAGTGAAGCGTATTTCCGCCTGCTTGCCGAGACCTCCCGTGACGTCATCGTGCTTACCGATCTGGAAGGCGGCCGCCGTTACGTTTCACCGGCTGCCGCTGAACTACTGGGATGGTCGCCCGAAGAATTGCTGGGTGGCAGCTACCGCGATCTCGTTCATCCGGACGATCTCGGCGAGTGGAAAAGCCTGCTGGCCGACAGCCGCACCGGAACAACAGGAAAAATCCTGCAATATCGCTGCCGCAAAAAAGACGGCAGCTATCTGTGGATGGAATCCAACCTGCGCCTTTACCACGATCCGACTACGGGGACGCCCTTTGGCTTCGTGAACGTGGTGCGCGATATTTCCGGGCGTAAGGCTGCCGAAGAAGATCTTGAAAAGGCCTTTCGGTTAGTCGAAAGCCTGGCCAGCCTCGACGGCCTCACCGAGATCGCCAACCGGCGCCGGCTCGATCAGGTACTGGAGCACGAGTGGCGGCTCGCGATCCGCACCGTTTCTGACATCTCCCTGCTGCTGATCGACGTGGATCATTTCAAGGCATACAACGATATCTACGGCCATCTGGCCGGCGACGATTGTCTCCGCCGCCTGGCGAAGGTAATTCTCGAAATGGTCGCCCGACCTTCAGACCTGGTCGCGCGCTACGGCGGCGAGGAATTCGCGGTGGTCTTGCCCAACACCCCTCCGGCCGGCGCGATGCAGGTCGCCGACCGGATTCGAGCCGCGGTTCAGGAATTGAACATGCCGCACGACGGAAATCGGCACCGTGTTGTCACGGTAAGTATCGGCTGCGCAACTCAGACACCGGAAATGGACTCGAAGCTCGACGGCTTGATCGACGCCGCTGACCACGCCCTTTACCGGGCCAAGAACGCCGGGCGGAATGCGATCGAATGCGCCGGTCCTCAGGAGATCGCCGGTGACGAGATATTGGAGCCGCACGACTCAAACAGCGCCTGAGGGGCGAGTCTTTTCTGCGAGGCTGGTCACCCGCCGAGATCGATCAACTCAACCTGTTTAATTGACTGCCCCAGAAACCGCGAGCCAAGATTGCGAAATTTCGCAACCGAATCTGTCGCGTAGAAGCGGCGACGGTGCGGTTCACCATCCGGATGGCACGGATTCTCCGGCAGGCACAGTGCCGCTTTAACTTGTGTTGCCGTCGCTTCTGCGGAATCAATCACATGGATCGAGGGAGGAAGCGCCCGCTCGAAGTTCGCGCGGAGCAGAGGGTAGTGGGTGCACCCGAGCACCAGCGTATCTGGCTCGAATCCCGCTTGTTTCGACTGCTCGAGCAGCTCGGAGAGATAGATCCGCAGCACTTCTTCCGTGACCGGATGCTCGACCCAGCCTTCCTCCACCAGCGGCACCAGCAGAGGAGCGGCTTTTTCGATGACGCGCAGGCCGCGGTGCTTGCATGCGGCGGAGTAGGCGTGGCTCTCGACCGTGGCTGCCGTGGCCATCACCAGCACATCGCCCGTCCGCGTGGAAGCCTCGGCGGCATTCGCTCCGGTTTCGATCACGCCCAGGACCGGCACTGGAACCGCGGCGCGGATCGCGTCAAGAGCCAGTGCCGAGGCGGTGTTGCAGGCGATCACCAGGTAATCCGCCTGTTGCTCTTCCACCAGAAAATGAGCGCTGGAGACCGCGTAACGCGCGACTGTAGCCTGGGACTTGGCTCCGTAAGGCAGACGGGCTGTATCTCCGAGATAGACATAGTCCGCACCCGGCAGCCGTTCGAGCAGAGCCCGCAGGACAGTGAGGCCTCCGAAACCGGAATCGAAGACGCCGATGTTCAATTACCGGCCCCCGCAGGGACTGTTTCCGCAGCCAGATAAGTGCGCGTCAGGTCCGCGTGCCCGGCAAGTGTCTCCTGCTGGCGGCCGTCGATGAGAAAACGAACCTGGGTAATCTCTGGGAGGTTGGCGTGGAGTGTTCCGATCACTGCAAGCAAGGTCAGCGTCTCAGGTTCAATCCCGGAGGGATGCGACTGGGCGAAGGCGGCGCTGAAGTTAACCACGGCCATCTTTCCAGTGCCCCGTTGTCCGGCGGCCTGGGGGACCGGCATCAGAAAGACCTCGTCGATGTCAGGAGCATGGGGCTTTCCGGCGCCCGGAGCGCTCTCCTTACCAGTTCCCGCACCCCCAAGCGGGTGAGTGGACTTCGGGTCGTGAAATGTCCCCAGCAGCGTTTCCAGCAGAACCCGTGCACGCGCCCCGTCATCCTGGGGCAGGGGCAGATTCCGCTGGCTTTCGGCAAGCGAATTATCTAGGTCATTAGGGATGAGCAGCGTTACCGGGGTCACCGGGACTCCAGCCGGTTCGACAGCCGGCGTCGGACCCTGCACGCCATGGAGCCGGTCCTCAGCGCGCTCGCGCAGCCGGATCAGGACAGCAGCCATCACAACCGCAGCCAGCAGCATGGAGAAGAAGAGGATGCGCTGTGCCTTGGAGATCACGGCTGCTGCCTCCAGTCGGTGCGCCACTCGTCAATGGCTGCAGTGAGCGCATCGAGAATCGTCCGCTGGTAAGCGGTATCCGTGAGTGGCGTGGCCTTCGTTGTTGCTCCTGCCGCCAGCGGAGCCACTTCCACTGCGACCGCCGGACAGGTCAGGCTATCCATGGGCTGCAGAAAGGTGCGGCCAAGGCTCACCGGGATCTCCGCATGCGCCAGCGCCGAATCGATCTCCGACGAGAGCTTCAAGCTCTGCGTGACGTATGCCGATTGCGCCGTCTGCCACGGCAGGAATCGCGTAATCGGAGTTGGCGCGAGCGACGAAGTGTAGAGATGCACCCCGCTTCCGGTAGCCGTGGCGTGAATAAGGATGCACGCCGCCGCCGGCGTGTGGTTAGCCGTTTCGGCGCGGTTGGTGGGGGAGGGATTGATGTCTGAGTCGCGGGTGGTGACGACTCCGATCCCATGAGCCGAGAGCATGGAGCGCAGCCGCATTGCCAGACTCAGCGTGATGTCCTTCTCCAGCAGATGGTCGGAAATGCGGGCTCCGGTGTCATTGCCGCCATGAGCGGCATCCACGACCACCAGGAACCGCGGTGCCACATTGGGATTCACCGGCGCGGGAACTGAGGGCACAGGCGGAGCAGGCGGCACCGGAACAGCCGGCTGCATCTGCTGGGCATTGCCGGCTGCCGGCAAAAGCAACGGCACCATCGCGAGACTCAGAAAGCTGCGCTGCGCAGCCTCAGTCCAACGCATAGATTGCCAGACCACTGAGAAGTTTAGGGAAGAAGTCAGTCGACTTCTGCGGCATTACCTCGCCCGCAAATGCGACCTCCCGAAGCTGGTCGAGGGTGACCGGATTCATCAGGAATGCGGCGTTTGCCTCACCCTCTGCGACCTGCTCCATGGCCTCAGCCGCGTCGCGCAGATACCGCACGTTGCTCTGCTCGCGGATGGCTTCCGCCGTTATTCCGAGAAGCCGTTCAAGGACCAGCCCATGGAGCTGCGCGACATCGAGCTGGCGCTGCCGTTCGGAGACATCCTTCAGAGCGCCGTCAACAGCCTCGGATTTAGCCAACATCAGGTGGATTCCGTCACTTGTAACGGCAACAAACGCTGTCCGGTCCTTGATCGAAGCCAGGCGAGCCATGATTGCCTCAGGATCGTTCGCTTCAGGATCGTCCGTAGACAGCGGTTCGATCTCAAAATAGTCTCGGGCGCGCGTCAGGAACTCCGAGGGAACAAAGCCTTTCAAGCTATGCACCACACGATGCGTCGGCAGGATCACCAGTCCTTCGGAATCCATGTTGACAAAGGTCATCATGACCGCCGCTTCGGGATACGGCGTCTCCGGCATCATGTAGGAATTGCGCCTCGCTGTCGACGAAACAGCCGGAGCCCGCTCACGAGAATAGTTGAGAGCCGTCTCATATCTGTGGTGGCCGTCCGCGATGATGAGCTTCTTGTCTTCCAGGGCTGCCGTGAGCATCTTGATCGTGTTCGGGTCGCTCACCCGCCAGACGCGATGCAGAACCTCATACTCGTCGGTCACCTCGATATCCGGCGCTGCCGTTGAGTCGAAGAGCAGGCGTTCGGCGCTCAGGCCGGGATCGGAATACAGCATGAAGATCTGGCCGAAATGGGCGCGGGTGGCGCGCAGCAGGTTCAGCCGGTCGCTCTTGGGTTTGGATAGAGTCTGCTCGTGACGGAAAACGACCTTCTGGGCATAGTCGTACAGTTCGCCGAGAGCCATAAATCCGCGGCGCTCCAGAGTTGAACCAGCCGATCCGGGGACGGTAAAGCGCTGCGAATAGGCGAAGATGCAGGGATCGTTCTCCTGCGTTAAGACTCCGCTTCGGCGCCATGACGCAAAATCGCGCGCTGCCCGCGTATAGACATCACCGTCGGAGGCCGAATCAAACAGTTCAGGCAGTCCCAGGATGATCCGCACCAGGTTGTACGTACTGCGCTGATAGTAGGCTTCCTGCATCGCTGGTGTGATCTTGTCGTACGGCTGGGTTAATACGTCTTCCAGCCGGACCAGCGACGGGTTGTAGCGAAGGGCACGAAATGGGTAGACACGGGCCATGCAATGCGATGGGTCGTACAAGCCGGACTCCACATGAGTCCGGTGATGATTGCCAAAGAATCCTGCCCGATTGTAAATCAGCAACGCGATTCGAGTTGCGCGAGGCGCAGTAGGGAACCGCGGCGGTTACCGAACGTATTCCCATATTGATGCAACCGTTGTGACGGCACGAAAGAAGCGGACGCAAGGACTTCCGCAGCGTGCTAGGATGCAAGTCACCAGCAGCCGCAACGATTGCAGCACTGTCCGTTGTTGATGTTCTGATTTGTGAGAGAGCTCGACGCAGGAACGTGGAACCAAGAGCAATGATGGCGACTCAGAGCCCGGCCCCCATATCCACCAGCGTCAGTTCTCTGGCTCGCAGACGCCGCAACCGATTTGTCTTAACGCTGTTCGCAGCGTCCCTCTTCATGTTGGCTCTTGTCCTGATTCCGGCTACCGCCGGCGCGCAGGAGGACCCGCTCAGCACGGTTCACGTGCAGCCGCCTCCGCCCGAGCCAAGTAAGGAGCCGGCGCCCCTCGAAGGCCCGACCGCGTTAAAGTCCACCCGGGCCGGAGAGAAGATTCGCGTCAACGTGAACCTGGTGCTGGTGCCGCTGACCGTCACTGATCCCATGGACCGGCTGGTGACCGGACTGGAAAAGGAGAACTTCTTCATTTACGAAAACAACCATCTTGAAACGATCAAGTCGTTTTCGACCGATGACGCGCCCGTATCCATCGGTGTAATCTTCGACCTCAGCGGCAGCATGAGCAACAAGGTGATTCGTGCCCGCGATTCCATCCTGGAGTTCATGAAGACCTCCAACCCCCAGGACGAGTTCTTCGTCATCGGCTTCAATGACCGTCCTGAGCTGATCGAGGACTTCACCTCATCGGTCGACCAGATTGAGGCCCGTCTGGCCATCGTGAAGGCCGAGCACCGTACCGCTCTGCTCGACGCAATCTATTACGGCCTCAACAAGATGAAGCAGGCGAAATATGAGCGCAAGGCGCTGCTCGTGGTTTCTGACGGCGGCGACAACCGCAGTCGCTACACCGAAGGCGAAGTGCGGGCGGTGGTACGCGAGTCGGGTGTGCAGATCTATTCCATCGGAATCTTCGATCCCTACGCCGCCACCACTGAGGAGCGGCTGGGCCCCCTCCTGCTGAACGATATCAGCGACGAGACCGGTGGACGCCTGTTCCGCGTCGACGATGTCGCGGAGATGGGCGACATTGCAACCAAAATCAGCGCTGAACTGCGCAACGAATACGTGATCGGTTACAAGCCGGACAACGACAAGCATGACGGGAAGTGGCGTAAATTGAAGGTGAGGCTGGTGCCTCCGGCAGGACTGCCACAGCTCACAGTCCATGCCCGTACCGGATACTATGCGCCCTTGCAGTAATCGTCATTTCTTAGCAGAAGTTTTTATACTGGGCCTTCTTTTCGCGGCCCCATTCTCCCTTGCGGCGCAGAATGCGTCCGGGCCGCCGGTTGCTACGCCAAAATCCGCAGCCGCCCGGGCTCTTGCCGGCGAAGCGCCCCTGCCTCCCACGCAGACGCAGACAGCCCCCGCCCAGAAGCCCGAAACCCAGCCTTCACTGAATGTGGACCGCGACCCTGTCCTCTCGCCCGACACCGAGGACAATGAGCCAGTCAGCCCGGACCACCCCGGCTCGCCCAATCGCGGCGCCCAGACCCTGGAGCGCGGACCGCACGGCGGTTTCACCCTGAAGCGCAACGTGGATGAGGTGGTTCTCAACGTCACGGTACTCGACGAAGGCGGCCATCTTGTGACCGACCTGAAAAAAGACGACTTCAAGATATTCGAAGACGGCGTCCCTCAGACCATTGCGTCCTTCCAGCACCAGGACATCCCAGTATCGATGGGGATCATCATCGATAATTCGGGCTCGATGCGGGACAAGCGTGCCGCCGTCAATACAGCCGCGCTGGACCTGGTCAAGGCCTCGAACCGCGACGACGAGGCCTTCATCGTCAACTTCTCCGACGAAGCTTTCATCGACCAGGACTTCACCTCCGATATCGGCAAGCTTCGTGACGGCCTCGCTCACATCGATTCGAAGGGTGGCACGGCGCTCTATGACGCTGTGGTTGCCTCCGCCGACCAGCTTGCGAAGAACGCCAAGCGCCCCAAACAGGCCCTGCTGATCATTACCGACGGCGAGGACAATGCCTCTACCTTCAATCTCGAACAGACCATTCGCCGGGTACAGGATCTGCAGGGGCCGGTAGTTTACTCGATCGGCCTGCTGTTCGGGGACGAGGGGGGCCGTGAATCGCGGCGTGCCAAGCGCGCCCTGAAACTC
>CAVRNK010000025.1:0-15259 GCA_963721995.1 uncultured Acidobacteriaceae bacterium | reverse complement strand
GGGGAATCTCGGTGATCATACCGACTCGCGACACCGACTACGTGGCCCCTCAGGCATTCGTCCCACCATCGATGGTAAGATTTGCCCCGGTGATGTACGAGGCCTCCGGACCGGCGACGAAAGCCACCAGCGCAGCCACCTCGTCCACATGCCCATACCGCTTGAGCGCGGTGTTCGCCACCTGAGGCTCCGCCCAGTCGCCCGCGGCGGGGTTCAGATCGGTGTCGATCGGGCCTGGCTGGATGTTGTTCACCGTGATGCCCCGGGCCCCGACTTCCCTCGCCAGCCCCTGCGTAAACATCTTCACTGCACCCTTTGTCGCGGAGTAGGGAACGAGTCCCGGGGTCATCATCCGCTCGCCAACGCACGAACCGATCGTAATGATGCGGCCGCCGTGCCTCATGTGCCTGAGCGCCGCCTTCGTCGCGACGAAGACTCCACGAACATTGATGTCAATCACACGGTCCATCTCCTCCAACGTGGTCTCCTCGAATGTCTTGGGGATAGCGGTGCCGGCATTGTTCACCAGCACATCCAGGCCGCCAAAGGCCGCGACAGTCTTTTCGACTGCGGCCGTGACCGCGCTCGGATCGGCGGCGTCCGCCTGTATCGCAATTGCCTTTCCGCCTCCGCTTTCAATCTCCTTGACGATTGATGCGGCCGCGTCTGCACCCTTCGTATACGTGATAGCCACCTTCGCTCCGTCCGCCGCCAGGCGCTTGGCGATTCCAGCGCCAATGCCCCGCGAGCCGCCCGTTACCAGTGCAACTTTATTGCTCAACTTAGACATGACATCTCCTTTGCGTTCTATGAACAATTCACCACTTATCGATTCAGCAGACTGATATCTTTAGTTCGCATCAGTCAGACCATCATCCGATGTGCCAATTGCCCGCGCAGATTTAACATTTTGAGTAAGTTGAGACCATCTTTCAGTCACCACAATTCTTCTTTGGGTCCGGCAGCCTATCTTTTGGTCAAAAACTCTGCCCCTCATTCGATTAAGAAGTGAGAAACATCCACAGCTGTCTAGAATTGGGCTAGCACTGTCGCGCACATCTCTCGACAGGCATACGCGCATGCATGTTCTTTAAGGAAGAAAAGCAGTCAGCCCTGCTCAAAGCGGGCATCATGATCGCCGCTGTCGCGCTTGTCGACTGGTTGGTGGTTGGCGAAATTCCTCTGGGATTCCTGTATCTGGCGCCTATGCTTGTAGTGGGCGCCTCGCTCGATCCCTGGCAGATCAGCGTTATTGCGGTCCTGTGCACTTTTCTCGCTGAAATCTTTGACGATCTCCCGTGGAATCTGCGTACAGGCTTGTCGCGCGATGTACTCTACTTCGCCGCCTTTATCGGCGCCGGATTGTACGTTCGCGCCATTGCAATCAATCGAAGGAATGCGCTGAAGCATCTTCGTGAAATCGAACTTCAAATGGGCGCGCGGCGGGAAGCAGAAGAACAATTAAAGATTCTGATCGAAAGCAGCCCTGCTGCGATTGTGACGACGGATGCCAATGGCAACGTATTGATGGCGAACGAGGCAGCCCACCGACTACTGGCATTGTCACAGGGAACGCTCCCGGGAAAGACGATTCATCGTTACCTTCCTTCGTTGACGAACATTTCCCGGCATGAAGATTCGAAACAATACTTTCGCAGTGTCATGCAGGCTCGCGGGCAGCGCGACGATGGAGAGACATTCCTGGCCGATATCTGTTTCTCCACCTACCGCACAAACGCCGGGTCGCGCCTTACGGCTATGGTGCTCGACGGCTCCGAAGAGTTCAGGACGCATGAAGTGTCCGGGCTGCATCAACTGCTCGCTGGCTCCCGGATCGCCGTGAGCGCCGTTTCCCATGAAATTCGCAACGTTTCGAGTGCCATCGGGGCCGTACATCAGAATCTCGCGCACAACGGATCGCTCGCCGGCAATAAGGATTTCGAAGCGCTTGGCAATCTCATCGTTGCGCTTGAACGCATCGCAAGCGTCAACCTTCGGCAGTCCAGCGATCAGGCCACTGAGGTCGATCTGGCGGCTCTGCTCGACGAATTGAAAATAGTGGTTACACCTTCATTGCAAGAGGAGAACATTGAAGCGGAGTGGATCGTAGAGCCTGGTGTGCCGCTCGTGTGGGCTGACCGGCCAAGTCTCATGCAGGTTTTTCTCAATCTGATTACTAACAGCGTCCGCGCCCTTTCCGATCGTGGGCATCGAGTAATCTCCGTGAACGCAAGGAACGAGGGGAACCAGGTCCTCGTAGAGATTGCCGATAACGGGGGCGGAGTAGTCCATCCGGAGCACCTCTTCCGCCCCTTCCAGGCCGGGGCCGCAGCGACCGGTTTGGGACTCTACCTGTCACGCGCGTTCATGCGGTCCTTCGGCGGAGAATTGCACTACGTGGCGATTCCGGGCGGGGCTTGCTTCGTGGTTAGCCTCACTCCCACCCCGGCAGGGCAGGACTAGTCGATGCCCGCAATTCGCATCCTGATGGTCGACGACCACAGCCTCTTCCGGGAGAGCCTGAGCAGGCTGCTCGAAGGCGATCCTGGCTTTATTGTGGTGGGCCAGTGCGGAACCGTCACTGAGGCAATTGCGTCATATTCTGAGACTCCAATCGATGTGATCTTACTTGACTACGATCTCGGCGAAGAACAAGGATCCCGCCTGCTTCCCGAATTGAAGACTCACCTTCGAGCACCAAAGGTTCTCATGGTAACTGCCGGTATGTCGGATGTGACCGTCTTTCAGGCCATGGAGGCCGGTGCGTCCGGAGTCTTCCTGAAGCACAATAGTCTAAATCAGTTGGTGATCGCCATTCAGAGGGTTGCGAAAGGTGAGATTTGGTTGGACTCGGCAGCTGCGCACTCTCTCTTCGGCGGCACAAGTACGTGGAGAGAGCGCTTCGAGCGCACCCAACCTCTCACATCTCGGCAAGGCGAGGTCTTGAGCGGCATTCTCGATGGGCTCACAAACAAGGAAATTGCCTGGAATCTTAAGGTCTCTGAGAGCTCCGTCAAGGCTGTCATTCAGGAGTTGTTTCACAAGGCCGGTGTCAGAACACGGAGTCAACTCGTGAGAATTGCGATTGAAAAACACTCGTCCGATTGGCTGCGGTCGAAAGTGAAGGACTAAGTTGCAACCTACATCGGCTAAGCAGGCAGGAAAGACTACACCATGAGTCTCGCATGCAAGACGATCGAATCTCCCGTGGGAAAGTTGAAGCTCGTCGCAAGTGACAGGGGCCTTGCAGCCGTGCTGTGGGAGGACGACCGTCCCCATCGTGTACGCCTGGGTGAACCGATCCCGGAGTCAACTGGCGAACATGAGCCCCATCCTGTTCTTGTTCAAACCGAACGGCAGCTTAACGAATACTTCGCCGGGAAGCGAAAGGAGTTTTCCGTTCCTCTCGATATCAGAGGCACTTCCTTTCAGAAACATGTGTGGGAGGCTCTGCTTGCCATACCATTTGGTGAGACGAGAAGTTACGGACAGCTTGCGAAGCAGTTGGGAAATCCTCGGGCAACGCGAGCTGTCGGCGCAGCGAACGGAAGAAACCCGATATCCATTATCGTGCCTTGTCACCGCGTCATTGGGTCGTCCGGAAGCCTAACCGGGTTCGGTGGCGGACTTGAGACCAAAGCCCTGTTGCTTCGCCTCGAGAAGCAGGGTGACACTCTGTTTTAGCCAGTAGATACTCGGTTCAATCCGATATGGGACCCCCACGAGATCGGCCTGCCGGCACGTTAGAATGGTGCGTTCCCATACATCCACGAGTCCGAGGTGACATGCAGCGGCGAGAATTTGTTAAATCATCAGTGTTTACGCTTGGGAGTGCCCTGCTGGCCAGGCCGCTCGCGGCACTTTCTCCTCAAGCCCTAGCGCCTCCGGCCCCACCAGATCCTGCCATCAACCGCGTGCTCGTGATGTTCAAGTGCCACTTCGACGCGGGCTTTATCGATACTCAGGCGCACGTCGTGCGACGCTATTTTGTCGAGTATTTTCCTCAGGCTATTCGCACGGCCCAACAGATGCGGCAGACGGGCTCCGACCGTTACGTTTGGACGACCGGTTCGTGGCTGCTCTACGAGTATCTTGAGCAGGCTGGCGCTGAAGATCGGCGCCGCATGGAACAGGCCATCTCTGATGGCGACATCGCCTGGCACGCGCTGCCCTTCAACTGGCAGACGGAGATGATGGATCGCTCACTGATTTCCGGCAGCCTGTCTCTCTCGCATTCTCTCGATCGTCGCTTTGGCCGCGCCACGACGGGGGCAAAGATGACCGATGTTCCCGGTCACACCCGCGGCCTCATCTCTCCGCTTGCCGGCCATGGCGTCAATTTCCTCGATATCGGTGTGAATGGCGGCAGTACGCCAGCCGATCTGCCTCCGCTGTTTGTGTGGAAAGACCCGGTCGGGGCGTCGATGGTCGTCATGTATCACCATGAATACGGCAGCATCGCGTGTGTGCCCGGCTCAGACTTGGCGATCGCCATCGTTGTGCGCGGCGATAACAGCGGCCCTCATACTCCGCAGGAAATCGCTGATATTTATGCCGATCTCGGGCGGCGCTTTCCGCATGCAAAGATCGTCGCCACCAACCTGACCGAAGTCGGCAATGCGATTCAGCCCTATCGCAATCACCTTCCCATTGAAACCCGGGAGATTGGCGACACCTGGATTTACGGCGTAGCCAGCGATCCGCTGAAGATGGCGCGGTATCGCGAGCTCTGCCGCCTGCGTGAGTCATGGATCTCAGCGAACAAGTTTCAAGTGGGTGACGAGACTGACTTACGTTTGCTGCGGCACGTGCTGTTGGAGGCCGAACACACGTGGGGAACGGATACAAAGACCTGGCTCGACTTCGAGCATTACACGCCCCAAAGCCTCGAAGCGATGCTGAACACGAAGAACTACCAGGTGGTGGAGTTCAGCTGGCAGGAGAAGCGCCAGGATCTGTTCGACGGAGTCGCCACGCTGCCCGCCACGCTGCGCGATGAGGCACAAAACTCCATCGCTGCGCTGGCTCCTGTCCGGCCAGAAATGACAGGTCTGCCGCACCAGACCGACAAAGAGATCGAGACTGAGCACTTCATCCTTAAGTTCGACCCTGATACGGGAGGCATTGACCGGCTGCGCAACAAGCAAATGGGACGCGAATGGGCTTCGCCAGATCACCCCCTCGCACTTTTCTCCTACCAGACACTTTCTCACACCGACTACCAGAAATTTCTGGCCGCCTATCTGACGACCAAAGCCGACTGGGCGTGGAAGGATTTCGGCAAGCCGAACATCGAACGTTTCGGTGCACGCAGCCAAAGCTGGTCACCCAAACTCACCGAGCTTCACGTGCAGCGCATCAGCGCGGGACATCGCGTGATTGCCCGAATGCAGATCGACGATTCAGAGGCATTGCAAAGTGGTCGCGCAGCATTTCCAAGCACGATGTATCTGGAGCTCATCATGCCCGATGCAGAACCCGTCGTGCACTTGAACTTCTATTATTTCGACAAGCTTGCCACGCGAATGCCCGAAGCTCTCTGGCTGACGTTCAACCCTGTCATCATCGATCCGAGCGGCTGGACGATGGACAAATCCGGTCAGACGGTTTCTCCCTTCGATGTAGTTGCCGCTGGCAGCCGGCATCTGCATGCGGTCACAAAGGGTTTCGGGTATAAAGACGAGCGAGGATCGCTGGAGATTGAAACGCTCGATGCTCCACTGATTGCGTTGGGTGAAAAGTCACCTTTGAACTTCTCGCGCTCGCAGCCTGATCTCTCCTCGGGCGTCCATTGTGGACTCTTCAACAACGCATGGGGAACCAACTACATCATGTGGTCCAACGAAGACATGCGCTTCCGGTTTCTGCTGCGCGCCTGAAAGGCGCCCGACCATACAGGAGGCTAGGAAGCCGGCGCTTTCGAATAGATACGACTGGCTATGATCGTCGCCTGCGGAGCATTGGATCCGAAGCTCCTGGTCTCAATGAGCAACTCGAATGGCTGAATTTCTCCGTTTGCTGCTCGAGCCTTATTCAGCACGGGCAGCATGGCCTCCCGGTTGAAAAGAATATCCGTAGCGGCTTGCGTTCCTGCCATCGTCAGCCCCTCGATAATGAGAACCCAGCCTGTGTCGTTCAGGTTCCGTGCCAATGCGATCACCGCATAGGTGCGGTGCGACGGCGCCGTAGCATCGTTCTGGTAAACAGGCAGCTCCCCCTGCAACGGATGCCGGTTCATAATCACCGACTGGTTCGGCCGCGGCTGGTATTCAAACTCGAAGTTCAAATTCTTCTGGAACAGCTCAACCCATGGATTCGAAAACGATGAACCAATCAGGATCGCGTTGGAATCCTTCAGGTCTTCCATGTGAAGCTCGCGCGCATAGCGCACGCTGAAACGCTCAGGCGTCGCTTCCGGCAGCCGTGAGAATTTCAGGACCGTGTCCAGGTCGGCCATGCTCGTATAGCGCTGCTGGTCCAGGTCAGCCATATTTTGCGCGTCGATATTGTAGGGATTCTTGATTGAGACGTAGTCGCGGCTGATGTACTCAGACAGATTTACAGAGTGATGGGTGAGGTTCTGAATCATGACGATGCCGTCGTCTGCCGGAACCAGGAGTGTCTGGCGTGACTTGTCGAAGATTTGCGCCCATAAAGGATGAGAAGTGTCCGCCGAGACAGTGGTGCCCCGCTTTGACAATGTCCACACAACGAACCCGCAAATAAGCAGAACAGCCGCGACCGCAATGAATCCAAATGTCCAATATCGCGGACGCTCCGCGGTGGAATGCGGCTCAATGGGCAAAGGCTCCTTCGGGATCGTAACGGTCCGCGTTTCCGGAGCCTCCTCTTCATGTGAGGTCGCGGCATCAGGCAACCGGTTTGGCTCGAAATGGGGAACGTACTTTCCCCGCGGAATGCTCAGCCTCAGCTCTTCCTGTTTTCCCTCCGTCTCGAAATAGTGGTCTAGGCGCTGGCGCAAATGCCGCGCATAGCTTCTGACAATGTTGTCTTCGGACGGGTTGTAGCCGGGCCGCCTGCCAAAGACCTGTACCCCAATCTGGTGCTCGCTGATCTCCTCTGTCTTTCCGCTCAGAGCCCGATCGCAAACATAGAGCAGGAAGTTCGAAAGCAAGGTTGAGCGCGCGAAGCTTGAACTCGCGGCGATCCGCCGCGCCAGCTGCCACCGCTGGCCATCAGCCGGATGCAGGTTCTCCCATTGCGGCTCCTGCGGCAGTTCGTGAACAACTACGGTCGTTTTGTCGGAGGTATCGAGGTTTAGAGACCAGGGGGTTGGCTGATTCATTACCTTCTCGTATATGCGCAGCGTAACAAATTTTCTTTAACCGTCCGTCAACACTTCGGACTAAATTCCGGTTCCCGCAGTGCGATATCGTCTCCACGATAGTCCTTTTGCAAACAATTGAAAACACACCGCAAGTCACGGTGTACGACAGGTGTAAACACCGGGTAAACCCCTTCCCCTTACTCAAGCTAAGTGAGAACAATGGCGCGGAGCATTTTCTCGGAGGCAACAGGAACACCCAATGTTACAAAATAATAAATACAGCACACCGCGCCCGCGTGCCCTAGTGACCGGTATACAAAAAAACGTACTCGTCTGGATCTTGCTCCTGTTCTCAGTAGCGGTATTCGGGAATAAAGCCGCCCTGGCTCAGCTCGATACCGGGGGAATTACCGGGACGGTCACCGATCCGGCGGGTGCAGTGGTGCCTGGGGCGAAAATCACGTTGACGAATAACGGAACAGCGGTCAGCACTGTGACCAATTCCACTGCAACCGGCACGTACTCTCTGAACGCGATAAGGCCTGGGACCTACACGCTCCAGGCGGAGGCGCCAGGATTTCAGCGTTTCGCTGACAAGGGCGTCGAAGTACATGTCCAGCAAACCCTGACGGTCGACATTCGATTCGCCACCGGCACCGTCAACCAGCAGGTCACGGTCACGGCCTCGGCTCCGCTGCTTCAGGCCGAAAATGCGGCGGTTGGTCAGACAATTACGACCGAAACCGTCAATGATCTGCCCTTGCAGACACGGGACTGGGCTTCGCTGGCGCAGCTCTCGGCGGGAGTCGCAACAGCGCCGGTCGGCAATCCCAGCAGCGACTCCGGAGCTACGAGCAGCGCCTATTTCTCGGTTGACGGTGTCAACCTCTGGCAGAACGACTTCCGGCTCAACGGCATCAACGACAATATCGAGGTCTATGGCGGCTCTTCAGTGGGCAGCAACGCTGCAATTACTCCTCCGCCCGACGCCATCCAGGAATTCAAGCTGCAAAACGGTGACTTCAATGCTGAATTTGGACACTCCACGGGAGCCGTCATCAACGCCGCCATCAAATCCGGGACCAACCAGATCCACGGTGACGTCTGGGAGTACCTGCGCAATGACGTCTTCAATGCAAACCAGTTCTTCAACAGTGCCTCACATGCGCCCACGCCCGAGTATCGCCAGAACCTGTTTGGCGTGACGATAGGCGGACCGGTTTATCTGGGAAAACTCTACGATGGCAGGAACAAGACCTTTTTCTTCTTTGACTATCAGGGCGGCCGCTACATCACACCGTCCACCTACACCAGCACCGTCCCTACCACGGGTATGGTGTCGAGCGGCTTTACGGACCTGCAGGATCTGATCACCTTCAACAGCGGAACTTCGACGGACGCACTGGGCAGGAAATTCAGACACGGTACGATTCTCGATCCCGCAACCACGCGCCAGGTAGCAGCCGGGGTGTTCGATCCGTTCTCGGGTCTTCGCAATAACAGCAGCAGCGCGGTCTACGTCCGCGATCCCTTCTACACGGGAGGGAGCATCGTGGGCGTGACAGACTTCACGGGCTCGACCCAGTACCTCAACACCCTTCCGGTCGGGCGCATTGATCCAAATGCCGTGAATCTGCTGGGAGTCTATCCCGCACAGAACCACTCCGGATTCGCAAACAATTATGTGACGCTCGTGAAGCAGCCGCAGAACACCGACTCTTACGACATCAGAATCGATGAAAACTTCAACGCAAGCAATGTCTTGTTTGGGGTATTTGACCGAAGCCTTATTTCCAGGACCGTTCCGTCGAGTTTGCCTGGCGTGGCTGTAGGTGAGACCGGCGGCCGCAACGACAGCTTCCCGGCTTATGCATGGGCGGTCGGCTATTCGCACGTCTTCGCACCAACGCTGAGCAACGATATGCACGTTGGAATGGTCCATTCCGACAAACTTCAGCGGTCTTTCTACGGAAATACTTTCGGCATTCCCGCGCAGTACGGCATCGGTGGCATACCCCAGGTCGCCAATAACGGAGGCCTGCCCCCGATTACGATCAATGGGCTGACACACATTGGCGTGGGCAATTACACCCCCACCCTTCAGTACGTCTGGAGCATTGAAGGATCCGACAATGTGACCAAGGTTTTCCGCAGTCACACATTCAAGGCCGGTCTTCAGATTGACGACCTTGAAGGTGACATTTCTCAACCGCCTCAAGGCAGAGGAGATCTCAACTACAACGGGCAGTACTCCGACATTCCCAACGTCAACAACAATCTGAATGGAATCGCGGATCTGCTTCTGACTCCGATGCCGTCCACCACTGGAGGCGTCAACGACGTCGGCGGCATGAGCAGCTACTCGGGATCGAATATCGCCGCGACCGATGACCATCGCTGGTACTGGGGAGCTTATTTCCAGGATGACTGGAAAGTTACTCCAGATCTGACCCTGAACCTCGGACTTCGCTGGGACTACTTCACACCGTATGCCGAAACCAACGGACGGCAGGCGAACTTTATCCCAGCCGGAGGCAATGGGAACACGGGCATTTACTACATGTCCAACAAAGGCTGCTCAGTACCTAGGTCAACCTCGTTCGATGCATTGCTTGCAAGCAGCAACATTTCGCTCGACTGCGTCTCCAACCTGACGCTCGGCAATGCTCAGAAGACTAACTTCTCTCCCAGAGTAGGTTTCGCGGAGCGTGTCACACCATCGCTTGTTCTCCGCGGCGGGTACGGTATTGCTTTTGGGGCCCTCGGAAATCTTGGCTACGGTGGAACCCTGGGCACTAATTATCCGTTCGTTTACACGTCCACATTTAACAGTCCTGATTCGCAGCACCCTCTGCTGCTGTCCAATGGCCAGCCAGCCACTATGGAAAGTGCCTTCACGACGATCAATTTAGAGGATCCAACAATCAACAGCGGTCAAGGCCTGAATCTCTACGGACGTCAATATGACTTTCAGACTCCCTACATTCAAACCTTCAACCTGACTGTGCAGGATCAATTCACGCAGCACGACTCAGTACAAGTCGGATATGTAGGCACAGTTGGGCGGCACCTGGATAACCTGGGATATAACAACTCTCCCACCGAAATCCTGCCTCCCGGCGTCAACCCTCAGAATTATGTGCCCTTTCCAAGTTTCGCCAGAAACTCTACTTATGAGACCACAAATGCCAAGAGTAGCTATAACTCTCTGCAGGCAACGTACGAGCATCAACTGAGCTTTGGATTATCCGTACTCGCTAACTACACTTACAGTCGATGCCTTAGCGACCAACATACACAGGCGTCACAGAATCAGCAGTTCCGCGCCGAATGGCTTCCCGGCTTTGGAATTAACGCAGACTATGGCCTCTGCGACACCGACGCCTCTAACTTGGTTCACCTTTCCGGCACATACAATCTGCCCTTCGGCCGTGGCCGAGCCTTCCTCTCCAACTCGAATCGGGCGGTGGATGCAGTCATAGGCGGCTGGGTAGTCAACTTCATCTATTCGCATCAGGGTGGTCAGCCAGTTACGGTCGGTTGCCCGGTCGCAACAACCGCGAACGGCGTCTTCGGCTGCTTCGCCAATAAGGTTCCGGGCGAGAACCCATACGCCGGTCCGCACAACTACAAGCAATGGCTGAACCCTGCTGCCTTCGCACAACCGCCTGTGGCTACTCAGATCAGCCAGACCGACATCGCCGCCCTGGGCGGCGGTCCTCAAAACGCGCGTGGGCCAGGATTCAACAATCTGGACTCATCAGTCTTCAAGAACTTCGCGTTTACCGAGAGCATTCGCTTGCAATTCCGCGCGGAGGCCTTCAATACCACCAACACACCGCAATTCGGACAACCCGGAAGCCTGAACACCTTCAACAATCCAACAGGGGGCTTCAGCTCCATTACCTCTATGAGAGGCAACCCTCGGACGTTGCAGCTCGCGTTGAAGTTGTTCTACTAGCCACGCGCATCTGCAAATCACCTTGCTCCGGTGTGACCGCCGCACCACGGCGGTCCATCGGTGCATTTGCTTTGTGAATGACTGCACATTCCACATTTAACGATGGCTTGGGCTGGATCGGCTTCCGCCTACAGTCTCTGTGACCTGCCCCCGAAAAACTCAACCAGGGAAAGCTGGAGTTCTCTCGTAATTGACCCGCCCCGAAAAACTGAGCCGCAGGAGGTTGGAAGTTTCGGCCTGCGTGGTTCGGTGGGCGCCGGAATTACCGGCAAGTTTCGAGCTAATGTAACTCAAGTGACGGTCTCCAGCAACAGGCCTGAGTAAGTCCGCCTCCGGAGCATAGATTCAGCCGTAGTCGTAACGGTGGAAATGTGGTAAACGCGAAGCGTTTTCCAAGGCGGTTTCATCGCCGTCATTTCCACGGCTGCGTAGCGCTGCGAATTCCGCCGGGGTGCGATCATCGAGCGCCGAGTGCGGACGGTGGTGATTGTAATCGTGGTGCCACAAGGCCAGCTTGCGGCGAGCATCGGCCAGCGTGAAGAAGACCTCCACGTTCAGGCACTCGTCGCGCAGTCGTCCGTTGAAGCTCTCGATGTAGCCGTTTTCGACCGGGCGTCCTGGCCGGATGAAATCCAGGTGCACTCCGCTCTGGTAAGCCCAGAGATCCATCGCCCTGCTGGCGAACTCCGTTCCGTTATCGACGGTGATCGACTGCGGCGCTCCGCGGCCGGCCACCACCACATCGAGCGCCAGCGCCACCTTCTCTCCGCTCAGCGCAGTGTCGGCATGGAGCACCAGGCACTCGCGGGTGAACTGATCGACGACGGTCAGGACACGAATCCACCGCCCGTCGGCCAGCCGCTGAGCGACGAAATCCATGCTCCACTTCTGGTTCGGACGTATCGCCTGTCCGGATGGAATCCGTTGTCGCTGGGCCCGCTCGCGGCGCTTCTGTGTGCGCACAATCAGACCTTCTTCGGTGTAGAGCCGGTAGATCCGCTTCGCGTTCACTTCCCACCCCTCGCGCTTCAGCATCACCGTCAGCCTCCGGTAGCCGTAGCGAACCCGACTGCCCGCGAGTTCGCGCAATCGTACCCGCAAACCTTCCTGCGGATCGCGGTGGTGCCGATAACGCAGAGTCGCCCGTTGTACTGGAATCAGCCCCGCAGCACGCCGCTGGCTCAGCTGGTGGACCTGCTGGGCCCACTCCGCCAGCTCGCGCCGCGCCCGAGGCCTCAGAGCTTTTTTGCGACGATCTCCTGCAGGATATGCCGATCGAGGCTCAGGTCGGCCACCAGCCGCTTCAGCTTCCCGTTCTCCTCCCGCAACTGACGAAGCTCGCGCAACTCGCTCAAGCCCAGCCCGGCATACTTCTTCTTCCATAGGTAAAATGTCTGCTGGCTGATGCCATGCTTCCGGCAAACCTCAACCACCGTTTCGCCTGACTCTGATTCCCGCAGCACCCGCAGAATTGCCTCTTCGCTGTGTCCCCGCTTCGCCATCCGTGGCTTCCTCTCTCGCTTCAGGGAACCACGACAGGTTGCGATCCCTCAACTTCCCGACGGTCTAGTTTTTGGGTTTTGGATCAGAGGCTCTTCGGGAGAAGGCGCATTTTCCCGAACTGTGATCCAGGTAAATGACGGCGGGGACATCGCCTTATCACAGCCACCGACAGCGGGATTATCTCTTCCTCTCGGTGTCGGCGAACCGAGCAGTAGTGCAGGTTCGATTTCCTGCGGTTGTGCAGAATCCAAAGGATGCAAGGTTACTGTGAGATGCAAATGGCGCAGATGCTCTCGCCGAATCTTTCTGCCTTTACCGAACCGATTCCCGGGACCTGAAGCAAATCCGCAATCGTTCTTGGACGGATCTGCACAATCGAACGGAGAGTTCGATTGCTGAGAATAACAAAGGCCGCGACTTTGCTCTTTTTTGCCTCCTCCAGACGCCACACCTTTAGTTTCTTCTCGAGTTCCAGTAAATCAGGTGCGAGGGGCATATCCATGTCGGGCAGCGACGCCTTCCGCTGCGGAGACTTGTCTACGGATACGGGCCTCTTAGTACCCGATTCGCCCCTCCGCCTGCTTCAGAGCCTGGGAACCTGCGGCTTCCGGGACGAACAAGCGCAATCGCGTCGAACCTGAGATTTCTTCGCCCTCCTCCGTAAGGCTCACCTTCCAATACACCACCGTTCGGCCGTCCGATTCAAATTCCGCGCATTCAAACACGACGTAACCGCCCCGGGCCATGGCGACGAGTATTGCTTCGAACTCATCCCGGTCAACATCTCCTCGGGGAAGTAGTTGCTTGTACAGCTTCCCAGTTGAGATTCCCGTAACCGAATGCAGGGCCTTGGCAATCGCAAAGACGGTTTGCTGTTCCTCCGCAGCAAGCGGCCTGAAGGCCTGTGCAATTGCGCTCTCGGGAGCGCAGAAGTCGCAGACGTTGCAACGGCGGTCCGCATCATACAGGTCGCCAAAGTGTGCCACCAGCGCACTCATCCGGCAACGCCGGCCTTCCGCGAACCGCATCATCTTTTCGATTTGGGATCGGCGGCGTTCACTTTGCATGGAATAAGAAGACCGCCAGTCGCCGCCTCCAGCGGTGACGTATCCCTCAAAATCGACGACAGCGCCTTCATACGCAGCTAGCTTGTCAAGCGCGGTTGAGAAGGTTTCTCCGTCAACCTGAAGACAATGTCGCAATTCTTCCGCGTGTTGTGGAGCAGACCCAAGGCTGCTGTAAATGCGGTCGAGAATGGCCGTCTCGGGGTAATCGCGCTGATGAAAAAAATCGTGCGTGCGGCGGTCGGCGTACGAGTGCATGAGGATGGTGCGGCTCAACCTTCCGTCTCGGCCCGCACGGCCAATCTCCTGATAGAAAGCTTCGAGACTTGCAGGCATGCCAATGTGAATTACAGTGCGAACGTCGGCCTTATCAATCCCCATGCCGAACGCGATCGTGGCCACGACGACTTCCAGTTGGCCGGAAAGAAATCGCCGTTGAATGCGCTCGCGAGTTTCGGAATCAAGGCCCGCGTGATAAGCAGCGCTGTGAAACTTTCTGGCAAGTTCCGCGGCTGCCTGCTCGGCATCCTTTCTGGTCGGCGCATAGACGATCGCCGGACGGCGCTCCGGGCTCGAAAGAATCTCCTGCGCTAGTTCCGTGCGGCGCGGACGTGAGACCTCGACTGACTCGATGGCCAGATTGTCGCGGCGAAATCCATGGATAAATCGCGCGGCCTTGTCGATTCCGAGCTGCTCGATAATATCGTTCTGTACGACCGGGGTAGCGGTTGCCGTCAATGCCACGACCGGAGCTGGTCTCAACCGCCTAATATTCTGACGCAACATGCGATAGTCCGGACGAAAGTCATGCCCCCACTGCGATATGCAGTGGGCCTCGTCAATAGCAATCAGGCTGGGCTTCCGCTTCGTCAGCATCTCCGCAAATCCGGGAACCCGAAGCCGCTCCGGAGCGACAAACAGAAACTGTAGCCGGCCTTCGAGATACCGCCGGCATGCGTTGCGGGCAATCACTCGGTCCAGGCCGGAGTGAATGCTCGCAACATTCAAACCGAGGGCGGACAACTTTCCGAGCTGGTCTTCCATGAGCGCAATCAGCGGGCTCACAACCAGCGCTGTGCCGCCACGCACGATTGCCGGTACCTGATAGCAAAGCGATTTCCCCGTGCCCGTCGGCATAACCAGCAAAGCATCCCGGCCTGCGATAACCGCGTCGCATACTGCTTCTTGGTTGGCGCGAAATTCTCGGAATCCAAAGGCCTTCTCAAGGATTTCAGGCGCACTCATCGAACCTGCGTGGAAGAGCGTTGTCATGTGTGAATGGTTGAAACCGAGTGTATCGCAGCGGTAATAATTGCTGACAGCTGTTTTCGCCCTCCAGCACAAAAGTGAAAACCCCCTGGCGCGGGAGCCAGGGGTTTTCACATTGGTAACTCCGAGTGTCGGGTCCAGGTCGCTACTTCGACGGAGTGAACAATGCCACGC
>CAVRNK010000024.1:0-40951 GCA_963721995.1 uncultured Acidobacteriaceae bacterium | reverse complement strand
CGCGGAGGTGGCCCTGCATTGCAAGGTCGAAGAGGGCGACCGATTCCGCGGGGAAGGCGTTAACGAGGCCGGCGATCCAGCCTGTAGCGCCGGCGGCGATGCCTTCTACGATGGCGTCGTCGACGCCTACGAAGATGCTGAGGCGGTCACCGGCCAAGGCGCGGATGGCAGTGACACGGCGGACGTCGATGCTGGATTCCTTGACGGCGTGGAAGTTGGGGTGTTCGGTAGCGAGATCGAGGATTTGCTCGGGGAGAAAATCGGTTCCGTAGGCGACCGGGTTGTTGTAGAGCATGCAGCTGAGCGGGGTCGCTCTGAAGATGGCCGCCATGTGCGCCTTGGTTTCGCGCCAGTCTCCCCGATAGACGTAGGGTGGGAGAACCATCAAGCCGGAACAGCCGGTTTTCTCCGCGGCTTTGGCGAGGGCGACGGCCTCCGAAGTCGAAAGCGCGGAGATAGCGGCAACGACCGGCGCACGGCCATCCACGGCGGAGACGATGGTCTTGAGGATGGCGGTCTTTTCGTCGAAGGCAAGGGTCGCGGCTTCGCCCAGCGAGCCGAGCGAGACGATGCCCGTGCAGCCGCTGTCGAGCATCCACTGAGCGTGCTTGGTCATGAATGCGTGGTCGATCTGCAGATTGGAGTCGAAGCAGGTGGTCATTGCGGGCATTACGCCGTGCCAGTTCATCGTTTCTCAGGAAGTGTGGTGAGCCGCAAGGGCAGATAGGGGTCGATGGGAATTACAGACGGCCTGCCGAGCAGATGGTCGGTCAGGAGACGGGCGGTCCCGAGAGAAGTTGTGATGCCCAGCCCCTCGTGACCGGTCGCGAGGAGGACGGAGGGGTCTTCAGTGGGGCCGATCAGCGGCAGCTTGTCGGGTGTGGCGGCGCGGAAGCCGGCCCATGAACGGATTGTCGTGAACGATAACAGACCGGGCATGTAGAGGGCGGCGCGCTCCATCATGGCGTCGAGGATGTGCTGGTCGACGGCGGGATTTTCGTTGCCGTACTGGCGCGAGGAGCCGATGAGCAGATGTCCGGAGAGCCGCGGCTGGATGTTGAAGGCGACGGAGTCGGCGGCGGAGGCGTGGGCGCTCTTGAGGTATCCCAGCTCGACGAGCTGGTGGTGGATGTAGCCGGGATAACCGTCGGTCAGGGTCAGATGCCCCTTGCGTTTCTTCACCGGGATGCCGGGAGTGATGGCGGGTGCGTGAACGCCGGCGGCGTTGATGACGGCATCGGTGTGCAGAGTGTCTCCGTTATCGAGCGCGACCTGGCCCTGAGAGGCGCTCAGCACGGCACGACCTGTGATCAGCTGCGCGCCAAGTCGCTGCGCCTCATCGATCAGATATTTCGCAGCCATTTCAGGATGGATAACGGCATCGGATGGTACAAGCAGGCCTCCAGTGAGTGGACTGCGCAGGTTGGGTTCCGCTTCTGACAGGGCAGCGCTATCGAGAATTTCGCACGGCACACCCCGGTAGGTGTAGCTCTCCAGCTTTCGGCGGACCTCGGCCATCTCCTCGTCATCAGCAGCGACCCAGATCGTGCCGGGACGATAGTATTCGACCGAGGCGGGCAGTTCTGGAGCAAGTTCTTCCCAGAGCGATTGCGAATATCTGGTGAGGGCAAATTGCGCGGGCGAATCGTCCATGACCACGATGTGGCCCATGGCCGCGCCGGTGGCTCCGGCGGCGACCGCATCGCGCTCGACCAGCGTGACGCGCAAGCCCGCATGTGCGCATTCGAAGGCGGACGCCGCACCCACGATGCCGGCGCCGAGAATTACGACGTCGCGTATCGCGCTCACTGGCGTATTCCCATGCAGAAAGGATCTTTCGGGTCGAGCAGGAAGGTGGATTCGGCGGTCACGTAGGCGCTTCCAGTGATGTTGGGGATGATTCTTTCATCTTCGACGCGGATGCTGCCTTCGAAGATGGTGCCGAGGATGCCGGCCTGCCGCCAGATTTTGCCCTGCCCAAGCTTGCCGTCCACATAGAGGCAGGCCATCTTGGCGCTGGTTCCGGTGCCGCAGGGCGAGCGGTCGTAGGCTTTGCCGGGGCAGAGGACGAAATTAGTACTGTCGGCCGCTGAGTTGGCTGGAGGGCCGAACAGTTCGATGTGGTCGATCACTTCACCGTTCACGCCGGTGATGCCCTGCGCGGAGAGCGCCTGCCGGATGGCCCAGGTGAATTCTGTGAGCTGGTCGACGTTCGCGAGTGAGAGGTTCTTGCAGTGATTTTCGACGAGGTAGAACCAGTTGCCTCCCCAGGCGATGTCTCCGTGAATCGTTCCGTGGCCTGGGACGGTGACTGCAACGGCGGCGGCGGAGCGGAAGCTGGGGACGTTTTCGACGGTGACCTCTCCGGATGGGTGCAGCGTGGTCGTGACGATGCCAACCGGGGTTTCTATGCGATGAACGCCGGGGCTGATTTTGCCGAGATACGCGAGCGAGGCGATGAGTCCAATAGTTCCGTGGCCGCACATGCCGAGGTATCCGACGTTGTTGAAGAAGATGACTCCCGCGGTGCAGCTTCTGTCGACGGGCTCGCAGAGAAGAGCGCCGACGATGACGTCTGAGCCGCGGGGCTCGTTGACGACGGCTGTCCGAAAATCGTCGTGGTCACGGCGGAACCGGTCTCTTCGGTCAGTGAGAAGGCCGTTGCCGAGGTCGGGCCCGCCGCTGATGACGAGGCGCGTGGGCTCTCCGGCGGTGTGAGAGTCGAGAATGGAGACTCTGCGCAAAGCTGCATTCGATGGCATCTGGATATTGATTACACTATCGTCCCGCCAATGGTTTTGAAAGGTGCTGCCGTCGGCCGAGTCGAGGCAGGAAATGTTACATTGGCTTTTTGGAATTATTTCGAATGTCCGGAGGAGTCGGAGTGCGAGTGTCGGCGAGGATGGCGAAGATTTCGGGAGTAGTACTGATTACAGCTGCCGCGGGACTATTCGCAACAGGATGCGAGACGGGGCGCACGAGCAAACAGCACTCTGCCGTCGACATGATCTCCGATGAAACCACGACCGGCAAGCAGGACCCGAACTATGTCGCCAACGCAGAAGGGATACCTCCCGTCCCGGGATCGCCGACAGCGGCTGGCGTCGATGGCAAGCAGCCTTACAACTCCGGCTGGGCACGTTCCAGCCCGGGCAGCGAGCATGGAACGGCTGCTCCTCCGGGAGAGCAGAAGAAAGACCGCTTCATCCGGCAGTAATTCCAGCTTGAATCGCTCTGAGCAGGCTCAAACGACGAGGCCGCGGGGCTTCACGTTTTCGCGGATAAATTTCACTGTCTCGTCGAGCGAGGTTCCCGGTCCGAAGATCGCGGCCACGCCCTGTGACTTCAGGAACTCGACATCCTGCGCGGGAATTGTGCCGCCGAGCACGATGAGGATGTCCTCCGCTCCGCGCTCTTTGAGCAGTGCGGTCACGCGCGGCACGATGGCGTTATGCGCGCCGGAGAGAATGCTGAGGCCAATGCAGTCGACGTCCTCCTGCAGCGCGGCGTTGACGATCATCTCCGGTGTCTGACGCAGGCCGGTGTAGATGACCTCCATGCCTGCGTCGCGCAATGCGCGGGCGATCACCTTGGCGCCGCGGTCGTGGCCGTCAAGGCCGGGCTTGGCCACGAGGACGCGGATAGGTGTAGTGCGCTCAGTCATAAATGACGGGTGGGACGACTGGTGAGCATATCACGTTGGGGTCGACGTGGGCGGTGACCCCGGCCCGGCTGGGGATATCTCAACTTCCACCCAATCGCCGTCCTGGAGGTGGTGCAGGTCCCGCAGGCGGACGTCGGTTGCGATCTCTATGAGGTTCTTTGGATGTGGTCCATGACCTGTCTCGTTCAGGTCCGTGCGCAGCAGGAAAGCTGATCGATTGAAGATCCGGCAGGGAACTATGTTCACGGAGACGCTTCCGCCGTACTCTTCCTTTTCGAGTCGCAGGCAGTCCGGCGGGAACGACCAGGGCTGATCGAGCAAGACGTTCAGGGTGCCGGGATAGAAGTGCATTCCTGTCTTACGGAAATAATGATCCTCGAGTTTTTCAATCCAGTATGAGAAGTTGCCGAGTCCACTCACGACCCTGCCGCGCAGCAGCATCCACTTATTTGTCGCGGGCGACGACGAAGTCGGGTACCCAGAGCAGGGCGCGCTTGTAGTCGGAGTCGGGCAGGTCGGCGAGGGCGAGGCGCGCTGCCTCTGCGTGCTGAAAGGCAATGTTCATGGCGTAATCGACCGAGTTGTGACGGGCGAGGATGGAGAGAATCTCGGCGTGGGTTACCGTCTCGAAGTTCTGATCGGTGAGGACGGTTTGTATCGCGGCTCGTTCGGCGGTGGTGCCGTTCTCGATCGCGTGAATGACAGCGAGTGTGGCCTTGCCTTCGCGCAGGTCGCTGGCTACCGGCTTGCCCAGCACTTCTTCTGTGGCGGTAAGATCGAGCACGTCGTCCACGATTTGGAAGGCCATGCCGAGAGACCGGCCATAGTCGCCCATCTGCTGTTCAGCCGCTCCGTTGATGGAGGCGAGGACCGAGCCGAGGCGCATGGAGACTTCGAAGAGGCAAGCGGTTTTGCGATAGATGAGCGAGTTGTACTCGTCCTGGGAGATCGACTGGCCGAGTTTCTCCATCTGCAGCAATTCGCCTTCGACCATCTGCTGGGTGAGCCCGATAAGTAGATCGAGGACGCGAAAATTGCGCTCGTCCAGAGCCACCTTGAAAGCCTGCATGTAGAGCCAGTCGCCGGCGAGTACGCACTTTGCATTGCCCCAGGTGGTATTGGCGGAGGGACGTCCACGGCGGGTGTCGGCGGCGTCGATGATGTCGTCGTGAACCAGCGTAGCGCTGTGCACCATCTCGACGACGGCACCTAGACGGATCATGCCCAGGCCGCTGTATCCCAGGGACTTGGCGGAGAGCAGCAGCAAAGACGGGCGGATGCGCTTGCCGCCGCCTTCGCGCAGGTAGCCGGAGATATCCGTAATGGCGGCGACGGACGAGACAGCGTCGGCGCTGAACTCGCGCTCGATGGCGCGGAGATCGTCGCTCAGCAGATCGAAGACTTCTTTCGCCGTCGCTATGGCCAGTGTGCTCACTCGTGCTGGTTAGTTCCGGTGCCTTTCCTAGTTTGAACGATAGTTCGTGAACTGCATGTCAATGCCGAAGTCGTGGCCCTTAAGCAGAGCAATGATCTCTTGTAGAGTATCGCGATCTTTGCCGGTTATGCGCACTGTGTCGCCCTGAATCGAGGCCTGGGCCTTTTTCTTCGAGTCTTTGACGATCCGCACAATTTCTTTTGCTTTCTCCGATGCGATGCCCTGCTGGAGGGTGATCTTCTGGCGGACGCTGGAACCGGAGGCTTGTTCCACCTTGCCAAAGGTGAGGGCCTTGAGGGAAATGCCGCGCTTTACCAGCTTCTGCTCGAGAATTTCCGTTACGGCCTTGAGCTTGTACTCATCGGCGGAAGCAAGCTGGATGGCATCGGCGCCTTCGAGTCGAATCTCGGAGTGCGAGTTTTTGAGGTCGAAGCGATTGTGGACCTCTTTGGACGCCTGATCGATCGCGTTGCGCACTTCCTGGATGTCTACCTTGGAGACGATGTCGAAGGAATTGTCGGCTGCCATGATGTTCCTCCTGTTTAGATTATCTGCTTCTTCGACCGGCCTCGATGTCAGCCGGCTTTTTCTGCTGTGACCGCCGTACCGAAAAAGCGATGAAAGTTTTCCGTGGTACGGAAAGCGGCTTCTTCTGGAACGATGGATTTTACCTCGGCGACCTTGGCGGCCACCTCTGCGACCCAGGCGGGTTCGTTGCGTTTGCCGCGATTAGGGACGGGGGCGAGAAACGGCGCGTCGGTTTCAATGAGGATGCGGTCGAGCGGAACCTGTGCGAGCACGTCGCGGATGGGCTGCGCCTTGGGAAAGGTGATATTGCCGGCGAAGGAAATGAGGAAGCCGAGATCCATCGCGCGGCGGGCATGGGTCCACTCGCCAGTGAAGCAGTGCAGGACACCGCCGAGGGTGGTTGGAGACCATTGCGATTCGAGGACATCCAGCGTGTCATCCCAGGCGTTCGTGGAGTTATCTGACGGGCGGCAGTGGATGATGATCGGCTTCTTGTGCCCGGCGGCGATCTCCATCTGGCGCGCAAAGACGGCTTTTTGTTCGTCCCGTGGCGAGTGGTCGTAGTAGTAATCGAGGCCGATTTCGCCACAAGCCAGGACTTCGGGCTGGCTGAGTAGCTGGTCGAGTTTGGCGTAAGCGGCATCGCCGGCGAGGCGGGCTTCGTGGGGATGTACACCGGCGGTGGCGTAGATTTTGGGAACGCCGGGCAGGTCGGCATAGGCGCGGGCGAGATCGAGTGCCTGGTGCATGGTGTCCGGCCCTTCGCCGATACCGATGGACAGGATGGTGCGCACGCCGGCATCCCAGGCGCGGGCAAGGAGCGCGTCGCGGTCCTCGTCGTAGCGGGCGGAATCGAGATGGGCGTGGGAGTCGATCATTGAGTTGAAAACGCTCACCTGTTATTTGAGGCGCGCGCCGATCTCGACGTCTTCAAGGAAGCCGGCGAGGACGGGCTTGCCGCCTTCGAGCGAAGCGGCAACGATCATTCCATTCGACTCGAGGCCGCGCAGCTTGCGCGGGGCAAGATTGGCGACGATGACCACCTTGCGTCCGACGAGCGACTCCGGCGTGTAGGCTTCGGCGATGCCGGCGAGGATCTGGCGCTGCTCGTATCCCAGGTCGACTTCAAGACGGAGGAGCTTGTCGGCCTTGGGCACGCGCTCGGCGACCTTGATCTGCGCGACGCGAAGCTCGATCTTGGCGAAGTCGTCGATGGTGATTTTGTCGGTGCTTGGTGCCGTTGCCGGAGCGGGAGCAGGTGCATTAGCGGCGATGGACGGGGGGGCCGCCTCTTCTCCCGCGGCAACCGCGAGGCCTCTTGTTTCAACTGGCGTGGGCGCGGCGACGGTTTTGGGCGGTTCGGTGCGGGCGGGCTCGGCCGCGGGAGTCGGAGCCGTTGGGTTATTGTTCTGTTCGATCTCTTGCATACGAGTGATTGCGTCCTTTTCTGCGCGTGGGAAGACGGGGCCGATCTCGCCGAGCTTGGTGCCGGGCTGGAGGCCGCCCCAGGTTAGATTCTTCAGGTCCGCGGTGCCGATGTCGCCGAGTCCGAGCTGAGCCCAGACTTTAGATGCCGCGTCGGGAATGACCGGATAGACGAGAGCGGTGATGATGCGGATGGCCTCGGCGGCGGTGTAGAGCACGGTGCCGCGGTATGCCTGTTGCTGCTCGTCGGTGACGCTCTCCGGTTGCTTCCAGGGGGCGCTGGCAGTGAGATAACCATCCACGGCTGCGACGATCGCCCATGCGGTTTCGAGCGCACGGGAAAAATCGAGCGCGTCGAAGAATCGGCCGAATGCGGCAATGGCGTTCGGCGCCTCGGTTGCGATGGAGTCTGCCTGAGTACCAACCGGTTCGAGAACGACCCCGTCGAAATACTTCCCGATCATGGTCAGCGTGCGGCTGACGAGGTTTCCGTAGCCATTCGCGAGATCGGAGTTGTAGCGCTGCACCAGCGCGTCGAAGGAGAAGCTGCCGTCCTGGCCAAAAACAATCTCGCGCAGCAGGAAGTAACGCAGGGCATCGGCGCCGAGGACGTCGAGGATGGTTTCCGCCCGGACCACGTTGCCACGCGATTTCGACATCTTGCTCTCTTCAAAGAGCAGCCAGCCGTGAGCGACGATGCTCTTCGGGAGGGGCAGCCCGGCGGCCATCAGAAAGGCCGGCCAGTAGACGCAGTGGAAGCGGGTGATCTCCTTGCCGACGAGGTGCAGGTCGGCTGGCCAGTACTTCTCGAACTTCGCCTGATCTGCCGGGTCGTCACTGCCGTAGCCAACGGCGGTCATATAGTTGGTCAGCGCGTCGAGCCAGACGTAGATGACATGCTTCTCGTCGCCGGGAACCGGGATACCCCACTTGAAGCTGGTGCGGCTGACAGATAGATCCTTCAGGCCGGCTTTGACGAAGGCAAGAATTTCGTTTCGGCGTGTATCGGGGCGGATAAAGGCGGGATTGTTCTCGTAGAGTTCGAGCAGGGGGCGCTCGAGGGCGGAAAGCTTGAAGAAGTAGTTCTCTTCGTTGACGGTTTCCGTGATGCGCCCGCATTCGGGACACGGAGCACCGGGCGGGACATCGACGTAGGCCTCGTCGGAAACGCAGTATTGGCCGGTGTAGGAGCCTTTGTAGATGTATCCGCGTTGCCGTAGTTCATTGAAGAGCTTTTGCACGCCGCGGACGTGGCGCGGATCGGTCGTCCGGATGAAGTCATCGTAAGTGAGGCCCATGCGGTCCCACAGCGCGCGGAACTGAGCGGCGACCTGGTCGGTGAAGGCCTGCGGCGTAACACCTGCGGCGCGGGCGGAGCGGTCGATCTTCTGGCCGTGTTCGTCGGTGCCGGTCAGGAAGAAGGTATCAACGCCCAGCGAGCGCTTGCGGCGAGCGATAACGTCGGCGACCAGCGTGGTGTAGGTCGTTCCGATGTGCGGGCGCGCGTTGACGTAGTAGATCGGGGTGGTGAGATAGAACTTGTTGGACATGCGAGGCAGTAGATGCGCGCTCTGGCGATTGGATTCTTCTTTCACAATGTTAACAGGATGTATGGGTTGCGCGGCGACGTGGCGCGAGACAGCCCGTGTAGAATCAGCCAAGAAAAACAGGGATTTCTGAGAGAGTTTCAGGTAGCCGAGACGTGTATTTAAGAGAGCAGAAACGACTTGAAGAGCGGCTGAACGCGGTGCTGCGCGAGCTGTACAAGATCGAAATTGCCAATGTCGTGATCGAACAGCCGCCGGAAATCAAATTCGGCGAATATGCGCTTCCTCTGGCATTCGAACTGGCCCGCAAGCTGAGGAAGGCTCCGCGCAAGATTGCCGAGGAAGTGGTAGGAGCGCTGGGCGCGATTGACGGGTTCGCGGGCTTTGAAGTCGCGGGCGCGGGCTACATCAATGCGCGGCTGGATCGCGGGGCGGCCGTCGAGGCGATTGCCGCGAGCGGCGAGATTGAGCCGTCGAGCGAGCATCTGCATTCACTGGTTGAGCATACGAGCATCAATCCCAACAAGGCCGCACATGTGGGGCACCTGCGCAATGCGATCCTGGGCGACACGTTTGTACGGCTGTTGCGGGCGGCGGGGCAGCAGGTCGATGTCCAGAATTACATCGACAACACCGGCGTGCAGGTGGCGGATATTGTCGTCGGCCTGATGCATCTCGAGGGCTTTTCGCTGAGTGACGTGCAGGCGCTGATGGCGCGGCTCGCCGATAAGGGCGAGCGCATCGATTACTACTGCTGGGATCTCTACGCGCGCGTATCGCAATGGTATGAAGCGGACGAAACGGAAAAGCAGGCGAGAAAGAAGGTACGGCTCGATACGCTGCACGAGATTGAGCGTGGCGGGAACGAGGTGGCGGCCACCGGGGAGCTGATTTCGACAGCAGTCCTGCGGCGGCACCTTGAGACGATGCTGCGGCTCGGTATTGAATACGACCTGCTGCCGCGCGAGAGCGAAATTCTGCACCTGAATTTCTGGGACCTTGCCTTCAACCAACTGAAGACAAAGGGCGTGCTCTATTTCGAGACTGAGGGCAAGAACAAGGGCTGCTGGGTGATGAAGAGGGCCGGCGCCGCCCGCAACGACGATGAACTTCGCGATGGAGATGATCCTGAAGCATCCGAATCAATCGACGGGCCAGACGAAGATGCCAAGGTCATTGTTCGGTCGAACGGGACAGTGACATATGTCGGGAAGGACATCGCATATCACCTGTGGAAGTTTGGCGTGCTGGGCCGCGACTTCGGGTACAAGCAATTTTTTCAATACCCGAACCACGAGTGCTGGATTTCGGCGGAGAGCGGCGAGGCGGACCATCCGCATTTTGGTGGGGCGCAGGCGATCTACAACGTGATCGATTCCCGGCAGGCTGATCCTCAGGCGAACGTGATCGAGGCACTGCGTGGGCTGGGATACACCGAACAGGCGGCGCACTACACGCACTTCTCCTATGAGATGGTCGCGCTGACCCCGCGTTGTGCGATGGAGCTGGGGTATGATGTGCCCGAAGAAGATCAGTTGCGTTCCTATATCGAAGTCTCCGGGCGCAAGGGGTTCGGAGTAAAGGCCGATGATCTGATCGACAAGCTGATTGCAGCGACGCAGAAGGAAGTCGACGAGCGGCATCCTGAACTTGAGACTGCGGAGCGCACAGTCATCGCGAAGGAGATTGCCGTCGGCGCGCTGCGCTACTTCATGCTGAAGTACACACGCAATTCCGTGATCGCCTTCGACTTCAAGGACGCGCTCAGCTTCGAGGGCGAGACCGGGCCATACATCCAGTACGCGGTCGTGCGCACGCGCAGCATCTTCCGCAAGGGCGAGACAACTGCGGAGCAGTCGCTGGCCGATATGGCGGGCGTCGACGCGGCGCCTTATCTGAGCGGGGAAGATGCGGACGCAATCTGGCAGGTGTGGCTAAGGGCGGCGAAGACCTCGCTGCTGCTCGATCAGTGCATTGCGACCGCTGAGCCTGCCTACCTGGCACGGCATGCGTTTCAGCTGGCGCAGGATTTCAGCAATTTCTATCGTAAGCACCACATTCTCACCGAGCCCGATCCAGCGAGAAAGAAATTCCTGCTGGCGACAGCCGCCGTTGCGCAGCGTGAATTGATTCGCTCGCTTGGCTGGCTGGGTATCAGCGCACCGGAAGTTATGTAAAACAGGGTGTAGGGTGAAGAAAATGGCGCGCCATTTGTATCTTACGCTGATACATATTCATTGAATCGGCTGGCCGGCGGCAGTCATTTGAGCCAACTGCTGCTGGTCGAACTGCTTTACTCCGTCAGGCAGCGGAGCGTAGTTGAGCGATCCCGCGGTCGCCTGGCCGTCGGTGATGACGTACTGGATGAAGCTCTTGAGCGCAGTCCTCTTGTTCTTGTCTGGACCGTCTTTCGGGATGATGAGGAAGGTCAACGTGGATATGGGATACGCGTCGGTGGCGGTGGCTGGTGGATTCACGATGGGTTGCCGCGGGTCCTGCGAGAGCTGCGCGGTGAAGGCGTTGATCGCCGCAGTCGTGCTTTGTGCGGTCGGAGCAATGTAATTGCCGGCCTGATTCTTCATCTTGACTACAGGCAGCTTGTTCTGTTGAGCATACGTCAACTCCACGTAGCCGATGGCTCCGGGCGATTGGCGGAGCTGACCGGTGACGCCTTCGCTGCCCTTGCCGCCCAGTCCGAGCGGCCAGCTGACACTATTGCCTTTGCCCACCTTGGACTGCCATTCAGGGCTGACTGCCGAGAGATAGGTCGTGAACGCATTGGTGGTTCCGCTTCCGTCAGCGCGGTGGACGACCACGATGGGCTCATTGGGAAGCTTGACTCCCGGGTTGTCTTTGATGATGAGGGGATCGTGCCAGGTCTTCACGGTTCCAAGAAAGATTCCGGCCAGCGATTCCGGTGAGAGTTGGAGCGGCTGAGAGAGTTCAGCGAGATTGTAGGTAATGCAGACAGGGCCGGCGGTCTCCGGGATCTGAATGACAGGGGGCATGCCGGACAGCTGCTCGTCGGAGAGAGCCGCGTCGGAGGCTCCGAAGTCCACGGTGCTGCTCTTGACCTGCTGAATGCCACCGCCCGAGCCGATGGATTGGTAATTAATCTGAACGCTGGGGTGGGACTGGGAAAAGTCCTGGATCCATCGGGTCATCACTGGATAGACGAAGGTGCTTCCGGCGCCGGAAATCTGAACATTATTCGAGGATTTACAGGCGGTGAGGGTGAGGGTGGCGAGAGTAAGCAGAGAAAAGGCGCGAATTCGGCGATGCATGCTACCTCCAAGGCTCCACGCGATGCGATGAGCGATTGCCCGGCTTGGGTTGGACCGTCGAGATGAACGATCTGTTAATTCCAGCTAACTTTCTGTAACTGCGGTAGTCTCTTCGGCAATATTCACCAGGATTGATTCATCAGATTTTCGTGATTGCCGGCCTATACGGGCCGACAATCACGCGTTGAGCGATTATCCCGAAGCCAGTTCCTTTGCTCTTTGCGAAGCGCGCATGACCGCCTTGATCAGCGTCACGCGCAGTCCACCCTCTTCGAGCTCGAGTATGCCGTCGATAGTGCAGCCCGCGGGCGTGGTGACGGCGTCCTTGAGCAGGGCCGGATGATAGCCGGTTTCGAGTACCATGCGCGCGGCACCGTAGGTGGTCTGGGCGGCGAGCAGGGTGGCGATATCGCGCGGCAGGCCGACTTTGACTCCGGCCTCGGCGAGCGATTCGAGGATGATGTAAATGAAGGCCGGCCCGCTGGCGGAGAGACCGGTGACGGCATCCATGTGCTTCTCGTCAACGATCACGGTGCGGCCGACAGTCTCGAAAATGCGGGTCGCAAAAGCCATCTGCGGCTCGGTGACGTAGCGGCCCCGGCACAGGGCGGAGATGCCCGCGCCCAGCATCGAGGGCGTGTTGGGCATGGCGCGGATGACGGGAATCTCAATACCTGCGGCCTGCTCGATGGCCGATGTCTTGACAGACGCGGCGAAGGAGATGAGCAGTTTGTCCGTTGTCAGGACGGGCTTGATCTCGGCGATGAGGTCTGGAATCTGAAAGGGCTTCACGCCGAGCAGAATTACGTCGGCCCGTTCCACGACGGCGCGGTTGCCCGTTGAAACCTCGACTCCCCACTGAGCCGAGAGTGCTGCGGCGCGGTCGGCGTGGGCGACGGTGGCAAGAAGCTGGCCGGGGCTGAGAATCTGCTGCTTGAGGAAAGCCTGGAGGAGGATTCCGCCCATCTTGCCGGCTCCGAGGACGGCGACGCGAAGCTGGGACAAATCTCGATCAATCGCTGCGGTATTCATGGTCGTTCCAGAGTACAGGAGCGAGCGGACAACCTGGAGTGCGGCTCAAAGCTACCGGGATTTCTGTTGTGCGGCTATCCAGTCGTCGATGCGTTGTTCCAGAACATCCATTGGCAGTGCGCCGGAGTCGAGAACCTGGTCGTGGAAGGCTCGAATGTCGAATTTAGCGCCGAGGGCAGCTTGCGCCTTCGATCGAAGCTCGAGAATCTTCAGCTGGCCGATCTTGTAGCCAAGCGCCTGCCCCGGCCACGCGATGTAGCGGTCCACCTCGGCCTGGATGTTGGTATCGTCCATCGATGAGTGCTCCCGGAAGTAGTCGAGCATCTGCTGGCGGGTCCAGTGCATGGAGTGGACGCCGGTATCGACGACCAGCCTGATGGCGCGCCAGGTTTCGGCTTCGAGCCGTCCGTAGTCGGACCATGGATCCTGGTAGAAGCCGACCTCTTTGCCGAGGCGTTCGGAGTAGAGAGCCCAGCCCTCGGTGTATGCGGTGTATTCGAGATAGTTGCGGAAGGCAGGCAGACCGGTAAGCTCCTGCGCAATAGAAATCTGCAGATGGTGACCGGGAATGCCTTCGTGATAGCTGACGGATTCTACGTTGGTGAGCGCGCGCTCCTTGAATTTGTAGAAGTTGACGTAAACGGTACCGGGGCGCTTTCCGTCAGGGGAGCCTTCAACGTAGTAGGCCTGGGTCTGATCCTGCTGCATATACTCAGGAACGGGCAGCACCACAAGCGGAGCCTTGGGCAATGTGCCGAAGAGTTGCGGCAGCTTCGGCCGCATCTGGTCGATGTAATGGCTGTAGAGGCCGATCAGTTGATCGGTGGACTGCGCATGCAGCTTGGGATTGGCTGCGATCGAAGTGCGGAGCGAGGCCAGGTCCTTGAAGCCGAGCTTCTGCGCTAAGACCAGCATCTCGGCCTCATCGCGCTTCACTTCGTCGAGCCCCAGCTGATGGATGGCTGCGGGGGTGAGATTTGTAGTGGTGCTCTGGCGGACAAGGAAGCCGTAGTACTTGTCACCATCCGGAATGGACCAGAGACCGGGGTCGGCGCGGCCCGCGGGAATGTAGGTCGCGGTAAGAAAGCGGGCGAACTGCGTGTACGCAGGCAGCACCTGCTTGCGAATGGCGTCGAGAATTTCAGCCTTGATGCGGGTCTGATCGTCGGCGGAGATGCCGGCGTGAAATTTCTGCAACGGGCGAGCGAAGGGACTGTCTTCGGGCTTCTGATTGGCAATGGCGTTGACCTGAACCAGGACCTTCTCGAGAATGAACTTCGGCGGGACGCGCTGGTCTTCAACGCCGGTCGCCATGTTGGCGCTGATCTGCTGGAAGACGACAGGAATTTTGGTCAGGCGCGCGGCGTAGTCGTCGTAGTCCTTTACCGTCTCAAAGCTAAGCTGCGGAACCAGCGCGGGCAGCTCGATGTGCGGGCCCCACATCTGGGTTACCGGCATCTCCCAGGGCTTGTATTCGGCTTCTTCCTGGTCTTCAACCAGGCGGCGCGCCATCAGGTCCTTGCTGAGAATCTCCTGATCGCTGAGGCCAGTGGTGTCGATGGCGGCCAGGCGGAAGATGTAGTCGCGCCCCCGTGCCAGCTGATCGTTGTAGGTGGCGACGGAGTAGTCCGAGAGCTGATCGTTATAACGCTTGTCGCCGATGCTGGAGGCAAACTCGGGAGAGTGACGAAGCTGGTCTTGCCAGATTTCGTCGAAGAGAGCTTTGAGCGCGGCGCGGCGGTCTTCAAGCGAGAGGGGAACCGCGGGCGTTGAGACCCCGGTTTGTCGTTGTTGTTCGGCCTGTTTGCGGACTGACTCTGGAAATGTCTGGGCCAGCAGTGGAAGAGAAATGAGGGCGGACAGGCTGAGTATGAGGAGTTTTTTCATGCAAAGGCGACGGGCTGGAACCGCTGAGCGTAGTGTAGAACCGCTGTGCGCAGTGTAGAGCCGCTGAGCGCAGTGTAGATGATCGGCGGCAGTGCGACTAGGGCCGGGAGATGGCGCCGTCTGCGTTTATGGCGGCGCTGACGCTTCCAGCGTCGAGCAGCCGGTACAAAGTGGAGCGGCTGATGCCGAGCATCTTCGCGGCGCGGAGCTTATTGCCGTCGACTCGGGTGAGAACAAGGTTGATGTGGCGCAGGATGGCGCGATCGAGATTCGGGTCGTCTTCGGTGGTGACGGGATTGGAGACCGTCGCGGAGGCCGGCGAGAGCGCAGGGATATCGATAGGGCGAATCCACTGGCCTTCGCATTCGAGGGCTGCGCTGTGAATGACACTTTCCAGCTCTCGAACGTTGCCCGGCCAGGTGTGCGCGGTGAGACGCGGCAGGGCATGAGGAGCAACGCCACGGACGGGCTTTCCGTGGGTCGCGGAAAAGCGGCGGGCGAAGAAGTCAGCGAGAAGCGCGAGGTCATCGCGACGTTCGCGCAGCGGAGGGATAGCAAAACGAATGGCGGTAAGACGGTGGCAGAGGTCGGCGCGAAAGCCGGAGGACGCGGCCAGCCTGCGCAGAGGCAGGCTGGAGCTGAAGAAGACCTGGCGGGGAACGGCGTCCGGGATGCGGCGCGCCTGCTGGTTGTCCAGCCACTCGAGAAAAGCCATGAGCCGGGTCTGCTGTTCGACGGAGAGCTTCTCGACGTGGCTCAGAAAAAGGGTGCCGTTGCGCGCGTCATTCAGTAACGGCGTGGGTGGCGCCAATGACGGGCCGCTGCCAAAAAATTGGGTCGCGGGGCAGGGAGTAAAGGGCTGCTTCGATGCGGGGCCCAGATCGTGGAGAGTCCGGGCAGCGAGTGCCTTGCCGGTGCCGCTCTCGCCCTCGATTGTGGCAATACGCAGATGCCGTGCTGTGCTGCGCATCTGCGAGAAAGCCCGCTGCATGACGGAACTGCGTCCCACCATGGCGCCGAGGGTCCACTCGGGATGATCGACCAGCGCGTGCGACGCAGCGGCCGGAACGCCCGGGAGGCTCTCATCGGTGCTTTGGAGTGGATACAAGGCCCTGCCCTCTGCAGACAAAGGGCTTATCGGCAAAGAGCAGCAGAATGTTTAAGAAGTGACTACCTGATGGGGGCGATGTCCGCTTTTTGTGTGCGCCTCTCCGCCATGCCGGACCCGGGATGAGGGCTCGTCGGAGAAGATCTTTCCGTCGCGGATATGGACGACACGGTGCGCGTATTCCGCGATGTCCGGCTCGTGTGTAACGAGCACGATAGTGTTTCCGCCGGAGTGCAGCTCGTCGAACAGGGCCATGATCTCGTCGCCGGTCTTGGAGTCGAGGTTGCCGGTCGGCTCGTCGGCCAGGATGATGGATGGCCGATTGATGAGCGCGCGGGCAATGGCCACACGCTGCCTCTGGCCGCCGGAGAGCTCATTCGGCTTGTGGTTCATGCGGCCTTCGAGATTAACGGCACGCAACGCCGTCTGGGCACGCTCCAGCCGCTCATGTGCAGGGGTACCGTTGTATATGAGCGGTAGCTCGACATTGTGCAGCGCCGTGGCCCGGGCCAGCAGGTTGAAGGTCTGGAAGACGAACCCGATTTCCTTGTTGCGGATGCGGGCGAGCTCGTCGTCGTTCAGTTCGCTGACCAGATGTCCGTTAAGCCAGTACTTGCCCTGGCTGGGGGAATCGAGACAGCCGATCAGGTTCATCAGTGTCGACTTGCCGGAGCCCGAGGGACCCATGATAGCGACATACTCGTTGTGCTTGATGGAGAGCGAAATCCCCTGCAACGCATGGACCTGCTGTTCGGAGCCCATGTCATAGGTCTTCCAGATATCGTCGACGACAATCACGTCGCCCTGCGGAACAGCCGAGCGGTTTACGTCCGGGTAGGCGGTCGCAGACTGGTCCGTGTTGAAGGTGGCTTCGGTCGTCATCCAGAACTCCTGTTCAGCCAGTGGCTACGGCCAGGGATTTCGCGCAGGCCGCACTACTCAGTACGTCTTGCCCTCGCACACAGTTCCCGGCGCCGGTTTTGCGCGAACGTCTTACGAACCGGACGAGTCGCTGTCCTTCGGTGCTGCTATCGGCGTCGTATCGCGCTTCACAAGAGCATTATCCTTGAGATCGCGTAGTACATGGAAGGTTCCGGTGACGATTTCCTCTCCTGGTTTCACGCCACTGGTGACCTCGATGTCCGTCGTTCCGGTGATGCCGGTGGTTACGGGGACGAAATGGGCGCGCAATTTGCCCTTCTCATTCTCGACTACGAAGACTCCCTGAACCTGCTTCTGGCCATCAGCGTTCCGTTGGGGTTTGGCGCCCTTCGCGTCCGGCGCGCGCATGGCAAGCGCCTGAATCGGAATGGCGACGACGTCGTCCTTCCTGGCGGTCTGGATCTTCGCCGTCGTCGAAAGGCCGGGCCGCAGTTCGTCGCCGGGGCTGTCCAGGGTAATGACGACCTTAAAGTCCTTGGCTTCTTCCTGCCCGCTGGTCGTCTGGCTGGTAGCGACGCCGGTGGACCGCAGCAGCGCCTGGTCGCCCACTTCCGTGACGTGGCCCTTGAAAACCTTCCCGGGAAGAGCGTCAACCGTGACGTCAGCTGACTGGCCGAGAGCGACGTTGACGATGTCGGTTTCGTCGACCTTCACCTCAGCGGTAATGACCGACATGTCGGCGAGAGTCATCAGGGTTGAGCCCTGTGCGTTCTGGATGCCTTCGACCACGGTCTCACCCTCGCGCACGGGCAAATTCGTTACGATGCCATCAAACGGCGCTATGGCCACGGTCTTGCCCAGAAGATCGATATTGGCACGCAGAGTAGCTTCCTGCGTGTTCAGGTGGCCGCGCCCGGATTGCGTCTGAGCTTTGGCCTGGGCAAGCGCTGCGTTGCTCTGGGCGAGGGTGGCCACAGCAAGATCGTAAGCCGCCTTTTTGGCGTCATAGTCCTGCTTGGCCATAATCTGGCCCGCGTACAGAGCTTTGGCGCGATCATAGTCGAGCTTCTTTTGATCGAGGTCGGCCTTGGCATGTTCTACGTTGGCTTCCTGTGTCTTTTCTGCCGCAATGTCGGCGGCAATGTCAGTCTCGGCGGCGGCGATCGAGGCCTTCTGGCCCTCGACGTTGGCGCCCTGCTGGACATTTTCGATGCTGGCGACTTCCTCGCCCTTCTTGACCTTGTCCCCTTCTTTTACATAGAGATGGGTGATTCGCCCGAACGCCGTCGCGCCCAGGTTAACGTAGGTCTTTGGTTTGATCTGGCCGGTTCCGCTGACGGTTGCAACCAGGTCTTTGCGGGCAGCCTTATCGGTAATCACTTTGGTGTATCCGGATTGGGCACGGATTACGGTGAAGGCAACAATGGCGGCGACGGCAACAACGACGACAATGACGATAAGAATCTTCTTCAAGCTCATATCCCTATGGGCGGATTTGCCAGCAATCACCTTTGGGGGGAACTACGCAAAACCGGGACGAATGGTTCCGGATAGCGTAGCGAGCACTAGTGATGCGTATGGAGTTCACGCGGCGTGAGTCGACTCCAATGATATCAGGCCGGTCGCAGGTGATATCAGGCCGGTCGCAGGTTGGGGCGCAGGACGAGGCGTACGGTTCGGGGTGCGGGTTCAGGCACCGGCTCAGGTTCAGAATGGCACGGAACCGCTTGTATCTGACGTTACGAGCCCGTAAAATCAGAGGGCTGGATAGGAGCAGTCCGCGTCTTATGTCAAAAGGACGTTTTTCCCTGGTTTTTGCAGTTGCTTTGGGTACGCTTGTAGTCATTCCTGCCGTTCACGGGCAGCAAGCCGCCCCGTCCAGTTCCCAGGCCACTGCCAATCCGCAGAACTCAGACACTCAGAATCAGGATCCGCTTAAACGGCAGCTCTCAGACAAAGAGCGCTTCAAGCAGCAGAAGGAACTCAAGCAGGAGCTGCACGGGACATACAAGAAGTGGGTGGACGAGGACGTCCACTGGATCATCACGGACCAGGAACTGAAGGCTTTCAAGAGCCTCAGCAACGACGAGGAGCGCGACTCGTTTATCGAGGCGTTCTGGCAGCGTCGCAATCCTAATCCGGATTCGCCTGAGAACGAGTTCCGCGAGGAGCACTACCGGCGCATCGCATACGCCAACGAACACTTTGCCGCCGGAAAGCCGGGTTGGAAGACAGACCGCGGCCACATGTATATCGCGTTCGGCAAGCCGGACGATATCGAATCGCATCCCAGCGGCGGAATGTACGACCGTCCGATCGCCGAGGGCGGCGGTCAGACCTCGACTTTTCCCTTTGAGATTTGGCACTACCGCTACCTGGAGGGCGTGGGCGACAACATCGATATCGAGTTTGTCGACACCTGCATGTGCGGCGACTATCACATGACCATCGACCGTTCGGAGAAGGATGCGCTGCAGCACGTTCCCGGAGCCGGCGCAACGCTCTACGAGCAGATGGGCATGTCCAAGCAGGCAGATCGCTTCCGCGGCGGCCTGGAAAATCTGGGCGATGGACCGAACGCGGCCATCAATCAGAGCAAGCAGTTCGACCGCCTGGAGCAGTATGCCAAGTTGCAGGCTCCGCCTCCGGTCAAGTTCAAGGATCTGGAATCGTTCTTGTCGAACCACAAGCTGCTTACCGGGCCGATCTTTCCCTTTGATGTCCGTACCGACTATGTAAAGGTGACGGACGACACGGTTCTGGTGCCGATCACGCTGCAGATCAAGAATCGCGATATTACCTTCAACACGAAGGACGGTGTTTCCAAGGGTGAAGTGAATATCCTGGGCCGGGTGTCGACGATCACCGATCACGTGGTGCAGACCTTCGAAGAGACCGTGCAGGTGGAAGAGCCGGCCGAATTGCTGCCGCAGACTCTGGATCACTCTCAGCTTTACTGGAAGGCGCTCCCGCTGCGGCCGGGCCGCTATCGCGTAGACGTCGCTATCAAGGATGTGAATAACGTCGACCATGTTGGAGTATGGGCGCAGGGAATCACGGTTCCGAAGTATGACGACGACCGGCTGTCTGCTTCTTCGCTGATTCTGGCCGACAAGATGTACCGGGTGCCTTCGAAGGAGATTGGCACAGGCAGCTTCATTATCAGCAACACTTTCATCCGGCCACGCGTCACCGCCAACGCGGCGACGCCGGTCAGCTTCCATCGCGATCAGAAGCTGAATTTCTGGATGCAGGTTTACAACCTGGGGATCGACGAGAAGAGCAAGCAGAATTCGGCCAAGATTACCTATCAGATTATCGATACGGCATCTAACAAAACGCTTCTCGATACGTCAGAGGATTCGAAGAGCTTAAGCGCCAACTCCGATCAGGTCACGGTGGAAAAGAGTTTGCCGCTTGCAAGCCTTCAGCCCGGGAAGTACCTTGTGAAAATACAGGTGAACGACAGCGTCTCGAAGCAGGAGATTGCACAGTCGGCCCCCTTCACCGTAGAGTAGGCGAAAATCTGGAAGATTCTGCCGCAGAGCAGTGATTCCGAGCCAATTTTTGGAAAATGGGCCAGGCAACAACAAACGACTGAATCAGTGAACCGAAGTTTCTCCAACGTCGCCCCTGTTATTGCGCTGCTCCTCGCGGTGCTGTCGCTTCCCGCCCACGCCCTCACCGATGGCGCGGTGAGTGGCGTTGTGCGCGACGCCAAGGGTACGCCGCAGGTTGGAGCGCTGGTTGAACTGCTGAGGCCGGATCTCTCAATCATTGCCCAGACCTTTACAGACGATCACGGCCGCTACGAACTGCCCCGCGTGATCCCTGGCGTGTACGGCGTAAAAGCCACCGGCTCGCTCTTCCTCCCCACGTTGCGGGAAAACCTGCACATCACAGCCAGCTCAAGAATGGTTGTGAACCTGACGCTGAACACTCTGTATGAGGCGTTTCGCTGGCTGCCTGCCCAGCCGCGCTCGGCCGACGAGCCACAGGACGACTGGACCTGGACGCTGCGCCTTTCCGCCAACCGGCCGCTGCTGCGCATGCTCGAGGATGGTCCTCTGGTGGTGGTGACCGAGGCCGAAGGCCAGAACCCGGCGCTCAAGGCGCGGGTGACGATTCGCGGCGGCGAGAGCGGCTTCGGCGAGGGTGGCGTGCATCACGGTTTCGAGATGCGCCGATCGAACGATGACTCGCACCAGCTGATCCTGCGCGCTGATCTGAGCCAGTCTGAAGACACGGCGCTCAACACAGTGGTGGGGTACGAGCAGCAACTTGCCCCAGGCCGCACTCTGCGTACGGTCGGCGCGTTTGTCGATCGCCCCGAGATCGCCGGCGGACCTGACGCGCAGGGCATGCAGGCGATGATATTGCGCGCCGCCGAAACGATGACGTTGACTGAGGCCGTCGACGCCGAGTTTGGCAACGAGATCGAGGCTGTCCACCTGGGAACGACCCAGATCGCGAATCATCCCTTTGCCGCACTTCGAGTACATGCCGGCGATGCCACGGTTTCGTATCGGATCGCTACTGCCCCGGGAATGCAGCAGGCAGACTTGATAGATCGCCCAGGCGCTCTTCCGCCGGCGATCGTGGAGCGCGACGGGCAGCTACTACTCCAGCGTGGCCTGCACCAGGAGTTCACGCTGGCCGACCGGTCCGGCAATCTGCGCGTTCGCGTAACGGCCTTCCATGACAGCATTGTGCATCCGGTGATCAACGGCGGCGGCCAGATTTCGGAAGCCGACTGGAAGAGCGGCGATGTGCTCTACGACTCGTCAACCGGTTCGCTGAAGGTGACGGGAGAGGACTTCAGCAGTGCCGGTGCGATCGCCGAACTCAAGGAGATGCTGCCGGACGATATGTGGGTCTCGATCGGCATGGGAACCGGCAATGCGCTGATCATGGACGCTCATCCGATCCCAGTGAGCCTCGAAAACGGCCTGCTCAGTCTGCGCCCGCACCGCTCGGAAATGGTAGCAGCTGGATTTGGCGGGAAGCTACAGCGTGCCGGCACGCAATGGCAGGCCACGTATCGATGGCAGCCGCCGGGAACTGTCACCCCCGTCGCTCCATTCGATGCGAATCGGAATAATCCCTATCTCAGCTTTTATCTCCGCCAACCGATTCGCTGCAGGGGAATTCTTCCCAACGGGATGGAGGCTCTGATTGACGTGAGCAATCTGCTGGCGGAGGGCTATCGGCCGTTTGTGACCAGCGATGGCAGCGTTCTCTACTTCGCGCAGGCATCGCGTGCTGTCGAAGGCGGACTGTCCTTTTCCTTCTAGGGGCAGGTTTTGCTCCGGGTCGAAAGGCTCGCAAAGTGTGATATATTTTTTGAAGCGCGTGAGAAAAACGCATGCGCTCCCATCCGGTTTTTCCGAGTCGCCGACCTTGGCGCACCCTTCGGACGCGTAGCTCAACTGGCAGAGCATTCGACTCTTAATCGACAGGTTGTAGGTTCGATTCCTACCGCGTCCACCATGTTCCAGTGGAATTCTTCGTTTACGTAGATTCCCGGAGAGTGCCTGGCTTGCTATTCTGTGACATTTTGCGCAGCTTTTGACAAGCAAATAAGCACAAAATCAGCACACAATTGCCCGTTCTGGGCCATGAAACGAACTGGACGGGCAATCCGGTTATCCTCGTTCCATGGAAAGCCTACGTGGGCGGAAGTCTGGACTTCCTCCAGTCGTGGATGAGGCAACGGAAATCCTCATTTTAGGGACACTACCCAGCGACAAATCCCTAGCCGTTGGGCAGTATTACGCTAACCCCGGCAATGATTTTTGGAAGCTGGTAGTAGCGGCGTTGAACACGAGCCTTGATGGCCTGTCGTATGAGGACAAGGTGGAGTTGTTGAAGGCTAACCGCATCGGGCTTTGGGACGCATATCACTCCGGTATTCGCCCCGGCAGCATGGATGGCGACATCTCCGAGCAAGAACTCAATGATTTCGAGAGTTTGAAGAGCGTTGCCCCGAACATTAGGCTGATTTGCTTCAATGGACGGGGAGCGGCTGAAGCGAAGGAATCGCTCACTCGGCTCGAATATCAAACGGTCCTCTTGCCGTCATCCAGCGGAGCAAACCGAAAAAACCAACCTGGGCGAGTGAGCCGCTGGCAAGAAGCGATTCAATCCATCACATCGGCAAGGCAATTCGGGAAGGAACAAATCTGCGATTTCAATGAGGAGCCACACGGGAATGATAAGCGTACAGGCATCCGGCGACGATAAGAAACAGGCTTTGGACGACATTGAGAAGGCACATCCGATTGACGGGTTGCTGTTCGGGTCATTGGGTGCACTTGCCGCACAAATGTGCCAAGACCTTTCGAAGGGCTTCACCGGCAAGCAATTCGAGTTTATGGATATCGGTGAGTTTCAGGTCATCGCCCATGATGGGCGCATGGCGGCAATAAACCAGATTTACTGGAAAGAACTCTTGTTCCGCATTTATTGGGCAGCAGCCCTAAACATCATGAGGCATGAGCGATGGCAAACAGCTTCTACACGCGCCTTCGCTGAACCAGCAAATCTTCTCGCATTCGCTTCGAGCTTGCGGGGACTGCTGGAAGGAGCACAAGACGCATGGTATTCCTTGAATGGAGTGCCCCCGACGCTTGCCCGAGACCGAAGCTACATCCAATCCGCTCTGGCCGGAACAATGAAAGATAAGGGCTTTCTCAACAAAGAACTGGAAGACCGGCTCATACACTTCCTCTATGCGAGAAAGCTGGGCAAGACAGAAAAGGAAATGACGCCAACAAGCCACATAGCTCACGAACCCAAAGACTATCGGAACGCCATCGGACTACCCGATGATGAGCGGGAAATGTGGAGGCAACTATACGATGAACTTTGCGGGATTTGCCACCCTACGGCCTATTCGCTGATTTCGTTTCGGAAGGGAGATAATTGTCGAGTTGAAATAGTTCGACCAGACGATAGTTCTCACATTCTTGCCCTATGTCAGAAGTATAAGGATGTAATCAATTCTGCCTTGAGCCTGAGCGTGACTCAGCCAGCGATGTGTCTCAAGGCTCTCAACTGGTTCTCCCAGCCAGAGATAAAGTGCCCCGAAATCGAGAAGTGGAATGTTGAAGACATCCCAGCGTGGAGGAAGGCTCAGGCCCGCAATCGTTAGCGGCGCTGTGCATTGGAAGATTCTGAACTTCCACCCACTGAGCAGGACCGCACTGAGTGGGTGGCTACACCAAAGTAGAACATGCACGCCATTACCCGGCGCACTTCTTAGCTAGACAAATTGGTGGCGGCTAATTCAAGCGGGGAATTGTGCAGCGGTCGGATGACGCGCATGCTTGTAAAGCAAGAGCCCGATTGGTCCCCCGATAATCTGTAGCTCAAGTGCTCATTTCCGATCCTCCTGGGAAGCACTAAAGAGCGTGCAGACTGTGTACTGGCGACTGGTTGGGCTCTAGATTGTCTCGGCAACACAGCTTGCACGAGACACCCCTTTACATCTTGGCCCGGAGCCCATCCGGGCCGCTTTTTGGGGCTGGAAAAATTGTGACTGAAGAGGCTGGGAGGCTGTGGGAGGGTCGCACAGGCATTCTAACGCACGCGGATGCCCCGCTCCAGCAAGATCCGCTCACCTATCGTCAGCAAAGTGGCTCCAGTTGGGATTGTCGCGGATGTCCAGAGCTTCAGCATCACCGAGGAACAGCACGACGACATCACGTTGATTGCGGCCCGATGCAAGGACTAACCCATCCTGAGAGCTTGGGCAGTGCCCCATCCCGTTTGGCAATAGACAGCCGCCACAGCACGGCGATGGCCCAGGTACAGCGGAACCCACGCCGCGTGGACAGATTGAAGTGATTGAAAAGATGGTAGAGGCTAGAGGACGATTTTAGAACTCTGCTGGCGGCGGATTTGAATTCCCGGTCGCGGACTGGATTCCTGCGGTTCCGGCTCGGAATCTCGTTAGTCGGGCGTCCAAAGAGAATCCGCCGGGGCTTCCGAGTGCCAGTTCGAACGAGCGCCCAACAGCAAGAACACGCCCGGGACCTCAGCAAGTTCAGACGTTCGGACTGAATCCAGAGACATTACCAGATGCAGGCCTGGGTGTTGAGCGATACGCTGTCGCCGTGAGCCTGGACTCAGCCAAGCCGCTGGTGCTCGATTGGAAACCGTTCGGTTCCGAATTGCGGCGGATCGAATCGGAAGGTGCACACGCGGAGGGCTCAACCGATCCAAGCGAGGAACCTACAACCAGACCCGGCCAGTGACAGGTGATCGAGGCGCTGCCTGTTTCCGCAAGGCTGATGGCCCGCTTTGATCGAGAGAAGCTCTACCAGGACATCTGGAAGGCTCCCCTTGTCAGGGTCGAGTCGCTAGATGCAGACTGGGAGGGAACAACTGAGGTTCTCAACAGCACTGATGCCTACCGAGAACTCCTGGGTCCGTGGAGGTAAACGATCTCCATCCTTGTCTGGATAGCGCTCCACGGGACTTCACGAGTGCTCTAGTCTAAACCCGCGGACTGAGCCACAACTGTCCTCGCGTTGCGAATGGCTGACACTAGCATGAATTCCATCTGCTTTTGACCGATTAGGGCGCTCAGGAAGAGACAGAACTGAAGGGGCCGATGCTCCAAGAGGTCTGTCAACCGCTGTCGATCCTCTGGGGAGAGCGTTTGGCGGTCAGCCTCTACGTTGACCGTGTCGAAATCGGCAAACGCCCATTTCAAAGCTGACGCGACTCTCCAGACGTAACGTTTCTCAAGTGGCAGTGCGCCAAGCATTGCAATTGCAGCGCCGGTGTCTTTTCCCCCCATCATGGCGAGCGCCAAGTTCATGTAGGGCTCCATGGCCGGGGAGTTGAGCAAGTCCTCTGATCCCGACTCCGTCTTGATATCGTGCACCGGAACCGGCGTCTCTGAGGGGCGGTTCTCCTGATCGCTCATTTCGAGTCCTTAGCTGGGATTGCAGTCACAACCTACCGTCGCTGGCACAAACACCTCTCAGTATAGACATTCAGGCAACAGCGCCGCTTCCGGCATACTTTCCTTACCTTTCAGGAGGGCAGAAATGGGCGGCCCAATGGGGACCATTCTGGGACAGACTTTCGGGACTCGCAAGCCCGCGTTTTTAGCTGGTTCTCAACCTGTTCCGAAACTTACCCTTTGTGAAACTGTGAAACTGGAAACACAGTAGCCTACGGCTCAAAAAACTCTTCGTCGATTTTCTTGATGTGAAGAGTGTCTTCAATCCTGCATCCGATATTCTGTTGAACCATTAAAGCTGCTAGCTGATCGCCGTCGATGAAGACAATGCGTTTACTCAGGAACTCGGCGGTTTCCCTTGCAGACGGGGAAAACGTCGAGGTTGTGACTAACAAACCCTTGCTAGCCTTGTGCCTGTCTAGGCTGCCAAAGAAATCGCGGATCGCACCGGACCCGATATTGTTGCCTGCGGCGTACCGCTTCGCCTGTATGTATACGCGGTCAAGGCCAAGCGCGTCTTGATCGATCACTCCGTCAACGCCGTCATCACCTGAGCGGCCAAGGGTGCGACCGGCTTTGTCAGCACGGGAACCGCCGTAGCCCATGCTGAGAAGCAAATCCACGATTAGTCGCTCAAAAAACTCAGGGGACGCAGCGCGGACACGGTCGATGAGGTCTTGAGCCAGCGCGGCGTTGATCTGCTTTTGCGCACGCCGCATGATTTCGTCGGGCGTTTCAGTCTCGTTGCGGAGAGTTGTTTCTTCCGCCTCGGCCTGAACCTGAGAGCCTTCGGACTGCGATACTCGCGCCCGCTCCTTGAACTGTTTGAACTCCTCGAACTGGCTAAGAAATGCGTTGTCGATGTGCGAGGGGTGAGAGGCGAGCGTCTGCCTTCCGCGCAGCGTAATCGCGAAGTGGCCGCGCCTCGTGTTCTCGATCAGGCCCGCCTGCGCCAAGTACGTCTTGGCCCAATGTACGCGGTTGCTGAAAACTGTTTGCTTGCCGGACGGCAGCAATTCGCTTCGCTCTTCTGGGCTGAGGCCCAATTGATCGGCCAATTCTTCGACAACTGCACCTATCCGGGCTTCCCCATTGGAAGAGGCAAGAAGGACCGGTAGCATTAATGATTGGTAGTCGGGGATAGGCATTTGCACGTCCTGGTTATTCGCTCTTGTCGTAGAAAACGTTAGCACGAAGTGTTCGGCGGCTAGGATTCTGTCCTCGGCGGCCACAGTTCCCCCCGTCTGACGGGTCGTAATGGACCGGAACGAAGTGAGTCACGAAGGTGACAATACGATCCGCTGATCATGGAAGGCGGCGAGCCGGGTGCGATCATCTGGTGCGTCTGCGCATGTCACCATAAGCGAACGCGACCCAGACACCGCTAGAGGCCATAAACCTGTTTCGCCATCTGATAGCGACGCATCCGCGCCTTGTCCATCTGGGGTATCCAAGCGCGGCTTGCGCTGTCCATCACCCAGTGCCGGATTTCCATGCTGTCCCAGTTCACCGGAATCTTCGATGCCTTGGCCAGCAACGCTTTTTTGAACGCGTCGCAATTCTCAGCGATGTACTGTAGTTGTTCTTCCTGAGTCATTCGCTCTTACCTTAGATCAGGGCTAGTCCGGGCTTACTCTGCGCCGGGGAACAGACTTTAAATTCGGCATAGTGCCTCCCAGCGCCGCCAGTCTTTCTGATCTGGAACTTTTTGTCTCTGTCTTTACGACGACTCGGGTTGTAGCCTTTGTGGCTTTACGACGACTCGCGGTATAGCCCTTGGGGAGCCGGTCGCCTTCTTCCGATGCTTGACCAGTGGGACGGTTAAGGATGGCGAACGCGTTGACGAGCATCGCCTCAGTAACTTTGGGCCGATTCGCCAGCCATTCCTCGCGGACGACGCGACGCAGCGTCTCTTCGATCTTCGGCGCTTTGCCTTCAATGAACTGGCGCAGGGCGTCGTTGATCAAAGTCTGGTAACCCATCGTCCCGCCAGACTTGTCGGCTTCTTTCAGAAAGTAGTCAACCAGTTCCTCGTCCAGACGAATGGTGATGCGCGTCTTTCCCTGCGGTTCCGGCTGCGACGCCACAACCCTGCCGCGCTTACCTTTGCTGAAATCGTATTTCTGCTTCATCGGTTTTCCTCGTATTGCTCGCGCTCGTGCGGCTCTGCTGTTCGCGCTGAAATGATGCGGATATTTTGATTGCGATGGCTGTAAACGACGACCAGCACTCTCTCCTTCGCGCCAACGCCGAGAGAAACGAACCGCTGTTCGTTGGGATCGGATTCATCGTCGGTGACGGTAATCGCGTAATCGTCTTCAAACACGGGAATGGATTCGGCTAAACGAACTCCGTGTTTCCTGAAGTTCGCTGCTGCCTTTTCCTTGTCCCATTCAAAGGGCATGAATCTATTGTATGCACGAAGTGTACATACCACAAGCGCGACCTGCGCAAACACTGCGCCTTTGGTCAGTTTTGTCAGTTCCATTCCGGGGTCAAAGAGTCCGGCTCAGATATCCGCCCGCATGACCAGCTTGCGGACAATCGGCTCGACGATCTGCACAATTCCGTGCCCCAGATTGTTTTGCCGCCGAACGCGCACGAGGCCGAACTCGGCCAGCTTCTTCACGTCTCTGGTGGCTACGCCAGATACTCGCTGAAAGCGCACAGCAGGAAACCGACCTACAATCAATTCGATGTGCGGTCGCTACCAACGCCGATCCGACAAGCAGAAGATTGCCGAAGCCTTCGCTCTCGGCAACATTGACGGCCTCACTCTCGAACTCGCCCCCGACTACAACGTGGCACCGCAGACGATGCAGCCGGTCATCGTATGGGACAAGGACTTCGGGACGCGCACGCTACACATGATGTTCTGGCGCTTCCTGCCCCTCTTCGTTAATGATCCGAAGGACTTCAAGCTGTCCACGATTAACGCAAAAGCTGAGACATTGATGTCGAACAGGATGTGGCAGGACTCGTTTTTGAAGAGACGTTGCCTCGTCCCCGTGGACACCTTCATCGAGTGGCGCAAGGATGGCAAACGGCGACTGCCATACGTCTTCGCAATGAAGGATGACTCACCGTTCGCTCTGGGTGGTGTCTGGCGTCACTGGCGGTCACCGGATCGCGAGAATGACATGGACACGTTCGCCATCATCACGGTTGAGCCGAATGAACTCGTCGCAGAGAGCACGGGACACGACCGGATGCCGCTCATTGTCGCCCGGAAGGATTGCCAGCGATGGATTGAAGCGGGCAACACAGACCAACCGCCGATTGATCTTTTGCGACCATTCGATTCGGAAAAGATGAGGGCATATCGCGTAGACCAGCGAATCAATAACGTGAAGAACACGGGGCCTGAGTTGGGTGAGCCGGTGAAGGATGAAGACGACAAGCAACCGGGCATATTCGACATCGGTTAAGGCAATCATCTGCCCAGTCCACCCGTGCTACCCTTTTGGGGTTCACTGAATCTGATTAACTCGTTAACTCAGGAAATTACCTTAGCAACTGAGGTTACGAAAGCAGGCCCCATATGCCCAAGCCGAAGGTCTTCATAGGTTCCTCGGTTGAACAGCTTCCAACCGCACGAGCAGTCAGAGCAGGCTTACTTCATGATGCAAGTGTAGTCATTTGGAACGAAGGCGTCTTTAATCTGAACAACAGTACCATTGACGACCTGCTGCGGTCGCTGGAGGAGTTCGACTTTGCCATCTTTATTTTAGCCCTGACGACACGATTCACATACGCGACTCTCAAAAACAGTCTGTAAGAGACAACGTCGTGTTTGAATTGGGATTGTTCATGGGCCGAATAGGAAAGCACCGCACATTCTGGATAACGCCAGATGTGGGGGAGAAGCTGCGTATACCTAGTGACCTTGAAGGCATCAATAGGGCTAAATTTAAACCACCGATAGGCGAAGAGTCCTTGGCCGCTGCTGTCGGCCCCGCAAGTGATCAGATAAGAGACGAACTGACCTTGCCCTCAGAATCCGTATCCCATAAGTAGTTATAGTTCGTAGTCGTCGTGGCTGTGGGAAAGTTGGAAAGCGTCTTTTGCTTTCCTGCTTTTCCATAGCCTGCTTTCATAGGCTTGGCCGCGTTAGTTTGCAACCGCTGCGGTGCTGCGATACCAGTCTTGTTCGAACTGCATCGGGCTGACGTAGCCCAGGGTTGAGTGCATGCGTGTTTGGTTATACCAGAGCAGCCAGTCGAGGACCTCATCCTTGGCCTGACGAATGGTTTGAAAGTGCCGGCCATGCAGCCGTTCCACCTTCAGCGATGCAAACAGCGTCTCTGAGCAGGCGTTATCCCAGCAGTTGCCCTGGCGGCTCATCGAAGCGGTGAGGCCGCACTGCTGAAGCAACTGGCTAAACTCATGGCTGGCGTACTGGCAGCCGCGATCGCTATGGAAGATCGGCCTGGCGCTTCGATCGGGACTGCGGTGCAGCCAGGCCATCTCCAGCGCATCGATGACCAGATGGCTGCGCATCTCCGGTTGCATCGACCAGCCCACCACGCGGCGGCTGAACAGGTCGAGGACCACGGCCAGGAAAAGCCAGCCCTGGTGGGTTGGGATATAGGTGATGTCGCCGGTCCACGCCTGGTTGGGCGCGGCCACGGTGAAGTTGCGGTTCAGCAGGTTGGGAGCGATCGGCAGACCATGTCGGCTATCGGTGGTGACGCGGAAACGCCGCTTGCCGCGAGCGCGAATACCCTGCTGCCGCATCAGCTTCTGCACCCGCTGCTTGCCCACATGGATACCTTGAGCACGCAGTTCGCGCCAGATGCGCGGCCAGCCGTAAGCTCCGCGATTGGCCACATACACGGCGCGAATCCGCACCACCAGTGCTTCCGCGCTCAGGTGACGGCGCCGGGCGATTTCGAGGCGACGTACAAAGTGCTCATGATAGCCAGCCACGCTTACCCCCAGCATCCGGCACTGCACGCGGATCGGCCACACACACCGATGGCGTCGAATCAAGGCGTACTTCACTTCTGCCCCTTGGCAAAGTACGCCATAGCTTTTCCCAGGATGTCGCGCTCCATGGTCACCCGCGCCAGCTCGGCTCGCAGGCGGCTGATCTCCATCTGCTCGGCGGTCACCTTCGACCGGCTGTCGGCACCCTTCAGCGTACCTTCCCGATGTGCCTTGACCCAGTTGAACAACGTCTGCTCTACCAGACCCAACGTGCGCGATGCCGCCGCTATACTCTGGCCCGACTCCACAAGCCGAACCGCCTCCTGCTTGAACTCGAGCGTGTACCGCGCCCGCGTCGCCTTCATCATCATTTTCCCCTTCGCTGATTCTCAGCTAAGGGATACGTTTCGCGGGGGCAAGATCAAACTTTCCAAACTTGGACGACGAAGTGATCGCCTATTGGATGAGTTCGAGAGTCCGCGAATTCTTTGTGCAGCGTCACCTCAGTACGCCGAACTCGGTTTTACCGGTGATGTGGAAGCAATAACGTCAGGTTTTCCGGGCGTTGAGGTTCAGATCGCACACAATGTAAGTGCAGCGGAATTGCGCAATTTACTAGTGAAGAACCGGTTCGACATTGTTCACCTAGTCAGCTTTATCGATCCGGAAACGGGCGACATTGTACTCGGTGATGTTGAGTTTGATAGTGGAAGAGGCAAATATGAGCGAGGGAAAAATATAGTTCCGGCGGATGGATTTGCCAAGTTGATTGAGATGGCTAACGTTCGTTTGGTGGTGTTGAACACTTGTGATTCGTTGGCATTGGCAGCCAGAGTCGCTAGACTGGCGAATGTGGTAGCGGGCTTTGCACTGATCGGGGTACCGACCGCGGTCGAGTGGAGTCAAGTGTTTTATATGCTCATGGCGCGAGGCAAAACACTCTCGCAAGCATTTGACGTGGCACAGAAGACGACCGATGCCGGAATGGTGTTGCTGACGAAGAAGGATTTCCGCATCACTCCGAATATTGTCACCTGACGTCTCCGCACCAGAAGATAAGATCGCCTATGCGGCGGATCACACCCGATGCAACACAGTCGCCCGACGCAGTCTTCGTCGTGATATCGGCTTCTGGCAGGGTTGACCGGTAAACTGAGTTACCCATGAATATTTCTGAACTGATCGCAGCTATCGACGCCGAGATATCCCGTCTACAACAAGCCCGCAAGCTGCTCTCTGGAAGCACAGGGGCACGCGGAGGTAAGCGCGGCGTCATGAGTGCCGAGGGGAGAGCACGGATCAGCGCTGCGATGAAAAAGAGATGGGCGCAGCGTAAGAAGGCCGCTTAACGCTGGGACGATGTGTGGGCGCTACCAACGCCGATCTCACAGGCAGCGCATCGTTGAGCCTTCGCTGTCGGCCACGCTGTCCAGCAGTACAATTCCTCGCTGCAAGTTCCCATTCCGAGCGCGTCCTTGGACGTGCTCCGGCCCCGGTCCCAGGATATGGGTAATCATTACTCATCGGGGATTATCCAATCACCGACGGGGGATGTTTTCGATCGAGGGTCTGAAGTAATGTCCCAGGATAGAAAGCCCCCGACGTGTTGGGCAGGTGGAGGATTCGCCCGCAAACACAGATGGGATTGGAGTGGACCTCAACGAACCTATTACCCTCGACCAAAAGGCGCTGTTCTGCCCCGCCGGAAACTCGCTCGCCCTGCTATTCTTGTCTGCGTCGCGCGAAGCCGTAAAGCTCTCCGGTAGCGCGCGGCCAGAGCAGCTTGTACGGCGCGTGAACAACGCCCTCCTGGAGCTACTGAAGCATCGGTACGAATGTCCCGCCTGCAACGCGATGTCAGTCATGGCTCAGCCTCAACGCCGATCAGATAAACAGAAGCTCGCTGAAGCCTTCGCGCTCGGCAACGTTGATGGACTCGCTCTTGAACTAACTCCGGTCAGGTCCGATTTCTACTTCAGTGCAAGCAGCGTCTGGTTCGATCCCAGCCCGGCTGCCTGGACTCGAATCTGCTTCTCCAGCTTCGATTGGGGAATCTCCACGTTCATCGCGATCGACGGGCACCGAATTTCACGGAGGAAGTAGTCATCTCCATATTTATTGAATACCAGTATGTTGAGGTAGCCCACCGCGTGGAAGGCCTCCTCTGTCTTGCTCAGAATCGTGGTCTCGCGATCGGTGTTCCGGGTCACCATCGTGTAGGTTGGCCCGGTGAGAAATGTGTAGTGCCCGGCAGGAAGCTGTTTGCTCCCGACCGCAAAGCTGAACGGAATATCGGCGCGGACTTCATGGTTCTGCGCCCGCAGGCTGGCGGCAGTCCACGCGCCTGCCAGGACCACTAAAGGTGCTATTACTGACAATCGTTTCATGAGGGAGTCTCTCTTTAAAAACGAGACTAGCCGCCCACGAAAGATCCCGTCGTTAAAGGCGCGTCCAATAATCGTTCAATTCTGGTTGGTGCCTTCTTCACGAGACTTTCATGCGCATCGCTCAGTCACCGTTGCAGTCAAAGCAGTCTTCGTAAAGCACTAAGAAGGTATTCTGCCTCAAACGTGGCATATACCCGTTCTGTCACCTTTGCTAGCGTCTCCGTATGAACTTACAAGACATTTCGAATCAAATTGATGCCGAGATTGCTCAACTGAAACAAGTTAAGGCGCTCTTGGCTGGTATGGGGATGAGTGGTGCCAGTGGGAAGAAATCCATCGGTAAGCGCACTATTAGCCCTGAGGGAAGAGCACGGATCGTAGCGGCCCAGCGAAAAAGATGGGCTGCGGCTCACAAGGCCACCCGGCTAGCGAACCGCCAAAAACTCCCTTGAAAAACCGACCTACACTGAGCACTGAAGCTCAATAAGAATTAATCCCGTCCCCGCCCATAGTTCTCAGTCAAAGAAACCCCGTTCCAGAGAACGAATCTGTTCTCTTTGACGGTAGGCCGCAATTGGTAGCTGCTCATCGCAATCCAGACCCTGTCTCGCTCGCTTGATGGCGAGACGGTGACCGTCCACGCTGGTGTGATAGAACTGATCCCCGAACTTCGTCGGCGCGTACCGGCGTTTGAGTTTGATCTTGCCTTGGTACTGCTCCAAGACCCAATGATACCGGGATACCATCCAGACCCATCGGCCTCTTAAATCGCCATTGTGCACAACACCACTCAGGCTAATGTCGATTGTGATGCGCGGAATTTGCGGTTTGGATTCCCCATAGAGAGGGAGCAAAAGAAAGGACGGACTGTTGGCGAATCGCCGTCCATCCCACGATTAGGGGTACTGGCCTCGCAAAGGACCGCAAGCGCGTTCACTTCGGGAGGTGACGCTGGGTTGTGGTCCGTTAATCGTGCTTTGCTCTTCGGCGCGGCGTTACATCCCCTCGCGCGCAGTCGGTCCAGTGCATCCCAGTCATGTCCCCTTCTACGCGCGGCCATCTCTTGTTTGTGTGAGCGACAACAGCGCCAGCACCATTTCGTCTACCTTGTCACGGTCATATTGAATTGTTAATTGAAGGAACGCGAGCTGGTCCATAAGTGAATTATGGAGGGTAGTCACAAACGATCCTGAGAAAACGCACAATAGCCAAATGGACATAGTGCTGGCGCTATGGAAGAACGGCCTCATCGTCCGCAAATCATAGCCACGCGCGTTGGCCGCGCCATATTCACGGGCAAAGAGGAGTGCGAGAGTTGATTTACCGACTCCACCTTCTGGCTAACTAACCTTTTGCACTGGGTGAGGTCAACGCTACCCACGTACAATGCCTGTCGGCGACATAAAGCCCGTTCCAAGATTGCTTGTTTCCCTTCGGTGGGAGCACAGGCGGCGCATATTCGGAAAGGAATAAGCGACGGGGAGGAGTTCATCGTGCCTAATGTCAAGCACCTGGAGACCCTGAATGAGGGTGTTCCGGCCTGGAATGCGTGGCGCCTGAGGCAGCGAGCCACCGCCCTGCACCTAGAGGACACCCCGAGGCCAAACCTCGGCGGCGTAGATCTTCGAGGACGCGACATGCGCGGTGCGAATCTCGAACGCACCATCCTCTATAAAGCCGATCTGCGAGGGGCAATTTTCGACCACGAATCGGATTTTACTAACGCCGATCTTCAATGGGCCGATCTGCGCAACGTGGACTTGACGTTGGTAAATCTGGATGGTGCTGATCTGCAGCACGCTAACCTTTCGGACGTTGTTCTAGCCGCAGCGCGCCTTCCACGCGCTCAGCTGGCCGACGCGATTTTGTTGCATGCCGATCTCATGAGCGCAGATCTCGAATCGGCTGACCTCCGTCGCGCTGACCTCCGTGGCTCGCATCTTGAGAATGCGGATCTCTCGTTTGCCCTCCTGGTCGGAACGCGGTTCCAGGGTGCAATTCTGGACGGCTGCCGGGTGTACGGCGCCTCAGTGTGGAACCTTGAGGTGGACGAAGCAACGAGCCAGCGAGGGCTGATCATTACTCCGAGACCCTCGCTACTCCCGCCCGCCCAAGCTGAGGCACTAAGGCAGGCTGTGGCTCAGATTGAGTCCGACTCCCCCGAGTCAAGACAACCATGGGGACGCACTGAAGAAACTTCTGTCGATGAGCCGACGGTCACTGTAGACGATGTGGCCGTCGCGCAGTTCCTGTATATGCTAAGGCAAAACCAGCGGCTACAGAGTGTTATCGACGCAGTCAGCGCCAAGATCGTGCTAATCCTTGGTAACTTCGGTCTCGAGCAGAAAGTGGTCCTCGACGCGATCCGGGAGGAACTCAAAGCGCTCGACTACGTGCCGGTAATCTTCGACTTCAGAGTCCCCGGCTCTCGTGATACGGACGAGACGATCAACCTGCTTGCCCGCATGGCACGTTTCGTCATCGCTGATGCCACGCGCGCACGCAGCTTGCCGCAGGAGCTTAAGGGGATCGTGGAGTCACTTCCCTCTGTGCCAGTGCAGCCCATCATTCTTGCTACGGAATACGAGTACGGGATGTTCGACCACATGAAGCGGTACCCCTGGGTGCTAAAGATGTTTAAGTACCGAGATCTCCAGCATCTTCTCTCCTCGCTCCACCAGCGGGTTATCGGTCCTGCGGAGAAGAAGGCGCAGAAGACCCGCAGAGCCGTGGCTCAAGGTTTGATTCGGATCAAAAGGAACACCGCTTCCTGACAGACCCGAAAACTCACAACTACAAACTCTCTGGGTACGGCCATAAGTCGAGTTCAGGGAAGTCACGGTCCGCAAGATTGCCTTCGGTGAACAATAGGCCAACTATTCTGAGACTCCGACTGTAAAAGGATGCCCAACGTTATCGCCAATATAACGTTATCGCCAATATCATGTGTTCTCAAACACGACAGATGAGGGTCTCTCGATAGCCTTGACTTTAACTCGATAAAATCCATTATCGCGTTTAAACGATAAGCGCGGCGGGGGCGGGTCGTAACAGATGACCTGATTCCTATCGGTGAAGAGAACGTTAACTCCTGCCGAATTCAACGCCCTCGTCGATATTCCTCCTGAGTTGGAATGGCTCGCCAACATCACCAATCCCAAACACGCTTCGCCTATAAGGTCGAAGTCGCGGAGAGCTCGTGGAGTTCACCGGCCTGGGAAATCACACCGCGCCTGCGTACAGCGACGCGCTCGTGGATTGCCCGATCTTTTGTGTCGGTGGATGAGTTAGTGTAGCGCAGCTACTTCTGAGTTCAAGTAGCCGCCGTCTGGGGTGTGGAGAAGTGGGAAGCGCGAAGCGGTTTCCACTTCTCCATGCTCGTGGGAGTTCTGGTCAGCCACGCCTCGGGGTGCGGGCGGTCGATAACCCAGCGAAGAGTGTGGCCTGACGGTGTTGTTGAACGCGCCAGCGCTCGGCCAGCACGCGCAGTTCCTTGATATCTTGTCTTCGCTCACGGTTCGGGTATCGGTTATTTTTTGAGTGAACTGTATGTTGCTACCGGGCTCGAGGTTTAAACGGAAGTCGTCGCGGATGTCGTCAGTGCTCTCTCCTCAGAACGGCTGACCACGCTCGACGATGCTTCCGGTGCCAATTGGGCCCCGGAGCCGGGCGGCAAGTTCGGAGCAAACCACTGCTGCCACGGCGCACCAAGGATCGTCCGCTTCCTCTGACGAGCGATGGGGATTTTTCCCAAATTAGAAACTCGAGCAATGACAATCAGGCACCTAACACCATCTTATCCGCATGGACAGAGTGTATTCGTTCGAGGTGATGCGCGACGCGGCGGGGGTAGGGTGTTGCGCTACGTGCAGGGCGATGTGAACAGTTCGCCGACGCTGGAGATATCACGTACTTCCCCAACGCGCCACTCCGAAAGTTGTTTGGAGATACACTTCAACATGATGGAGGCATAACTAGTCATAGCGGTGTGGTGGAAGTTTGGCTGGACCATATTCCGTTGCGCCAAAAGGCACCGTCGCTCGCAAGTAGGCCGTTTCCAAAGATTGGAGAGCCTGGAGCGACCTCCGACGGTTGACTTAGGCTGAGACACAGAGCCGGATTGCCGGGGGTCGCTCCGACGACCGTCAACAGGTACCGATCCAGGGTGTGCAATCAAGGTGATTTGGCACTCATACGGAGAGCAAATCGCCGCAGAAAGAAAAAACGCAGTGAAGCATGACGCTTCACTGCGTTGATGGAAGCGCAGAATTTCCTAGAAGAGGAACTTCCCGCCAAACTGGAAGGTGCGTGGATCATACGTCGACGTCACCTGTCCGAAGTTGCCATCTGTAAATCCGGTGTCGATGTTGTTCCACTCCGTATGGTTGAAGGTATTGTACGACTCAGCGCGAAGCTGGATCACCGGTCCTTCACCCTTAGTCAGGTGGAAGTCCTTGAAAAGGCTGAGGTTCCAATTGAAGAGCCCAGGCCCGACGATCGCATCCTTGTGGGCGCTCCCGAATCCTTGATTAGGTCCTCCGGCCCATGGAGCAGTGGGGGCTTCGAAAGCAGACTTATTGAACCATGCCAGTTGCTTCTTCGGATAATTCCTGGCGCCCACGAGGTTAGGGCGATTGGTCGTGTTTCCGCCTAGCCCGAGGGTGTCTGGAGAATACGTGACGTTGACCGGGTTGCCACTCTGGGCTGTGGTAATGCCGGAGAACTGCCATCCACCGAGCAATGCGCGGGAGAGTGCGCTCTGGGAGTGCAGGAAGAAGGGCACATTGTAAATGTAGTTTGCGCTGAATACATTCCGGCGATCGATCGTGCCGGAACCACGGTCGTATTCGATGTTGAACGGATCGGAGATCTGCCCACCGGAACCCTGCTGAGTCGTGGAGGTAAGGTCGCCGCTCTGGATATCAATTTCGTGGGACCAGGTGTAGGACAACTGTACAGTCAATCCATGCTTGTTCTGCATACGGATCCCGGCCTGGAAGGAGTTGTAGTTGCTGTTAGTTATGTTTTCGGTCTGGGTGATGCTGCCGAATCCCTGATACTGCCTGTAGAGATTTGAGTTGAAGGCCGGCAAATTCGTACCCGGTTTTGCCGGGTTTGGCAATTGTCCTGCAACACCTTGACGGTCGTAATAAGGATTGCTCGGATCAGCGGCGTCGGTGTTTGTCAGTGGCAGGGTATTGATTGCCCGCTCATCGTTCTGATGCCAGGCTGTCATGCCGACGTACTGGATCTGCATGACCACGGATGGAGCCAGTTCGTGCTGCACTCCGAGGCTGAATTGATTCGTGCCCGGGTTGTGGTATTGATATGCCAGATTGCTGAAATTGCCCGGGAAGAACGGAGCAGATGCAGTCTGTCCAGTGTTAGCGCTGGTATTCGGATTCGAGAAATAGACGTTGCTGACGCTGGGCTGATATGCATTCGGCGGATTTGTGTCAGTGCCGTAAATATCGTTGCCCTGCACGCGCTCGAAGAACATGCCGTAGCCGCCGCGGATAACCGTCTTGCCGTTTCCAAAGAGGTCATAGGCAAAGCCGACACGCGGTTGGACGGTTCCGTACTGATTCTTTACGATCCCTCTGGGGAACCCGTTCACCCCGGCCAGTTGCACACCATTCAGATAGAACGGTACGGGTGCGCCCGCCGGCTGGCTGAATCCCGGGCCGTTAGGATCCAGGGATCCGTTGGCGGCGTTCGGCGACTGAGCCTCCGCAGGGTTGAAGTCGCCCGGAAGGAAGTTCGAGGTCCGGTTGTTCTTTTCATAGACGTGCGGTAGCAAATCCCAGCGAAGGCCGAGGTTAAGTGTCAGTCTCGGCAGAACGTGCCAGTTATCCTGCCCATACATTGAATACGTATTGTTCAGCCAGTGGAAGATCGACTGCTGATTAAGCTGCTGATAGCTGCTGGCGAAACCCAGAAGGAAGTTGCCGTAGGCGTCTCCCGAATACGCCGACTGGCTGAAGGTGTAGTCGCCCTGGGTATCGGCCTGCTGCTGCTGATTCTTGTCGTTGCGCATGTAGCCAAAGCCGAACCTGAAGGCGTGCTTTCCCTTGATCAACGACAGATCGTCGCGAATCTGGTAGTTGAGATAAGCGTTGCGCCACGGCCAGTAGTTGATCGTCCAATTGGTATTTGGCGCGCCGGAGAAGTCTATCGATGGAAGGCGGTTCAGCGTGTTATTGCCGCTGAAGATGCCCACGGCGTTCCAGCCGGACGGTTGTTGGTAGATGCCGAGCGGCGTGATGTCGATAGTGTTGCCATTCACATTCAGCGCAGTCTCATTCAGCAGGGTTGGAGAAAGCGACTGGGTGAGTTGATAACCGTCCCCCAACTCGGGTTCTTGAAAGTATCGCCAGTCGTGACGTAACTGTTGTTGCTCCACATATCGGGGTAAATGGCCGGCTCCATCCGATCGTGGATCCAGTGCCGATCAATTGATACTTGTCGCTGAAATGCTGGTCGATGCGACCACGTCCTCGCGGACATACGTCGGCTGTTTCGGTGACGCGATGTACTGCGTACCATTGGCGGTGTTGGGCTTGGGGATAGCGCCGGTACCCATGAAGAGGACGGCGTTGGGATCAAGGAGGTTGGCTGGAATGGTATAACCACCCGCGCCATCGCCTGGGAACGGCTTCCCGGCGACCAGGCCGTCCTGGCCATAGTGCGCGAGTTTTCCGTGTCCATCGTTGCCGGAACGATCAGCTGCACGGGGTTGCCGTTCGCGTCCTTAGTCAGTGGCGTATAGTCCAGCGGATTGCCGGCGGTGGGGAAGAACGCGGCCGGAATCGTATTCGTAACCGAGGGGTTGGCTCCCTGGATGAGTTCGCGCCACTCTTCGTTCACGAAGAAGAAGGTCTTGTTGCGCTCATTGTTGTAGACGTGGGGGATGATCACGGGTCCGCCGATGTCTCCGCGAAAGATGTTCAGGCGAAGCTCGGGGGTTTGCTGGTTTTGCTGCTTGAAGAAGTAATAGCCGGCATCGAAAGCATCATTGCGGTTAAACTCCCACAGTGCGCCATGGAATTTTTGCGTTCCGGATTTGATGACCATCGCCACCGTGCCGCCCGAGTTGATTCCGTAGTCGGGCGTGTAGTTGCGGCGAGCACCGGAACTTGCCCAGCGCGTCGGGACTGATAGCAGCGTCCAGCTTGCCGCCGCTGCCGCGGTCGTAGACTTCTCCGCCGTCGATCAGCCAGTTGTTATGGTCGTACCTGCTGCCGTTGAAGTTGATTTCCGTGCTGCTGCCCTGGGCGGTAACCCCGTTGAAGGAGGGCAGCATGTTGGTCACGCCAGTGCCCAGCGTGGTGAGCGACATAACGTTGCGGCCGTTGGTGGAGAGCTGCAACACCTGATTACCGGTAATCAGCGAACTGACTTCGCTGGTCTCCTATTGCACCTGCAGTACGTTCGCTTGGACGGTGACTGTCTGGCTCGCCGACCCTACAGACAAAGGGATATTGGCGCGAACAGTCGCCGCCTCATCGACCACAATTCCTGTCTTGGTGTAAGTAGTAACCCCGGTGCAGTCGCCTTGAGATCGTAGGTGCCGATGCCCAATGCGGAGAATTGATAAAGGCCGGCTCCCGTAGATTGCGTGGTGCGGGTTTCACCCGTGCCGGTTCGGTGATGGTGATCGTTACGCCCGGTACAGATGCGCCTGACTGGTCATTCACCTGACCGGTAATCGTAGCATTCTCCTGCGCGTTGGCGGCCGCGAATGCGCCGAGCAGGATAACGCAAACGCTCACGAGATACTTAAAATGTTTCATTTTGTGCCCCCCAAAAGTCACTTTCCGGCGCGGAGTAATATTCCTCTCCTGACGCTTGCTTTCATATGACTGGGAA
>CAVRNK010000023.1:0-76633 GCA_963721995.1 uncultured Acidobacteriaceae bacterium | reverse complement strand
TGGTTTCTCCGCACCGAATAAGCCTCATCAATCTTGCACGACCTCGACTAGGCTTCGACAAGCAACCGATGTCGATGGCCAACCGGAAGCAGCTGCTGCAAGTGGCGCTTGCTCTCGCGGATCGGACTCTCTGAGAACATGACGAGTCTTGCGGCAAATATCTGGCGCGGCCTCGCTACCGGGCTGTTGCCACTTCTGGTTTGTTCCTCGCCCTTTGCTCAGCAGCCGGCCAAGCAGGACGAAGCGCCGATTCCCGTGCATTACACCGACATTCGCAAGGCCGCCGGAATTACCTTCCAACAGGACTCGACGCAGACCGACCAGAAGTACTACCTCGAAACGATGGGAACCGGCGTGGGATGGATTGACTACGATCAGGACGGGCTGATGGATCTCTACTTTGTCCAGTCCGGCCCAACGGATATTTACAAGCCGCCACATCCATTGCGATCGGCGCTTTATCACAACAACGGAGACGGCACATTCACCGATGTAACCGAAAAGGCCGGTGTGGGTGGCGAGGGACATTACGGACAGGGCGTGGCGGTGGGGGATTTCGACAACGACGGCTATCCGGACCTCTACGTCACTGGCTACGGCCGCGCCATTCTCTATCACAACAACGGCAATGGAACCTTCACGGACGTGACTGCCAAGGCTGGAGTCGCCGATGAGGGTGGATGGTCAACCAGCGCGGCGTGGTTCGACTACGACAAGGATGGCTATCTCGATCTGGTTGTTACGAATTACATCGAGTGGAGTCCGAAGAACAATCTCTGGTGCGGTGAGCGCGCACCCGGCTATCGCTCTTACTGCAATCCCAACAACTACAAAGGACAAAAGACGAAGCTGTACCACAACAACCACGACGGCACGTTTACTGACGTGAGCGACAAATCAGGCGTGGGTCTGCCCGAATCGAAAGGAATGGGCGTGGTCACCGCAGACTTCAACAATGACGGCTGGCCAGACATTGCAATCGCCAATGATACGTGGCCGAATTTTCTGTTCCTGAATAATCACGACGGGACATTCAAGGATCTCTCGTTGTTCTCCGGGCTGGCAGCGAGCGAGGATGGACGTTACGAGGCCGGCATGGGCATCGACGCCGCGGATGTGGATGGCGACGGCTGGATGGATGTCTACATCACCCATCTTGATTTCGAGTTGAACCGCCTCTATCACAATAATCAGGACGGAACGTTCACCGACGACACATATAGCTGCGGAATCGGCAACAAGGCTGTGTTGCTGAGTGGAGTGGCGGCGAAGTTTCTCGACTACGACAACGATGGCTGGCCGGATATCGTGCAACTCAATGGAGCAATGCTGGACAATGTGAACCTCTACCACAGCGAAGTCTCCTACAAAGAACCGCTGTTGATGTACCGCAACCTGGGGAAGGGGCATTTTGAAAAGACCTCAGAGGCTCTCGGCACCGACTTCATGCGCCCCATAGCCGGTCGCGGCCTGGCTACGGCAGATTTCGACAACGATGGAGACATCGATATTGCCGTGAATGTGCGCGGCGATTACCCCGAGCTTCTTCGCAACGATGGAGGCAACGCAAATCACTGGCTCGAAGTGCTGCTGATCGGCACGCAGTCGAACCGCGACGGTATCGGTTCGGTGTTGAAGCTCACTTCAGAAGGCGTTACTCATGTCGAGCAGTCCAAGGGCGGAATGAGCTATATGTCTGCCAACGATCCGCGCATTCATTTCGGTCTGGGCAAGCGGACCAAAATCGACTCACTCGTTATCACCTGGCCCAGCGGCCATGTGGACAAGCTGACTAATGTTCCGATCGATAAGATCATTGCCGTGAAGGAAGGAATTGGAATTGTCCCCCGCAAATTCCCTCTCGTGCCATCGCGGTGAATATCTGTTTCAATAATCCCAATCAATGACTATGAATTTGCCTCGGCGGCGCTTCCTCGGCTCATCCCTTTTCCTGCTCAGCGGTACCTTGTTGGAGACACTGACGACTCCACTCTGGAAGTGGCGAAATCCGGCGCTGGTCGACGCTGCGGTCGCGAGTACGCCGTCTGCGGTCCAGTATGTCGACGTGGTTCAGCAAGCCGGGCTTACGATCCCAAACGTGTGGGGAGGCGTGGAACACAAACGGTCGATCATCGAGGCAAAGGGCAGCGGGCTCGCATTCTTCGACTACGACAACGACGGCTGGCTGGACATCTATCTCACGAATGGCGATCGCCTCGACGCTAACTGGCCCGCAGGGAAGGCGCCGATTTCTCACCTCTACAAGAACAATCGCGACGGAACGTTCACCGACGTCACCGAAAGATCAGGACTGGGACGTACCGGATGGCAAACGGGCGTCTGCGTCGGCGACTATAACAACGACGGATGGGATGATCTCTTCTGCTGCTTCTGGGGCCACAACGTCCTCTTCCACAACAACGGAGACGGCACCTTCACCGACGTCACGCGCAAGGCCGGCCTGTACCAGGAGCAATATCGCTGGGGCGCCGGCTGTACCTTTCTCGATTACGATCGCGACGGCCATCTTGATCTGTTCGTCTGTAATTACATCAAGCTCGACCCTACGACAATTCCTCCTCCGAACGACACGAAGTTCTGCCAGTGGAAGGGCATCCCAACGATGTGCGGCCCGCGCGGGCTTCCGGGCGATACAAACATCCTCTACCACAACAATGGAGACGGCACCTTCACCGATGTCTCGGAGAAATCCGGCATTCTAAAGCCGGGCCCGCGCTATTCCATCACGGCGGTTTCCTACGACTTCGATAATGACGGGTGGCCCGACATTTATGTCGCTGTCGACTCGGAGCCAAGCATCCTGTTCAAGAACAATCACGACGGGACATTTACCGACATCGCGGTGATGGCCGGCTGCGCCTACAACGATAACGGCCACGAACAGGCAGGAATGGGTATTGCGGTGGCCGACTACGACTGCGATGGCTGGTTCGACATCTTCAAGACCAACTTCGCCGACGACACCTGCAACCTGTATCACAACAATGGCGACGGAACATTCAGCGACGTCACTTTCGCGTCCGGCATTGGCGTAAACAGCAACTACGTGGCGTGGGGTTGCGGCTTCGTTGACTATGACAACGACGGCTGGCCGGACATTATCCAGATCAACGGCCATGTCTATCCGGAGATCGACAACTACAAGTTCGGGCAGACGTACAAAAATCCGCGACTGGTATACAGGAATCTGGGCGATGGCCGTTTCAAGGACGTCTCGGCAGAGATGGGGCCGGGCATCAGCGAGCGCTTCTCGAGCCGGGGCGCGGCCTTCGGAGACTACAACAATAACGGCAACATGGATGTGCTGGTTCTGAACATGAATGATCCGCCGTCGCTCCTGCGCAATGACGGCGGCAACAAGCAGAACTGGATCAAGCTGAAGCTCATCGGGACTAAGTGCAACCGCACTGCGATTGGAGCGCGCGCCCGAGTGGTAACCGGCAAGCATGCGCAGATGGACGAAGTCCACAGTGGAACGAGCGTAATGTCTCAAAGCGACCTGCGGCTCCATTTCGGCCTCGGCAAGGCTGAGAGCGTAGATCTGATTGAAGTGAAGTGGCCGACTACTCAGAAGATTGAGCGGTTCACGAACGTGAAGGCGAACCAGATACTCACCATCCGCGAAGGCGAAGGCATTGCCGCACCCGCCAAGCGTCGAGCGACATAGCGCTACTTCTTCAGAAGGGCGTCAAGGCCGGCCTGCGCGACCTGTTCGTCGATTTCGGACTTCGCGCCACTTGCCGAAATTCCGCCGAGCAGCTGCCCGTCTACGCGAATTGGCAGGCCTCCCTGGTTGGGGAAGAATTCCGGGAACGCCATGGCCGCTGTGTTGCCGTTCTTCACGGTGTCCGCCCCGTCTTTTGACGGGCTGCCGTAGAAGGCAGCGTGCCGCGCCTTCTTCTGTGCGAACTGAATTGTGTTGAGCGAAGCCGTCTCACCCTTCTCCAAGAAGAGAAGATTGCCGCTCTCATCCACGACACAGATTGTTACTGAGACATTCAGCTCTTTAGCTTTGGCCTCGGCTGCCGCCACCATGATCTTGACAGTGGCGAGATCCAGATATTTCTTGCTCGGGAGATCGCTGGCGAACATTGTCATCACTGGCAAAAGTACCACAGCCAAAAGCTTGTGCATCCCGAAGTCTCCCATCGATTGCCTTTCGTCGATAGCTAACAACGTTGAATGAATTAGTGAACAACTGGCTGACTTTGCAGAACCACCATGAATTGCTTGACTTCCTGCCGCTGGCGCTCGACAGCCGCGGCCTGTGCCTTCTCGATTTCATCGTGGAGTTGGAATTCCTGTTTCGCCTTCACTGATTCGCCGGTTCGTTCGTAGGCCACGCCCAGGCGGTAATGCGCGTCGGTCAACTGCGGATTGGTTTCAATTGCCTTCAGGTAAAAGCCAATCGCCCTCTCGAAGTTTCGCTGGTCAGAGTAGATATTGCCCAGCTCAACGTAGGCGGCATCATTTTTGGGGTCCAGCGTGACTGCTTGTGTAAGCAGCTTCTCCACCTGCTCCGCATTCGGCGTGTTCTCTGAGGCTTTGAGGCGCTTCCAAATTGCCATCGCGTAGTAATACTTGGCGCGGGCATCTGTGGGATGCTCCTGGTTGTAGCGCTGTAGCTTCGATTCAACGCAGGGCAGCGGCTCCGGCGCGGCCATGTCAATCTTACCCAGGAAAATATAGGGTGCAGGATCTGTCGGATTGAGGTCGGAAGCCTCGCAGAGCCGCGCCGCGGCCTCACTGTAATTTGCACTGGCAAAAAGAGCGGCGCCCAGCGCGGCCAGCATTCTGGCTGACTTCGGGGACCCTTCAGATCCCTTCCTGAAGACCTCGGCCGCAGGCCACACCGCGCGATGCAACAACAGTTCTGAGCCCCACGTGAAATAGTTCTGCTCGCTGGGATCGAGGCGCGCGGCCTGTTCGTACTCGTGAACTGCGCCCAACGAATCTCCGGACTCCTCGTCAAGATCACCCAAGGCTCGATGCAGGTCGGCATTATCTTCCTGCGCGATCAGTTTCTGGATGTGTTCACGAGCCCGGCCATAGTCTCCCGTTTCTTTATAAGCCAGGGCGAGATCGTATTCGTTGCGGTGATTCGCGGGATCGATCTGGTAAGCAGCTTCGAGCGGCGGAATGGCCTCTCGATAACTGCCCTTATGAAAGCAAAATTCACCCAACTGATGATTGGCTTCGAAACTCCCTGGCGACTGAGCGGCAGCGGCCCGCAAGCTGGTCTCTGTTGCGCTGCCGGCACCGCCGCCTGGTAATGTCGAAACTCCTGCCGCCTTTTCGTTCGGTTTCAGCGTGGCGGTCTCGCGCGCCAGTGCTTCACTGGTTCGCAGACTGGCATCCGATCCATGTCCACCCACCGCCGTCCAATCGGTGATGCCGGCCACCGTGAAATTCGGCTTGTCTGCAAATGCCATGGCGTCGGTGGAAGTCTGTGGAGCCGCAGCCTGATTTTTCTGATCGTTCGGCAATTCGAGAACCAGGTCGACGTGCGGCTCATTCCCTTGCTTCACAACGGGAACCGTAACAGTACGGCTTCGCAGCCCGGACTTCTGAGCGTTAATGGCACAGGCCCCAGCTTGAATCGCAGGAAACACGTAAACGCCTTCAAAGTCTGTGGTCACAACGGAGGAGATACCGTTCTGTTCAAGACGAACGACGGCGTCACTAACCGGCTTACCGGTCGAATCGCGGACGGTCCCGCGGATTGTGGTTCCCTCCAGCTGCAACGCAGAGCTTGATTGTGCGAGTGCCAGCGCGCTTGAAAAGGTCATCAAGAGTGCGAGAAGGGCGGTAAATCCTTTGAGATCGCTGGCGACTCTTCCCTGCAAGGAAGACCGCATTCGGCACGAAAGAATCACGATAGGACGAGACGTCATTGCTGTTCGGAATTTTACTCTGCCATTCATCCGGTTTGGATCGCATAGCCTTTTGCGTCCAGCAACGCTAGACCATCTCCGACCTATACTGAATAGCGATGTTGGTTGAACGTAACGGCCGGGCGGCCACGCAAGCCTCTCTCTTGATCTTTGTTGGCCTGCTCGCATTTGCGTGGGAATCGCCATCCCGAGCGCAGAGTACCTCGCTTTACGAGCAGGGCAGGGCTGCGTTCGCGGCTCATCATTGGGAAGATGCCGCATCGCTGATGGCGCGCGCCGCCGAGCAGGATTCCGGCAGCAGCGATGCGCTGCTCTTCGAAGGTAAAGCTCTCGCCAATCTCGAACGATTCCCTGAAGCCGAGGCCGCTCTCACCCGTTACTCACAGCTTCATCCGAGCTCCGCCGATGCGCTCTTCATGCTTGGCTTTGTTCAGCAACGGGAGAACAAGCCGCGCGAATCACTCACTACATACACGGCGGCCGCGCGCCTGGCCACGCCGCGCGGCGACGACCTGAAAATCGTGGGCCTTGATTATGTGCTCCTGAATGATTATCCCGACGCCATCCACTGGCTTGAAAAAGCCGTCGAGTTCGAGCCGGGAAACGCGGATGCATGGTACAGTCTGGGCCGTTGTTATTACACGCAGAGTAGTTTCCGCAACGCTGAGGGAGCCTTTCAAAAGGTGCTCGCGCTCGAGCCGAAAAACGTGAAGGCCGCGGAGAACCTCGCCCTCGCGTACGACGCCGAAAATCGACCTGCAGACGCTGATCGGGCATTTGCAATGGCTGTGACCCTGGCCCGGGAAACTCCGCATACCGACGAGTGGCCCTACCTGAACTACGGTGGTTTCCTGCTGGATCACGACAGTGCCGCAGAGGCCGTGCCGATCCTGCAGCAGGCGGTTGCGATTGCGCCGAAGTGCGTTGCCTGCCACGAAAAGCTGGGTCGGGCGTTCGGCGTCACCGGATCGACCAAGTCCGGAATTGCGGAACTCGAAGAGGCCGCAACGCTCAGTCCCAACGAAGCGCGTCTGCACTATGAACTGGGCCTGGCTTACCGAACTGCGGGAATGGTCGATCGCGCGAAGGCCGAGTTCGCGACCAGCGAAAAGCTGTATGGAGCCAAGTCAAAAGAGCCGCAGTAATGATTCCCGCCGCGCTTGCCTTACATCGAAGGCTTAGGGATCGGCTGGCTCAGGGGGATCGGCCTGCCGAAGTCGGGCGTCCCATCAGCGTTCCACTTAAAAGGCTGAGCGCGAGGTGACCTAAAGCTTCCGCAGCCCTCGCCCGGCGCTGAATCGGCGTGGTAGAGAATCCAGTCCTCTTTGCCATCGGGAGATTTGAAGAACGTATTGTGACCGGGCCCATAGACCGAGGCTTCTGGCGATTGCCAGAAGACCGGCTTTGAAGATTTCTTCCACGACGAAGGGTCGAGAAGATCGCTGTCGGCAGAAGCCGTTAACATGCCGAGCTCATAGTAGTCGGTCCAGCAGCCGCTGGCGGAATAGATCAGCATGATCTTACCGCCATGCTGGAGGATTTCCGGACCCTCGTTGACGTCGACGTGAGGAATCGCCACAATCCGGTTTTTCACTGTGAGATCTCCAACCTTCTCCCAGGGAAACTCCGGTGACGAAATCACGACCGGCTTGCTGCCGAGCGTCCACGGATTCTTCAGTAGGGCGATGAAGATCCTCTGAATGCCGTTGGTCGGTCCGTCCCATCCTGACCAGATGACGTATGCCTTGCCCTTGTTTTCGAAAACGGATGCGTCAATTGCCCAGCGGTCTTCCGGGCCGGTCAGCTTCCCCTTCATGTCCCAGGTTCCGTCGAGCGGATCGGCAGCGCCATTCTCGAGTACCCACAGGCGATGTGACTCGTTCGAACCGGCATCGGCGGCGAAGTAGATGTACCACTTGTTGTCGAGGCGATGGAGTTCCGGCGCCCAGACTTCATGCGAGTAGGGGCCGGACGACGGTGGCGTCCAGACAACCTTCTTTTCTGCATTTTTCAGATCGGTAATATCCCTGGTCTTCCAGATCGTCAGATTTTTCACGGTCGTGTTCATGTAGTAGTAGTAGCCCTTCCACGCAGTCACCCACGGGTCCGCCCCGCTCGGCAGCAATGGGTTCGTGAAGGTATCACTGCCCGCCTGGCATTGCGCACCAAACGGGGCAAGGAAGGAAAAGGCAACGAGCAGAGCGATGGATGCGGTTCTCAACAGGGTCATCGTGCCAGCCCTAGGTTAATGCTCGCGGGATCATTTGAAAAAGCAGGGGAGTCAGAAAGACCCCCCTGGGGAGGGCACACAAGACTGGTGGGGTCTGCCTGAACCTGCTTCGCGACGTTCGTGAGGATATAGCCCTGAAGCACCTCGCGCATGAGTAAGATGCACCTAGTCATTGGTTCAGATGGACCAGATAGCGTATCCAGGATTGGCAGAAAATTACGGATTGCCTTGCTGACGCGAGGAATTACGGATGCAACGGCGGGATCGCGCTAATTGGAGATGTCGATGATGCCCTGCTGGATGGCGGTAGACACCGCTTCCGTCCTGTCGGCGGCTTCGAGCTTCTCGAGAATGCTGTTTACGTGGTTTCGCGCCGTGTTGCCGCTGATCTGAAACACTGTGCCAATCTGCTTATTCGTCAGGCCCTTGGCCAGCATTTCCAGAATCTCAAGTTCGCGAGCGGTCAATGCCGGACGCGACATGCGCTGGGCGAGACGCGCGGCAATCCTCGGCGGAATGTGGCGCTTACCCTGGTGGACCGCGTGAATCGCCGCCACCATCTCCTGCTGCATTGTGCTTTTGAGCAGATAACCGTGCGCGCCTGCCTGCACGGCACGATAGATATCCTCGTCGGTTTCGAAACTGGTCAACACGATCACGCGCGGCGGGTCGGAATATCCTTGCAGGGCACGCAGCAGATCGATGCCGTTCACGCCCGGCATGCGCAAATCCATCAACATCACGTCGGGTGCGGTTCGAGTTACCAGAGCGAGCGCTTCCTCGCCACATGATGCTGCGCCGACCACTTCGAAGCCGGCCTGGGTGCCCAGCATGGAGGTCAGTCCGGTGCGGACTACGGGATGGTCATCGACGATAAGAATACGGATCTTTGCGGACTCTTCTTTTTGCATCTGTAGTCGCTTCCTTCGCAAACTGCCAAAGGTGGTTATCGGGATTCAGCCAACCGAGCCTGGACGGGAGCGGGGCGATAATCGAGACCTGCGTCCCGCGCCCCAGAGTACTCGATATGCGTACGGCGGCGGAAATGCCGTCGGCGCGTTTGCGGATTCCAGTCAGCCCGAATCCGCGCAGATTCTCATCCGGGTTGAAGCCGGCGCCGTTGTCTTCGATCAGCAGGTTGACCGCTTCACTCGTGTACCTGACCTGGATGTGCAGCACCGATGGCCTTCCATGCCGAACAGCGTTGGCGATCGCCTCCTGACCAATGCGGAACAACGCATCCTTCACCGCATATGGTGTAGAAGTATCTTCACCGGAGATGGTGAGACGCACGCTGACCGAGCCGTGCTCCACCATCCTGCACGCAAAAGCATTGAGTGCGGAGTGGAGTGTGTCGGACTGCAGGAACTCGCGCCGCAGCGTCAACAGGCTGCGCCGCGCCTCTTCGTGGCTGTGCCGCACCAGGTCACAGGCGAGATCGAGCTGCTGATTGATGCCCGGCAGATCTTCAGGAATGCTGTTGCTGATGGCTTGCAATTGAAAGCCGATTCCAACGAAGCTCTGCGCCAGCGTGTCGTGCATGTCATGCGCAATCCGCTCGCGTTCCTCAACAATGGCCTGCAGGCGCAGGTGCTTCGCATGCAGGTAGAGCATGTAGGCGAGCAGCGCCAGCGTCATGGTCACAAGCCCGATGATCACCAGGTTGCGCCCGCTCCACCACGGAGGTCCAGCCAGTTCTTCTACGTCGTCGCTCGAAGCAATCAGCAGGACAAATGGCGTGAGGTTATGCGTAAATTGCGGGTCGACCACGCAGACACCGCGCAGTCGAAGAACACTTTGCGTGTTCAGATGCCGCAGAATGGCGTCACCGCGGCTGGGATTTACGATGGCGCGGAATGACTGCCCATTCGCCTTCATAGCCAGCAGAAGGGTGTTGTCCGGACCCTTGTCCTTGTTCAACAACAGGCCGTCAACCTCGATAAACCTGGCATCGTACGCACCGGTCGCTGCCTGGCTGGCGGTTACGGCAATTGGCGGTGCGGGAGCATGAGCCCACAACAGTCGGATGCCCGCATTGCGCAACATGCAGCTGAAGTCATGCACTTCGACCTCTCCCGACGCCTCGACTTCATCGCCAACCTTCAGATTCGGCTCGCTGGCGCTGAGGACGGCGACGCCTCCGGTAGCGTCCTCTACATAAAGCTGGGGCCGCGTAAGGATTACCGTGCCGCGAACCGTAGCATGCCTCCCCCTGGTGCGAATCATGCGCAAGCTGCCGATGCTTTCGACGTCGGCCGCGGATTCCACGCCCGCCTCAGCGGCGCGACCGGCAGCTTGATCCCCGGTCGAAGCAGCACTCGAGTGTTTGGGACTGGCGCGGCTCTGCATCACCGGATCATCGACTGCATACGGCAGATCACGCGGTGCATGGTATGGCTCAACCTGGTGAGAGATCGTTACTGCACCCGTCAGTGGCAATACGGCAAGGTTCTTCCATGCTCCGCCGGAAGAGTGGGAGCGAAGACCGATACGTCCGCTGGTCAGGCAGTTCCTGTCGGTATACGAAACGGTCTGCAGAGCCCCGTCGGGGATTTCACTGGCGTACGCAGTGATCTGGCAGCCATGAACCGCACCCGTCAGGTGATACCAGCGAAGAGCATGTACGCCCCCCGGCATCGGTGCCCCTGCCAACTCAATCCAGCCATGATCGGCAAAGCCAATAATCAGATTTCCGTCGTTGTTGCGCAGACCGACATAGTAGCCCCGGTAGGAGTCGACGCCCTGCTCTTCATCACTCGAACGGAGGATGAGACCGGCATCTCCGGGACTTCCAAGCAACTCCACATCGGCACTGAAGGAGTAGTCCTTCCAGTCCGGAGACCCGGTCATCAATTTGGCGCCGCGCTCGTCAGAGTCGTTGCGCATCGCGCCGTCGGCGATCTGCCAGGTTCCTCCAAATGCCGTCCACTCGTCGGCCTGACCCGTGGCGAAGGAGTCGCGGTAAGGCAACTTCCATGCTTGAGCGCTGCGCAAGTAGATCCAGCCTGTGCCAATCGCGACAACTGCTGCCGTCACGAAGATTGTGACGCCGGCGCGCCCGCGCAGCCAACCCGCGGTCGTCAATTTGCTCTCCAGTTCATCGTGAGCATGCGTTGTACCTCAGGCGTGTTGAGATTCTCGCGTGTAACCAGCTTGGGACTCAGCTTGATCTCGGCAGGCACCTTTTCTCCGCGGCGCTGGGCCGCAATGAGCTGAATCGCTCGGTATCCCATCTCGTAGGTATTTTCAACAATGATGGAATCGATCTCACCGGTAACCAGTGGCGGGATCAACTCCTGTTCACAGGCGACGAGCTTGATCCTGCCCAGCTGATGGCTGTTCTCCAGTGCAATGAACGCCCCCCGGGTGGCGGAAGAATTCAGAGCCAGAATCGCGTCGATCTGGGGATTTTTCGCCAGCACATCGTCTGTGATCTCCTGGGCTTCCGTGATGTTGAACCCGCCGGTTCGCTCATCCACAATTTTGATGAGGGGGAACTTCGCTGCGAGGTTCGCTTCAAACGCGTGCGTCCGGTGAATGATTCCGGTCACATCGGGATCGATGCCCAGGATGGCGACCGATCCTTCGCCATGCAGAATGGCGCCGATTCTCTCCGCGGCCAGACGGCCGGTCTCGTCCTCATCATTGAGGATGTAGGAGAGCTTCCCGCCCGGCGATATCGCCAGTGGTGAGCTGATCACTACCGTGGGGATGCCGCGCGCAATCACATCACGCACCGGCACCATCAGCGCCAGCGCCTGGTCGGGAGCCAGAACCAGCCCTACCGCTCCACGATCGACCGCTTGTTTGATGATCGCGATCTGCCTGTCAACGTCGTCTTCACTGGTCGGAGCATTCCAGTAGATGTTGAAGCCGGCTCGCTTGGCAGATAATTCTGCGCCTGCGTGCTCGGCCTCCCACAAGATCAAGGCAGTCGTACGGGGTATGACCGCAATCGTCGGATGTCGCGAAGAGTGACAGCTCGTCACCGCCATCGTGCAAGCGGAAATCGCCAGGATGCCGGCACTCCTGCTCGTTCTTTTGTTTGATTTGATCAGCTTATTCAGTTGATGGGCCAGCCAGACTGGAGCACTCGTAACCAAATGGCCCATGCTCAATATCATTGGCGGGAGCGCGCCTGATCGTCAACACAGGCCGGTTCGATGCGGAACAAGTTAGCGCGTCACTTCTGTAACCTTCGACTCGCCCGCGATCAATGCTCTCTCGGCCATGCCAAGAAATAACCCATGCTCGACGACTCCGACAATTTGCCGGATCTCCGCTGCCAGCTCATGCGGGTCATCGATCTCGCCGCCGTGGCAATCGAGAATCAGATTCCCTTCATCTGTGATGAAGTCAGCACCGGAGGCAACTTTCCTCACCGTCGGGCTCAGACCAAGTCCCTGCAGCTTCTTCGCAACCAGCGGCGAAGCCATCTGGATCACTTCGACCGGCAGCGGAAATTTCCCCAGCCGGTCCACGAGCTTGCTCGCGTCCGCCACAATGATGAATCGCTTGGCAGCACTGGCCACGATCTTTTCGCGAAGAAGCGCCCCGCCGCCTCCTTTGATGAGTTCAAGCTGATGCGTGACCTCGTCCGCGCCGTCGATAGCGACGTCGATCTCAGAGCTGACGTGAAAATCGATCACGGGAATAGATAGCGAGATGGCCAGATCTTCGCTTGCCTTAGACGACGCAATGCCGCGAACCCTGAGGCCCTGCTTTACGCGCTCACCGAGCAACTTGATGAAGTGCGTGGCCGTGGTACCGGACCCCAGCCCCACAACCATGCCGTCCTCGATGAATTCGAGGCTCCTCTGTGCGGCCAGTTCCTTCGCTTTGTCGAAGTTCTGCATAGCAGAATCTTAGATTAGCTCGCCATCAGTCAGCTAGGCCAACAGCGTCGAATCGTAATCCATCCGAGGATAAATTGATGCGTTAGAGACCTAAAAGGGGGCCTTACGACTCTCCGGTCAGTTCTTTCGCTCTGTTCGCGATGTAGCATAACGACTGCTTGCTCGATACGGCTGCAGAAATGCGATGAAGACGTCGACTATTGTTCAACCAAAACAGCAGGCTGAGGCTATTTCCGCGGAAACTCCGATTGAATAGTACGCGCCAGACCCTCCTCGAGAGAATAGGGTGGGATAAAACCGGTCTGACGGACGCGATCAGCCACAAACTGTGTGCTTTCACAAAATTTTCGCACGCGTATAGCACTGACAGGGAAGGTTCGTCCGGACACACGAGCTAACAGATCGAACATATGCCCCCCCAGCATCGCCACTGACCTGGGGATGCGTGGAGGGGTACCAGATTTTCCGAGACACCGCCGGACATGGGCGACCAGATCTCTTGTGCTCATATCGGGCCCGTCCACGTAGTTGAAGGTGTGTATACGCGGACCCAGACTCAAAGCCTGGAGCAGAAAGGCTGCAACATTGCCCACGTACGCCATCGACTTCACGTTCGTGCCCGAGCCAACCATCAAAAACTTGCCTGAGGCGATCTGTTGGAGAAGGTTATATACATTTCCCCGGTTTCCCTCTCCAAAGACTACAGTCGGACGAACAATGGCCAGCAACCGCTGTGGATTTTCTTCAGCCCACGCACGATACACGCTCTCCGCCTTGAGTTTCGTTTTGCCATACGCGTTGAATGGCTCGAACGGACCCTCTTCGTCAACAGGCCGCGGCTGAAACCCGTATACGGCAACGCTGCTGGTGAAAATGATCTTCTGCACTCCTTCCTGACGCGCAGCCTCACAGACTTCCTCGGCGCCGGTCACGTTGACCTCGTGATACAGCGATACGGGGCGGACGTCGTCGCGATGCTCCGCGGCGAGATTAATGATCGCATGAGCGCCACGAACCGCATCACGAAGCGAACCAACTCGACGAACGTCGCACTCCACTGAAATGTCAGGGAAAATATCGCTTCGTCGGATATCGCCGATCCGCACCGTTTGTCCCCGCTCCTTTAGTAAACGAGCGAGCCATGTCCCTATGAATCCGGAACCTCCAAGAATGACGACCGGGCCGCGGAGTGAACAGATCGAGTGCTCGACAGGCATTGGTGTTTATTATAATTGGCATGTTCGTCCTAACAGCTTTAGATTTCCAAGTCCGGAGGTCTGTACTCGAGATTCAGGGCGCGAGTAGAGTCCGATAACGGGTAGGTTGTGGAGACTTATGCCCCCAGCGCAAACAGTATGAAACCGATCACCGCCTCGATCGTTTTGTATAACACGTCGGAATGCCAGCTGGTGCGATTGCTCGATTGCATCCGACGATCGTCCCTCCAAATTGAAATCTATCTGGTCGATAATTCTCCAGTTCCTCTGGCTTTTCCATGCCTTAATCTCCCGGGCATTATCTACCTTCCCGCCACCAACAACGGATACGGCGCCGGGCACAACATAGCTCTGCGCCGGGTACTCGACACTGCCGACTTTCATTTTGTTCTGAACCCCGACGTCTATTTTGAGCCGGCAGAGCTTGAGAAGATGATCGATTTCATGAAGGACGACCCCTCCATCGGACAGATGATGCCGCGGGTTACGTATCCGAACGGCAGCTTGCAATATCTTTGCAAACTGCTACCCACACCCTTCGACCTCTTTGTGAGGCGCTTCGCGTTTGGTCCACTGAAAAGGCTGCAACGCGGGCGGACCGAGAGGTTCGAGTTGCGCCACAGCGGCTACGACAGGGTGATTGATATTCCCTACCTTTCCGGCTGCTTCATGCTATTTCGAACTTCAGCCTTGCGCAAAATCGGGTTATTCGATGAGCGTTTCTTCATGTATCCGGAGGATATTGATATCACCCGCCGCATGCATGCAGAGTTTCGGACGGTCTATTATCCGGGAGCCACAGTCGTTCATGATCACGCTAAAGAGTCATATAAAAGCATTCGCGCGTTATGTGTACATGTCTACAATTCGATCAAGTATTTCAATAAATGGGGATGGTTCCGGGATTCGCAGCGATCCAGATTCAATGAAGAGACGCTGGAAGAAATCGAGATCCAACTGAGTTCATCTGCAGAAATGGCAGCCGAAAGCGATACACGAAATCAGAAGGAAATAGTAACTTACTGACTTTCACACTGAACAGCCAGTAGAAGTTAGAAATCGAGGCCCGTCCGCATTTCTTGCGATCAACGTAAGCATCCAGAACTATGCTCCCCAAGCCGAGTGCAAACGACTGATATTGTGGAAGGGGACGGATTTACAAAGTGCGAGTGGTTCTGGACACTCCATACCTCAAGGCCGCCGGCCGGCGAGCTCGTATACTATCCTGAATAATCCCATACACCCTGGCTGGGTGGCTCGTAACCTATGTCATTCTCAACTCCTCGACCTGCTGTTTCTCTTCCCTTCCTGCTGCTTGTAACAGTTCTCCTGGCGATCCCATCCCATTTGCGTCCCGACAACTTTATCGTGGACGATGGTTACTTCTACCCACAGATTGCACGGTATATTGTTCACGGCCAGGGCAGCACATTCAATGGCATCACATCCACCAATGGCTACCATCCCCTGTGGATGCTCGTGTGTGTCGCGGCGGCTTGGATTACGTCAGCATCCTTGCCGCTGGTTCAGCTCCTGATGTGCGTACAGGACCTGTTGACGTTCGTCTCCCTGGCTCTTCTGGTTAAGATAGGCAATGCAGCCGGGAAGCGAGGGGCCTTCCTGGCCTGCATGCCGATCCTCTTTTTTGCATCGACGCTCGGCATCTGGAGATTACTGGAGGCTAATCTGGCCTTGTTCCTCCAGATATGTGTCCTGCTCGTCGTTCTGCCAATTTTCCCGACTTTGCAGAATTGGCTGAACTCCTGGAGAAATATCGCGCTTGGCGTACTGCTAGGACTGACCCTCCTTGCCCGGCTCGATCTGGTGTTTTTTGCCGCGGTTGTAACTGCGTTCGAACTTTCCTGCAGCAGGACAACAATCGCAATCCGCCTTCGCGCAGTTGCCATCCAGGTAATATGCGCAAGCCTGATCGTTGCCCCCTACCTGATCTGGAATGAAAGGCAGTTTCACCATCTGCAGCCGATTAGTGGGGCAATCAAGAGTACCTTTCCCCATGTAGAGCGTTGGCACCCGGTATCCTTTGTTTGGCCCGTCATATGCGCCATCCTGCTCAACGGGCTTCTCCTTCTTCGGCGCAAACGAACCAGTTTTGATCTTCTCTGCATCCTGACCAGCGCCGCAGCGGCTGTCCACCTGATCTTTACTCTTTCGTTTGGAGGGCTGGCTCCCTGGTATCTTACAACGGGATATCTCGCCCTCTCACTCAGCATCATGTCGGTGACAGACTGGACTATCTCGAGATGGCCAAATCTCGAAGGGACGCAGTTGATATTAGGCCATACGTGTCTCGTCGCTTTCCTGTTTCTTGGATGGCTCCGGCTCATCTCCAATTTTTCTTACAGCCGCATGGTTCATCGTGAAGTTACGTTCAACTTATCCTATATTTCGCCCACTCGCGAATTGGCAGATAGATTACGCTCCACACTTCCACCCGACAGTCGGATTTTTATCTTTGACGCACCCGGGGCGGTGGCATTCTATTCCGGGATGGCCATATTGCCGGCAGACGGCCTCGTCGCGAATTATTCGTATAATTACGATCTGATGCGCCAGGGCTTTGAGCAGTACGCCGTCAGCCACGATATAAGATATTTCATCACTCCGTATCTGGAACCCGGCCAAACTTATGACCGACTCTTTCTGCGCGGAATACGTGCAGGCGATACGCAGGTAATGCGTGTAGATGCTCCATTGACACGGAGAGATGTTGGCACAGTCATGCTATTAGACAGCAATCTTCTGCTGAAAACCAAAGAGATCAATCCTGACCTGGAGAAAGCTCTCCCGGAGGTTGGAGTATGGCAAATCGGACGCGCCTCGCCGAGTCCTGATGGCCTCCGGCGGGATCTCCGTCTCGATCCTGTCCAGTAAGTAATCAGCCACCGAACTTCGGCTTCAGAACCGAATCGCGGAATGGCGAGGGACCAGGTTCAACTCAATCTGCAGCGGAGGAGAAGAATTCCTCTATGCCGAAAAGCATCTGCGCAAATTCTTCCCCGATAATAGCTACCTAGTTCCCGGCGTGAGCGAGCCGATCCTCCTTTGGGGCCAGTCTCACTCTTCTTCGCACTAGCGACTTTGCGAGTTCCCATCCGAGTTGAAGACGAAGCCTGAACTGAGCGCTGCGCGAAAGCCTCCGGCTGACATTCCCGCCGTGTCTCCGGTAGAAGAGCAGCGGCTCATCTACGAACGCGGCCTTTCCTCCGTGCGCCGAATTTTGCAGACCTATCCACACATCATGAAGAAACAGCTTTTTCTGCGGTATCGGTAAGATTGCGGGAATTAGATTCGACCGAAACGCCATCGCAGACCCCTGATAACGATTCCGCATGAAATTTGCAATCAGACCAGATTTGAAGGGTGGCTGCTTCGGGCTGGCATTATCGCGCAATGGATTTCCCTTTTCGTCGATCAGTGCAACAGCTGACGTAACTAATGTCACATCTGGGTCATCCCGGAAGATCTGGAGTATTTTCCCGACCTTCTCGGGGCTCCAGATGTCATCCATATCGCTGAGGAAAATGATATCTCCGGTAGCATTCCGAATAGCATCTTCAAAAGTCGGGACGACGCCCTGATTCCGCGTGTGCCGAATGATATGAATTTGTGGACTTTGAAGAGACTCAATTGTTTCTAACGTTCTGTCCTGTGATCCATCGTCTACAACAATTAGTTCGTCACGGTCGCCGAGTTGAGGAAGTATTGAGGATACCTGTTCCTCCACGTAGGCCTGTCCGTTGTAGGTCGCCATACAGACGGAAACCTTAGGCCTCAAGGGGGCTAACTCCATCGACACGCTGCTCAGGAAAGGTTCAAGTGTTCGCCACCGTTGCAGCCTATAACTCCGCGAATGGAGTAGACGCAGGGCGATCATGCTTTGTGTAACTGCGCGCAGGGTCCGATCTGACGAACTGCGGTAAAGAAAGACGCGCACAAGCAGCCGCGCCGTGCAAACGGCAGAAGCGAGATGTCCCAGATAAAGATCGCAAAACGCCGACTCCGCCTCGATAATCGATCGATACCGGTCGGGCGAAACGCGCCGCCCGGCAGTTTTCATGGCGAAGTCGTGTTCAAGTCGGATATCGCCTGCCACATAAACCCGCTTACCGCACTCGGCCAATCGGTGAAATACCGAAGTATCGCTGGCGTCGAGCCAGAAACGCGGGTCGTAATCGCCGGCTTGCCTCAGCGCCGACAAACAGAGGATGGATCCCGAATTCAGGGCGTAAACTGCTTTGTCTGGAATTCCCACAAATCCCTCCGCGAGCCAGCGCGCGCGCGAGCCACCCATGACCAGTTGGTAGGGAGAGAGAATCTTCTTTCCGTAGAAAATTTGCGGTACCAGAGCGCCCACTTGAGGCTGTTTCCGGAGGGACTGCAGTTGGCGGGCCGCCGATATCAGAAAATTGGCAGGGAGCTGACTATCCTGATCCAGAGTCAGCAGCCAGTCGAAGCCCTGCTTACGAGCCTGCGAACATGCATAGTTGTAAGCTGCCGCAAGACCGGCATTGCTGCCGTCGGAGTAATACTCTATCCCCTCGGGGTAATCTGCCGTTACGCGACCAGGCGTATTGTCATAAAGCAATATCCTGAGTTTAAGCGCGCCTGCCTGAACTTGCTGAGCAGCGCTCAGGAGCGTCCTGAGGCTACTGGACTCCATTGGCAAGCAACGGTAAAGCACTATAACCGCGTAGATGGAAACCGCTTCAACCGTGTCTACCCCGGAAGCTGTGTGTTCCCAGTTCACGGGAGCTGGCTTTCCCTGGCGGGGTGCCGGCGACGCTTGTACCAGGTCCACAGCGGAGCGAGCTGAAATCGAACCGCAGCGGGGACAAGATAGAGGGGACCAAAATGCTGGAGAATGCTGCGATAAATCTCGCGCCGTGCCCTAGTGTGGCTGGATAGCCCGTCGTTCCTGTGCTCCGCAATAACGGCCGAAAGGTGCCGAACCGAACAGCCTGCCTTCAGCAGTCGCTGATTGTGGTCAAAGTCGCCACAGATTCGGTAGCTGTCGTCGTAGCCAAGATGGGCAGCCCGCCGATAAAACGTCGCCTGGTGGTGCCATGTGTTGTCAATTCTGGAGGTGAAACTCGTACGCGGTAGGAACTCCTTCTGCTCATCCATCAGGACACGGCCGGAAACCACATCGATACTTTCACGGGCAAACGCCGCCAGCGGTTCCCACGGTATGTATCTGAGCCGGTCGCCAGCATTCAGATGAAGGACATAGGTGCCGCGTGCGGCTTGCAGACCCTTATTCATGGCGTCGTACACCCCGCGATCACGTTCCGAAATCCAGATATCCGCAAGCTCAGAATGAAGATTCAGAAATTCCACCGTGCCATCGGTGGAACCTCCATCGACCACGACGAATTCCAGCCGATGGCCGCGAAACTGCTGAACGTTGCCAACGATCGACTCCAGTTCTTCCCGATCCTGAAAGCTGACGGTAATCACTGAAATCAGCGGCTCAACTTCGTCCGCAGATCCCAGCGGAGGCCGATTATCCACTTTCATGGTCCTATCTTATCGCGCCCTGCAACAAGGAAGTAGACCGGTGCCGGTTGCCGTTCGTGAAGACGACCACCTGCCTTGTCGCAAAGATGAGGTATATCCAGAAAAACTGGCCGAGAAGTGGATTGTAGAAGAGAAAATTCCAAAAGACGCTGAACACAAGACACTGGCCAATAATGGCGTAGCGCAGCTGATCGCGAAAGGTACTCCGCCTTCTCCAGCAATACGCGGAGATTACGCCCAGCAGGGCACTGTAGCAGCCCATGCCCCAAAAACCGTAGTCGAGATATGGCCCGACATAGGCCGAGCTTACCGTCAGACTGGGCGTAACCAGGTCTCCCGCCGTCTGCGGATCCTCAGAGAATTCCTTGCCGTAAATCGCGTTCCTTAGCGGCGTGGGGAACATAAATAGGATCGTTCTCGAAAAAAACGGGTCGTCCGCCGGCTTGGTCGTCAGACCGGTATTCACCAGATTCGCCAACGGAGACGTGACATAGATGTAAAACCAAAGCACTCCTGAGGGAAGCCAGTCAGGATAATTGCTGGTTGGCCGCGCCAAATCACGAAATGACGATGAGGAGCCTGAACGCAGGTCTCCCAGATATCCGAACATCAGGACGGCCAATACGGATGCGCTGACCACTCGAATCATCCTCTTTAGGCTCACTCCACGCAGGCACAGCCACAGGACGGCGGCCTGGATCAGAGCCCCCATTATCAGGCCGCGGGAAACGATGATGATGCCCCAGACAAGCTGGAACGCAGGGATAAAGAGACGCCTGCGGTTCCCGTACAGCAGATAGAGGCCGAACTTGCCCAGGGCAAGAACGGCAAGGAGGGACCCAATAAAGACATGAATTACCGGCAGACCAAATTCGGTATAAACCTTTGCGCTTCCGGTTACCATCCAGATAATTGGCAAACCACCGCTGAATGCAACTTCAATCAAGGTCAGCACAACCCAGCGATAGAACCAGCGATCCAGGCTGCGCTCCACTCGCTGCAGATAATCCTCGTCCTCGATGTCTTTGCGAGGCGCCGATCGCATCCTCGGCGAAAGCTTGTAGAACACATTGAAGAGAACGACCGCGAGCCCAAATGGCAGACAAATCCACGCCGTAGCCCGCGTCACGTCACTCGTCTGGAACGCCAGCCACTCGCTTAGATGAAGGCCGAACAGCAGATAAGAGACCGCCCATACGCCCCAAAAGAGTACCAGCGGATGAGCGATATTGAGCCTGCGGAACAAGTTGAATCGGGCGGGTAGGCTATGCATCTTAGCAGTCAATAACTGGCATCTCCTGCCGCAGCGACTTCCGGGGTCCAATCTTCTTTTCCCGGGGGCCAGCGACATTGGGCGCTCAGCAAAACCTCAGGCGGATTTCTTTTAACACGATCAGCCTGACCCACATCTGTTTCTCAATCCAACGCCATCCAAAATCGATCATCCGGGGGATGCCTTCGTCTCAGCTAAGGCATCGCATCAAATCTACCCCTGCTGAATCATGAGCCGACCACGATCATGGGAGGAAGCATTGCCCCGATATAATGAACCTCGACCGTGCCCGCCCTGCCTGAGAATACCAAAAATCCCGAGATCCCGGGCGGCAAACCGCCCCTTACTTCTTCCGGAGTACCTGCAGGTGGACGATCGCGTCGCATCCTCAGTCTCCTGGGCGGCTTCATGTTTGGGCAGGGCGCACTGCAGGGAGTGAACGTCATTATCGCGCTTTTCCTGATGCGTGCCCTAAGCGTGGAGCATTATGCGCAGTTTGGGCTTGCGTTGGGATTCCAGGCGACTGCCTCGACTTTGATGGACCTTGGATACACGAGCACCATCATTCCCCTGGTCGGCGAACGATTTCGCGATCGTGCTCTCGTCGGAAGTTATTTGCGCGCAGCCAAGCATCTCAGAGACAAGGCATTCTGGATCCTTGGCCCCTTCGCTGCTCTAACTTTTCTCGCGATTATGCACAAGCACCACTGGGGCTGGCTCACGCAGACGGTGCTTCTGACATCAGTGCTGCTTAGTTTGTACTCGACAGGCCCCGTGTCCTACTATTCGGCGCCCCTGATCCTGTATCACCGCTTGAGGGATTATTACAAACCGCAAACTTTCTCAGCAATTGGGCGGTTCGGCACTTACCTGTGCTTGCAGGTCATTGGCGGACTAAATGGATGCACTGCATCTGCATTGAGTGCAATTAATGTTCTGGTTAATGCAACTCTCCTTCGCGGGCGCGCTCGCCGATATGTTGACTGGCCAAAAAGCAATGAGCCCGCGGTGAATCGAGAGGTTCTCTTTTACATCCTTCCTGCGATTCCAACCTTCATCTTTGCCGCATTCCAGTCGCAGATTGCTCTTTTCCTGGTCAACGCATTTGGTCAGACGGTGAATGTGGCTGAAGTGGCGGCACTGAATAAACTCGCCCAATTGTTTGCCGTTTTTATGATTTTTAACTCAATAATTGTCGAACCTAGGATTGCACGACTTAACCGCGACAAGTTGTTGCAGACCTACCTCTCGCTAATTCTTCTGTCTTGTAGCGCGGGTACTCTGCTCGTGGTACTCGCATTTGCTTTCCCGGAGCCCTTTGTATGGCTCATCGGGCCGAGGTACAGACATCTGAGTCCTGACATTGGATGGGTTGTGTTGACTGGATGCTTCAATTACGCCTCTAATTTGATCTGGATCATGAACCGCGGGCGCCGCTGGATATTCTGGCGCGGAACAGTGCTGGAAATTGTCGCCATGTTTACCGTGGATGTATGTTTTGTCGCCCTCGCAGGCGTACGAGACACGCGCCATGCGGTCCTGTTTACTCTGGCCTCAAGCATCTCCGCAGTGTGCACCCACGCGTACATCGGATTCTATGGTTTTCGGAACGGAGAGCGGGACCTGTCGGAGGGAATCCCCAAATTCCTGAAACCGCTGGCTCCGAAGGTCTGACCAGAGAACCGTTACAGCTCTCGGGAAAACACCTCGGCCCATGTTCGAATATCGGTGAGGGGTATATTCGTCCCACATTCACGAATGATCTTTCCTACCCGCTGCAATTTGGGCAGCCGCTCCGCATGACCGTGCCACATGACACAGCATTGAGGATTAAACGTGTTTATGGAAATCCGATGTTCGAAGTTGCGCGTAGCCAAGCGCAGCCTCCATAAGTCGTTATCGTGCAAGATGACGACCGGTTGCGAACCACAGAAACGAGCTACCTCCACGACGGTTGGAACGCGTGCTTGTGCCGTGGGAGAATCGTCGACAAAAATCATACCCGCGGCAGATGGCTGCGCGGCGCGAACAGCCTTATACATGTCTCCCTCGACGAAATGGAGATTTATGCGTGAGGTGGAGGTCAGTTTTTTTCGTACCTGATCGAGCCATTCGTGATTGTTTTCATAGGAGTCGACTCGTCGAATCGATGGAAATGCTGTCTCATCGAGGAGGGACAGTGTGCTGAAACATCCTGATCCAAATTCGATTATTGTCTCTGGCTTGCAGGCCGCGGCAACCCCAACCAATACTGGAACGTGGGTTGCGTACGGCTCGTCCGACTTTTCAGCCAGACCTATGTTTCGCTCGTAAAGCTTCATTACCGGCCAAAGAAGTCTATAGAACATGCATTCAAAATAATATCGCAGACGTCTCGGGATACGAGGAGGGCTTCTGACTGATTCTCCGCCGATTCTCACCAGTATTCATGCGAGCCTAGCCGAAGCCAGTTGGGCGACCCTAGCTTCGCCGGACGAATAGGCCGTCCATTTGCAGCATGCGACCCGAACGAGGATTCCGAAATCCGGGTTCGAGGGACCAGATGTCGAATCCGGCCGTGTCCAGCAACTCCCACAACTGCCGCGCAAGAATCTGGCCTTCATACAGTGGGATCGAGGACATTTCCAGAACCAACGCGCGGCAACTCGCCAGAATGCGTGATGCCCCATCGAGGACAGGCTTTTCATAGCCCTGGACATCAATTTTCAACATCACCCGGTCTTCGGGTGTGACCGAAAATATATCGTCAAGCCGTTTGATCTGCACCGTCTCAGTTCCGACGTAGTCGGACTCTGGTGCCGCTTCACGGTGCGAGGTGAGCATTGGGAGGATCGAACTGCTGACGCTGTTCCGTGAGGTATGCATCGTAATAACGCCCGATTCAGCGCCGAGAGCAGTACAGTCTGCTATGGTCCATTTCGAGTCGTATGCAGCGAGAGCCTTCAATTGTGCGTGCGCCGAAGCCTGAGGTTCAAAGGACACGACCCGTTCCTTGTATCCAGCTTGCCGTAGTCCCCGGACGAACTGACCAACATTCGCCCCGACATCGAGGATAAGATCGATTTCTTCCTGCTGAACCAATCCCATTAGCGCTTTCTGCGCTGCAAAGGATTGCGCCCGCCCCGGGATCTCATAGCCGAGTTCCTTAGCGGCTCGGCGGATTATTGACTTGAGCATGCTTTGGTCCCTTTATATAAGTCCTATACATTTCCTGAATAGTCCAGACGTGACGGCAACGACGCTCGCGAATCGCCGGCTCAGTTCAATGACATTATTCTGAATTTGTAGATTATTCCGAAGAAATTCCGCTGGGTAGCGGTCATCAGCAAAATGCCACAACCCAGCCGCTGCCAAAAACACGTATTCCGGTTGTTTGAGGTCAAATATACCTCAACTGCACACCAATCCCGTAAGTCCCAGTTCCGAGGGATTTTGCAGTATAAGACTGCGGCGGCTCAGATCATCGGATGTGGAGTCCTATGGTCGTCGTGACCTGAACCATCGCGGCGCAACATCCGCTGCACGGTATACTTGGTACATGCTTGCGCGCGGGCAAACTCAATCACTCCAACGAGGAGCATCCCCCGATGAGACGTTTCAACGCCTTGGCTCTTCTGCGCCGCCAGACAAGCTCGGGTAGCTGGATTCCGGAACTGGATGGCCTCCGTTTTATTGCGATCGTTTCCGTTGTTTTTTTTCATATCGCCGGCCAGATCGAACATCACCACACTGCGCAGATCTCCAGCCATTACGCGTGGATGTCGCGGGCCTTCCTGAATGGATATCGCGGCGTGCAGCTGTTTTTCATGATCAGCGGATTCATCCTGGCGCGTCCCTTTGCAGAGCACCACCTGTTCGGCAAACCAGCACCTTCACTGGGCCGGTATTTTCTCCGTCGGGTCACCCGGCTGGAGCCGCCGTATATCCTTAATCTACTGATCCTGGCAACCGCCAGTGTGCTGGTCCTGCACGAAACCTGGGGCTATATCCTGCCACACCTGCTGGCGAGTATCGCCTATATTCACTACCCGGTTTTCCATAGCTTCAGCGTGATCAATTCGGTTGCATGGAGTCTGGAGATCGAGGTTCAGTTCTATATCCTCGCCCCATTTATTGCCAGCATCTTCATGATCCGAAGCGCTCCCGTGCGGCGCCTGACCCTCCTGGCCCTGATCGTAGCTGCGGGAATATTGCAGATTGCCGCTAATATTTCGAAAGACACCATTGCCGGCGAGATCCAATACTTTCTCGGCGGGCTATTGTTGGCCGACCTCTTCCTGACGGCGTCTGCCCAGAAAAGTAATTGGAGATGGGACCTGGTAAGTCTGATCGGATGGCCGTTGGTGTTCCTCGCCGGCCCATCGGGAATGCAGCTCTGGCTGCCCTTTCTCATCTTGCTGCTCTATATTGCGGCTTATCAGGGCGTAGTTATGCGCTCCTTTGTTCGCACCCAGTGGATCGCCATCACTGGCGGCATGTGCTACACGATCTATCTGTGGCATGCCCCCATAATGACGTTCATGGAGAGGATTACGGCGAAGATTCCAATGCTTAATTCCACTAACTACGGTTTGCTGTTCCTTAGCCGCTGCCTGGTCCAGATTCCTGCCATTGCCGTCGTATCGGTTGTGCTTTTTTTGTTGGTCGAACGACCGTGCATGGATCCCAGATGGCCGCAGAAGCTGCGCGACTATTTTGCGCGCCTTTTCGGAAACTCTGCCGTCTATGAGGGCGCGCCAGAGGCGTGACCGCGAAATCTTTCCGGGCGTAAAACCAGCAACGCCAAAAAACGAAGCGGAAGCCAGCTCATATTTTGACGATCTGGAATGGTGGACGCGGTAGGAATCGAACCTACAACCTGTCGATTAAGAGTCAACTCATCAATACCCGTTAATTCCGCGAAACTCTTCTGATTCCAAAGGAGTTCCGCCGCACTTTGCCCGCACAGACAGGCTCTTTACGAGGTTCAGTTGGTTCACTAAATTCTTCGGTGTCAATGGAGGTTGGGCACATTTTGGGCACACTCGCATGGGGTGAACCCCTCGGTTGAGACAATCTGAAATTGGCACAGTTGCCGTTCGCTGAATTGTGCTACTCAAACAGCTTCTTCTCCTCCAGAATGGCCCTCGGTTGGTGAAGCAGAGGCGGGCTCTGGTGGAGACCAACCCGCCAAGGAATAGCCAGCCGGAGACTCATCGAGACGATGAGCCGGGGAGGCGGCTTCGGCCGTCTCTCCGCTTTCGAAAGAGTCTACATCGGATCGAAAGATCTCCTTATGCCTGAAAAAACTCATCGTCGCGCCGGTGGATGCCTCCACGGCTTGCTCGAACTCTTCCGGCGGCCGGTAGCCCAGCGCTGAGTGGAGCCGCTGGCGATTGTAGTACTGCTCGATGAACGCCTCGACGTTGGTGCGATCCTGGTACTGGTTGGCGTAAATCTCTTCCCGTTTTAGAGTTTTCATGAAGCTCTCGCAACTGGCGTTATCGTAGGGATTCGCCGGCCGACTCATGCTCGGGATCATCTCGTGTCTGCTCAGGGTTCTCACGTAATCATCGCTGGCATACTGCACTCCCCGGTCAGAGTGATGCACCAGGCCCGGAGGCGGCTTTCGCTCCCCGATGGCTTTCTCCAACGCCGCAATCGCCAGCCTTGCAGCCAACGTTCTGTCTAGTTCCCAGCCCACCGCTTTGCGCGACCATGCATCCAGAATCACCGCCAGGTAGACAAACTCACGATGCAACCGGATGTAGGTGATGTCGGCCACCCAAAGCTGATTGATCCCGGTCAGCTTCATCCGGCTGGCCAGATTCAGATACACCTCCAACTTATGTTGAGAGTTCGTGGTTACGACGAAAGCTCTTGGCTGCACGGCCAGTAAGTTATCCTCGCGCATGATCCGAGCCACTCGCTTGTGATTTACCAACATCCCGCGTCGCCGCAGTTCCGCTGCGATCCTGCGGTAGCCATAGCGCCGCCGGTGCTCGACGGCGATCTGTTGAATCACAGACCGCACTTCCATGTCCTCTTCCATCGGCATTTGTTCTTGCAGACTTCGATAGAAGCCCGCCCGACTGACGCCACTCAGCCGGCACATCTGCTCGATACTCAGGCTGCCTTGCATCGACATCACTTCTCTGATCTGTTCGTAGATGCCGTCCCGCCAGAGTTGCCTTTGCTCTGGCGTCGAGCCTCGATTTTTTGCAAGGCACCTTTGAAAAAATCCGCCTCCAGCGTCTTGTCGGCGACCAGGCGCTTCAACTGCCCGACCTGTTGCCGCAACTCTCGTTCGCGGGAGGTCGCCGGTGGCCCATCGCCATCCTCGATCGGCTCCAGCTGATCTCGCCACTTGTAGAGCAGGCGCCGGTGAACGCCCAGTTCCTCAGAGAGTGCAACGATGTTGTCGCAACTCTTCAGCCGCTCCACAGCCATCTTCCGAAATGCCTTTGGATAACGGCCCACAGCTCGCTTCTTCGCCACTCGCAGTCCCTTTCCCTGCATAGTGTGCCAATTGCGAGTGTCTCAGTTGAAGGGGGCAGTCCACGCACCTTGAGGAGGTCGCGATCCGTGTTTGTTGGGCACACTCAGCCGGTCCTCGTTAACCAGGCAGCTGTGAAGCCTGGAGTACCTCTGTTCTCAAAGGGGCAGAGATGAGCAGTAGGACGACGGGGTGGCCATGACTGCCGATCTTTGACCGTTATTGTGTCAAATATTTGGATGAGCGTAACTAATTGATTTCAGGAGCATCGGCGACTACCTAAGGCATCCGAAATCACCCAAAATCAAAGTTCCGTACCGTCGCGCGTACCGTCACGCTCCCGAAAGTAGATCCGCTGCCTGACCAGAATCAAATGCTTAGACATATTGTGATCGCTACCCCTGATCGGTAGAGGTCGACAGTACCATGTGTGATTCTCGAATTCGCCCCCGCAGTGAACCAATCATCGTCAGGCTGCAAAAAGTAACGCTCTGCCGTCGTCGCCGAATCAATGGATTATGAGTTTCTTCTCGGGTCAGCTTCAAGGCTGAACTAACCCCTTGTAAACATTGGCGAAACTAAACAAATTGCCCGCGCGGAAGGAAATCACACCGGTGTTGATTCTGTTGGATCTAGAAGACAGCGCTTGAACCTGTACGTCACCATCACTATCGACTGGCCTACTTTTACTCTGCCACACTGGCCTGGTTTTACTCCGCCCTTGACAGGGGCCGACGGGAACGGTCTCGTTCTACGACGGAACGACACTGCTGGGAACCGGAACTGTTAGCCTCGTCTCCGGCAGCTATGTCGTGACAAATACGACCTCCTCGCTCACCCAGGGCTCGCATTCCATCATTGCGACCTACTCCGGCGATACCGGCTATTTGGGATCAAGTGGAACCTTGACCCAGATCGTCAACGGCCCAGCAGCCAGTATCACCGCGAGTGTCGGCGATGGCCAAACGACGGTGGCCGGCACAACCTTCCCCAATCCGCAGGTGGCGACGGTGAAGGATTCCAGTGGGGACGGAGTGCCGGGAGTGACCGTGACCTTTACGGCCAATCCTGGAAGCAATGGACAGAGTGGGACGTTCTCCAGCTCCACCGGTACGATTACGGCCAGTACCAACAACTCCGGGCTGGCGAGTTCGGGAACTTTCACCGCTAACAGTAAAGCGGGCTCGTATAGCGTCACCGCAATGGCGGGAACCTTGTCGGCGACCTTCAACCTGACCAACACTCCCGGTGCACCGGCGAACATCGCGCTGACCAGCGGCGCCGGCCAAAGCGCGGTGATTGGCACGGCGTTCACGAATCCGCTGATCGCCACCGTGACCGACACAGGCGGAAACCGGGTGCCCAACGCGACGGTGACTTTCACCGCGCCCACGGGACTCATGTCTAGCCTCGCCTTCTCCAACGCATCGGCCACCATCAGCGAAGCCACCAATAGCCTTGGCCAGGCAAGTTCTGGCCCGATGACCGCCAACGGCATCCCGGGCGGCCCCTACGACGTGGAGGCTAGTGTCGGCTCGATCGCGATCAACTTCCAGCTGACCAACCTCGGCAGGTCCTTGACGACGTTCGCCTCACTGACCACAACGGCTGCGACGATCGACGTCTTCGGCTTTGGTTTCAGTGCGCCCAGCGGTTCGCTTGCCTTCACCAATGTGACTACGGGCACTCCGGTCGCGGCCCCGGTGACGCTCGATACTTCCACGGCTGTCGCGTCCCTGCAGCCGCAGGTACCGACCAGCACGGGTGCCAACACGCTTCCGGTCTGGACCACGCTGGCCGACGTCAATGGCGACGGAAAACTCGACCTGATCACCTCGCTCTACGAGACAGATTCGGTGAGCGTGCAGCTGGGCAATGGCGATGGCACCTTCCAGGCGGCCACAAACATCCTCATTGCCACGGGCTTCGGACCGGCGGAGGTCCATGCCGTCAGTCTCAAGACCGGCACAGTGGACCTGATCGTCGGCAGCTTCAATCTCAATCAAATCGCCGTCCTGCCGGGCAATGGCAACGGAACATTTGGAGTTCCCACGTTCTACACCGTCGGTTCGCCCACGAATGCTCCCACCTCGCTGACCACCGGAGATTTCAACGATGACGGAAAACTCGACGTAGCCGTCGCCAACACCGAAGACAACACGATCAGCATTCTCTTAGGAACTGGGAGTGGTGGCCTCATCTTGCAGAGTCCACCCATCAACGTCGGACGGACGCCCCAGGCCATCCGCGCAGGCGACTTCAATGGTGACGGTTTTTCCGACCTTGCCGTGGCCAACCACTCGGACGGAACGGTCACCACTCTTCTGAACAACAAGAACGGCACATTTGCCGCCACCGCGAAAAGCGTAGGCAGTGGTGCGGGATCTGGCCCGCAAGTCGTTAGCCATCAACGGCAGCGGCAGCAGCCTGCTGCTTGCGGTCGCAAACTTCAACGACAACACCATAAGCGTGATGCAGAGCAACGGCAGCGGCGGATTCGGAACGCAAACGATCGTTTCTGTCGGTAAAGGACCAGACGACATGAATTTTGCCGACTTCGATGCCGACGGCGTTCAGGACCTGGCAGTGTCCAACTCCACAGATGGCACGGTCAACCTGGCGCTGGGAAGCTCAGGTGGAAGCTATACGGTGCTCGGTCCATTTAGCGTGGGAAACGGCCCCTATTCCGCCGCTGTCGGCGACCTGAACCTCGACGGCACGCCGGATCTCGTTGTCGCCAATTGCTTCAGCAACAATACGGGCGTGCTGCTAGACGGTACGCTGATCTCCACACCATACAGTGGGCTCTCTTTGCCTCCCGGAAATATGGTACAAGGAACCTACACCCCGGATGGAACCAGCAAATACGGATCGAGCACGTCAACTAATACGATCGTTCCCTAACTGCGAATCCTCTATGCTATCCAACGAAAATATCTTCCGGCAGACGGAGAACAAGGAGATCCAATCACCGCGATGAGCGAAGAACCAGAACAGAATGACTTTCAAGGCGGTCCGGATAAAGCTGCATCTGCTCCCAATGCTGCGAATGAACCGGAGCTATCGAGCCGACGGGAACTGATTGAGCGGTACGCGAAGTATGCGGTCGTCGGGGCCCCTTTGCTCGTGTTCGTGTCAAGGGCCCAGGCCATTCACAGCAAGCCGTAGGGCCGGACAGGCCACCGTCGCGACTTCACCGATCTGGCTCAACTCGTCCATTTGCCCATCAAGGAATGCACATGTCAGCGTTGAGAACTTCGGCGATTGCAATCCAGGCGGGCTCAATGGCAGCGCCTCGGCGATGCAGTGATGAGCCGGCTGACGAAGCCGCTTTGCTCATTACTTGTTTGCGCGGGCTGCCATGCATTGTTCCGGAAGATATGAATTGGGAACTCCTGCTCGATCTGGCAAGAGAGAATGGCGTGCTTCTCCTCCTTCAGCAATCGCTGCTTGCCATGGGCGCCGATGTGCCCGATTTCTTCCGGGATGCCGCTGGGGAGTGCCTGGCCGCTGCCGAACAGCTTGCAGGAGAATTGGAGTGCTTGCTCCGCGACTTTCAGGAGCTTCACGTTGAGGTTCTACCGTTCAAGGGGCCGGCGTTGGCGCTGGCACTCTATGGCGATACCGCGCTGCGCTCATCCAACGACCTCGACCTGCTTGTGCGCCATGACGATTTTCCGCGCTGTGAAGCGTGGCTGCTAGACCGGGGCTTCATTTCCTTGGGTCCGGCTAGCGATCATGACCGCAGATTCGTTCGCGACGGGCTTCTAGTCGAATTGCATTTTGAGCTTGCGGCACTAAGGGATTTCCCCTTGGATGTTGACGGCATCTGGCGGCGTTCTCGCCCCGCCGATTTTCGTGGCCAGCCGGTTCGGGTGATGTCCGATCTCGATCTGGCTCTGTATCTGTGTGCCCACGGCTTGAAGCACGGTTTTTCGAGGCTGATCTGGATCCTCGATGTTGCGCGGGCATTCCACGGATGGCATCGCAGCACTTATGAAGAGATGATGCGGCAGGCGCGACGACAGGGTTTGGAGCCGCACCTGCTCATCGGTTGCGAGGTTGTGCGCTCGATGTTTCCACAACAATTGCCGGAGGCGTTGGATGCGGTGATCGCCACGTCGCCCAAAGCAGCCGCGCGCGCGCGCCACACCGCGGCGAGGCTGTATTCGGAGAACCTGGAAGTTGTCATCAATGATTTCCGTGGCTTCTATCTGCAGGCCGAGCCAGGCGCCTTCAGGCGATGGCGCTATCGATTTGGTTACTTCGCGCCTACTTACACCGACTTTCTATGGGCGCGCCGTCACCGGATCGACCCAGGGCTTATGGTCATCATCAGGCCCTTTCGGCTGCTGCACAAATATGGCTTGGGGAGGGTATGGCGAATTGTATTTCCGAAGCGCTAGCGCGTTGAATCGCATCGGCATTCTTGTTGGTGCAGCTTGCTGCCGGCTTGGTTGCAGTCAGTGAAGCAGTTCCCTTTCGGGCGCTTGGGTTTGCAATGCGCGTCGTAGAGGAATGTCCGATTGCCGTCCACGGCGTTGAGCGCGTTGCCTGCGCCTGCCCGCATCAATGGCTCTACCTGCTTGGGGAGGCCGGCGTGGTTTATTCCGAGCTGCAGAACCGCTTTGCCGGCTTGGATGCCGCAGGTGTTGCCGCTTACCTGGCGTTTGATGCAGGTGCAGGTATGGACGACCTGAAAGGGCTGAGCTATACGGATAGGAACCACCCAGCTTCTGGCGATGCTTTGGAAGCAATCTTTGCTCTGACGCGGGGGAATTTTGCGGTGGAAGACCAACCGAACAATTGGCCTGCTCTCGATTCAAAGACACAGAGAAATTCCCGAACCTGGAATTCAAAAACGGAAAGTATCGAAGTTGGCGGCATTCCTGTACTGATTGAATATCCCGCGGGACAACGAGAACATCTTTGCAGAGATTATTTTCGGCACTGCCCAACTACCACGCGGGAGCCCCGATGCCATCTCTGTGCGCGGCCCGCTGAAAATGGATGGGCCGTCTACCTAAACTGTCACCAACTTCTGTCACTACAGCGAGAGGAGCAGCTTGGATTGGGACTGATGCATGCCTCGCGCGCAATGCTTTATGCCGAAGCTAAGTACGATACAGCTTTTCACGCGGCAGCGATGGCCTATGGAGAGGGCGCAATCTTGCTCTGCGCACCTCGCGAGTGCGGCAAGAGTACGCTGGCCGCATATCTGGCAGCTCACGGATTCGATCTATTGACGGACGAACCGGCATTTCTGCCTCAATACAGGCTCCGTGTCGCCTCTACGCTTGCCCATTAGCCTGAAGCAAGGGAGCTGGCTGGTGTTGCGAGAGGACTATCCGCATTTGGCAACGGGACCGGTACACGTTCGCTCGGATGGTGTAAAGATCCGCTTAGCCGATCCTCCGGCAGAGCGCCGAGCTAATAGTGCTCGAGCCCTGACGCACATCGCTTTTCCGAGATACAGGCAACTGTCGGACATATCGAGCGCCTGACGCCGTTTCAGACGCTTACTCGTTTGGATGAGGGCGGTATGTTGCTCGCAAAAGATTTTTCGCGAGGCAGATTCGAAGAGTTCCTCGAATTGGTTTGCCGAATCCCAGCGTACGAGATTCATTATAACTCCTTAGAGAACGCGAGAGAAATGCTCCCTTCGTCTCAAGGCTTACTGTGAATGGCCCGCGCTCTAGACACAAAGGAGTATGAGTTTTCAGCATTTGAACCATTACGGCGTTTCTAAGCCGCTTAAGGAAGAAATCATCTTCAACGCTAGTTGCAAAGCGGCTTTCTCATCTGCGAGGGGGTCAGCCGACCTGTGGGGGTACTTTTGGGGGTAGTTCAAGACGGTACAATGTAAATTATTGAAATTAAATCATATAGAATATGATATGAATCCTCTCCGGCCTAAAACGCATCCAAAGGTTCAGGGCGGTCACTTGCCGGCGACGACAACAAGTTCCGCACTTGTCTCTTTGCACATTCCATAGATCGCTCCTGACATGCAAGCTCCTGCGGAATACTTGTAACATCCGGCGGTCTTTGCCACGACGGAAACGGAATGGTCACAGCCACCAATAATGGCTCCCGCGGGCTCAATAGGGGACGTGGTCCCCGTATCCACAACGAAATCTATATTCTTGCTTGTGCCTTTTCCACGTCACCGTTGTGCCGGTCGTTACGCAGAAGAGTTTATTACTCCTGGCGTTTGGGATACCGGGGGTGGAGGAAGCCCCGTTGGAAGTCCGCTTGACGTCAACCTCGCAGGGAGCTGAAGCGGACCCGCATGTATTGGTCGCATCGCAAAGTTGCGCCGGATTTGGCTCAGCGCATGTGTGCTTGCTGGCTTTCCTGGATTGCGCGGTTGCAAAGCCACCCGCCAATACTATCGCTAACACTACCAAAGAACATCTGATTGCAGATGATCGATTACTAGGTGCTTATCTGGTTGTTTCAGCAAGGCACAAGCTGTAGTGTAACGGCGTGGCTCGACCGGCATTTCCGAAGAACTTGCGCGAATTCCAGTCGCAGTTCTCCACCGAAGAGATGTGCCGGTCGTACTTGGCTGCCTGCCGTTGGCCGGACGGTTTTGTGTGTCCGCAGTGCGGGAACCGAAGTGCTCGCGAATTGACTGGGCTGAGACGCTGGCAGTGCGCTCGCTGTCGGCGCCAGGTATCGCTGACGGCGGGGACAGTCCTTCACAACACGAAGCTCCCACTGACGATTTGGTTCTGGGCTGCGTACCTGATGACCACCGATAAGCGCGGCATTTCGGCGCTTCTTTTACAGCGTCAGCTCGGTCTGGGATGTTACGAGACGGCATGGATGATGCTCCACAAGTTTCGCCGAGCGATGGTGAACCTCGAACGCGAGCCGCTGCGCGGCGAAATGGAAGTAGACGATACGTGGATTGGCGGGACCCAGGCCGGTTTGCGGGGAAGTCGGCAACTGTGATTTTGGCATTCTGGTTTGGCCCAGCAGTGGCAGTTAACTTTGGCCCACCTGTGAGGGTGTTGGCTACGCTTCGTGGATGGGGCGAAGGAAGCGTAGCTCGCTAACCAGGAGGGAAAAGGTGGAAGTTTTCGAGCAGATACGCCGAGAGTACGAGTTCGGCGTAGGAACGATCGCTGGAGTATCGCGGAAGTTGGGCGTGCACCGGCGGATGGTGCGGGAGGCGCTTCGCAGTGCCGAACCCGCGGCGCCCAAGCCCCAACAGCGCCGGCTTCGCAAGCTGGACGCCGTTTCCGATTTTATCGATCAGATATTGCGGGCGGATCTTTCCGCGCCGCCGAAGCAGCGCCATACGGCTCGTCGCATCTTCGACCGGCTGCGTGTGGAAGTTGCCGGCTTCAACGGGAGCCAGCGCTCCGTGCGCGGTTTCGTGGAGCGGCGCCGGCAGCAACTGGGACTTGAACACCGCGAAGTGTTCGTCCCGCAGACATACGAGTGGGGATCGGAAGCGCAAGTGGACTGGTATGAAGCCTGGGCTGTTCTGAGCGGCGAACGCGTGAAGCTGCAGGTGTTCGAGATGCGTTCGATGGCCTCGGGCGGAGCCTATCATCGGGCGTATCTCCATGCCACGCAGCAGGCATTTCTCGAAGCGCACCAGTTTGCGTTTGCTTACTTCGGTGGTGTGTTCCGTACTCTGCGTTACGACAACCTGAAGAGTGCGGTGAAGAAGGTGCTGCGCGGATATCGCCGCGAGGAGACCAGCCGTTTCATTGCGTTTCGTTCTCACTGGCGCTTTCAGAGCGAGTTCTGTAATCCAAGCCCGCGGCAACGAGAAGGGCGGCGTGGAAGGAGAAGGCGGCTACTTCCGCCGCAACCACTGGGTGCCGCTCCCGGAAGTTCGTGACCTGGATGAGCTGAACGCATACCTGGAACGGTGCTGCCGCGAGGACCAGAGCCGTGTTCTTGCCGGACGTTCAGAGACCGTCGGCGCGGCGATGCTCATCGAACAAGCGCATCTGTTGCTGCGGGCAGCGGAACCCTTTGAGTTGGCCGAGACCAGCTTCCCCACAGTGGACGGACTGCGCTGCGTGCGTGTGCGGACGAACCGGTACTCCGTTCCGTTGAGACCGGGCACCAAGGTCGAAGCCCGCGTGAACGCCGATTCTATCGAGTTGTGGCACGAGGGCAAGCGTGTCGCTCATCATGAGCGCTGCTACAGCCGCCAACAGCAGATCCTCGATCTGGAGCACTATCTGGATGTGCTGGAGCGCAAGCCCGGTGCGCTGGCCGGTTCGACAGCGCTTGCGCAGTGGCGCCAGGCTGGGCGATGGCCTGAGTCCTTCGACCAGCTATGGCATGCGCTGAACATGCGTCATGGCCGCCAGCATGGCACGCGGCAGATGATCGAACTGCTTCAGATCGGAAGCGGCGAAGGCTGGCCGCGCCTGCGAGCGGCTGTCGAACAAGCTCTCTCGCTCGGCTGCCACGATGTCGCCGCGATTCGTCATCTGATGCTGGCCGGGCATCTCGATCGACCAACGATCGCGGCCATCGACATCGGATCTCTTGCTCGCTACGAGCGGCCGATGCCGTTGATGAACAGCTATGACCAGTTGCTGAGTTATGCCGTGGAGGTGACAGCATGAAGGCGCAGGTTGAGAACCTCGAACAAGCCTCGGTCCAACAACAGTGCCGCTCCTTGCGCCTGCCTGCAGTGGCCGATCAGTGCGCACCGCTGGCGGACGTGGCCGCCAAGCAGCGGCAGACATATCTGCGCTATCTCGAAGCTCTGCTCACTGCAGAGTTAGAAGAGCGCGAACGCAACACCATCGCTCGCCGCATCAAGGATGCACGCCTGCCGCGCATGAAGACACTGGACGACTTCGATTTCAGTAAGGCGCCGCAAGTACCGGCCACGAAGATCCACGAACTGGCCCAAGGTGGGTATATCGAACGCGCCGAACCGATCATACTTATCGGCGATTGCGGAACGGGCAAGACGCACTTGCTCACTGGCCTGTACGTCGCCGCGTGTCGTCAGAAGCGAGCGTTCGCTTCGCAACTGCCGCGGCCTTAGTCAACGAACTGGTCGAGGCCAAGCAGCAACTGCAGCTTCGCCGCGTACTGGCTCGCTGGGAGCGCTACGATCTGATTGCTATCGACGAGGTCGGCTATGTGCCGATGGCCGAGCTTGGCGCCGAGTTCGTCTTTCAGGTCATCGCCGAGCGAGCCGAAAAGGCCGCCGTCATCCTGACCACCAACCTGCCCTTTTCCGAGTGGACCCAGGTGATCCCCAATCCCCGCCTCTGCAAGGCGCTGCTGGACCGGATCACGGATCGCGCTCACATCGTCGAAACCGGCGCCGACAGTTACCGCTTCCGGCGAACCGTCGAGAAAGGAAAGGCCAAACCTATGGGCTGATCGACGCCCGCGCTGGACTTCGGGCTTACGCTACGCTTCAGCCCGAAGCCCAGCGCATCTCCATCCCACCAAGCTGGCCAGCAAACTTCCACAAATGGGCCAAAGTTAATTGCCACAGATGGGCCAAGAAAACTTGCCAAACGCAAACTGAAAGGCCGCAAAGCGGCCCTCGTCATCGTCGCTGTGGAGAAGCGGGGAAAAGCCTCAGGACGAGTACGGATGGCGGTCATCCCAGACTTCAAGAGCGTCACTCTAAATGCATTCGTCCAACAAAATGTGGCTCCCGGTTCAACGATCTACACGGACGGGCTCAAGAGCTTCGCCGGTTTTGAACAAACCGGCTTCAGACATATTCCACGCACCCAACCACTGCAGAGCTACCTTCGCAAAGGCGCGAAATCGGTGGTGCCATTAGCGGATCGGGCCATCGGCAATCTACAACAGTGGCTCATTGGAACCTACCATGGTGTGAGCCGCGATCAACTGCAGGTTTACCTTGATGAGTTCGTCTTTCGCCACAATCGTCGTCAGACACCCATGGCCGCGTTCCAGACCCTGTTCGGACTCGGGACCGCACGTAGGCCTGTCCCTTACATGCAGATACGGGGTGGCTCTGACCTTCTCAGGCCGCCTGGAAAAGATTGAACCACTACCGATTGTGTACTGCTGAAACAACCAGATAAGCAGAAAACACCTAGCTCGAAACCTTAGACTTCCGGAGAAGAGTTGCTCGATCTCCGCCTCGAAACGCGCTAAGACTTGTTCGCGTCCCAGATGCTCCTCAGCAAAGAGTCGCGCTGCTCGGCCCATTTGTTGCCGCATGTTGCGATTCGCGGCCAACACAAGAACGGCCTCACGTAACGAGTTAAGCATCACCTGGCAAAACATTGATGCCGCGTTCAGCTACGACATTGGCTATCTGAGTTCCTTCCGACGCAGTGGATATCACGGGACGGCCACTTGCCAGCATACCCGTGAGTTTGGAGGGCATTACCAGGTCGGCCGCACCTTCGCTCTGGGGAAGCACGTGGATATCCGCAGCGTTTAACAGTTCGTTCAGCCTTTCGATTGGTTGCAATGGCAGGAGGGAAACGTTGTCTAAGCCAAGGACCATCTGCTCAAGACGCGGCCGGAATGTGCCGTCACCGCAGAAAACGAAGTGCAGTCGCTTGTTTTCGCGCATCTGCTGCGCGAGTAGTACCAGCGTCTCGAGGCCTTGCTTTAGCCCGAAATTCCCGGAGTAAAGCAAGACAACCTGGTCGTCGCCGACACCAAGCTCGCGGCGGATTTGATTGGGGCGTTCGAGAGGCCGGATCGCGTTGACATCAACCCAGTTAGGGAAGTACACCGTTCTTTTACTGTCGATGCCCTTTTCCCCGAGACGCTGCACCATATTCAGCGAAACGCTGGATATCCGCGTAAAACTGCGCATAACCAGCCGCTCGTAGGCAAGGGCGACTTTATGAATGCCCCCCCCGAAGGTAACAGATTGAGACCGAATGCGGCATCAAGTTCAAAATCCTGGATATGGAGCCAGGAGGCTGATCCTGCCAACAGTGCGGTGAGAACGGCCGAAGGGGCACCAAACAACGCTGGCTCGACAGCAAGTACCAAGTGCGGACGCCAGAGGATCGAGGCCAGCATGATCGGTAGGCTACTGGTAGCGAAGGAGCCGAGGTGAATCATGCGGTGGATGCTATTGGGTCGCAGGGGAACCCATACGGGGCAGCGGTAAATCCGCACACCAGCCGGCGAGATTTCCTTCTGGTATTTCCAGGAGTTATAATTGCTGTTCACTTCCCAAGCCGGATAGTAGGGTGGTGTGGTAACCACGCGGACCTCATGGCCCCGTTCGGCAAGCCACTCCATCATTTCGCCGGAATATTTGCCGATGCCGGTCAACTCGGGGGCATAGTTCAGTCCCAGCAGCAGAATGCGCAAGCTCGGTGTCTTTTCTGGCTCTTTCACTCAGTGATCAACGTGTCTTTTGACGATAATGAGCTTACAGTTACTAATGAACTGGGGATACGATGCCTCACATCTAACATCGGTAGTCCTCTCCTCATATATGTCCATTCTTGACGCCCTGCTACTGGTCTGTCTATTACGGGCTCCAATCTTTGCTCTCACAAGTACTTGGTGAATCCTTGCGATCGCTTGAAGCCGATCCCTGCCCCACCCCGGAGCAGGAGAGTCGACTGGGCCTCGAATCCAACCAACACCTGCTCCACAGCCGGTTGGCTCTTGGCCGGCAACGCGCCCGAACTAAGTTCGGGCATTGTGAATACCGGTCAGTTTCAGCGAAGTCGCCCTGCTCGAATGAAAGGCCGCGCCGAGTAAATCTTGGCAAGACCTCGGCACGGCCACGTGCGAGCTGTCGGCCTCCCCACCGGATGTTTTGCTGCTGCCGTGTACCTTCCCTTCAGTGATGTGCCACTTCACTCGTTTTGCTGACCATGAGCAGATCCCGACCCCATTTGCCATCCGCGGAGCTCGAGCTGCTGCTAAGCTCTGTGTTCGACGCGTTCAGCCGAGCGATACTGCCGGCAGCAGACTCGGATAGGAATTGAGATGTGTTGTCTGACTGTCGGTCGTGCCGTTCAAAATTTGATTGAATGAAGCTGTCAAGACTTAGGATATAACATGGTTCAAGCAAACTTCAGGGAGTTTGGGTGGGCACCCAGCGGCGTTGGGTAATCTCGACCGATCGTTATCGGAAAGCAGACTGCACCTAACATGATAGCGTATTCGGAAGGAGGGTTTAAGCTAAACTAGCCCTATCGCCCAATAACTGGCGATCGGGAGTGTTAGGATGAGTCGACCCAAGATGCTAGCGGACCCAGAGTTGGCAGCGATCGGTCAAGGAGCAAAAAGGGTTGCTCCGACGAAATGTGGGTTTGAACGATGCGCTTCTCTTCCCTTCCAATACGGGCCGGGTGCGTCGGTCGATGATGAAAGTCACCGGCAGATAATTCAAGAACCAACCGATCTCCTGGAAGAAGCGGGCATGCAAACGGCCCATTTCTGCGCTCTCTGCGAGACAAGGTGTGTCTTCGCCGGTAAGACGCAGCATCGTTTCTCGGAACTTGCGTGGAATAAATGGAAAACGGCACTTCGTACGCATCACAGCCGCGCTTGGTCTTGGAGCAATGTCCCCAACCTTTACCTCGTGAGCCGCGCAAGAACTGGGGCGAAAAGTGCGAGCGACGAGGGACGGCTACTCTCGTACACCTTATCGACCCCCTCTATGTGTGCTCTCGAAGATGGAAGAAGCAGCTCGCCGACCGAGACCTTCTCCGCCAACACTTGGCTACTTAGAACCTTCAACCGTGTTTGGCACCGCATTGCAATTGGGAGGTGGACTGACCTTGCCCTCAGAATCCGTATCCCATAACTGGTTGTAGTTCGTAGTCGTCGTGGCTGTGGACAAAGTGGAAATCGGTTTTATCGATTTCCAGCTTTTCCATAGCCTGTTTTGTGTGCTGCGGCTGTCAACTTGCCGTGGCTGCCCTCTGCTGTGACCATTGTGTTTCATACTCGACCGGGCTGAGATAGCCAAGTGTGGAGTGCATGCGTGTTTGGTTATACCAGAGCAGCCAATCGAGGACCTCATCTTTGGCGTGACGAATCGTTTGAAAGTGCCGGCCATGCAGCCGTTCTACCTTCAGCGATGCGAACAGCGTCTCGACGCACGCGTTGTCCCAGCAATTACCTTTGCGGCTCATCGAAGGCTTGATGTCACGCCCGTTGAGTAACTGCTGAAACTCGTAACTGGCATACTGGCTGCCTCGGTCGCTATGGAAGATCTGTCTGGCATTTCGACCTGGGCTGCGGTGCAGCCAGGCCATCTCCAGCGCATCGATGACCAGACGGCTGTGCATTTCCGGTTGCATCGACCAGCCCACGACCCGACGGCTGAACAAGTCCATCACTACAGCCAGAAACAGCCAGCCCTGATGGGTGGGAACATAGGTAATGTCGCCAGCCCATGCCTGGTTAGGCGCCGCCACCGTGAAGTTGCGATGCAGCCGGTTGGGCGCGATCGGCAGAGCATGTCGGCTATCGGTGGTGACGCGGAAACGCCGCCTGCCGCGAGCGCGAATCCCATGCTGCTGCATCAGCTGCTGCACCCGCTGTTTGCCCACGCGAATACCCTGGGCACGCAGTGCGCGCCATATGCGCGGCCAACCATAAGCTCCGCGATGGGCCACATACACAGCGCGAATATGCACCACCAGCGCTTCCGCGCTCAGGTGACGGCGCCCGGCCATTTGCAGGCGACGAACAAAGTGCTCGTGGTAGCCAGCCATACTTACCCCAAGCATCCGGCACTGCACGCGGATCGGCCACACCCGCCGGTGGCGTCGAATCATGGCGTACTTCACTTCTGCCCCTTGGCAAAGTACGCCATAGCTTTTCCCAGGATGTCGCGCTCCATCGTCACCCGCGCCAACTCGGCCCGCAATCGGCTGATCTCCATCTGCTCGGCGGTCACCTTCGACCGGCTGTCGGCACCCTGCAGCCTGCCTTCTCGATGCGCCTTGACCCAGTTGAACAACGTCTGCTCGACAAGGCCCAACGTTCGCGATGCCGCCGCTATGCTCTGGCCCGACTCAACCAGCCGAACCGCCTCCTGTTTGAACTCGAGCGTGTAACGCGCACGCGTCGCCTTCATCATCATTTTCCCCTTCGCTGATTGTCAGCTAAGGGATACGTTTCGCGGGGGCAAGATCAGACCTTCCTCACAAGGGAGCCTGGATTTGTTCTCTCGATTATCTTGAGCCTAGTGTTTGCCGTCCCCCTTTTTGGGGCGAGCAACACCGCAAACCGATCACAAAGCACACTCGAACAGCGAATGTTCTCGGTGTCCAGTTACGGCGCGATCGGGGACGGATCAGTCGGCACGAACTATACAGGACACGACAGTACCCGAGCAATCAATGCTGCAATCGGTGCCGCGTGTGCTGCCGGCGGTGGTAATGTCACGTTTCCGAGGGGCATCTTTAATATCGGCCTGATATCGACTGTACCGCGGCCTTTAAGCGGGGTTGCCGCGATCGTTATCCCCTGCAGTAATATCACCTTGAGCGGCGCGGGAACAGATGCGACGGTGTTAAGCTTCTGGCTCATCTCAGACGGGCATCTCGTGGCCCCCACTTCTATCTGCCCCAGAAATATCGACGTGACAAATATCTCAAAGCCGCGCGTATGGCGTGGTTCTGCGATTTATATTATCGGTGGACGGACTGCCGCTTCCCCAACGGCAAACGTTACGATACGCAATCTACGCATCACTGGGAACGCTAATATCGATGGAGACAACACAAATCCCGTGCAGTGGGATGGAACCCTGCCGCTTCCGCAAACTTCTAAATGTAATGCATGGGATACAAGCAACAAAGGAATATACCTCCAAAACGATGACTTTTCTCGAGGATCACAAGGTGTTGATCCTGGTGGCTATTACCCCCCAACACCATCGTATTTCGTCAACATAAAAATCATCAATACGCATCTAGATCATTTCCTTGGAGAACTGGTGTACGCGGGAAATTCGACAATTAGTAGGTCTCTCATTGAGACAAGTCAGCTAGATCATTCCAACGGGGACTGCGTATCAGTGGGAGGGGGATGGGAATTTCGAAATAACTCCTGTCACAATGTATTTGCAAATGGGTTTGAAAACTCTCCCAATATCCACCCTCAAATATATGAGGGTAACAAGATAGAAAATGTTCAGCTGGATGGTATAGCAATAACGAACTTAGCATACAACCAAGACATAAATGAGGACTTTGCGCCGATCACAATCGCTCATAACTTCATTCGCGAAATCGGACGAAATGGAATAGCGTTGTACAATGCTATTCACGTACATATCGTGAATAACACGATCACAGATAGTGCATGGGGGATACTCCTACACGACTTAGGTACTGGGCAACCAGCACCTGGTCCGCCACATCCGGGCCCTTCACCTCCCGTACTGCTCAGTCAGCCGCCGGGCTCTAGCCTTCCACGAATGTCAATATTCGTGTCAGCGGCATGGATATATCCCGGCAGTACCGAGTTCGACCCGGAACGTACTTCGCAGCCCAGTTCCGACAGCGTTATCGCAGTCAGCTCGGGACAGCCAGTAATCATTAAGTCTCCTGTGCCGCCGCCCTTCAATACTGTGCCGTATCCCTCGCGCTGGGAGATCTTCGCTGGAAACAGTCCCACGACAGAACATCTGCAGGGTAGTTCCATGCCAATCGGAACGGACTCAGTGTTGACCATGCCTCCCAGTTCCACAGGACTTTCATCTCAGACCTTGAAAGGAACGCCTGATTCTCCAACGGCAGCACCATTACTTCAGGTAAGGAAGGGAGGAACTATTTTTCATGGAGTCTATGACATTGCCACCGTATGGATTGTTCCTACAATGTTTGGGTATCTTCTGTCGCCACCAAGCCCTAAAAATACAGTAGCCGTCCCTACCGATGGCAGTAGGATTCTTGTATCTAAACCCGACTCTCCTCCTACACATATAGGCGGCTACTTAGTGTTTGCCGGGTTACATGATAACGCTTTAACTCTCCAGAATTCTCAAGGCATGATCTGCCAACTACGCTCACCTTGTTTGATCTCGGATACCCTGAATGGTCATACGCTTCGCCTGCCAGGACCTCTCGGCTCTGTTCTTTCTCCTAATGTTACTGATATCGAAGTGAGCAGTAACACCATTGTTGCCGATAAAATAAGTGTGCACGCGGGCATTCAATGTTGCGGGACTCCCATAATCAGACCATTTTTGAGAAACGTCGTGATCAGCAACAACATCATAAGTTCCACTCCATCTGGACGAGAAAAGGGCTATAAGGTGAACCGAATAGTCAATCTACCCAATGTCGGTCTAATGACTTCGCCTGCAACGTCAGCAAGTCCTGACTCGCCGGCTGTGCTGGACAATCTAACCGAGAAAGGAAACAGGGAAAATTGAGCGGTGCAACTGTAATCGGGGTTGTCACTCCAGCTGCTGTTCTGCTTTTCGGGTCTTTATAGGAATCGCCGGTGACCCAAAACAAATCATTCCTGGTGGCATATCATGGAGAACGGAACTGCGTGCACCAATGACGGTGCCTTCTCCAATTGTGACGCCCGGACCGACAAAGCAATCCGCTGCAACCCAAGCTTCTCGCTTTATTGAGACCGGCGACGCAGTTATAGCGAAATCTTCTCTCTTCCAGTCGTGAGAGCCTGAACAAATATAGCTTCGCTGGGATACGACGACGTGTTCTCCGATCCAAATTTGCGCCAAGTTATACAGCACAACATCGTCCCCGATCCACGACCAGTCACCTATTACTAAGTTCCAAGGAAATTGCACCCGCGCTGTTGGCCTAACCAAGACGTTCTTGCCAATTCGAGCTCCGAAGCTTCGTAACAAGAACCGACGCCAACCGTACAGGAATTGCGGTGAGCACCGAAAAAGGCTAGCCTGAACTAGCCACCAGAGTTGCACAACGACGGGGTTTCTCTTGCGGAACCCGAGGGGCAAAGAAAATCGGGACAGATCCTGAAATGTGTTCAATCCAATGCAACCCTCCATCAAAAATGCGATCAGACCATGTCAAGATATGCAAGCGCTCGAAGGTTCGAAGACATACCTGGCCTCAACTAGCCTAAGGTCTCAGCCCTAGCAGTGCAGTAAGTATTTCACCGTAGTCATTCGCAATGATTATGGGCGTTTTATTGTTAAGACAGATGTCATTCGAGCAGTACACAGCGATCTTTTCGTCCCGCCTTCGGCTGGCAAGGTCGGAGCCGCATTTGACACACAATGGCTCGCCATCGACATCATCAATCGCAATCTCTTTGCGATCAATCCACACTAGACATCTCCAGATTTAGCATTACACGGTGCATGAGACATGCTTTTGCTCGAGATAGAATTGGTCTTATTTATCCCCGTCTTCAGAATTGTAATCGTCGCGCGGATTTTTTCCATCAGCAGTGGCGATGAACATCGGTTCGTTGATCCCAAAAAGGGCGTCGACAGAGGATGGCGCACGCCTTCCAGCCCTAAATAATCAGAAGCTGTCGACTGTATACCGGAAGGGGCGTTTCAGTTAGCCTTGTCTCCCTTGGTCGTCGATTTTGCCCAAGACCTCAATTGGTTGCGAGCCTTTGCCCGTTTCTATTTTCTGCCGTCTCTTCGCAGCATATATTCGACTGGACGGCCAAATGGGGTAGCGCGTCATCATGCTCCCAGCGCTCGGGACTCCAAGAAAAACATTCATGAGCGAACCGACAGAAAGAAGCGCAAAGCCTGTAGGCTATTACGATTGAAGCGACGGCCCCGCCGATGAATAGCGCTTTTGTCATTCTTTTGAACTCCCTACTCTCCGAGAGGATTACTCTCAGGCGTGTGGCAAGATGAAAACGATGAGGCGACGGTAATATCGTCTCTGAGGTCAAAGTGTATAAGAAACCTGAGGTTAAACCAAGAGAGAGACGTTAATCTATTGAATTGGCAATGTTTAGGAGTTAACCCACTGCGCGAACCTAATGCGCCGGATTTGGTCAAATGGTCAAATCGAGTATTGTCGGAATGTGATCGCGGGAAATCGGAGGGCGCCGTCGGCGTGTGACTGTGCCCCGGGAGAGAATCGCGCGCCGCGTCACTCCCTTGCCACAATGGAACAGACACGTTAGTCACTAACAGAAAATCAGGCGCGTTCGGGTTTGTTACGCTAACCTAGGAGATATGGAAAAGACGCGAGCACCACTCACTTGAAAGCGCCTGCAGCGTTTCCCACTTTCCTGCAGCCCCGGCGGCCGACTAAACTTATATAGTCCACTGATGCGGAGTTAAGGATCGGTCAAATACTTAAGGGGCAGTTAGACCTATGCCGGCCACGGTTGTACTTTCTTAGACGCATTCCCCATAATTCGGGAGGAACAATGATCAATTGGAACTTCATTCGAGAAGTAGGCCTATTCCGATGGCTAATAAGATACAGCAGTTTGCAGTTTCGTAAGCGCATCCTAAAATCTGACACCACCTTGCGTCTCCCGACTGGGCTCCGGATAAGTTTGCCACGGCAAAGCAAAACTTCGACAGAAATTTACGTGACGAATGCAAACATGGATTGGGGCGCAGAAGCTATCTTTGCTAAATTTGCCGATTCCAAACGCGATTTTCTCGACATCGGCTCACATATCGGCTACTATGCAACGTATCTCGCGCCGCGCGTGCGGAAATCTTACGCTTTTGAGCCTGACCCACGCAATCATCCCGGTTTATATAGTAACGCCAGATTGAGTAAGAATATTGAAGTGATCGAAATGGCCGTGACTTCCCACGATGGGATTGCCGATTTCTTTACTGGACAGAACTCTTCGGTCGGCAGTTTGAACAATGTTGGCGGTGTAAGCAGGAGAGTTCCCACAATCAAGATCGACACATTCGTCGCACGCCACGTCGGAATTGATGTTGGTCTAATCAAGACTGACATCGAAGGGCATGACCTCGAGGCTTTGCTCGGAATGGAAGCAACGGTGGCGACTTTCCAACCTTTGATTCTTACAGAATGCAATTTAACAACAGCCCTCTCTGACCTCTGCGCGCGTTGGAGTTATAGCGTTTTCGCAGTGACCCGCAACCTTAGAACTCGAGAAGCAAAGTTTTCGGAGTTGAATGTCAATAGGCCAGCTGAATGCTTGAAGATGCTATTCCTAGTTCCTCCTGTACTTCGGCCAGCCTTCAATAATTTGAAGGAAGGCCTGGCTATCGATTTTCACTGACTCTAGCTCCTCGCCACTTCACTGGATTGGTGCCTGCATGTTTTCTACCGAGAACCTTCGGCAGGAGATTGGAAAATGCGGCCTGCATGGTTCAATTCGTGCCGGATTGACCGGCGGATTTGCAGTTTATATAACTTCAAATTGTGGTCTCCAACAACAAGCTTGATTTGCTTTCCTTTCTGACTCCAGTTAACACTCCCCAGCCCTATGAGGGGAAAGCGAGGAACGCCCGGCGTTTTCCAAGGCAGCCTTATCGCCGTCTTTTCCCCACAGAATGCCATCACACTCTTCCGGTAATGCGTGCGTTGATGGTTGTAGTCGCGACGCCAGTATTCGAGCTCCTGCAGCTTCCCGTTAAGCTTTCGATGTAGCCACTCTCGACCGGGCGCCCTGGCCCGATGAAATCCAGATGAACTTCGTTTTTGTAGAGCCAGAGATCCATCGTCTTGCTGGCGACTTCCCGAATTCCGTTTCTTGTCGACGGTGATCGATTGCGGTGCGCTACGCCCGCGCAATTACTTTGCCCAGCACAACGGCCTCCTTTTCCCCGCTCACTGCGGTATCGGCAGACGACGATTGTCGGCATCGGAGCCAGCGGCTGTCGGTGCAGCCGCTGGACGACAAATCCATGTTCCACTTGTGGCTGGATCGCTGGATCGCACCGCCTGGCCGCAGAAAGGGTGCTGGGCCGCTCGCGGCGCGCTTCTGGTCGCGCACGATCAGGCCCTCTTCAGTGTAGACCCGGTAGATCTGCTTCCTTTACTCCTCGATATCTTGTGTCATATAGATGCTGGAAGCCGCAGTAGGCGTCGGCCCCGTCGGCCTGCAATGTGCCCGCGAAATCCTTCAGATGCTCGCGGCGACCTCCCCCCTTCATCCCTCCAATCGAAGCCTCAATTTCTAAAAAGTCTCAATCCGTGCGGCGCACGACAGCGTAGCCTTACGAACATCGGTATCGACGAGCAGGTTTCAATCCACGCACCCTACCAGGGCGCGACTCCTTCACTTTAACAACATTATTCTTAGACGCTAGCTGGAACGGCCTTAACACCGGCGGAACAATGACGACTTCGCATTCCGTCAGCTGCGCGCCAAGACGATTCTAATCCACTAGAGGCACAGATATCGCGAGTCCGTCAGGAAGAGGTGGTGACCTTAGGTTCTGGTCCGAGAAGGCAATGCGCTCGAGAAACAGAATCGGAGATTGGTCCTTCAATATCAATGAATTGGCCAGAATCGTAACTCCAGTCGGACTGGGGACTAACCTCGGCAAATACAGGCCAAGACGGCTCTTGCGTGCGGCGGCTGCAATTCCATCCCAGAAACTCTCGTCTCACTACTGTCCAACATGGACAAAGACTCTCCTCCACTCGCAGAAGGCAAGCTGCGAGAGTTCAGATAAGGCGAGGGAGTTGCCCTCCCGTCAACTTGCACCATCCGCAAGCCCATCGATCAAAGTAATGCCTGGCGGAAGAGAACCGGCAGCCGGAGGCGTCACGGTGTAATCAGCAAAAGTGCGAGGGCTCTCCACGCCGTCTTTTTTCTGTAGCTTGATGGATTCGAAGAGCTGCTGTGCTTGCGCATTTCCGAGCTTGCTTCTATGTTCAAAGATGTACAAGCCGCGCGTAGCCATCGTGCCGCGCGCAGCCGAGCGATCCAGCTCAAAGAGGTTGGCAAGCGCCTTCCACAAAAGCGTTAAATCGACTTCGTTGAACCCTGTCCTTGCGGCAAAAACAGGATTGATGTAGCCATGCGCGAGGTAAAGGCCATAGGCAATGGTGTGCTTGCGACCCAGTGTCTGTGTACCCGACTTGACATCCTTTTCGCCAGTGAATGCCTGGCGAGAGATGGTGTGTTCAGTTGAGAGCACGCGATCTAGAGATCGCGCAAAGGTGAGCTGCACGGGACCACGAACCTGGCCACAATTGAATTGTGTCGTGCTCATCACAGCCCCAAAAGCGCGGACATCGAAGAAATTCCTGCACATCCACTGGCGCGCCTTCTCGATGTCAGTAGACTTCGTATCCTTACCTTTGGCCTCGATCTTTTCGACTCCAGTGAACTGTTCGAAGGGCAATCTCTGGCGGCTCTCGAGCGTATTGCCGCTCACTACGAAGATTCCGTAACCTGACTCCGCCGATCCATCCCTGGATTTGGCGTAAAGCACATAATCCCGGACTTTACGTTTCAGACAGACATCGGAGACCAGGCCTTGAAAGGTTTCTGGATCGAAGCGCGGGCTGTTGTCAGAGTCTGGATCACCGTTTGGGTTACCATCCTGGCAATCGAAAAGAAGTACAAAATCATAGCGATGTTCAATCGTGCTAATGTCAGGCCTCCCGATCGTTCTGGCTAGCGGTCTCGTTAGGCTGCCGCCGTTTTCTGGCCTGTGTCATTTGCCAACCTTTCTGGTGGTAATAGCCGAGCACAAATAATCCCTGTTCCTCAAGGCTCAGCTTGGCTGGATATGCGCCGGTTTCTAGAGGCTGCAACAGGTTGTGAAGCTCTTGTAGCCGCGTATCGATGGCATAAGCAGCTGGAGGTTTGTCGCGCCTGAGCTTCTGGAGATGCTTCTGTCCAAGATTTTCAATCTTAGGAAATGCAACAGCTGGATAGGTAGATGCCAAGCTGAAGTACCGATCGACCACCGACAACCTTACCTCTTTTTCACTTGAGGCGCGTTGCAGATTTTCAAACTCAGCCATCAGCCGCCCGCAGACGTAGGCCGGACTCGAGCAGGTTCGGTCAAGTCCATCACTCATTTCTCTTCTCCCTATTTGTCGGGACAAATCGTTGAGACACATCCGAATCAGGCTCATGGAAACACGGAGCCGCTGCAGAGACATGGAGTCTCTGTTCTCTTCTTTGACTCGCACATCCCTACAAGATTGACGCAGACGGCTGAGGGCTGTCGAGAGCATTGAATACCCAAGAGGCAACCCTTCGATCGCACGTCGCACCAGAGCCGAGACACGATGACCCTCCGGCTCGCCTTTACGGTCGATGGCATACAGCAGTTGCCAGAAGCGGATGGGCTGAGAAGCCTCCCACGGGTAATCCGTACGTAGCTGCTGGTGCCAGTTCTGCAAATTTCTCTTCACATCCCTGAGGGCCATGTCGGCCCAGTAGTGCACACGAAGACGTCCGCCGTTACCAGAGATGCCGATCATGTAGAAGCGATTTGGATTGGGATCGGCTTCTGGCTTGAAGTTGAGCAGATCTTTCACCTGATCGGAGCCGGCGTGTTTCACCAAATCGAGCGTGAAAATGTCCCCCGGATTCTTGAGCCAGTACAAAAAGCCGATGCCGGAAATATCTCTGCGCTTCCCGCTGCCCGGTTTCAGCAGGTTATTCAAGGCAAGGACATAGGCCAGCGCTCGATCCGGTGAGACTGGACTGTTCTGGTTCTGCTCCCACCCGTACGAGCGAAAAGCCCCCTTATCGAAGGACATCAGCCCTACTTCAGCTCGCCCGCCAAGATTTGTCACGCCCTTGATCTTTTCGTGGGTGAGCACAATGTCTCCGAATTTGCCAGAGATCATGCACTCGCCTTTACTACCCTTAATGCGTTCCGCGGCGAATGTAACTTCATAGTGTTGCCGCCAGAATTGTTGTACTGTCTTGGAGTCCACGACCGGACCTTCCACAGAGAGGGCCACCCAGGTGCCGCCCTTAGATTCCTGCAGCGCAGCGCGGGCTTTATTTACCTCGGATGGATCGTCGTAGAACTTTGCGCACGCTTCAAGCGACGCATCTCCGGTTTCCTTTGCCGCTCTCGTAATCAAGGCGACGAATGCTTCGTGGTGCTTTTCCGTCTTCTCTCTATCGGCGGTCTCGTTCGGCGTCCACTGACCAACACCCAGCACATAGGCAATATCATCGGACGCCAGCAAAGGATGGTGCCCGCTGTTGCGGTTTACAGGTGAACGAGGAACCCGCATTTCCAAGGGGGCCCGTAGCTGCTTTCTGCCCCGGGTTACGGTCGCCACGTGGGGAACTAACTTCGAAAAGGTCCCCTGCGTTGAGATTTCAAGCAACCAAGGAACGCGTTTGGATTCCCAAGCTGGGTCATACAACTCTTCGGCAAGATAGTTATCTGCGTACTCGGCTAGCGCCTGGATGAGCACTGCAGCACCTCCATGCGCCGGAATTTGTCCGTGAGTACCACGTGGGGCCGCGTCTCCATCACGCCATTTTCCAGCCGGGCCTCGAAAAAGGAAGCACGGTTACCCGATGGCAGGAAAGCAATGTCGTAGACCATCCGGCCAATTTCGAAGGAGGTGGGGATTGGTGCATCGCCATCCTGGATCGGGCCAAAATCCGCCGCGAATTCGCGGCAGCCGAGATAAGGCCGGTGGAAGCACTGGCCTTTCTCGACGCGGCGCTTCATCATCGACACGTATTTCGCCGGAGTATTGTCGCCCGAGGTGTCGAAGACGTGGGGATAAGCATCAATCCAGTAGGCAACTTCACGCAGAAGCGTAGTATTTCGCGGCGTTCCATCAGTACCATCGCCAGCGCCGGCTATCAGCGGCTCAAATGCGGACGCGTCGCGCATCCACTTCTTCACCGTAGCCGGCGAAAGCTTGCTCTGCACCTCATTGCGAAGCACGCTCATAAACCGGATCGGCTTTAATACTGTAATACGCGTGACAATCCAGCGCATCTGAGGCCGCCAGCAGATTGCATCCAGCAGATTGCGGGCCGCCGATGGCGTCATTACCGGATAAGAAAATCGTTCGACCTTGGTCTCCGGGCGCGTAAAACAAGCAAATTCGCCGGAGACCCGAACCTGAATGCTGGCTGTAGACATGGAGGAAACCTTGGTATCGGGCGATTAATAGAGATTCCGATACAACTTTAAGCAAAACACTATGCGAGTGTAAATGTGCCTCAGTCCAGTTGATGGAATCAATGACATTTTTGATTGGTGGAACGAATACTCATGCTAACGTGGCCGTGATCAATATGGAATCCGTTAATCGCGCGGTCCGCCGAAAGCGGCTTCCAAACTTCTATCGTCGCGGAATTCCAACGCCCGTATCTAAACGATCTAATGCCGAGCAGTAGTCGCAACAGTAGCCAACTCCATAGTAAGATGCGCGTCTCATCGATCGTCCGGAAGGAAGGTGCCGGTTGCCTTCCCATAATAACGCCCAAAAATATATCTCCAGGTCAGTTCACAAGATAGGGCTGTATGCTGTCCGCCAGCGGGCGCGGCCCGCTTCGCGATCCATCCTGTCTTCTTTGTCGCTTCTACAGAGTCGCTGGGCGGGCGATTTGTGTTCTTCGGGAAGAAGGACAAGAACATGGCTGGATACGATACCGAACGTCGCTGTTCTCTTGCTCTCGCGATCCGGGGATCCGGCAGTGCGCAATATCGAGTCAAGCGAAGCATGAAACGCGGCATTTTTCGATAGTTCATTCCAATTCGTGCTTCGACGAGTCGCTCCGAAATCATATAACTAACTGACATTTCTCCGCCTTTCAAGCCCGTCAGGACTTTCACTCGTTGCACCGCGCGATACGCCATCCAGCTAGGCCTCCTCTCCCCCTGGTGGGCCTGTTTTCCCACTAAAGAGAAGCCTGTCAAACCGGCGGAAAAGATCGGCTTTATCGAGGAGTGAAGACACGTAAAATCCGAGTCTTACCGTAAAACCTAACCAAGAAATCCCCTTGCAGTATTGCCGAGAATTCATAATCCCTTCAGAGCATATATGGCCGTTTGGTCTGTACTAGCAAAGCCGCGTAACTGAGATTCCCGCGTCTGCGGTACAACACAGACCAAGCCAGCCCACCGGTACTCCCACAAAATTCCCACAGCGAGTGGCTCGCCGGGTCCGGGGCGGAATGCTGCACCCAGGCCCGGACAGACCGGTCCGGAGGAACCGATGTTGCGCGGCGGCGTCTGACGGGTATGCGGCTCTTAAGAGAGCGTGATGAGGGAGATCTCCGGCGGACAGTTGAAGCGGAAGGGAAGGCTCACGGTTCCGACGCCGCGATTGACATACAGCTGAGTCGGCCCGAGACGGTAAATGCCCTCGATGTAGTTCCGTCCCAGATCTGGCAGGAACATCGCAGGCAGGAACGGAAAGCAAACCTGCCCGCCGTGAGTGTGGCCGGAAAGCATCAGGTCCACGTTATGCATGGCAACAGAGGGCAGAACGTCAGGCTCGTGGGCAAGCAGGATGACGGACTCGCCATCCCGCTGGGCAGGTGGCGGAAGCGCCTGCTCGAGTCCAAAGTCGTGGTAGAGGGCATCACCGGTACCGGCGAGCCACAGGCGCGCGCCGCCGCGCTCGAGGGGCACGAACCGGTTCTCTAGCACAGGTATGCCATGCGCTTCAAGTGCGTCGATCACGGCTTGTTTGTAGAGCTTTACCGCGCAATCGTGGTTGCCAAGAACGGCGTAACGCAGGGGACTCTGGAGGCGGCTCAGAATCTCGGCGCATTCTCCGGCAAATCGAACGGTGGATTCTGCCGACCAGGATCCATTAGTGATGAAGTCGCCGGTGAGGGCGACCATGTTGGGTTTTAGGGCGTTGACCCGCTCGACTACGCGCTTGATGAAGAATGCTTCGGCGTACTCCGCATAATGGAAGTCGGAAATCTGCGCGATGGTGAATCCGCGAAATGCCTCGGGCAGCTGGCGAAGCGTGATACTGATTCGCTCGACGCTGATTTCGTGGCGCGAGATTTCGCCCGCATAGAGCGGCAGGCCAACGGCGGCGACTCCTCCGAGCTTCAGGAAATCGCGTCGGGAGAGAGGCGCTGTCTTTCTTCGCTCGAGGGTAGAAACTTCCACTCTTCCATTGTAAATGCCTTCCGCGAAAGCACGGCAGATAAAGAAGAACGAAGTCGGCCGCTGGAGAGATCCCAGCAGCCGGTAATGATATGCCGGCTTTTTCGTTACCGTTCTATCGTCGATCTGTGATCGGCCGAACGCCGTTCCATCTATCGGCGCCCCGGCAATCCGCGGAATTCACATTGGCATCCTGTTAAACTATCCAATTGGTGCGTGTTTTGCCTTGCACTTCTGCAAAAGCACGATTAGGCTCTTCGTGTCGAAGCTATAGGAACTTGTTGAAATTGGCGTGGATGGTGGTTGTTTGCTGGGGAGTTGGTGCGAGCGCCCCGTCAGATCGGTTCGAAATCGTGTTTTGGTGAGTGTTCACGCGGGGTTGCGGGCTCCCGGGAGGGGCGATTCCAGGCCCACGTGCCTGGTTCAGGCACACTGCTCCCTAAGCGTTGATTGCTGTTGCTGCGCGAGCAGCCTGGGCAAGCGCAGCAGGTTGTGCGCGGCGCAACTGAAGACGAACAGCCAATCGACCTTGCTCAGTCCGCGCAGTTTGGCCTGGCGCAGTGGTCCGGTCTGCTTGAGCCAGCCGAAGCTCTTTTCGATTAACCAGCGGCGGCTGAGACTGACGGCGTAGCCGGGCTGGCGCGTGGTTCTCCGATCCAGGTTACTGGCGCGGTTGTTGTCGTTCTTAGTCACATGCGGAGTTACATTCAACTCTCGCGCCGTGCGCACGAAATCTTTCGTGTCGTAGGCCTTGTCTGCGCCCACGGTGATGCGCCGGGAGCGGCCCACCTGCTTACGCTGAAGCATCAACAGCGCGGCATCGCGTTCGGCAAATCCGTCGGCATGCGTGGCCATGGCTGCGGCGATCAGTCCGTTGCGGTTTTCCACCAGAGCATGACCCAGATAGCTCAGCTTCGATTCCTTGCCGTAGCTCTTCTTGTACAGCCGGGCATCGGGATCCGTGGTGGACTGGTGCGTCTTGTTGCTGCGCTTCTGGCCACGGAAGCTGGTGCCATCGCCGTCCCCGGAGTCGTCTTTGGAACGAAGGCTCTTCTGCGAGGCCCAGGCTTGGATCAGCGTGCCGTCCACGGTGAAGTGCTCGTCGGACATAAACTTCTTCGCCTGCCGGTTCACTTCGGTAAAGAACCGTTGCGCCACCTCGGAGGTCAACAGACGGTCGCGGTTTTTCGAGAACACTGCGTGATTCCACACCCCATCATCCATGCCCAGGCCTACGAACCAGCGAAACAGCAGGTTGTAATCGATCTGCTCGACCAGCAGCCGCTCGGAACGGATGGAGAAGAACACCTGCAACAGCAGCGCTCGCAGAATGTACTCCGGCGCAATCGACGGCCGCCCAGAGTCCGCGTACAGCGCATCGAACTCCGCACTCAGCCTGCCAAGCACGGCATCGGTCACCCTGCGCACCTCGCGCAACGGATGATCCGAAGGCACTCGCTGCTCCAACGACACATAGCTGAACATCCCGTCCTCAACCCGCTCGTCTCCTCGCATATCCATAAGACGAATAGACCCTGGGCAATGCCGCGGAGGCGTACCTATTTCAACAAGTTCCTAGTACTACTGTGTTATAAAGAGGATACCTCGTCCTTGATTTTTCTGGCGTTTGACAGGGGCAACCAGTACGTTGAGGGCGATGAAGCGTCGCCAGCCGAACTTCTCCCCTCAGGCAGAGCGCCTGCAAAGCTATCTGGATAGTCTGACCCGAACTGTTGGGCATGCCGACCGCGTTGTTCCGCTGGAGAACTACACGAAGGGGCTTCTGTTGCCCCTGGAGCGCAAGAGTGTCGAGCCCATGGCCGCGCGTCTGGCTCCGGGCAACGTGCGCCAGATGCACCAGTCGCTGCATCACATTGTGGCGGACGCGGCCTGGGGCGATTCTGCGCTGCTTAAGGAGGTGCGCGGCCAGGTGCTGCCGGCGATGACGCGGCGCCATGGTCTGCTCGCCTGGATTGTGGATGACACGGGCTTTCCTAAAAAGGGGAACCATTCGGTTGGAGTCACACGGCAGTATTGTGGGCAGGTGGGCAAGCAGGAGAATTGCCGGATCGCCGTCAGTGTGTCTCTGGCTACGGAGCAGAGCAGTCTGCCTGTGCGGTACCAGTTGTATCTGCCTGAGGTCTGGGCGAATGACCGGGAGCGACGCAAAAAAGCAGGAGTTCCGCAAGATGTCCGGTTTCAGACCAAGCCTGAGATAGCGCTGGCACAGATTCGTTGGCTGCTGAACGAGGATGTACCGCGTGGCGTGGTGCTGGCCGATGCTGCCTATGGAAATGATCACGGCTTTCGTGAGGAGCTGGAGACGCTGGGATTCCAATATGTCGTGGGCATCCAGTCTTCGACTTCGGCCTGGCCGCCGGGCGCCGCTCCGCTTCCGCCCCGGACCCGGAGCACAACGGGGCGCCCTGCCAGCCTTCTGCGCAGAGATAAACACCATCAGCCGCTGTCGGTGAAGGAACTGGCCCTGTGTCTGAGTCCCGGCGATTGGCGGCGCGTGAGCTGGCGCGAAGGCACGCGTGGCACCATGCATTCGCGTTTTGCCCGACTGCGCGTGCGTGTGGCTCATCGCGACTACTGGCGCAGTGAGCCGCATCCTGAGCAGTGGCTGCTGATCGAATGGCCGAAGACAGAGAAGGAGCCGACCAAGTACTGGCTGTCGAACCTGCCGGAATCCATCGCTCTGCGCCAACTGGTGGCTCTGGGCAAACAGCGCTGGATTATCGAACGCGACTATCAGGAACTCAAACAGGAACTTGGTCTGGGCCATTTCGAAGGACGCGGCTGGCGCGGCTTTCATCACCATGCCACGCTCGCCATCGCAGCCTACGGCTTCCTTGTGCTGGAGCGGTGCCTTTTCCCCCCTCCGTCAGGTTCGCCGCTATTGCGGGCAGCCGACCTCCGCTTTTTCTTACCACGTATGCAACCCAGCTACACGCCCCGCGGCGCTACCGGTAAGAACCGAAAGGCATAATCCATACTCGATCGCCACCGTGCGCCGCTACATTGCAACCCACCTGGCCCGCTCTCTGCCCCGATGTCCCTGTTGCCTGCGGACTTCTTATAACACAGTAGTACTAGTACTACTGTGTTATAAGTTGGATCCCTCTTTATTGATTGTCCTGGCGTTTGACACGAGCGAGCGGTACGTTGAGGGCGATGAAGCGTCGCCAACTGGATTTCTCTCGCCAGGCAGAGCGCCTGCAAAGCTATCTGGACAGTCTGACCCGAACCGTCGCGCATGCCGATCGCGTGGTTCCCCTGGAGAACTACACCAAGGGTCTTTTGCTGCCCCTGGAACGTAAGAGCGTCGAGCCCATGGCCGCGCGTCTAGCTCCGGGCAAGGTGCGCCAGATGCACCAGTCACTGCATCACATCGTGGCCGACGCGGCATGGAGCGATGCTGCGCTGCTGAAGGAAGTGCGCGACCAGGTGCTGCCCGCGATGACGCGGCGAGATCGTCTGGCCGCCTGGATTGTGGATGACACCGGCTTTCCCAAAAAGGGGAACCATTCGGTTGGAGTCACGCGGCAGTATTGTGGGCAGGTGGGTAAGCAGGAGAACTGCCGGATTGCTGTCAGCGTGTCGCTGGCCACCGAGCAGGCCAGTCTTCCTGTGCGGTACCAGTTGTATCTGCCTGAGGTCTGGGCTAATGACCGGGAGCGACGCCAAAAAACAGGAGTTCCGGAAGATGTCCGGTTCCAGACCAAACCCGAGATAGCGGTGGCACAGATTCGTTCGCTGCTGGATGAGGATGTACCGCGTGGTGTGGTGCTGGCCGATGCTGCCTATGGAAACGATCACGGCTTTCGTGAGGAAGTGGAGAGTCTGGAACTACAGTATGTCGTGGGTGTCCAGTCTTCGACTTCTGTCTGGCCGCCGGGCACCGCTCCGCTTCCGCCCCGGGTCCGCAATGCAACCGGGCGCCCTGCCAGTCTTCTGCGCAGAGATAAACACCATCAGCCGCTCTCGGTGAAGGAACTGGCCCTCTGTCTCAGTCCCGGCAACTGGCGGCGCGTGAGTTGGCGCGAAGGTACGCGTGGCACCATGCACTCGCGTTTTACCCGCCTGCGCGTGCGTGTGGCCCATCGCGACTACTGGCGCAGTGAACCGCATCCGGAGCAGTGGCTGCTGATCGAATGGCCCAAGACCGAGAAGGAACCGACCAAGTACTGGCTGTCGAACCTGCCCCAATCCATCCCTCTGCGTCAACTGGTGGCTCTGGGCAAACAGCGCTGGATTATCGAACGCGACTATCAGGAACTCAAACAGGAACTTGGTCTGGGCCATTTCGAAGGACGCGGCTGGCGCGGCTTTCATCACCATGCCACGCTCGCCATCGCCGCCTACGGCTTCCTGGTGCGGGAGCGGTGCCTTTTCCCCCCTCCGCCAGGTTCGCCCCCAACGCGGGCGGGCAACCTCCGCCTTCACTTACCACGTATGCAACGCAGCTACACGCCCCGCGGCGCTGCCGGTGCGACCCGAAAGGCATAATCCATACTCGATCGCCACTGTGCGCCGCCAGATCGCAACCCACCTGGCCCGCTCGCTGCCCAGATGCCCTTGTTGCCTGCGGGACTTCTTATAACACAGTAGTACTAGGAACCTGTTGAAAAAGGGTTAGACGGCCCTAAATTGTAGTGGAAGTCGAAATCTACTTCGCACTGAAATGGGCCTACAAGGCGTCGATCGAGTGTTGGCATACATTTCCTATCACTCATTCGCACCTTGAAATAGCCTCCGAAAATCGTTTTTCAACAAGTTCCTAGAGGAGATCCTTCTGGCGATCGCTGCTGCAAACGTGTTCTTCGTCACCGTCGGTATCGCGAGCTTTCTCGAGGCGCACCGCGTGATCGTTGATCAGCAAATGGAACTCGACACTGAAGGCGACTATGATCTGGACCTGGTTCAAGAGGATATTTCGTTCGTGGGCGGAGCGAACGCCGCACATTGACCTGAGCGCTGAAGAAAACACGCAGTGGGCGGAGTTAGCCGCACGCAGACGATCCCGTCATGGCTGACATCACCAATCGCTGGTCGGCTCCGGGATTTTTATGCCAGTGAGAAGTTAGTGGATTGCCCGATGTTTTGTACCAGTGAGGAGTTAGTGTGACGCGTTTACCTCTGAGTTCAGATAGTCGCCGTCGGGGGTGTGGAGAAGTGGGAAGCGCGTAGCGGTTTCCACTTCTCCATGCCCCTTGTTGTTTGTCAGCCACGCCTCTGGTGCTGGTGGCTTGTAGCCCAGTGAGGAGTGCGGTCTGACGGTGTTGTAGTGGATGCGCCAGCGTTCGGCCAGCACGCGAAGCTCTTTGATCGAGTAGAAGATCTCGGGGTTGAGGAACTCGTCCCGGAGTTTGCTGTTGAACGATTCGCAGTAGCCGTTCTCCCATGGAGAGCCGGGTTCGATGTACAGTGTCTTTGCGCCGGTGTCGGCGAGCCATTTCCGCAGATCCTTCGCGACGAACTCCGGCCCGTTGTCCGAGCGCAGATGCTCCGGCACTCCCTTCATTACCATTACATCGGCCAACGCGGCGATCACCTTTGACGAGCTCCAGCGCCGCTCCGCACGGATCAGCAGGCATTCGCGCGTGTACTCGTCGATCAGGTTCAGGATGCGCATACTTCTGCCGTCGTGCGTTCGCGCACTCAGTAGGGTCGAGCATCAGCGCCGTGCGGCATTGCTGCCGTCGGGTTCTGATGCCCGCCCTCCGAACCGGACGTGCACCTTTCGTTATGCATCCGGCTCTCCGGGAACACTGATGTATGCAGGAGTGCGCATCCATCCTCTGCGGAAGCGTTCCACGCGCAGCATGGAGAGAAGGAACTGTTCGACATTGCCTTCACGCCATAGTTTGCGAGTAGGACGAAGAAGACTCGGTTGTCGCACCAGCCGGGTCCTTTTGCGATGGAGTTTCTTATGCTTCTTCATCAGCCAACGCCAGATGCAGTCCCCGACATAGAAGTCGAGGGCAGCGAACTGGCGGCTTGCGCCGGTGCAGAAGCGATAGTAATTTCCCCATCCCCGCAAAACAGGATTGAGTTTCTGGAGAAGCTCCGACAGAGACCAGAGCGTGTTGGCGCCTTTGGTCATCTGCTTCACCGTGTGCCCAAGATCCGCCCGTTTGCTAGTTGGTATCTCGATCCTCGGCATATAGCCGAAGCACGGATGCCACTTATAGCGCACCCGTTGGCTGAGGAACTGTAAGCCCTCATTCAGATCGGAGACTCGTGTCTTCTCGATTGATAGCTCCAACTTCATCGACTCCCGCAGGTAGCTCGCAAGCTCCACCTTTTCCTGTTCAGCTTGCTCGCGAGTACCGGATACGAGAACCACGAAGTCATCTGCATAGCGAATCGGGAAGAACACTGCCCGCCCAGCTTTACGGTCAGTCATGCGCGCCCACAACGCCGCCGTCGTAGCATCACTTTTGCGGCGAGCCTGGATCTTGCGACGATGGTGTGTCCACCGCTCATATCGTTCCTCGATGATGCCGAGGGCGATGTTGGCGAGCAGCGGTGAGACCACGCCCCTTACACAAAAGGTAATTTCCAGTTCGAACGGACAGTGACGGGATGGCGAACAAGATACCCTGTGCTTGATCTTCGTCTTAAGAGGTAATATATTTATGACATATGACGCGTTCGAGCAAGGCGGAAAGGGCCCGGCATCTGAACGCCGCTTTCGCCCTACTTCAGGGCCATGTTGCATTGCCCGAAGCAGTACAACGCTTGTCACGCAAGTTCGAACTATCAGAGCGTCAAGCATATCGGTACCTGCGGGAGGCCTCCCATCTCGTTCGTCCGGTCGAAGTTACCGAGGCGACGGTGCCGGTCACGTTGAAACTTCCACCGCGCACGGTGGAGTTGTTACGGAAGCACGCAAAAAGCAGCGGCTTGACCATCGGAGCGATCGTGACAGGCGCGTTGAACGCGTTTCTAGGTGCTCTGAAGAAACATGGCTGAGCCGCGCACCGGATGCCCGCCATCATCAAGCGTCAGGATTACCAACGCTGGCTCGAGCCCGGAAGAGAAGAACAACCTCCAATCGATCTCATCCGTCCCTTCGATTCCGACAAGATGAAGGCCTGGCGCGTAGACAGGCGCGTCAATAACGTGAGGAATAACGAGCCTTCGCTGTGCGATCCGTTAACTGAAGAAGATTTTCAGGATAAGCCTTCGAAGAAGCCAAAAACAGAACCAAAAGCGGATGAGAGCGGCCAGCTGGGGATGTTCTAAATGGCTCTTTATTTCATGACGCGGTAATCCTTGATGACCGAGCACCGCGATGAAGCAACACTAGCCACTGGTTCGGATTCGATGAAATGCTTGACCCAGACAATGCAGAGATACGCACTAGCGGACTCGAACCGCTGACCTCTACCGTGTCATCGCGCCTCCAAAGTCTGGCCGGACTATGCCCGCTCGCTCGCCGGCGCCCCGCGCGGCCGGGAAGGCAACGGTCCCAACCGGAGCATGGCGGATTTCATCTGGTGTATGACGGCGATCGATTGGGGATGGAGCATCGAGGACACCGCCGCCAAACTGCCCGAGGTGAGCGAAAAGGCCCGCGAACGTGTTCAGCTCAGGGATGAAGGCTATCCGCTTGTAACCACCCAGAACGCCGCCGCTGCCGTGGAAAGGAACGATCGGAAGCGGGGCAGGGGTAAACGCCTTCTACCCTGACACGGGCTCCTCAAAACCATTGACCGACGCTATGGGAAACTGTACAGTTCAGATCATTGAAGTGGAGAGTTTATGGCTACCCCAACGACCGGCAAGAATGACTCAATAGTGGTTTCCGCCCTTCGCGCACGCGCGAATTTCGGGAAGATGTTGAATCGCGTAGATAATGAGCGCCGGTCGCTCATCATTGAGAAGCGTGGGACGCCCAGAGCCGTGCTCTTGAGTATCCGCGATTACGTCAAGCTGGCTACCCCGGAACCCGAAGTGCTGCGCATCATCGGTGAAGAGTCGGAGCGCAACGGCACCAATACTCTCTCTTCCCGGCAGATCGATCAGGTAATCAAAGCGGCCAGGGCACAAAAGAAGAAGCGTTAATGCTTCCGCTCCGGCTTGTAATCGACACCAACGTCTTGGTTTCCTCAGCCCTTAAGCCAGAGAGCCTTCAGCGCACTACCTTTCTGCTGGCCATCACCAAGCCCGCGCGTCTTTATGTGTCGCGTCCCATACTGGAGGAGTACGCAGATGTGCTTTCACGACCGGAGCTGCGTATTCGTAAAGGGCTTCGTCAGCAATTGCTGCAGTTGATCAGGAATCACAGCCATATCGTCGTCCCATCGCGCCGCCTGGAAGTCGCGAGCGACCCCGATGACGATATGTTTCTCGAATGTGCCGATATCGCTAAAGCCGACTATCTGGTGACGGGCAATCAGAAGCATTTCCCGATATTCTGGAAGAAAACCAAGGTAATAACGCCACGAGAATTTATTAGCCTCGTCGCACCTCATTTAATAAAGTAGCGAAGTTCAAGAGGCTAAGCGCCCAAGCTCGATATGGGGAGGCAGATCGTTTGCGATGAGATTAGAAAGCCTAAAGTCCGGAATGTCGCTAGTAGGCGTCGAGCCCACCCTGATTGCGAAGGCGAGGAAACCTGTGTTCGTCGGCTTCAATGCCACGTTTGATTGGCCGTTTGTTAACTTTTACTTCCATGAATTCCTCGGCGAGAATCCCTTCGGATTTGGCGGTATCGATATTAAGTCCTACTACATGGGGATGACGGGCTGCACATGGGACGACACACGATCGAGCCGGATCGCAGCGGACTTTAAGGGACCATCGCCGCACACTCACAACGCCCTTGACGACGCCATCGAACAAGCCCAGATGTTCAGGCGCATGAGAGAGCGGACGGCAAAGAAAAAATAACCTCGGCGTTACTTGCTTGCATCACCGCTGGCAAAATCCGTTAACGGTTATCAAAGCCGCTTGGCGTGGTCGTCGGTGCGGTAGAGTCGAGGTGTGACGCGGTTGTTTTAGGTCTGACCTACCTGTTTCCGGCCCTTTCGTTTGCCGGTGACTCATTATTCAGGCCATGCCCCGTTTTCACACCCCGCTCGTCGAACCGGGCATGCAGATTTGCCGCACCCGGCTCTCTTGGAAACATCACGATTTCGCCCACGAAAAGTTGCGCGTCCGCTCTGTTAGCCGGATAAGGCCAAACTTGGTGTGTAGGCTGCCCTGCGGGAACTTCTTGGTCGCCGGCCATGCCACTTCATGTTTGGCGCACAACCACTGACGCAGCCGTTTCTCGGCATGTTGTTCTATTGCCCGATAGGCTTTGCTGACCGGACCAAGACAGAAGTAGTTCGCCCAACCGTTCATCCTTTGGTTGAGCTTCTTTACAACTATCTCGGGGTCCAGCTGGGTCCTGTCATGTCCAGTGTCCCTGCTGATTGCATCACAGATGCGAACCACCCTCGACTTGGCCGGGACGGTACCTAAGTAGGCTCGTCCCGTCTTGGTCGAATAGCAACGACCGAACGTGTAACCCAGAAAATCGAACTTCTCTTCCGGCAGCTTCGCAACCCGCGTCTTGGTGTCATTCACTGTCAGCTTCAGCTTCGTCATCATGGCCTGCATCTTGGCCAAAGCTTCTTCCGCTCTTCCTCGACAGCAGATCACAAGGTCATCGGCATAATTAACGATGTATGCTCCAAGACGCTTCTCGTGCCCCAGCTTCTTCCACCCAAGCACGAACCGGCGCATGTAGATATTACTGAGCAGAGGACTGATCGGAGAACCCTGAGGGGACCCACGACCTTCGTCCCTATTGCGCGTATGACGATGCTTCCCTCCCCGTGCGTCCGGCTCTTTAACCGGCGCTGTCAGCCACATCTTGATCAGATGGAGCATGGCGCCGTCGACGACCCGACGGGCCACCGACTTTAAAAGATCGGCGTGCGGAAGAGTATCGAAATACCCGGCCAAATCTGCATCAACAATTTCGACGTGTCCGGTGTTGATCAGCTCATGGACGTGTCTTACCGCGTCCAGTGCGCTGCGGTTACGCCGGTAGGCATATTGTTCCGGTTGTACATCGGCCTCGAAGATGGGGTCGAGGACCACAACCGCCGCCATCATTACCACTCGTTCTCTGATCGCGGGAATTCCTAACGGGCGCTGCTTACTGCTTCCTGGCTTCGGAATGTAGACCCGTCGCACAGCAAGTGGTTGATAGGTTCGATCTTTCAGCTCCTGCATCAATTCGTCCAACCATCGCTCTGCTCCATACGCTTCGATGTCCTCGAACGTTTGATTGTCCACTCCTGCTACGCCGCCATTGGCTTTGCCGCATGCGTAGGCATAGGTCAGAACGTCCTTGCGGTACACCTTGTCGTAAAGCGAGTAGAAGCGAAAGTCAGGCGATTTCTTCGCTTTGTCGTGCAACGCTGTCTGTAACTTCTGAATGCTTTCTGGGGTTGCTAGACTTATCGTCAATCCCTCCTCCTTCGTCACTTCTTGCGTTTATCTTCCAACTAGGGCGCCTTCCCTCCTCCGACGTTACTCGTTCTCATCGGTACTACGCGCCCATCCGCCACCCAAACGGCCCGGCCTAGCTCTCACGAGCAACCAGTTGATCCCAACTGCTGATCACCGCTTGGGCTTCCCGTGTTGCGTCTGGTCCCCTATGCATGCATGCTGTTGCCACTACCCCGGCAGGGTCGATGAACATGTTCGCTCGTACTGTTGCATCGACTTCGGCCTTCCCCATATATCAGGAGGGTCGGCCCCTGCATTAACCTTTTCGAGGCCTGCACGGCATTTACTCCATTACGGCCTACATGCTCGCCAAGTCGCCTGAGCGACCCTCTACACCGGAGGCTCCAGCCGCTTCGTTGCCTCCACGACTGCTCCGATTGCTACCGGGTGGAGCGAACCAGTTCCCGGGTGGGAATTTCACCCACTGTTGACCAGCGCCTTTCACGGCGCACTGATAATCGTGGTTTATCACGTAGGTGATCAGCTTGAGGGCGGTTCCAGCACCTCCAGCAGAGACCGGTGGATCTTTTCTTTCTCTTCAAGCTCGTTCGCACCCGTGTAATCGAAGGCTCTGCAATCGTTCAAAAGCCTGTGAGATGTTCGTGACAAGTGAAATGTCCGGTTTTTCTTAGCACGTGATATGTCCGGTTTTGGTTTATAAGCCCCCCGCCGCAGCTGTTGGAAAGTGGGAATCCCGCGCCGTTTGCGGGATTTCCAAGCGAGGGGGAAAAGTCGGCTTTTTGACTTTTCCACGGAGCGTCTTTTCAACAGCTGCCAACGCCGCGGAAGTTTTCGTGATGGGTTCTCCCTGGCGGGTGTAACGACCCAGCCGTTGCGGTCCGTAAGTAATGCTCAGCGTTCCGTCGAGGTGTTGATGGACCGTGACCGTGCATCCAGCCAGCGTGCCGCGCCAGTTCACTTTCTCGATCTGCAGGGTCAGGTTCTGGAAGCTGACCGTGTTGTCCCGGTTCACCGTACGCTCGAACTGGAGCGAGAAGATCAGATCCAGATCACGACGCCGGCAGGCGACAAAAGCGCTGCCTGCCTGGGCTGCCGGAACTTGAAAGCGTCGATTGAACTCGGCCATATACTCCTCGCGCAGAAAACGGTTCGCTTCCTCCACGCTGCCCATGCCGCGTAGCCTGAGCTCCTGGGGCAGGCGTCCTTGCCATGTGCCGAAGTTGCGCTCCCCGCGGCCCCTTGCCTGCGGGGAGTAGGCCGGGATCATCTGTATGCCCAGATCACGCAACGCCCGCCCCACCTGCGTGACACGCTGCCGATCCACCTTGCCGCCCGCCGTAGGCGTGAGCCAGAAATGACTCCCCCGGTCCGAGTACAAGGCGCAGAACAGGCCCTTGCGCTCCATGACTTCCCAGAGCCCGGCCATCACCGTGGTGGTGGATTCCTCGTCCACCAACTGCGCGTAGTAGATCTCGCTGGTGGCGTCGTCCAGGATCACGATCAGGTCGTACCAGCGATCGTCCTGGAACCACGGATGTCGGCTGCCATCGATATGCAGCAGCATGCCAGGCAGCGGGCGGCGCACCCGCCGCTTGCGGTGCACGCCCCGCTTGCGCGCCTTGGCTACCAGTCCAGCCCCCTGTAGCGCCAGCTTGACCCAGGTATAGCTCAGCGTGATGCCGTGCTGCTCCCCCAGCTTCTCGTGAAAATGGCGCACGTTCAGGTCGTAATACTTTTCCCGATAGAGTCCCAGCACCTGTTCGGCCAGCGCCAGCGGCACTCGCCTCTCGCTCGGTCGTCCGCGCCGTCGATCCAGCAGCCCGTCGTAGCCATAGTTCTCATATCGCCACCGCAACCGCCGCATCTGACGATCGCTCATGCCTACGATCTCGGCTGCTTGCCACCAGGTGATCTTTTTCGCCATCGCCCGCAGAATCACTTCCTGCACCTTCATCGCTCGCTCCACGGCGGCCCTCGGATACGTCTCCACACTTACCTGCATGGAGATATCCTCGCCGCCCGCTAAGCGGACATTTCATGTGCTAATCCCACCGGACATATCATGTGTCAACGACATCAAAAGCCTGTGAGAGCGACGCAAATCGTCAATGATGCTATGTTGCTCATGTCGAGGATCGGCGCTTGACTTGTATTTGAGTATCACGCGATAGTACTTTGCACTCTGAAATCGAAATACCGTGTCAAAATTCCCAACAGGCTGTGATTGCCGATGCGTGTCTCGATGCCCGCCTGTTTTACCCGCCGCCAAGAGCCGCGGATCAGATTGGCTCCAGACAGTTCTTTGCCAATCTTGCAACCGGCTTCTCTGGCCATTCCCAAGTCTGTGGACCACCTTACCGTTTTTTACCAACCAAGTCGCAGAACTCTGGATTCTTGTGGATGTAGTCGGTAACGATGGGGCAGATGACGTCCACTTTCAGCTTCTCGTTGCGGGCGTATTCGAGGGTCGTGCGGGCGAGGGTTCCGGAGATTCCTTCGTCCGCGAAGCGACGGTGGAACTTCGGTGTGCCAGAGGGTAATCCATCCCTGGTCGTCGCGCTCGAACTCGAGCCAGGCAGTTTCTCCGTCCTCGTCGAGCTCGAACCTGCTTTTCGTGACTTTGCTGCGATCGGTCATGATGGTTTTCGATTCTTTTGAGTTTACGTTGCTGGTGGCCGGAAACTGGCGAGAAATTCATATGCCGGCAGAGAGTTGACGACTTCCTCCTTGGTGAGTCAGGTGCGGCGGAGTTGGCGGATTTCGTAGCGCATGTTTTTCCATTTCGCTGGTGTGGTGGGGAGTGCGCGGAATTTGGTAGCCATAGAACGGGAGGCTCAAATCCCGGAAGAATTGCGCACGCTTGCCAGTAACACCCGCGAAGGTCATCGAACACTGAAATCGGCAAGTCACCGGGGTTCTTGTCGCTCTTGACCATCACTGGAGCGATTGCCTCGATGAGCACCGCTTTCTTAAACACGCTCGTTGGCGTGACGACCGATATATCGGACCACTTCGCCACCGCCGGTAGAGTGGCCGACCATCGTGGCATCCTTGACGTCAAGTTTTCAAACAGTTCAGCGAGACGTCCTGCTTCCGAAAGAGCGAGACCTGATCGTTTACTGCCACCTGCCCAAGTGATAAAACCAGCTGAACGATCTTGCCTCGAGTTCTCGCCATGGGATTCTCGCGAAGTGGCTATGGCGTTAAACCTCCAAGTGGCTATGGCGTTTCCCTCTGGAGCGGGATGATAGTTGCCGCTACCGTTCGCCCGTTCCGTGAAGGAGCTATGTATGCGAGCGAATCTTTCCAGGTCGGCCAGGCCGCGCACCACTCTTGAAGCCATGACATTTGATGCCGTCGACGTGTGCGCGACAGTTCCGAAACCGCCGCATTGCAAACATCTGATGAGTAGTCAATATGGTTATCGCGAATACCGATTTGGCAAGACTCTTCCCCGTGGGCCCTAACGGCTGGTGGACTAGAGATAAAACCGTTTACCGCACGCTGAATGACGCGCTACCTCGGGCGCGTTAATTGTTCATAAACTAGGCTGGGCTGCGAGTTCCCAGTCATATGAAAGCAAGCGTCAGGAGAGGAATATTACTCCGCGCCGGAAAGTGACTTTTGGGGGGCACAAAATGAAACATCTTAAGTATCTCGTGAGCGTTTGCGTTCTCCTGCTCGGCGCATTCGCGGCCGCCAACGCGCAGGAGAATGCTACGATTACCGGTCAGGTGAATGACCAGTCAGGCGCATCTGTACCGGGCGTAACGATCACCATCACACAAACCGGCACGGGTGAAACCCGCACCACGCAATCTACGGGAGCCGGCCTTTATCAATTCTCCGCATTGGGCATCGGCACCTACGATCTCAAGGCGACTGCACCGGGGTTTACTACTTACACCAAGACAGGAATTGTGGTCGATGAGGCGGCGACTGTTCGCGCCAATATCCCTTTGTCTGTAGGGTCGGCGAGCCAGACAGTCACCGTCCAAGCGAACGTACTGCAGGTGCAATCGGAGACCAGCGAAGTCAGTTCGCTGATTACCGGTAATCAGGTGTTGCAGCTCTCCACCAACGGCCGCAACGTTATGTCGCTCACCACGCTGGGCACTGGCGTGACCAACATGCTGCCCTCCTTCAACGGGGTTACCGCCCAGGGCAGCAGCGCCGAAATCAACTTCAACGGCAGCAGGTACGACCATAACAACTGGCTGATCGACGGCGGAGAAGTCTACGACCGCGGCAGCGGCGGCAAGCTGGACGCTGCTATCAGTCCCGACGCGCTGGGCGAGTTCCAGGTGCTCGCCAGCAACTACACCCCCGACTACGGAATCAACTCGGGCGGCACGGTGGCGATGGTCATCAAATCCGGAACGCAAAAATTCCATGGCGCACTGTGGGAGTTTAACCGCAATGATGCTTTCGATGCCGGCTATTACTTCTTCAAGCAGCAAAACCAGCAAACCCCCGAGCTTCGCCTGAACATCTTTGGCGGGAACATCGGCGGACCCGTGATCATCCCCCACGTCTACAACAATGAGCGCAACAAGACCTTCTTCTTCGTGAACGAAGAGTGGCGCAAATTCATCCAGGGAGCCAACCCCTCGGTTACGAATACGATTCCGGCCGCGTTCTTCCCCACCGCCGGCAGTCCGCTGGACTATACGCCACTGACTAAGGACGCGAACGGCAACCCCGTGCAGCTGATCGTTCCGGCAACGATGGACCCGGCAAAACTCGCGCTCTATGGCCAGGACGGCCTGGTCGCCGGGAAGCCGTTCCCCAGCGATGGCGCGGGTGGTTATACCATTCCAGCCAACCTCCTTGATCCCAACGCCGTCCTCTTCATGGGTACCGGCGCTATCCCCAAGCCCAACACCGCCAATGGTACGCAGTACATCGCGTCACCGAAACAGCCGACGTATGTCCGCGAGGACGTGGTTCGCATCGACCAGCATTTCAGCGACAAGTATCAACTGATGGGCCACTGGATCCACGATCAGATGGAGCAGGCCATTTACCCCGATATGTGGAGCAACAACAGTTACGTCACGACTGGCGATACTTTCAAGAACCCGAGTTGGGGGACGGTTATCAAGCTCACCCAGTCGCTTTCTCCAACCCTGCTGAATGAGACTGCGCTGAATGTGAATGGCAACACTATCGACATCACGCCGCTCGGCATCTACCAACAACCGTCCGGCTGGAACGCCGTGGGCATCTTCAGCGGCAATAACACGCTGAACCGCCTTCCATCGATAGACTTCTCCGGCGCGCCAAATACCAATTGGACGATCAACTACTGGCCGTGGCGCAACGCTTATCTCAACTACCAGATTCGCGACGATCTGTCGTTGATCAAGGGAAAGCACGCCTTCAGGTTCGGCTTTGGCTACATGCGCAACGACAAGAATCAGCAGCAGCAGGCCGATACCCAGGGCGACTACACCTTCAGCCAGTCGGCGTATTCGGGAGACGCCTACGGCAACTTCCTTCTGGGTTTCGCCAGCAGCTATCAGCAGCTTAATCAGCAGTCGATCTTCCACTGGCTGAACAATACGTATTCAATGTATGGGCAGGATAACTGGCACGTTCTGCCGAGACTGACACTTAACCTCGGCCTTCGCTGGGATTTGCTACCGCACGTCTATGAAAAGAACAACCGGACCTCGAACTTCCTTCCGGGCGACTTCAACCCTGCGGAGGCTCAGTCGCCGAACGCCGCCAACGGATCCCTGGATCCTAACGGCCCGGGATTCAGCCAGCCGGCGGGCGCACCCGTACCGTTCTATCTGAATGGTGTGCAACTGGCCGGGGTGAACGGGTTCCCCAGAGGGATCGTAAAGAATCAGTACGGAACCGTCCAACCGCGTGTCGGCTTTGCCTATGACCTCTTTGGAAACGGCAAGACGGTTATCCGCGGCGGCTACGGCATGTTCTTCGAGCGCGTGCAGGGCAACGATATTTACGGCACTGACACAAATCCGCCGAATGCATATCAGCCCAGCGTCAGCAACGTCTATTTCTCGAATCCGAATACCAGCGCTAACACTGGACAGACTGCATCTGCTCCGTTCTTCCCGGGCAATTTCAGCAATCTGGCATATCAATACCACAACCCGGGCACGAATCAATTCAGCCTCGGAGTGCAGCACGAACTGGCTCCATCCGTGGTCATGCAGATCCAGTACGTCGGCATGACAGCCTGGCATCAGAACGATGAGCGGGCAATCAATACCCTGCCACTGACAAACACCGACGCCGCTGATCCGAGCAATCCTTATTACGACCGTCAAGGTGTTGCAGGACAATTGCCAAACCCGGCAAAACCGGGTACGAATTTGCCGGCCTTCAACTCAAATCTCTACAGGCAGTATCAGGGATTCGGCAGCATCACCCAGACCGAAAACATAACTAACAGCAACTACAACTCCTTCCAGGCCGGGATCCGTATGCAGAACAAGCATGGATTGACTGTACAGTTGTCCTACACCTGGTCCCACGAAATTGATATCCAGAGCGGCGACCTTACCTCCACGACTCAGCAGGGTTCCGGTGGGCAGATCTCCGATCCGTTCAACATCGAATACGACCGTGGTTCCGGCACGATCGATCGCCGGAATGTATTCAGCGCAAACTACATTTACAATGTGCCCTTCTTCCTGCACTCCCAGAGCGCACTCTCCCGCGCATTGCTCGGTGGATGGCAGTTCTCCGGCATTACCACAGCCCAGAGTGGCAACCCGGTCAACGTCACGTATTCTCCAGACACCCTCGGGCTAGGCGGAAACACGACCAATCGCCCTAACCTCGTGGGCGCCAGGAATTATCCGAAGAAGCAACTGGCATGGTTCAATAAGTCTGCTTTCGAAGCCCCCACTGCTCCATGGGCCGGAGGACCTAATCAAGGATTCGGGAGCGCCCACAAGGATGCGATCGTCGGGCCTGGGCTCTTCAATTGGAACCTCAGCCTTTTCAAGGACTTCCACCTGACTAAGGGTGAAGGACCGGTGATCCAGCTTCGCGCTGAGTCGTACAATACCTTCAACCATACGGAGTGGAACAACATCGACACCGGATTTACAGATGGCAACTTCGGACAGGTGACGTCGACGTATGATCCACGCACCTTCCAGTTTGGCGGGAAGTTCCTCTTCTAGGAAATTCTGCGCTTCCATCAACGCAGTGAAGCGTCATGCTTCACTGCGTTTTTTCTTTCTGCGGCGATTTGCTCTCCGTATGAGTGCCAAATCACCTTGATTGCACACCCTGGATCGGTACCTGTTGACGGTCGTCGGAGCGACCCCCGGCAATCCGGCTCTGTGTCTCAGCCTAAGTCAACCGTCGGAGGTCGCTCCAGGCTCTCCAATCTTTGGAAACGGCCTACTTGCGAGCGACGGTGCCTTTTGGCGCAACGGAATATGGTCCAGCCAAACTTCCACCACACCGCTATGACTAGTTATGCCTCCATCATGTTGAAGTGTATCTCCAAACAACTTTCGGAGTGGCGCGTTGGGGAAGTACGTGATATCTCCAGCGTCGGCGAACTGTTCACATCGCCCTGCACGTAGCGCAACACCCTACCCCCGCCGCGTCGCGCATCACCTCGAACGAATACACTCTGTCCATGCGGATAAGATGGTGTTAGGTGCCTGATTGTCATTGCTCGAGTTTCTAATTTGGGAAAAATCCCCATCGCTCGTCAGAGGAAGCGGACGATCCTTGGTGCGCCGTGGCAGCAGTGGTTTGCTCCGAACTTGCCGCCCGGCTCCGGGGCCCAATTGGCACCGGAAGCATCGTCGAGCGTGGTCAGCCGTTCTGAGGAGAGAGCACTGACGACATCCGCGACGACTTCCGTTTAAACCTCGAGCCCGGTAGCAACATACAGTTCACTCAAAAAATAACCGATACCCGAACCGTGAGCGAAGACAAGATATCAAGGAACTGCGCGTGCTGGCCGAGCGCTGGCGCGTTCAACAACACCGTCAGGCCACACTCTTCGCTGGGTTATCGACCGCCCGCACCCCGAGGCGTGGCTGACCAGAACTCCCACGAGCATGGAGAAGTGGAAACCGCTTCGCGCTTCCCACTTCTCCACACCCCAGACGGCGGCTACTTGAACTCAGAAGTAGCTGCGCTACACTAACTCATCCACCGACACAAAAGATCGGGCAATCCACGAGCGCGTCGCTGTACGCAGGCGCGGTGTGATTTCCCAGGCCGGTGAACTCCACGAGCTCTCCGCGACTTCGACCTTATAGGCGAAGCGTGTTTGGGATTGGTGATGTTGGCGAGCCATTCCAACTCAGGAGGAATATCGACGAGGGCGTTGAATTCGGCAGGAGTTAACGTTCTCTTCACCGATAGGAATCAGGTCATCTGTTACGACCCGCCCCCGCCGCGCTTATCGTTTAAACGCGATAATGGATTTTATCGAGTTAAAGTCAAGGCTATCGAGAGACCCTCATCTGTCGTGTTTGAGAACACATGATATTGGCGATAACGTTATATTGGCGATAACGTTGGGCATCCTTTTACAGTCGGAGTCTCAGAATAGTTGGCCTATTGTTCACCGAAGGCAATCTTGCGGACCGTGACTTCCCTGAACTCGACTTATGGCCGTACCCAGAGAGTTTGTAGTTGTGAGTTTTCGGGTCTGTCAGGAAGCGGTGTTCCTTTTGATCCGAATCAAACCTTGAGCCACGGCTCTGCGGGTCTTCTGCGCCTTCTTCTCCGCAGGACCGATAACCCGCTGGTGGAGCGAGGAGAGAAGATGCTGGAGATCTCGGTACTTAAACATCTTTAGCACCCAGGGGTACCGCTTCATGTGGTCGAACATCCCGTACTCGTATTCCGTAGCAAGAATGATGGGCTGCACTGGCACAGAGGGAAGTGACTCCACGATCCCCTTAAGCTCCTGCGGCAAGCTGCGTGCGCGCGTGGCATCAGCGATGACGAAACGTGCCATGCGGGCAAGCAGGTTGATCGTCTCGTCCGTATCACGAGAGCCGGGGACTCTGAAGTCGAAGATTACCGGCACGTAGTCGAGCGCTTTGAGTTCCTCCCGGATCGCGTCGAGGACCACTTTCTGCTCGAGACCGAAGTTACCAAGGATTAGCACGATCTTGGCGCTGACTGCGTCGATAACACTCTGTAGCCGCTGGTTTTGCCTTAGCATATACAGGAACTGCGCGACGGCCACATCGTCTACAGTGACCGTCGGCTCATCGACAGAAGTTTCTTCAGTGCGTCCCCATGGTTGTCTTGACTCGGGGGAGTCGGACTCAATCTGAGCCACAGCCTGCCTTAGTGCCTCAGCTTGGGCGGGCGGGAGTAGCGAGGGTCTCGGAGTAATGATCAGCCCTCGCTGGCTCGTTGCTTCGTCCACCTCAAGGTTCCACACTGAGGCGCCGTACACCCGGCAGCCGTCCAGAATTGCACCCTGGAACCGCGTTCCGACCAGGAGGGCAAACGAGAGATCCGCATTCTCAAGATGCGAGCCACGGAGGTCAGCGCGACGGAGGTCAGCCGATTCGAGATCTGCGCTCATGAGATCGGCATGCAACAAAATCGCGTCGGCCAGCTGAGCGCGTGGAAGGCGCGCTGCGGCTAGAACAACGTCCGAAAGGTTAGCGTGCTGCAGATCAGCACCATCCAGATTTACCAACGTCAAGTCCACGTTGCGCAGATCGGCCCATTGAAGATCGGCGTTAGTAAAATCCGATTCGTGGTCGAAAATTGCCCCTCGCAGATCGGCTTTATAGAGGATGGTGCGTTCGAGATTCGCACCGCGCATGTCGCGTCCTCGAAGATCTACGCCGCCGAGGTTTGGCCTCGGGGTGTCCTCTAGGTGCAGGGCGGTGGCTCGCTGCCTCAGGCGCCACGCATTCCAGGCCGGAACACCCTCATTCAGGGTCTCCAGGTGCTTGACATTAGGCACGATGAACTCCTCCCCGTCGCTTATTCCTTTCCGAATATGCGCCGCCTGTGCTCCCACCGAAGGGAAACAAGCAATCTTGGAACGGGCTTTATGTCGCCGACAGGCATTGTACGTGGGTAGCGTTGACCTCACCCAGTGCAAAAGGTTAGTTAGCCAGAAGGTGGAGTCGGTAAATCAACTCTCGCACTCCTCTTTGCCCGTGAATATGGCGCGGCCAACGCGCGTGGCTATGATTTGCGGACGATGAGGCCGTTCTTCCATAGCGCCAGCACTATGTCCATTTGGCTATTGTGCGTTTTCTCAGGATCGTTTGTGACTACCCTCCATAATTCACTTATGGACCAGCTCGCGTTCCTTCAATTAACAATTCAATATGACCGTGACAAGGTAGACGAAATGGTGCTGGCGCTGTTGTCGCTCACACAAACAAGAGATGGCCGCGCGTAGAAGGGGACATGACTGGGATGCACTGGACCGACTGCGCGCGAGGGGATGTAACGCCGCGCCGAAGAGCAAAGCACGATTAACGGACCACAACCCAGCGTCACCTCCCGAAGTGAACGCGCTTGCGGTCCTTTGCGAGGCCAGTACCCCTAATCGTGGGATGGACGGCGATTCGCCGACAGTCCGTCCTTTCTTTTGCTCCCTCTCTATGGGGAATCCAAACCGCAAATTCCGCGCATCACAATCGACATTAGCCTGAGTGGTGTTGTGCACAATGGCGATTTAAGAGGCCGATGGGTCTGGATGGTATCCCGGTATCATTGGGTCTTGGAGCAGTACCAAGGCAAGATCAAACTCAAACGCCGGTACGCGCCGACGAAGTTCGGGGATCAGTTCTATCACACCAGCGTGGACGGTCACCGTCTCGCCATCAAGCGAGCGAGACAGGGTCTGGATTGCGATGAGCAGCTACCAATTGCGGCCTACCGTCAAAGAGAACAGATTCGTTCTCTGGAACGGGGTTTCTTTGACTGAGAACTATGGGCGGGGACGGGAATAATTCTTATTGAGCTTCAGTGCTCAGTGTAGGTCGGTTTTTCAAGGGAGTTTTTGGCGGTTCGCTAGCCGGGTGGCCTTGTGAGCCGCAGCCCATCTTTTTCGCTGGGCCGCTACGATCCGTGCTCTTCCCTCAGGGCTAATAGTGCGCTTACCGATGGATTTCTTCCCACTGGCACCACTCATCCCCATGCCAGCCAAGAGCGCCTTAACTTGTTTCAGTTGAGCAATCTCGGCATCAATTTGATTCGAAATGTCTTGTAAGTTCATACGGAGACGCTAGCAAAGGTGACAGAACGGGTATATGCCACGTTTGAGGCAGAATACCTTCTTAGTGCTTTACAAAGACTGCTTTGACTGCAACGGTGACTGAGCGATGCGCATGAATGTCTCGTGAAGAAGGCACCAACCAGAATTGAACGATTATTGGACGCGCCTTTTAACGACGGGATCTTTCGTGGGCGGCTAGTCTCATTTTTAAAGGGAGACTCCCTCATGAAACGATTGTCAGTAATAGCACCTTTAGTGGTCCTGGCAGGCGCGTGGACTGCCGCCAGCCTGCGGGCGCAGAACCATGAAGTCCGCGCCGATATTCCGTTCAGCTTTGCGGTCGGGAGCAAACAGCTTCCTGCCGGGCACTACACATTTCTCACCGGGCCAACTTACACGATGGTGACCCGGAACACCGATCGCGAGACCACGATTCTGAGCAAGACAGAGGAGGCCTTCCACGCGGTGGGCTACCTCAACATACTGGTATTCAATAAATATGGAGATGACTACTTCCTCCGTGAAATCCGGTGCCCGTCGATCGCGATGAACGTGGAGATTCCCCAATCGAAGCTGGAGAAGCAGATTCGAGTCCAGGCAGCCGGGCTGGGATCGAACCAGACGCTGCTTGCACTGAAGTAGAAATCGGACCTGACCGGAGTTAGTTCAAGAGCGAGTCCATCAACGTTGCCGAGCGCGAAGGCTTCAGCGAGCTTCTGTTTATCTGATCGGCGTTGAGGCTGAGCCATGACTGACATCGCGTTGCAGGCGGGACATTCGTACCGATGCTTCAGTAGCTCCAGGAGGGCGTTGTTCACGCGCCATACAAGCTGCTCTGGCCGCGCGCTACCGGAGAGCTTTACGGCTTCGCGCGACGCAGACAGGAATAGCAGGGCGAGCGAGTTTCCGGCGGGGCAGAACAGCGCCTTTTGGTCGAGGGTAATAGGTTCGTTGAGGTCCACTCCAATCCCATCTGTGTTTGCGGGCGAATCCTCCACCTGCCCAACACGTCGGGGGCTTTCTATCCTGGGACATTACTTCAGACCCTCGATCGAAAACATCCCCCGTCGGTGATTGGATAATCGCCGATGAGTCATGAGTACCCATATCCTGGGACCGGGGCCGGAGCACGTCCAAGGACGCGCTCGGAATGGGAACTTGCAGCGAGGAATTGTACTGCTGGACAGCGTGGCCGACAGCGAAGGCTCAACGATGCGCTGCCTGTGAGATCGGCGTTGGTAGCGCCCACACATCGTCCCAGCGTTAAGCGGCCTTCTTACGCTGCGCCCATCTCTTTTTCATCGCAGCGCTGATCCGTGCTCTCCCCTCGGCACTCATGACGCCGCGCTTACCTCCGCGTGCCCCTGTGCTTCCAGAGAGCAGCTTGCGGGCTTGTTGTAGACGGGATATCTCGGCGTCGATAGCTGCGATCAGTTCAGAAATATTCATGGGTAACTCAGTTTACC
>CAVRNK010000022.1:0-33122 GCA_963721995.1 uncultured Acidobacteriaceae bacterium | reverse complement strand
CCCGGAGCCCATCCGGGCCGCTTTTTGGGGCTGGAAAAATTGTGACTGAAGAGGCTGGGAGGCTGTGGGAGGGTCGCACAGGCATTCTAACGCACGCGGATGCCCCGCTCCAGCAAGATCCGCTCACCTATCGTCAGCAAAGTGGCTCCAGTTGGGATTGTCGCGGATGTCCAGAGCTTCAGCATCACCGAGGAACAGCACGACGACATCACGTTGATTGCGGCCCGATGCAAGGACTAACCCATCCTGAGAGCTTGGGCAGTGCCCCATCCCGTTTGGCAATAGACAGCCGTACAGCACGGCGATGGCCCAGGTACAGCGGAACCCACGCCGCGTGGACAGATTGAAGTGATTGAAAAGATGGTAGAGGCTAGAGGACGATTTTAGACCTGCTGGCGGCGGATTTGAATTCCCGGTCGCGGACTGGATTCCTGCGGTTCCGGCTCGGAATCTCGTTAGTCGGGCGTCCAAAGAGAATCCGCCGGGGCTTCCGAGTGCCAGTTCGAACGAGCGCCCAACAGCAAGAACACGCCCGGGACCTCAGCAAGTTCAGACGTTCGGACTGAATCCAGAGACATTACCAGATGCAGGCCTGGGTGTTGAGCGATACGCTGTTCCCCGCCAGCCTGGACTCAGCCAAGCCGCTGGTGCTCGATTGGAAACCGTTCGGTTCCGAATTGCGGCGGAATGGATCTAAGGTGCACACGCGGAGGGCTCAACCGATCCAAGCGAGGAACCTACAACCAGACCCGGCCAGTGACAGGTGATCGAGGCGCTGCCTGTTTCCGCAAGGCTGATGGCCCGCTTTGATCGAGAGAAGCTCTACCAGGACATCTGGAAGGCTCCCCTTGTCAGGGTCGAGTCGCTAGATGCAGACTGGGAGGGAACAACTGAGGTTCTCAACAGCACTGATGCCTACCGAGAACTCCTGGGTCCGTGGAGGTAAACGATCTCCATCCTTGTCTGGATAGCGCTCCACGGGACTTCACGAGTGCTCTAGTCTAAACCCGCGGACTGAGCCACAACTGTCCTCGCGTTGCGAAATGGCTGACACTAGCATGAATTCCATCTGCTTTTGACCGATTAGGGCGCTCAGGAAGAGACAGAACTGAAGGGGCCGATGCTCCAAGAGGTCTGTCAACCGCTGTCGATCCTCTGGGGAGAGCGTTTGGCGGTCAGCCTCTACGTTGACCGTGTCGAAATCGGCAAACGCCCATTTCAAAGCTGACGCGACTCTCCAGACGTAACGTTTCTCAAGTGGCAGTGCGCCAAGCATTGCAATTGCAGCGCCGGTGTCTTTTCCCCCCATCATGGCGAGCGCCAAGTTCATGTAGGGCTCCATGGCCGGGGAGTTGAGCAAGTCCTCTGATCCCGACTCCGTCTTGATATCGTGCACCGGAACCGGCGTCTCTCAGGGGCGGTTCTCCTGATCGCTCATTTCGAGTCCTTAGCTGGGATTGCAGTCACAACCTACCGTCGCTGGCACAAACACCTCTCAGTATAGACATTCAGGCACAGCGCCGCTTCCGGCATACTTTCCTTACCTTTCAGGAGGGCAGAAATGGGCGGCCCAATGGGGACCATTCTGGGACATACTTTTGGGACTCGCAAGCCCGCGTTTTTAGCTGGTTCTCAACCTGTTCCGAAACTTACCCTTTGTGAAACTGTGAAACTGGAAACACAGTAGCCTACGGCTGAAAAAACTCTTCGTCGATTTTCTTGATGTGAAGAGTGTCTTCAATCCTGCATCCGATATTCTGTTGAACCATTAAAGCTGCTAGCTGATCGCCGTCGATGAAGACAATGCGTTTACTCAGGAACTCGGCGGTTTCCCTTGCAGACGGGGAAAACGTCGAGGTTGTGACTAACAAACCCTTGCTAGCCTTGTGCCTGTCTAGGCTGCCAAAGAAATCGCGGATCGCACCGGACCCGATATTGTTGCCTGCGGCGTACCGCTTCGCCTGTATGTATACGCGGTCAAGGCCAAGCGCGTCTTGATCGATCACTCCGTCAACGCCGTCATCACCTGAGCGGCCAAGGGTGCCACCGGCTTTGTCAGCACGGGAACCGCCGTAGCCCATGCTGAGAAGCAAATCCACGATTAGTCGCTCAAAAAACTCAGGGGACGCAGCGCGGACACGGTCGATGAGGTCTTGAGCCAGCGCGGCGTTGATCTGCTTTTGCGCACGCCGCATGATTTCGTCGGGCGTTTCAGTCTCGTTGCGGAGAGTTGTTTCTTCCGCCTCGGCCTGAACCTGAGAGCCTTCGGACTGCGATACTCGCGCCCGCTCCTTGAACTGTTTGAACTCCTCGAACTGGCTAAGAAATGCGTTGTCGATGTGCGAGGGGTGAGAGGCGAGCGTCTGCCTTCCGCGCAGCGTAATCGCGAAGTGGCCGCGCCTCGTGTTCTCGATCAGGCCCGCCTGCGCCAAGTACGTCTTGGCCCAATGTACGCGGTTGCTGAAAACTGTTTGCTTGCCGGACGGCAGCAATTCGCTTCGCTCTTCTGGGCTGAGGCCCAATTGATCGGCCAATTCTTCGACAACTGCACCTATCCGGGCTTCCCCATTGGAAGAGGCAAGAAGGACCGGTAGCATTAATGATTGGTAGTCGGGGATAGGCATTTGCACGTCCTGGTTATTCGCTCTTGTCGTAGAAAACGTTAGCACGAAGTGTTCGGCGGCTAGGATTCTGTCCTCGGCGGCCACAGTTCCCCCCGTCTGACGGGTCGTAATGGACCGGAACGAAGTGAGTCACGAAGGTGACAATACGATCCGCTGATCATGGAAGGCGGCGAGCCGGGTGCGATCATCTGGTGCGTCTGCGCATGTCACCATAAGCGAACGCGACCCAGACACCGCTAGAGGCCATAAACCTGTTTCGCCATCTGATAGCGACGCATCCGCGCCTTGTCCATCTGGGGTATCCAAGCGCGGCTTGCGCTGTCCATCACCCAGTGCCGGATTTCCATGCTGTCCCAGTTCACCGGAATCTTCGATGCCTTGGCCAGCAACGCTTTTTTGAACGCGTCGCAATTCTCAGCGATGTACTGTAGTTGTTCTTCCTGAGTCATTCGCTCTTACCTTAGATCAGGGCTAGTCCGGGCTTACTCTGCGCCGGGGAACAGACTTTAAATTCGGCATAGTGCCTCCCAGCGCCGCCAGTCTTTCTGATCTGGAACTTTTTGTCTCTGTCTTTACGACGACTCGGGTTGTAGCCTTTGTGGCTTTACGACGACTCGCGGTATAGCCCTTGGGGAGCCGGTCGCCTTCTTCCGATGCTTGACCAGTGGGACGGTTAAGGATGGCGAACGCGTTGACGAGCATCGCCTCAGTAACTTTGGGCCGATTCGCCAGCCATTCCTCGCGGACGACGCGACGCAGCGTCTCTTCGATCTTCGGCGCTTTGCCTTCAATGAACTGGCGCAGGGCGTCGTTGATCAAAGTCTGGTAACCCATCGTCCCGCCAGACTTGTCGGCTTCTTTCAGAAAGTAGTCAACCAGTTCCTCGTCCAGACGAATGGTGATGCGCGTCTTTCCCTGCGGTTCCGGCTGCGACGCCACAACCCTGCCGCGCTTACCTTTGCTGAAATCGTATTTCTGCTTCATCGGTTTTCCTCGTATTGCTCGCGCTCGTGCGGCTCTGCTGTTCGCGCTGAAATGATGCGGATATTTTGATTGCGATGGCTGTAAACGACGACCAGCACTCTCTCCTTCGCGCCAACGCCGAGAGAAACGAACCGCTGTTCGTTGGGATCGGATTCATCGTCGGTGACGGTAATCGCGTAATCGTCTTCAAACACGGGAATGGATTCGGCTAAACGAACTCCGTGTTTCCTGAAGTTCGCTGCTGCCTTTTCCTTGTCCCATTCAAAGGGCATGAATCTATTGTATGCACGAAGTGTACATACCACAAGCGCGACCTGCGCAAACACTGCGCCTTTGGTCAGTTTTGTCAGTTCCATTCCGGGGTCAAAGAGTCCGGCTCAGATATCCGCCCGCATGACCAGCTTGCGGACAATCGGCTCGACGATCTGCACAATTCCGTGCCCCAGATTGTTTTGCCGCCGAACGCGCACGAGGCCGAACTCGGCCAGCTTCTTCACGTCTCTGGTGGCTACGCCAGATACTCGCTGAAAGCGCACAGCAGGAAACCGACCTACAATCAATTCGATGTGCGGTCGCTACCAACGCCGATCCGACAAGCAGAAGATTGCCGAAGCCTTCGCTCTCGGCAACATTGACGGCCTCACTCTCGAACTCGCCCCCGACTACAACGTGGCACCGCAGACGATGCAGCCGGTCATCGTATGGGACAAGGACTTCGGGACGCGCACGCTACACATGATGTTCTGGCGCTTCCTGCCCCTCTTCGTTAATGATCCGAAGGACTTCAAGCTGTCCACGATTAACGCAAAAGCTGAGACATTGATGTCGAACAGGATGTGGCAGGACTCGTTTTTGAAGAGACGTTGCCTCGTCCCCGTGGACACCTTCATCGAGTGGCGCAAGGATGGCAAACGGCGACTGCCATACGTCTTCGCAATGAAGGATGACTCACCGTTCGCTCTGGGTGGTGTCTGGCGTCACTGGCGGTCACCGGATCGCGAGAATGACATGGACACGTTCGCCATCATCACGGTTGAGCCGAATGAACTCGTCGCAGAGAGCACGGGACACGACCGGATGCCGCTCATTGTCGCCCGGAAGGATTGCCAGCGATGGATTGAAGCGGGCAACACAGACCAACCGCCGATTGATCTTTTGCGACCATTCGATTCGGAAAAGATGAGGGCATATCGCGTAGACCAGCGAATCAATAACGTGAAGAACACGGGGCCTGAGTTGGGTGAGCCGGTGAAGGATGAAGACGACAAGCAACCGGGCATATTCGACATCGGTTAAGGCAATCATCTGCCCAGTCCACCCGTGCTACCCTTTTGGGGTTCACTGAATCTGATTAACTCGTTAACTCAGGAAATTACCTTAGCAACTGAGGTTACGAAAGCAGGCCCCATATGCCCAAGCCGAAGGTCTTCATAGGTTCCTCGGTTGAACAGCTTCCAACCGCACGAGCAGTCAGAGCAGGCTTACTTCATGATGCAAGTGTAGTCATTTGGAACGAAGGCGTCTTTAATCTGAACAACAGTACCATTGACGACCTGCTGCGGTCGCTGGAGGAGTTCGACTTTGCCATCTTTATTTTAGCCCTGACGACACGATTCACATACGCGACTCTCAAAAACAGTCTGTAAGAGACAACGTCGTGTTTGAATTGGGATTGTTCATGGGCCGAATAGGAAAGCACCGCACATTCTGGATAACGCCAGATGTGGGGGAGAAGCTGCGTATACCTAGTGACCTTGAAGGCATCAATAGGGCTAAATTTAAACCACCGATAGGCGAAGAGTCCTTGGCCGCTGCTGTCGGCCCCGCAAGTGATCAGATAAGAGACGAACTGACCTTGCCCTCAGAATCCGTATCCCATAAGTAGTTATAGTTCGTAGTCGTCGTGGCTGTGGGAAAGTTGGAAAGCGTCTTTTGCTTTCCTGCTTTTCCATAGCCTGCTTTCATAGGCTTGGCCGCGTTAGTTTGCAACCGCTGCGGTGCTGCGATACCAGTCTTGTTCGAACTGCATCGGGCTGACGTAGCCCAGGGTTGAGTGCATGCGTGTTTGGTTATACCAGAGCAGCCAGTCGAGGACCTCATCCTTGGCCTGACGAATGGTTTGAAAGTGCCGGCCATGCAGCCGTTCCACCTTCAGCGATGCAAACAGCGTCTCTGAGCAGGCGTTATCCCAGCAGTTGCCCTGGCGGCTCATCGAAGCGGTGAGGCCGCACTGCTGAAGCAACTGGCTAAACTCATGGCTGGCGTACTGGCAGCCGCGATCGCTATGGAAGATCGGCCTGGCGCTTCGATCGGGACTGCGGTGCAGCCAGGCCATCTCCAGCGCATCGATGACCAGAGGGCTGCGCATCTCCGGTTGCATCGACCAGCCCACCACGCGGCGGCTGAACAGGTCGAGGACCACGGCCAGGAAAAGCCAGCCCTGGTGGGTTGGGATATAGGTGATGTCGCCGGTCCACGCCTGGTTGGGCGCGGCCACGGTGAAGTTGCGGTTCAGCAGGTTGGGAGCGATCGGCAGACCATGTCGGCTATCGGTGGTGACGCGGAAACGCCGCTTGCCGCGAGCGCGAATACCCTGCTGCCGCATCAGCTTCTGCACCCGCTGCTTGCCCACATGGATACCTTGAGCACGCAGTTCGCGCCAGATGCGCGGCCAGCCGTAAGCTCCGCGATTGGCCACATACACGGCGCGAATCCGCACCACCAGTGCTTCCGCGCTCAGGTGACGGCGCCGGGCGATTTCGAGGCGACGTACAAAGTGCTCATGATAGCCAGCCACGCTTACCCCCAGCATCCGGCACTGCACGCGGATCGGCCACACACACCGATGGCGTCGAATCAAGGCGTACTTCACTTCTGCCCCTTGGCAAAGTACGCCATAGCTTTTCCCAGGATGTCGCGCTCCATGGTCACCCGCGCCAGCTCGGCTCGCAGGCGGCTGATCTCCATCTGCTCGGCGGTCACCTTCGACCGGCTGTCGGCACCCTTCAGCGTACCTTCCCGATGTGCCTTGACCCAGTTGAACAACGTCTGCTCTACCAGACCCAACGTGCGCGATGCCGCCGCTATACTCTGGCCCGACTCCACAAGCCGAACCGCCTCCTGCTTGAACTCGAGCGTGTACCGCGCCCGCGTCGCCTTCATCATCATTTTCCCCTTCGCTGATTCTCAGCTAAGGGATACGTTTCGCGGGGGCAAGATCAAACTTTCCAAACTTGGACGACGAAGTGATCGCCTATTGGATGAGTTCGAGAGTCCGCGAATTCTTTGTGCAGCGTCACCTCAGTACGCCGAACTCGGTTTTACCGGTGATGTGGAAGCAATAACGTCAGGTTTTCCGGGCGTTGAGGTTCAGATCGCACACAATGTAAGTGCAGCGGAATTGCGCAATTTACTAGTGAAGAACCGGTTCGACATTGTTCACCTAGTCAGCTTTATCGATCCGGAAACGGGCGACATTGTACTCGGTGATGTTGAGTTTGATAGTGGAAGAGGCAAATATGAGCGAGGGAAAAATATAGTTCCGGCGGATGGATTTGCCAAGTTGATTGAGATGGCTAACGTTCGTTTGGTGGTGTTGAACACTTGTGATTCGTTGGCATTGGCAGCCAGAGTCGCTAGACTGGCGAATGTGGTAGCGGGCTTTGCACTGATCGGGGTACCGACCGCGGTCGAGTGGAGTCAAGTGTTTTATATGCTCATGGCGCGAGGCAAAACACTCTCGCAAGCATTTGACGTGGCACAGAAGACGACCGATGCCGGAATGGTGTTGCTGACGAAGAAGGATTTCCGCATCACTCCGAATATTGTCACCTGACGTCTCCGCACCAGAAGATAAGATCGCCTATGCGGCGGATCACACCCGATGCAACACAGTCGCCCGACGCAGTCTTCGTCGTGATATCGGCTTCTGGCAGGGTTGACCGGTAAACTGAGTTACCCATGAATATTTCTGAACTGATCGCAGCTATCGACGCCGAGATATCCCGTCTACAACAAGCCCGCAAGCTGCTCTCTGGAAGCACAGGGGCACGCGGAGGTAAGCGCGGCGTCATGAGTGCCGAGGGGAGAGCACGGATCAGCGCTGCGATGAAAAAGAGATGGGCGCAGCGTAAGAAGGCCGCTTAACGCTGGGACGATGTGTGGGCGCTACCAACGCCGATCTCACAGGCAGCGCATCGTTGAGCCTTCGCTGTCGGCCACGCTGTCCAGCAGTACAATTCCTCGCTGCAAGTTCCCATTCCGAGCGCGTCCTTGGACGTGCTCCGGCCCCGGTCCCAGGATATGGGTAATCATTACTCATCGGGGATTATCCAATCACCGACGGGGGATGTTTTCGATCGAGGGTCTGAAGTAATGTCCCAGGATAGAAAGCCCCCGACGTGTTGGGCAGGTGGAGGATTCGCCCGCAAACACAGATGGGATTGGAGTGGACCTCAACGAACCTATTACCCTCGACCAAAAGGCGCTGTTCTGCCCCGCCGGAAACTCGCTCGCCCTGCTATTCTTGTCTGCGTCGCGCGAAGCCGTAAAGCTCTCCGGTAGCGCGCGGCCAGAGCAGCTTGTACGGCGCGTGAACAACGCCCTCCTGGAGCTACTGAAGCATCGGTACGAATGTCCCGCCTGCAACGCGATGTCAGTCATGGCTCAGCCTCAACGCCGATCAGATAAACAGAAGCTCGCTGAAGCCTTCGCGCTCGGCAACGTTGATGGACTCGCTCTTGAACTAACTCCGGTCAGGTCCGATTTCTACTTCAGTGCAAGCAGCGTCTGGTTCGATCCCAGCCCGGCTGCCTGGACTCGAATCTGCTTCTCCAGCTTCGATTGGGGAATCTCCACGTTCATCGCGATCGACGGGCACCGAATTTCACGGAGGAAGTAGTCATCTCCATATTTATTGAATACCAGTATGTTGAGGTAGCCCACCGCGTGGAAGGCCTCCTCTGTCTTGCTCAGAATCGTGGTCTCGCGATCGGTGTTCCGGGTCACCATCGTGTAGGTTGGCCCGGTGAGAAATGTGTAGTGCCCGGCAGGAAGCTGTTTGCTCCCGACCGCAAAGCTGAACGGAATATCGGCGCGGACTTCATGGTTCTGCGCCCGCAGGCTGGCGGCAGTCCACGCGCCTGCCAGGACCACTAAAGGTGCTATTACTGACAATCGTTTCATGAGGGAGTCTCTCTTTAAAAACGAGACTAGCCGCCCACGAAAGATCCCGTCGTTAAAGGCGCGTCCAATAATCGTTCAATTCTGGTTGGTGCCTTCTTCACGAGACTTTCATGCGCATCGCTCAGTCACCGTTGCAGTCAAAGCAGTCTTCGTAAAGCACTAAGAAGGTATTCTGCCTCAAACGTGGCATATACCCGTTCTGTCACCTTTGCTAGCGTCTCCGTATGAACTTACAAGACATTTCGAATCAAATTGATGCCGAGATTGCTCAACTGAAACAAGTTAAGGCGCTCTTGGCTGGTATGGGGATGAGTGGTGCCAGTGGGAAGAAATCCATCGGTAAGCGCACTATTAGCCCTGAGGGAAGAGCACGGATCGTAGCGGCCCAGCGAAAAAGATGGGCTGCGGCTCACAAGGCCACCCGGCTAGCGAACCGCCAAAAACTCCCTTGAAAAACCGACCTACACTGAGCACTGAAGCTCAATAAGAATTAATCCCGTCCCCGCCCATAGTTCTCAGTCAAAGAAACCCCGTTCCAGAGAACGAATCTGTTCTCTTTGACGGTAGGCCGCAATTGGTAGCTGCTCATCGCAATCCAGACCCTGTCTCGCTCGCTTGATGGCGAGACGGTGACCGTCCACGCTGGTGTGATAGAACTGATCCCCGAACTTCGTCGGCGCGTACCGGCGTTTGAGTTTGATCTTGCCTTGGTACTGCTCCAAGACCCAATGATACCGGGATACCATCCAGACCCATCGGCCTCTTAAATCGCCATTGTGCACAACACCACTCAGGCTAATGTCGATTGTGATGCGCGGAATTTGCGGTTTGGATTCCCCATAGAGAGGGAGCAAAAGAAAGGACGGACTGTTGGCGAATCGCCGTCCATCCCACGATTAGGGGTACTGGCCTCGCAAAGGACCGCAAGCGCGTTCACTTCGGGAGGTGACGCTGGGTTGTGGTCCGTTAATCGTGCTTTGCTCTTCGGCGCGGCGTTACATCCCCTCGCGCGCAGTCGGTCCAGTGCATCCCAGTCATGTCCCCTTCTACGCGCGGCCATCTCTTGTTTGTGTGAGCGACAACAGCGCCAGCACCATTTCGTCTACCTTGTCACGGTCATATTGAATTGTTAATTGAAGGAACGCGAGCTGGTCCATAAGTGAATTATGGAGGGTAGTCACAAACGATCCTGAGAAAACGCACAATAGCCAAATGGACATAGTGCTGGCGCTATGGAAGAACGGCCTCATCGTCCGCAAATCATAGCCACGCGCGTTGGCCGCGCCATATTCACGGGCAAAGAGGAGTGCGAGAGTTGATTTACCGACTCCACCTTCTGGCTAACTAACCTTTTGCACTGGGTGAGGTCAACGCTACCCACGTACAATGCCTGTCGGCGACATAAAGCCCGTTCCAAGATTGCTTGTTTCCCTTCGGTGGGAGCACAGGCGGCGCATATTCGGAAAGGAATAAGCGACGGGGAGGAGTTCATCGTGCCTAATGTCAAGCACCTGGAGACCCTGAATGAGGGTGTTCCGGCCTGGAATGCGTGGCGCCTGAGGCAGCGAGCCACCGCCCTGCACCTAGAGGACACCCCGAGGCCAAACCTCGGCGGCGTAGATCTTCGAGGACGCGACATGCGCGGTGCGAATCTCGAACGCACCATCCTCTATAAAGCCGATCTGCGAGGGGCAATTTTCGACCACGAATCGGATTTTACTAACGCCGATCTTCAATGGGCCGATCTGCGCAACGTGGACTTGACGTTGGTAAATCTGGATGGTGCTGATCTGCAGCACGCTAACCTTTCGGACGTTGTTCTAGCCGCAGCGCGCCTTCCACGCGCTCAGCTGGCCGACGCGATTTTGTTGCATGCCGATCTCATGAGCGCAGATCTCGAATCGGCTGACCTCCGTCGCGCTGACCTCCGTGGCTCGCATCTTGAGAATGCGGATCTCTCGTTTGCCCTCCTGGTCGGAACGCGGTTCCAGGGTGCAATTCTGGACGGCTGCCGGGTGTACGGCGCCTCAGTGTGGAACCTTGAGGTGGACGAAGCAACGAGCCAGCGAGGGCTGATCATTACTCCGAGACCCTCGCTACTCCCGCCCGCCCAAGCTGAGGCACTAAGGCAGGCTGTGGCTCAGATTGAGTCCGACTCCCCCGAGTCAAGACAACCATGGGGACGCACTGAAGAAACTTCTGTCGATGAGCCGACGGTCACTGTAGACGATGTGGCCGTCGCGCAGTTCCTGTATATGCTAAGGCAAAACCAGCGGCTACAGAGTGTTATCGACGCAGTCAGCGCCAAGATCGTGCTAATCCTTGGTAACTTCGGTCTCGAGCAGAAAGTGGTCCTCGACGCGATCCGGGAGGAACTCAAAGCGCTCGACTACGTGCCGGTAATCTTCGACTTCAGAGTCCCCGGCTCTCGTGATACGGACGAGACGATCAACCTGCTTGCCCGCATGGCACGTTTCGTCATCGCTGATGCCACGCGCGCACGCAGCTTGCCGCAGGAGCTTAAGGGGATCGTGGAGTCACTTCCCTCTGTGCCAGTGCAGCCCATCATTCTTGCTACGGAATACGAGTACGGGATGTTCGACCACATGAAGCGGTACCCCTGGGTGCTAAAGATGTTTAAGTACCGAGATCTCCAGCATCTTCTCTCCTCGCTCCACCAGCGGGTTATCGGTCCTGCGGAGAAGAAGGCGCAGAAGACCCGCAGAGCCGTGGCTCAAGGTTTGATTCGGATCAAAAGGAACACCGCTTCCTGACAGACCCGAAAACTCACAACTACAAACTCTCTGGGTACGGCCATAAGTCGAGTTCAGGGAAGTCACGGTCCGCAAGATTGCCTTCGGTGAACAATAGGCCAACTATTCTGAGACTCCGACTGTAAAAGGATGCCCAACGTTATCGCCAATATAACGTTATCGCCAATATCATGTGTTCTCAAACACGACAGATGAGGGTCTCTCGATAGCCTTGACTTTAACTCGATAAAATCCATTATCGCGTTTAAACGATAAGCGCGGCGGGGGCGGGTCGTAACAGATGACCTGATTCCTATCGGTGAAGAGAACGTTAACTCCTGCCGAATTCAACGCCCTCGTCGATATTCCTCCTGAGTTGGAATGGCTCGCCAACATCACCAATCCCAAACACGCTTCGCCTATAAGGTCGAAGTCGCGGAGAGCTCGTGGAGTTCACCGGCCTGGGAAATCACACCGCGCCTGCGTACAGCGACGCGCTCGTGGATTGCCCGATCTTTTGTGTCGGTGGATGAGTTAGTGTAGCGCAGCTACTTCTGAGTTCAAGTAGCCGCCGTCTGGGGTGTGGAGAAGTGGGAAGCGCGAAGCGGTTTCCACTTCTCCATGCTCGTGGGAGTTCTGGTCAGCCACGCCTCGGGGTGCGGGCGGTCGATAACCCAGCGAAGAGTGTGGCCTGACGGTGTTGTTGAACGCGCCAGCGCTCGGCCAGCACGCGCAGTTCCTTGATATCTTGTCTTCGCTCACGGTTCGGGTATCGGTTATTTTTTGAGTGAACTGTATGTTGCTACCGGGCTCGAGGTTTAAACGGAAGTCGTCGCGGATGTCGTCAGTGCTCTCTCCTCAGAACGGCTGACCACGCTCGACGATGCTTCCGGTGCCAATTGGGCCCCGGAGCCGGGCGGCAAGTTCGGAGCAAACCACTACTGCCACGGCGCACCAAGGATCGTCCGCTTCCTCTGACGAGCGATGGGGATTTTTCCCAAATTAGAAACTCGAGCAATGACAATCAGGCACCTAACACCATCTTATCCGCATGGACAGAGTGTATTCGTTCGAGGTGATGCGCGACGCGGCGGGGGTAGGGTGTTGCGCTACGTGCAGGGCGATGTGAACAGTTCGCCGACGCTGGAGATATCACGTACTTCCCCAACGCGCCACTCCGAAAGTTGTTTGGAGATACACTTCAACATGATGGAGGCATAACTAGTCATAGCGGTGTGGTGGAAGTTTGGCTGGACCATATTCCGTTGCGCCAAAAGGCACCGTCGCTCGCAAGTAGGCCGTTTCCAAAGATTGGAGAGCCTGGAGCGACCTCCGACGGTTGACTTAGGCTGAGACACAGAGCCGGATTGCCGGGGGTCGCTCCGACGACCGTCAACAGGTACCGATCCAGGGTGTGCAATCAAGGTGATTTGGCACTCATACGGAGAGCAAATCGCCGCAGAAAGAAAAAACGCAGTGAAGCATGACGCTTCACTGCGTTGATGGAAGCGCAGAATTTCCTAGAAGAGGAACTTCCCGCCAAACTGGAAGGTGCGTGGATCATACGTCGACGTCACCTGTCCGAAGTTGCCATCTGTAAATCCGGTGTCGATGTTGTTCCACTCCGTATGGTTGAAGGTATTGTACGACTCAGCGCGAAGCTGGATCACCGGTCCTTCACCCTTAGTCAGGTGGAAGTCCTTGAAAAGGCTGAGGTTCCAATTGAAGAGCCCAGGCCCGACGATCGCATCCTTGTGGGCGCTCCCGAATCCTTGATTAGGTCCTCCGGCCCATGGAGCAGTGGGGGCTTCGAAAGCAGACTTATTGAACCATGCCAGTTGCTTCTTCGGATAATTCCTGGCGCCCACGAGGTTAGGGCGATTGGTCGTGTTTCCGCCTAGCCCGAGGGTGTCTGGAGAATACGTGACGTTGACCGGGTTGCCACTCTGGGCTGTGGTAATGCCGGAGAACTGCCATCCACCGAGCAATGCGCGGGAGAGTGCGCTCTGGGAGTGCAGGAAGAAGGGCACATTGTAAATGTAGTTTGCGCTGAATACATTCCGGCGATCGATCGTGCCGGAACCACGGTCGTATTCGATGTTGAACGGATCGGAGATCTGCCCACCGGAACCCTGCTGAGTCGTGGAGGTAAGGTCGCCGCTCTGGATATCAATTTCGTGGGACCAGGTGTAGGACAACTGTACAGTCAATCCATGCTTGTTCTGCATACGGATCCCGGCCTGGAAGGAGTTGTAGTTGCTGTTAGTTATGTTTTCGGTCTGGGTGATGCTGCCGAATCCCTGATACTGCCTGTAGAGATTTGAGTTGAAGGCCGGCAAATTCGTACCCGGTTTTGCCGGGTTTGGCAATTGTCCTGCAACACCTTGACGGTCGTAATAAGGATTGCTCGGATCAGCGGCGTCGGTGTTTGTCAGTGGCAGGGTATTGATTGCCCGCTCATCGTTCTGATGCCAGGCTGTCATGCCGACGTACTGGATCTGCATGACCACGGATGGAGCCAGTTCGTGCTGCACTCCGAGGCTGAATTGATTCGTGCCCGGGTTGTGGTATTGATATGCCAGATTGCTGAAATTGCCCGGGAAGAACGGAGCAGATGCAGTCTGTCCAGTGTTAGCGCTGGTATTCGGATTCGAGAAATAGACGTTGCTGACGCTGGGCTGATATGCATTCGGCGGATTTGTGTCAGTGCCGTAAATATCGTTGCCCTGCACGCGCTCGAAGAACATGCCGTAGCCGCCGCGGATAACCGTCTTGCCGTTTCCAAAGAGGTCATAGGCAAAGCCGACACGCGGTTGGACGGTTCCGTACTGATTCTTTACGATCCCTCTGGGGAACCCGTTCACCCCGGCCAGTTGCACACCATTCAGATAGAACGGTACGGGTGCGCCCGCCGGCTGGCTGAATCCCGGGCCGTTAGGATCCAGGGATCCGTTGGCGGCGTTCGGCGACTGAGCCTCCGCAGGGTTGAAGTCGCCCGGAAGGAAGTTCGAGGTGCGGTTGTTCTTTTCATAGACGTGCGGTAGCAAATCCCAGCGAAGGCCGAGGTTAAGTGTCAGTCTCGGCAGAACGTGCCAGTTATCCTGCCCATACATTGAATACGTATTGTTCAGCCAGTGGAAGATCGACTGCTGATTAAGCTGCTGATAGCTGCTGGCGAAACCCAGAAGGAAGTTGCCGTAGGCGTCTCCCGAATACGCCGACTGGCTGAAGGTGTAGTCGCCCTGGGTATCGGCCTGCTGCTGCTGATTCTTGTCGTTGCGCATGTAGCCAAAGCCGAACCTGAAGGCGTGCTTTCCCTTGATCAACGACAGATCGTCGCGAATCTGGTAGTTGAGATAAGCGTTGCGCCACGGCCAGTAGTTGATCGTCCAATTGGTATTTGGCGCGCCGGAGAAGTCTATCGATGGAAGGCGGTTCAGCGTGTTATTGCCGCTGAAGATGCCCACGGCGTTCCAGCCGGACGGTTGTTGGTAGATGCCGAGCGGCGTGATGTCGATAGTGTTGCCATTCACATTCAGCGCAGTCTCATTCAGCAGGGTTGGAGAAAGCGACTGGGTGAGCTTGATAACCGTCCCCCAACTCGGGTTCTTGAAAGTATCGCCAGTCGTGACGTAACTGTTGTTGCTCCACATATCGGGGTAAATGGCCTGCTCCATCTGATCGTGGATCCAGTGGCCCATCAGTTGATACTTGTCGCTGAAATGCTGGTCGATGCGAACCACGTCCTCGCGGACATACGTCGGCTGTTTCGGTGACGCGATGTACTGCGTACCATTGGCGGTGTTGGGCTTGGGGATAGCGCCGGTACCCATGAAGAGGACGGCGTTGGGATCAAGGAGGTTGGCTGGAATGGTATAACCACCCGCGCCATCGCTGGGGAACGGCTTCCCGGCGACCAGGCCGTCCTGGCCATAGAGCGCGAGTTTTGCCGGGTCCATCGTTGCCGGAACGATCAGCTGCACGGGGTTGCCGTTCGCGTCCTTAGTCAGTGGCGTATAGTCCAGCGGACTGCCGGCGGTGGGGAAGAACGCGGCCGGAATCGTATTCGTAACCGAGGGGTTGGCTCCCTGGATGAATTTGCGCCACTCTTCGTTCACGAAGAAGAAGGTCTTGTTGCGCTCATTGTTGTAGACGTGGGGGATGATCACGGGTCCGCCGATGTTCCCGCCAAAGATGTTCAGGCGAAGCTCGGGGGTTTGCTGGTTTTGCTGCTTGAAGAAGTAATAGCCGGCATCGAAAGCATCATTGCGGTTAAACTCCCACAGTGCGCCATGGAATTTTTGCGTTCCGGATTTGATGACCATCGCCACCGTGCCGCCCGAGTTGATTCCGTAGTCGGGGGTGTAGTTGCTGGCGAGCACCTGGAACTCGCCCAGCGCGTCGGGACTGATAGCAGCGTCCAGCTTGCCGCCGCTGCCGCGGTCGTAGACTTCTCCGCCGTCGATCAGCCAGTTGTTATGGTCGTACCTGCTGCCGTTGAAGTTGATTTCGGCGCTGCTGCCCTGGGCGGTAACCCCGTTGAAGGAGGGCAGCATGTTGGTCACGCCAGTGCCCAGCGTGGTGAGCGACATAACGTTGCGGCCGTTGGTGGAGAGCTGCAACACCTGATTACCGGTAATCAGCGAACTGACTTCGCTGGTCTCCGATTGCACCTGCAGTACGTTCGCTTGGACGGTGACTGTCTGGCTCGCCGACCCTACAGACAAAGGGATATTGGCGCGAACAGTCGCCGCCTCATCGACCACAATTCCTGTCTTGGTGTAAGTAGTAAACCCCGGTGCAGTCGCCTTGAGATCGTAGGTGCCGATGCCCAATGCGGAGAATTGATAAAGGCCGGCTCCCGTAGATTGCGTGGTGCGGGTTTCACCCGTGCCGGTTTGTGTGATGGTGATCGTTACGCCCGGTACAGATGCGCCTGACTGGTCATTCACCTGACCGGTAATCGTAGCATTCTCCTGCGCGTTGGCGGCCGCGAATGCGCCGAGCAGGAGAACGCAAACGCTCACGAGATACTTAAGATGTTTCATTTTGTGCCCCCCAAAAGTCACTTTCCGGCGCGGAGTAATATTCCTCTCCTGACGCTTGCTTTCATATGACTGGGAACTCGCAGCCCAGCCTAGTTTATGAACAATTAACGCGCCCGAGGTAGCGCGTCATTCAGCGTGCGGTAAACGGTTTTATCTCTAGTCCACCAGCCGTTAGGGCCCACGGGGAAGAGTCTTGCCAAATCGGTATTCGCGATAACCATATTGACTACTCATCAGATGTTTGCAATGCGGCGGTTTCGGAACTGTCGCGCACACGTCGACGGCATCAAATGTCATGGCTTCAAGAGTGGTGCGCGGCCTGGCCGACCTGGAAAGATTCGCTCGCATACATAGCTCCTTCACGGAACGGGCGAACGGTAGCGGCAACTATCATCCCGCTCCAGAGGGAAACGCCATAGCCACTTGGAGGTTTAACGCCATAGCCACTTCGCGAGAATCCCATGGCGAGAACTCGAGGCAAGATCGTTCAGCTGGTTTTATCACTTGGGCAGGTGGCAGTAAACGATCAGGTCTCGCTCTTTCGGAAGCAGGACGTCTCGCTGAACTGTTTGAAAACTTGACGTCAAGGATGCCACGATGGTCGGCCACTCTACCGGCGGTGGCGAAGTGGTCCGATATATCGGTCGTCACGCCAACGAGCGTGTTTAAGAAAGCGGTGCTCATCGAGGCAATCGCTCCAGTGATGGTCAAGAGCGACAAGAACCCCGGTGACTTGCCGATTTCAGTGTTCGATGACCTTCGCGGGTGTTACTGGCAAGCGTGCGCAATTCTTCCGGGATTTGAGCCTCCCGTTCTATGGCTACCAAATTCCGCGCACTCCCCACCACACCAGCGAAATGGAAAAACATGCGCTACGAAATCCGCCAACTCCGCCGCACCTGACTCACCAAGGAGGAAGTCGTCAACTCTCTGCCGGCATATGAATTTCTCGCCAGTTTCCGGCCACCAGCAACGTAAACTCAAAAGAATCGAAAACCATCATGACCGATCGCAGCAAAGTCACGAAAAGCAGGTTCGAGCTCGACGAGGACGGAGAAACTGCCTGGCTCGAGTTCGAGCGCGACGACCAGGGATGGATTACCCTCTGGCACACCGAAGTTCCACCGTCGCTTCGCGGACGAAGGAATCTCCGGAACCCTCGCCCGCACGACCCTCGAATACGCCCGCAACGAGAAGCTGAAAGTGGACGTCATCTGCCCCATCGTTACCGACTACATCCACAAGAATCCAGAGTTCTGCGACTTGGTTGGTAAAAAACGGTAAGGTGGTCCACAGACTTGGGAATGGCCAGAGAAGCCGGTTGCAAGATTGGCAAAGAACTGTCTGGAGCCAATCTGATCCGCGGCTCTTGGCGGCGGGTAAAACAGGCGGGCATCGAGACACGCATCGGCAATCACAGCCTGTTGGGAATTTTGACACGGTATTTCGATTTCAGAGTGCAAAGTACTATCGCGTGATACTCAAATACAAGTCAAGCGCCGATCCTCGACATGAGCAACATAGCATCATTGACGATTTGCGTCGCTCTCACAGGCTTTTGAACGATTGCAGAGCCTTCGATTACACGGGTGCGAACGAGCTTGAAGAGAAAGAAAAGATCCACCGGTCTCTGCTGGAGGTGCTGGAACCGCCCTCAAGCTGATCACCTACGTGATAAACCACGATTATCAGTGCGCCGTGAAAGGCGCTGGTCAACAGTGGGTGAAATTCCCACCCGGGAACTGGTTCGCTCCACCCGGTAGCAATCGGAGCAGTCGTGGAGGCAACGAAGCGGCTGGAGCCTCCGGTGTAGAGGGTCGCTCAGGCGACTTGGCGAGCATGTAGGCCGTAATGGAGTAAATGCCGTGCAGGCCTCGAAAAGGTTAATGCAGGGGCCGACCCTCCTGATATATGGGGAAGGCCGAAGTCGATGCAACAGTACGAGCGAACATGTTCATCGACCCTGCCGGGGTAGTGGCAACAGCATGCATGCATAGGGGACCAGACGCAACACGGGAAGCCCAAGCGGTGATCAGCAGTTGGGATCAACTGGTTGCTCGTGAGAGCTAGGCCGGGCCGTTTGGGTGGCGGATGGGCGCGTAGTACCGATGAGAACGAGTAACGTCGGAGGAGGGAAGGCGCCCTAGTTGGAAGATAAACGCAAGAAGTGACGAAGGAGGAGGGATTGACGATAAGTCTAGCAACCCCAGAAAGCATTCAGAAGTTACAGACAGCGTTGCACGACAAAGCGAAGAAATCGCCTGACTTTCGCTTCTACTCGCTTTACGACAAGGTGTACCGCAAGGACGTTCTGACCTATGCCTACGCATGCGGCAAAGCCAATGGCGGCGTAGCAGGAGTGGACAATCAAACGTTCGAGGACATCGAAGCGTATGGAGCAGAGCGATGGTTGGACGAATTGATGCAGGAGCTGAAAGATCGAACCTATCAACCACTTGCTGTGCGACGGGTCTACATTCCGAAGCCAGGAAGCAGTAAGCAGCGCCCGTTAGGAATTCCCGCGATCAGAGAACGAGTGGTAATGATGGCGGCGGTTGTGGTCCTCGACCCCATCTTCGAGGCCGATGTACAACCGGAACAATATGCCTACCGGCGTAACCGCAGCGCACTGGACGCGGTAAGACACGTCCATGAGCTGATCAACACCGGACACGTCGAAATTGTTGATGCAGATTTGGCCGGGTATTTCGATACTCTTCCGCACGCCGATCTTTTAAAGTCGGTGGCCCGTCGGGTCGTCGACGGCGCCATGCTCCATCTGATCAAGATGTGGCTGACAGCGCCGGTTAAAGAGCCGGACGCACGGGGAGGGAAGCATCGTCATACGCGCAATAGGGACGAAGGTCGTGGGTCCCCTCAGGGTTCTCCGATCAGTCCTCTGCTCAGTAATATCTACATGCGCCGGTTCGTGCTTGGGTGGAAGAAGCTGGGGCACGAGAAGCGTCTTGGAGCATACATCGTTAATTATGCCGATGACCTTGTGATCTGCTGTCGAGGAAGAGCGGAAGAAGCTTTGGCCAAGATGCAGGCCATGATGACGAAGCTGAAGCTGACAGTGAATGACACCAAGACGCGGGTTGCGAAGCTGCCGGAAGAGAAGTTCGATTTTCTGGGTTACACGTTCGGTCGTTGCTATTCGACCAAGACGGGACGAGCCTACTTAGGTACCGTCCCGGCCAAGTCGAGGGTGGTTCGCATCTGTGATGCAATCAGCAGGGACACTGGACATGACAGGACCCAGCTGGACCCCGAGATAGTTGTAAAGAAGCTCAACCAAAGGATGAACGGTTGGGCGAACTACTTCTGTCTTGGTCCGGTCAGCAAAGCCTATCGGGCAATAGAACAACATGCCGAGAAACGGCTGCGTCAGTGGTTGTGCGCCAAACATGAAGTGGCATGGCCGGCGACCAAGAAGTTCCCGCAGGGCAGCCTACACACCAAGTTTGGCCTTATCCGGCTAACAGAGCGGACGCGCAACTTTTCGTGGGCGAAATCGTGATGTTTCCAAGAGAGCCGGGTGCGGCAAATCTGCATGCCCGGTTCGACGAGCGGGGTGTGAAAACGGGGCATGGCCTGAATAATGAGTCACCGGCAAACGAAAGGGCCGGAAACAGGTAGGTCAGACCTAAAACAACCGCGTCACACCTCGACTCTACCGCGGCATCCCTAAACTTCGTAAGCTGCACTGTTTGAGGGTGAGATTCGAAATCGATCATTGACCGCTTCTCTGAGGTTCTGCCTGCATCCGATGTACCGTTCGGTCGTTTGCACCGACGCGTGACCAAGGAGAAGCTGAATCTGTTCGAGTTCGCCTCCGGCCTCATGGCAGAGGCGGGCGCAAGTGCGACGGAGATCGTGGGGTGCCAGATGGTCAATGCCGATTCGTTTGGCGTATCGCTTCACGGCATACCAGACTACGTCGGTTGTCACTCCTTCATCCTGCCGAGTCCCCCTCTTCGAAACTCGTCTGAACACCTTGCCTTCAGTCACTCCTGTGTCGTGGATCCAAACATCTATGAGATCTTTACACCACGCCGGCACGGGGACCGTTCGCAGTCGTCCGCCTTTCCCAACCATATCGGCGATCACCCAGTGGCTTTCCCTCAATTGCAGCTGATCCAATCGTAAGTTCACGGTTTCCGAGCGTCGCAGACCACATCCGAGCAGCAGTCCGATCACTGCTGCATCTCTTCTGCCAGGCAGGGTGCCTTGGGAAACGGCATTCAATAGCTCTTGCGCCTGATCGCCAGTTAGCCAATTGCCGATCCTCCGGCCAAGGCGCTTGACGCCCTTAACTCGCCGGATTCCAATCGCCAGCTCCGGACTCAACCAACCGCTCTCAGCGGCCTCATCTGCGAGCCGCCGGATCGCGGAAAGATGAAGGTTGATCGAAGCAGCTGACAGGGAAAGCCCTCAAGGAACGAGCGGTGCTGCGCCTTCTCTGGCGCGTTATCGTTGAGAGCGAGCTGGTGTTCGCCTTTGATATCGACCCATTTGTTGGCTTCGCGCGCAGCAACTTTTCCGCTGAAGACGCGGGCTGTGTCGTTGTCGGCGTTGAATTCGTAGAGGCCGTCCTTCAGCAGCAGCGTCTGAACGCCGTTGTCGATGATTTGGACGTTGTTCTGCCTTTGGCTATCGCGAGCAGGAGAGTCTGTACATGATGCAGGAGGATGGAAAAGACAATCCCAAACCGCAGAACCTACCCGAATCCGAGCGCCTTATGTGGAAGGTCACCTCTCGTTTATGGAACCAATCACTGCCCAAATCAAGGCCAATACCTTCCTCACTCCGATCACAGTTTCCTCAGCAAAAGTAATCGCGACGTGTCAATCGACTCCCGTTGCAGCGGCAAAGAAGGTAGGAAAAGGCCTAGTCTACTATGTTGGAACGAATCTCGGAGCAAGCATCGAGGCTGGCTCACAGCAGGGAATCGATCTGGTCAAGGCAATTGTGAATCAGGCGGTTCGAAGCACGGTTGTGTCGGAAAAGGTCCGCCCGCGGCTGATCGAGACGGAGAGCGGCACCCTGCTGATTGTCTTCAATGACCAGATCACTGACCAACCTGCAATCATCCGAGTACCATCGCGCTATAAAATAGCGACGAACATTTATGACAATCAGATGCAGACCATTCAGAATGGCACTGTCGAGGTTCAGGTGCCATTTGAAGGAGTCACCGTTCTCCGGCTTTCGTAACTAATACGCGCGCGCCCTGGCGGTACGCCAGTTCATTTGGACATGCAGTCACCAAGGATCCCCAATCGACCTGTACCCAAAGACGATCGCTTCATTCAAGGTTGTACAAGGACGAATTCATTCAAGGCCGCATTGAATTAGACAGGCTCGTTATATACTCCAATCTCGACGATGTGGGGCATTTCCTTACTATTTTCCGACAAGAGCCGGATATTCTGCGAGCAACGCGCGCGATGTGGTGGATTGTTGTCGCTGCGCGTGTTTAAAGATGCTTTCAAACGCAGTTGCTCGATCCTCGGGCGGGAGATGCTCGTCGTTGGCGATGGGACATCTGATCGGCAGTATGCTTTGGAGTGTGCTGCCAGAATCGGGCTCACCGCGAGTAGTGGTGCTACAATCTGGGATTGGAATGTCATCGGGCATGCACATCGGTATCCGGCCCACTACATTTGCCAACCTGGAAAAGAACGAAGAGGAAATTGAAGCCCTACGACGGCACCTCGACGATCTGACTCAGGCTCCCTCGTTCAAAGGAAGCCACCGCTGTCAGCAATTCCTCAGGTTTGTTGTCGAAAGAGTTCTCGATGGCGCCGTCGATCAGCTGAAGGAGCGAACTATTGGCATAGAGCTCTTTCACCGCCTCCCCACCTACGATACTGGCGAGGACGCGATCGTTAGGGTGACGGCCAGTGACGTGCGCCGACGCCTCCTGCAGCACTACGGACGCTACGGCGATGCATCGCAGTTCCGTATCCGCCTTCAACCGGGCTCCTACGTTCCCGAGATCGAGCACCTGTCTCTCGCCGCCCCGGCGTCGGAGATTTCACCGTCTTTGCCGATGGCAGTATCGACCGAGCAGGAATTGACAGTGGTGCCGGAGCCACCCCGGACTCGCTGGCTTGTGCGGGCGCTTTGGTTTGTGGCCGCTGCGGTCCTGATTGTGGCTGTGGCGGTTGTCGTTGGCTGGAAGCCTGTGGTGACCCCGGCATCTCTTCTGCCGTGGAGCGCTGTGTTTCGCCCCGGCCACGCCACCCAACTGATCACGAGCGATCCTAATATTGAGCACCTCCAGGAACTGACTGGGACCGACATCTCGGTTTCCGACTATGCAAACCAGAATTATGTTCCGGATCCCAATGCTCTTTCGCCGACGCAGCGGATGTTCTACGTTTTTTATCAGCATGCGGACAATGCGGCAGCAGTGGACACGCCCATGGCTGTCAGCATTGGACGGTTGGCTCCTGCGAATGTGCAGGTTCTGGTCCGCTCGGCGCGCAGCCTGCGCATTACAGATCTGGAGACCGACGACAACCTGATCCTTCTCGGCAGTCCCCGCTCGAACCCATGGGTCCAGATCTTTCAGAAGCAGCTGGACTTTCAGTTCATCTTCAGCAAAGAAATGAACCAGGAGATAATTCGTGACGGTCGCCCGCGGCCTGGGGAGCAGACCATTTATATACCGACGGCTCGGGGATTCGCGACGGGTGAATCGTTTGCGATCCTGGCTCTCGTTCAGAATCCTAACCAGTCCGGACAGGTGCTGCTGCTGGCCGGAGCAAATGGAGAGGGCACCCAAGCGGCGGGACATATCGCCTCTGACCGCGAGCACCTGCTGGCTGCCCTGAAGTTCTGTGGTATCTCACCGCGCACCCGGGTCCAGGGTCTTGAACTTCTTCTGCGGCTCCACACGATGGCTGGATCGCCGAGCACTGTGGAGATGGTTGCGTGCCATCAGCTGACCGGACCCGGACACTGAGCGCCCGACACTACTCCCTGCGGTCGGTCCGTCGGAGCGAAGGGAATGGGTCGTCTGGGCCGGCCTTCGCATGCGCTGACGGTTCGTTCCCAGTGTCACCTGACCGCTGCTCCCGTGTGGCGGCTACTGATCTCCGTTGCCCGGCACATATTGCCCACGTCGCGAAGCTCGAGCCCACGGCGCTGATCTGCATCTTTTACGAGACGGCAGAGCTTTCGGGTGTGTGCCGCGTCCGTAGCTACAGTTACAACGGTGGCCCTCGCGAAAGTTAGGCTTTGCAGTCAGATATGGCACCGTTAAGCACTGTCTCTAACGTTGCCAAAACCTCTTTGTGCGGCGGTAGAGTCATTCCCTGATATCAGTCAGACCCCACAAGAGGACAATGAGAAAATCAGGAACCATCGGCTGCCGTAAGCGGGCGGAGTCAATAAGTGCCCTGTGCATATTATTCTTGTTTGCTGGGGTAGTTGCCGGTCTGGTTCCGCCACCCGGCCCGCATTCCGGTGAGGAAATCGCCATTCGTCTTACGGCCGATGCGACTGGTCCGGGCAGGCCGCTCGTTCACTTCTGGAGCAAGGTGGTTGGCGCAGGCAGGGCCAATGAAGGCCTTCGATCGACCTGGCAGGAAGAGCTGGCCACCGCGGCAAAGTATGACGGCTTCCAGTATGTGCGCTTCCACGGCATCTTTCAGGACGACATGTTTATCTATCGCGAGGATGCGCACGGAACCCCCATTTATAACTTCCAGTATGTCGACGACCTGTACGACCGCATGCTGGCAAAGGGCGTCCGCCCCTTTGTCGAGCTGAGTTTCTCGCCTGGTCCTCTCTCTCCCGTGCACAACACGACCTTCTGGTGGCGGGCCGATGGCAGTCCGCCATCGGATTACAGCAAATGGGCCGGCTTGGTCCGCGCGTTTGTCCAACACTGTATCGATCGTTATGGGATCGACGAGGTTCGTCGCTGGTATTTCGAGGTCTGGAATGAGCCCAATCTCTATGAATCATTCTTTCGGGGCGGCTCCCGGGAGAAATATTTCGACCTGTACCGCGTGTCCGTTCAGGCCATCAAGGCCATCGATCCCGAGCTGCGCGTCGGCGGTCCCGCGACCAGCAACTTCAACATGGACCAGGATGCCCTGCAAAAAGCCGAAGCCTCCGGCAAACCCTTCGATCCCTTCTCCATTCCGTGGCGTCCCGTCTGGATCACCGATTTTCTGAATTATTGCCACCAGAACCATCTGCCCGTGGACTTCGTCTCCACCCACCCCTATCCCCAGGACTTTGCCATCGATCAGCCCGGAGTCTCAGAACGCCAGCACTACCGACGCAGCATCGATGCCACCCGCGACGATCTGCGAACCCTCCGCGAGATGATCGATCACAGTGCTTATCCGAAAGCCGAGATTCAGCTGACAGAATGGAACTCGAGCCCTTCTCCGGTCGACCATGCGCATGACTCTCTGGCTGCCGCAGCCTTCGTTGCCAAAACGAACCTTGAAAGCATCGGTCTGGTCGACTCTCTCTCCTACTGGGTCTTCACTGATGTTTTCGAAGAGAACAGGAACACCGATTCGATCTTTCATGGGGGATTCGGTCTTATCAATTATCAGCAGATCGTGAAGCCCGCGTTTCACGCCTATCGCATGATGAACGAACTCGGCGATCAGATCCTCGCCCAGCTTCCCGGTGCGATCGTCACCCGCTTCAGTAAGACGGGACTGATCTCCGCTATGGCTTATAACTATCCCCCGGAAATGAAAGTCTCTCTGCCCGTCAGTGACACGCTCGAAGCAGCCGACGCCATCGATGATAGCGGAAGCGCGCGTCCATTTACCTTGGACCTGTCGCATCTTCCCGCGGGTACTTCCTTCGTCATCGAGACCCTCGACAAGCAGCATGGCGATGCGATTGCCGCCTGGGAGGCCATGGGGAAACCTGAACCCCCTAACCAGAAGCAGACAAAGCTGCTCCGTGAGGAGGCCTGGAATACCCGCAAGGAGATTGTGCGTGCAGATGCCCAGGGGAATCTGCATATCCAGACCAGCCTGCCTCCGTGGGTCCTGATGTCTATCCGTCAAATGTAACTACGAAAAGACCGCTTCTCTGTCCCGGAGGCTTTCCGTATCACGGGGCACGATGCCCGATCCCCCGTAGACCAAGGAGGAATGAAAATGGATTCGCGTGAGACGCTGTTGTCACGCCGTCGCCTACTCTCCCAGGGGGCTGCAGCCGGCATGATAAGCATGCTCGGCCTGCCCTCCACCGCCAGCGCCGCTGCTCCTCCTGATCCGGAATCAGATGTTCTAAACGTCAGAAGTTTCGGTGCTGCCGGTAACGCCGCCACCGACGATACAGCTGCCTTTCAACGCGCTCTCGATGCCGCTTCCCACGCTGGGGGAGGAAGCGTCTATGCGCCTCCCGGCCGCTATCTCTTTCGCGGAACGATCAACATTCCCGACGGCGTCACACTGCACGGCTCCTACGCATGCGTGCCGTCACACGTTGGCCTGCGCAATCCGGGAGCCGCCAAGCCCGGCGACGATGGCACTGCCCTGTTCGTTACGGCAGGGAAGGGAAGCGAAGACGGTGCGCCGTTTCTCACGCTCAATACGAACAGCTCGGTCGCCGGACTCACAATCTATTATCCCGAGCAGGTCACCAACTCCGCCCCCGTCCCCTATCCATGGACGGTGAGCATGCGCGGCAAGAATCCCGCCATCTTCGATGTTGAGCTGCTCAATCCATATCAAGGCATTGACGCCAGCAGAAACGAGCGCCATAACATTCGCAACATTACCGGTCAGCCCATTCGGCGCGGAATCTTCGTTGACGCCATCTACGACATCGGCCGGATCGAGAACGTTCATTTCAATCCCTGGTGGAATTCGCACGGCCCGGTTTACGACTGGCAGATGCAGAATGGCGAGGCCTTCATCTTCGGTCGTGCCGATTGGGAGTATGTCCTCAATACCTTCTGCTACGGCTATCACCTGGGCTACAAATTCATCGCCACCAATACCGGAGAATGCAATGGCAACTTTCTCGGAATTGGAGCAGACGACTGCAACCGCGCGATTTTCGTCGAGCAGAGCGCGCAATACGCCTTACTGATCGCCAATGGGGAATTCACTTCCTTCCGAGGCCCCGATCCCACCATGGTTGAGGTCGGACCCGCGCATCATGGTGTTGTCCGTTTCAGTAACAGTGCCTTCTGGGGTCCCTGCGATCAGATAGCAAAGATTGCAGGAAGCGGAACCGTCGGTTTCAGCGACTGCACTTTCGTTGAGTGGGGGCGAGACGGAGATCGCCCCGCCATTCAGGTAAATTCAGGAGCCGTACTCATTCGCGGATGCGAGTTCCGCCAGAACAAGCAGCACATCGCCCTCGGCGAGGAAGTCCGCAGCGCCATCATCACTGGCAATCTCTTCCGCGGGGTGCCCCGGATCGCGCACGCATCCGACGGCAACATACAAGCGGGATTCAACGCCGGTTACTGATCATGAGCATGCCCGAAAGCCTGCTTGGCAGTCTGAACGTCGTTGCTCTTGGACGCAGTTTGGTCTCCGGTCGTCGGATCTCAGTCACTCTGCATCGACGTGGCTACCGTTACACCCGCCCCGTCGGGAAATGGCCCTGCGATTTCAATAAGATGCAGCGAAGTTAAGAACGTTCCTAACCTTGCCAAAGCATCTGCCTACCGGCGTACGGTAGTCGGCGAATGAAAACAGTGGATAGAAGCTGTCAGTAAAACTTTCATCGCAGGATTGCCTAGGAAGGGGAGAGATGACGCAAACAGGTTGGCTTAAGTACTTTAGCGTGGGCCTGATCTTCACTATGCTCTATTGCGGAAGCAAGTTGTGCCTTGCACAACTTGATCGCGGAAGTATCTCAGGGGTTGTCACCGATTCATCAGGCTCCGTTATAGCGGGAGCCAGGATAACCGTCACCAACACCACGATGGGCACGCAGAACTCTACCGTGACGACTGGTGCCGGAGCCTATACGGTCCCGCAGCTGGCCGCGGGCGACTATAGCATCACGGTAGTTGCAACGGGCTTTAACAGGCTCATTCGCAATGGAATCACGGTTTCGGTGGGGCAGACGGCAACTATCGACCTGCAACTGGCGGTGGGGCAAGCCACGGCGTCAATTACGGTAACGGCCGATGCCCCTCTGCTCCAAACCGATAGCCCACAGAATAATGTTCAGGTCACCACGAGGGACCTGAACGAACTTCCGATCAACATTACCGGTATCGGAGCCGTGCGTGACCCCATGGGTTTTGCCGCCTTGATACCGGGAACCATTTCAGGCGGTTGGAATGACATCCATATAAGCGGCTCGCCGGCGACGACCTACCGTGTCTTTATGGACGGCCTGGACGACACTTCGGCGGTCAAGGGTGCCATCTCCGATGAGCAGCAGCCCTCGGTCGAATCGCTCGGCTCGGAATCCGTGATGATCAACAACTATTCCGCTAAATATGGAGAGTCCGGGGGCGGAATCTTCAACTACACCTCAAAATCCGGCACCAACAGGCTGCATGGGACGGCCTTCATCTACCTTGAGAATGAGGATCTCAACGCCGGACAGCCCTTCAACTACACCCCCAGCGGCCAGAAATATAACCCAGTACAACGGCAGCTGGACTTTGGCGGTTCTTTCGGTGGACCGGTCGTGATTCCTCACCTTTACAACGGTCGCAACAAAACCTTCTTTTTCTTCGCGTTCGAGGAGTACCACAACACGCAAACCCTCAACCAGGGGACCATCACGGTTCCCACGAACGCCTACCGAAATGGTGATCTGAGCTCCCTCCTGCTTGGTCCCATCGTCGATTCCAATGGAGCACCGGTCCTGGATTGTCTGGGTCGACCGATGATCAATGGCGCGGTGTACAATCCGGCGACTACCAGAGTAGCAACCTGCACGGATGGCTCAACCAAAACGGTCCGGGATCCGTTCCCAAATAACTTTATCGGCGCACCCAGCACATGGGATCCGGTGGCCCAGAAGGTTCTTGCTTACCTGCCGACTCCATCAGGGGCTACTGCCAACGAGCTGACCAACAACTACCCCAATTTGCAGCCGAACAACAAGTACCAGTACCTGACGAGTATCAAGATCGATCACTCGATCGGTCAGAAGTGGCACTTCTCGGGTTATTACATTGCTGAGTATTCCAACAAAGACAACGCGGCGGATGGCATTAATGGAGTGGCAGCCCAGACACGCTGGAACACAACGCCCGCCCCGCAGGTGTATCTCAATGCGGACTATACGGCCAAGCCGAATCTTGTATTGCACGCCGGGTTCGACTTCACGCGCCACGCCGCCATGCAGAATTCGGCGGTGCAGAACTTCATGGCGTCGACTCTTGGGTTGAACACTGCGGCAAATATGCCGGGCGGCGCAGCGAACACCTTCCCGATCTTTAACGGACTAACCGTCAACCGTCAGAACGTTCCTCAAATGGGAATAAACAACGCTCCATTCATCGACAACAACTGGTACAACACTGAATCTGCGATCTGGGTCCATGGTCGCCACACCTTCGAATTTGGCGGCGATTTCCGTCATCAACTGTTTGGCACGCACAACGACCTGTCGGCCGGAACATACGGCTTCAGTACCAATGAGACTTCTCTGCCGTCTGCGGAAGGCCAAAACCTTTATGGAGCCAGCCTCGGCGATGGGTTCGCCAGCTTCGTTCTTGGCCAGCTGGATGGCGCATCTATCGGAAACGATAACATTCAATGGTTTCACCGCATAGAGGCCGGGTTTTACGCGTTGGACACTTTTAAGCTCTCGCGCAAACTCATCGTGAACTACGGACTGCGCTGGGATCTCGAACAGATGCAACGCGAACAGCACGACCGCGAGACGCAATTCAGTCCCACTGTTGTGAACCCGTCAGCTGGCGGTCTGTTGGGTGGAACCGAATACGAGGGGTATGACCAAGGGCGCTGCAACTGCATCTACGAGAAGTTCTATCCCTGGATGATTCAGCCCCGTCTTGGCATCAGTTATCAACTGGATGCAAAGACAGTGCTCCATGCGGGGACCGGATTCTATTCTGGTCCGCAGCTCTTCATGAATGAAGAGATCTATAGCAATCAGGGATTTGGGTTCAACCAGGTGTTTCTGACCAGTCCTTCGTACGGCATTTCCGCTGGCCAGCTTTCCAATGGCATACCGTACTCCCCGGCCGCTATCACTGCCACCCATTTCGATCCTGGCGCCTATCCGAATATCGGTCAGCTCAACTCGCCTCCATCGTTCATTGTTCCCAACAACGGCCGTCCGCCACGTTTCGTGCAGTCCACAATTGGTATCGAGCGCGCGATTACAAACAATCTGACGGTCAAGATATCCTACATCGACAATCGTGGTGTTTGGCTCAATTCCGACGGGCTGACGAACACTACAAACGAACTTACTCCATCGGTCCTCTCCCGAAAATATGGTTTGAACGTTACCAATCCAAACGACTTCAACCTGCTTACGCAGCCGATCTCTTCTCCCGCCGTCGCGGCAAGAGGCTTCACGGCTCCGTACTCCACTTTCCCGTCCGGAGCCACCCTGGCCCAGGCATTAAGGCCGTACCCGCAATTCGGCGGCATTGGCGACTACTACGAGCACAATGGCAATTGGTGGTACGACGCGCTTCAAATCCAGGTCATCAAGCGGCTCAGCAACGGGTTGTCGGGTGGCGTCGGTTACTCGTGGTCGAAAAATTTGGGGACAGTGGGATCATCCACGGGCGTGGGGGCAACCTCGGCTCAAGCGACCTTTCTTACCACGGTACCGATTCAGGATCCCTCCCTCCCACCCAAGAGCCAGAAATCCTATGAGACGATTGACCAGCCGCAGGCGCTGAACTTCTACTTCAATTATGAATTGCCTCGATTCGGCTTCTCGCAGAACGGATGGAAGCGCCTCCTGCTTTCGGGCTGGACAGCCGACGGCATCTTCCATTACCAGAGCGGTTTTCCGATACAAACACCGAATTCAACGAGCACCTTGGATTCGGTGACTTTTGCCAATGGGGCCAACACCGGTCTCATTTCTGTTCGTGCAAATCGCGCTCCGGGCGAGAAGCTTTTCTTGCATAGCCTCAACAGCCACAACGTCAACCCCCGCACTACGTTCTTTCTCAACCCCGCTGCATGGGCAAACCCGGCACCAGGGACCTACGCCAATTCCAAGCCGTTCTACGGCGATTATCGTGCTCCGAGATATCCCAGTGAGCAGTTGGGCTTCGGCAAGGTCATCCCGATCAAGGAGAGCCTGCTCTTCTCGCTCCGCGTGGATTTCTTCAATGTCTTTAACCGCTGGGCATATCCCAACCTGAACAACACGTCTAATCCTTTCCAGAGTCCCCAGTATGCGAGCGACGGAAGCATTTCCAATGGTTTCGGCTTCTTCGGAGACGGCATCTCCAATGCAGGCGGAAACTATGCTCCGAGAAGTGGCGAGTTCGTCGCGCGAATCCAGTTTTGAAGCGCCAGTTCGGCTGAAATTCCAATGAAACAGGCCAGATGAATTCATCTGGCCTGTTCGTTGGGAAAAAGAGAAAGGGAAAGTTGGAGCGCAGACGACTTCCCGGCTAGACGGTAGTATTAGTTGGGCAAACTAAGTTGGTAATTACGCGACGTGAATTTGTAAGAGGCTTGGCTGCTCTTAGCAGCGGAACTGTGCATTTCGGAGCACAGTCTGTATTGCGCACTTTCTCCGTCGATGGCGGGCTCGCCACTGATCAGTCCGCTGATTCGCCAATATTCTTCGAGAACACAATTAAGGCGTCCAAAATAGATTTTCTTTTGAAGAATAGTGTTAGTCCCCAGCGCTACTCCATAGAGACAATGACTGGTGGGGTCGCAGTCTTCGACTACAACAATGATGGACTCCTCGACATCTTCTTTACGAATGGAGCAGAAATTCCGTCTTTGGAAAAGAGCAATCCCAGCTTCTATAACAAACTGTTTCGCAACAATGGGGACGGAACCTTCACCGATGTAACTGAGAAGGCTGGTTTAGCTGGTGTTGGTTACTCGATGGGGGTGGCGGCAGGTGATTACGACAATGACGGACTTGTGGATCTATATGTTACTGGATTTAACTGTAATCAACTCTTTCATAACAATGGCGACGGAACTTTCACTGATGTGACGGAGAAAGCGGGTGTCAGCGGCGTTCTGAAACGGGGCAAAGCGTGGTCCGTCGCGGCAGGATGGATTGACTACAATAACGACGGATTGCTCGACCTGTTTGTTGTGAATTATCTGGACTATTCGCTTTCTACAGCCCACGTCTGCAAGACGGGTGGCATCGTTGACTATTGCTCTCCCAAGGAGTATCGCGGAACACCCAACATCCTGTATCGGAACAATGGTGATGGCACATTCACCGACGTTTCGCAGCAGTCGCATATCTCTCAATATTTAGGCAAAGGCATGGGCGTCGCGTTTGCTGACTACGATGGCGATGGTTTCACCGACATCTTCGTTTCCAACGACTCCTTCCCGAACTTCCTGTTGCACAACAATGGCGATGGCACATTTACAGATGTCGCGCTCGTGGCCGGCGTGGCCTACAGCGAAAGCGGCAAGACTGTTGCAGGTATGGGGACTGATTTTCGCGATATCGATAATGATGGCAGGCCTGATATCTTTCTCACTGCGATGTACGGTGACAGTTTTCCCTTATACCGCGATCTGGGAGAGGGTCAATTTGAAGATGTCACAGACGCGACTGGTATCTTTGCAATGACAACTCGTTTCACGGCGTGGGGAACAGGAATTTTCGATTTCGATAACGACGGGAACAAGGATATTTTTGCTGCTGGCTCTGCGATTCTCGACAATTCAATGGAGGTGAATCATAAGCCTTACCCGCTTCCCAATTTTCTCTACCGCAATCTCGGTAACATGAGGTTTAAGGATGTGAGTGGACAGGCGGGAGCGACCTTTTCTGTTCCGGCCGCGCACCGCGGCGCCGCGTTCGGTGACCTAAACAACGATGGAAAGATCGATATTGTAGTCACAGTCCTTAACGGAGAGCCCCAGCTACTCATGAATCGTTCTCAGAATTACAATCATTGGATCATTCTGAAGCTCGTTGGCGTGGCCGATAATCGAGATGGATTAGGAACACGGGTGAAGATAACGACCGCGAATGGCGTTCAGTACAATGAGGCCACGACAGCCGTCGGCTACAATTCGTCCAGTGACAAGCGGGTCTACTTCGGATTGCAGAATGCGACCATTGTGGACCGAATTGAACTCGCCTGGCCCACGGGCGTGAAGCAAGTGCTTAATAATGTGATGGCCGATCAGATCCTGACAATCGTACAAAGTGGCGAGGTTCAAAAAGGCCCATCCTCCCAATTGAATTCTCGGAAGCATACAACCCGGATCATCCATTAGGTCTATGGCCCGCGCACGGGCTCGTCGTGTTGGTCTGAATATTGCCCCGGATTCGCAGTTGGCGAAACGATGAGTCGGTCGACCATCGGGATTGAGCAGGACATATTCAAGCGAGGGGGCTGGCTT
>CAVRNK010000021.1:0-49892 GCA_963721995.1 uncultured Acidobacteriaceae bacterium | reverse complement strand
CAACTACCCTGAACCGTGAACGCAAACGACTGCTTGCCTGCATCATCGAAGACGCCACGCTTATCAAACTGCCCGCGGAAGGAGTCACCAAAGTCCATATTCGTTTCAAGGGAGGCAAGACAGAAACCCTGACGACGTCGAACCCCAAGCCATCCGGAGAGCAAGTGAAGACCCCGCCCGTGATCATCAAGCTCGTGGACAAACTCCTCGACAATCACATCTATTCCGAAATCGCTGACATCCTCAATCAGCAAGGACTTCGGCCCGGCGGATCGGCTCGACCTGGACGCGGCAGCACTACGTTTACCGCCCTGCGCGTTGCCTATCTCGTCCATCGATACTCGCTGCCCTCTCGGTACGACCGACTTCGTGGCCGCGGTATGCTGACGGCAGCGGAAACTGCAGCTCGCCTCGGCGTCCACGAAGCGACGGTCGTGCACTGGGCGGAAAATGGCATCATCACACGACACGCCCACAATGCGCACGCGTACCTCTACGAGTTGCCAGATTCCACACCACCCAAGCACAGCAGTCGCTGGGACCGGCTCTCAGATCGGGCTCTGGCTTGCAAAAGATGGAAAGAATCAAAACCTTCAGATCACATCGAAAGCGGTGTAGTGTGAAGCCAGTTACTTCCGCCAGCTGGCACTGCCGTTCCACTGTCAGTCCTACTCCTTCGAATGAGAGCGTGGCTTCGATGCCGCCATAGACCCCTTGCCGCCATCGCTGGTACGATTCGCGGCTGCTCCCCTGACATGCTCGAAGGTTCGTTTGAAAAAATCCAGTTCCACTTGCTTGCGGCCTAGCAGCCGCTCCAGTTCTGCGATCCGCAACTCAGCTGCACCGACGGCTGGCTGTGAAACTGATTTCGATTTGCTCCCTGGCGGCCTCCCCCTGCCTCGCTCCAGCGCCGCCTTGCCGCCAGCCTGCAACCGTTCGCGCCACAAGTATAAAAACTTCCGCCCAACACCTAACTCCTCCGCCAAGGCGGTGACGGTCTTGCCACGCTGCCCCATGCGACTGACCGCATCCTGCTTGAACTCCGCGCTGTACCGTGCTCTCCGTTTGCTCATCGGTCATCTCCATTATGACCGCTGAGTGTCCCCATTTTCCGCACACCAACTGTGTCTCACTTTTGGGGTGCACTACACCCTGTTCCCTACTCCTTGTTCCCTGTACCCTGCCTTTATGAGCAAGCTTTCCCACTATGACAACGAAGGCCAGTCACACATGGTCGACGTGAGCGATAAACCGGCTACCCGCCGCGAAGCCCACGCCTTCGCCTTCGTCGCGCTATCCAGCGAAGTTCTCAAGGCTCTCCCGCAGAACCCCAAAGGCAATCCGCTCGAAGTGGCACGCATCGCTGGAATCCAGGCCGCCAAGCGCACCGCTGACCTCATTCCCATGTGCCATCCACTTCCGCTGACTTTTGTCGATGTTCAGACCGGAATCGTGGACGAAGGCATCGAGATTCGCGCCACCGCAGCCACCACCGCAGGCACCGGCGTCGAGATGGAAGCACTGACTGCCGCATCCATCGCCGCTCTGACCATCTATGACATGTGCAAGGCGCTCGACAAGAGCATCACGATCCGTGAAATTCGCCTAGAGCGCAAAACCGGCGGCAAAAGCGGCGACTACGTCAGGGCGTAGAGAGGGATAGGGTTGCCCACAGCGCTCGGTGATAAACCAAGGCCTCTCACTGGCCGCTAATGGCTAATCCCTAATGGCTAATGGCTGCTTTTACACCGCCGTCGCCAGATAAACCCCGAACCACTCTCGCTCATCCGACCAGCATTGCGTAAGGCTGAATCCCGCCTGCTCCAGCATGGACACGACAGCCTTCCTGGTGAATTTGTAACTGTTCTCGGTGTGAATCGTCTCTCCGCGCGCAAATCTCACGTCCAGTTCCAGCGCCTCGATCCTCACCTGCTGGGCAATCAGGCTCTCCAGATGCATCTCAATCCGCGCGTGCTCGTGATTCCAGCGTGCCCGGTGGCAAAACAGCCTGGGATTGAAGTCGCCGCCCAATTCGCGGTTGATCCGCGTCAGGACATTCTTGTTGAAGGCGGCCGTCACTCCGGCCTCATCGTCATAGGCGCGCACCAGCACTGACCGCTCCTTCACATGGTCCACGCCGAGCAGCAGCTTATCCCCCGGATCCAACCGCCGGCGCACATCGCGCAACAACTTCAGCGCGTGGGCAGGCTCGAAATTGCCGATACTCGAACCGATGTAAAGCACCATCCTCCGCTTACCGTTTGCCGGAAGATCCGCGACGCCGGTCGTGTAATCGGCTACTCTGGGAGTCACCGTCACACCGGGAATTTCTGTCTCAATCCGCTCCTTCGCTGCAGTCAGAGGACTTTCCGAGACGTCGATCGCCAGAAAATCGACCTTCCCCTGTTTGCGAGCCACAGCCTCGAGCAGCAGGCTAGTTTTGGCCGCCGTCCCCGCTCCCAGCTCAATCATCGTCAGGGGTCCGGCGGCCCCATCGTCGGCGGCCGCCGCGATAATCTCATCCGCATGCCTGGCGAATATCGCCCGCTCGGTGCGCGTCAGGTAATACTCCGGCAATTCGGTGATCGCCTCGAAGAGCCTGGATCCTTCTTCGTCGTAAAAAAGCCATGGCGAGAGCGTCTTCGGCCGTGCCGTCAGCCCAATGAAGGCTTCCGCGCCTACCGGAGTTTGCGCCGCCTCCGGAAGCGCAGGGATAGAAGAGAGACTGTGCATAGGGGAACCCGGGTGCTCCTGAAACAGTTCGACAGCGTTAACGGTTCGCCAGGCGTATGCCGCTGAACTGCCAGCGCGTCGCCGGGGAGAAGAAATTTCGGTACGTGCTTCGAATATGAGATGCAGGCGTGACCGCCGAGCCTCCCCGCAACACCATCTGATTGCTCATGAATTTGCCGTTGTATTCGCCCAGTGCGCCCGGAAGCGCCGCATATCCCGGATAGCCCAGGTAGGCGCTCGCCGTCCACTCCCACACATCGCCGAACATCTGCTGCAACCCGCTCTGCCGCCCTGCTCCCAGCGGGTGCAGCGCACCCGACTCCAGCAGATTGCCCTCAACCGGCAGCGCCGCAGCAGCAACCTCCCATTCCGCCTCCGTCGGCAGCCGCTTGCCCCACCAACGCGCAAAGGCATCTGCCTCGAAATAGCTTACATGGCACACCGGCGTATCCATTAGCACCTCCAGCCTCGCCGGACCGCGCAGCGTAAACACCCGCCATTCGTCGTCGTCCTCAAACCAATAGAGCGGAGCCTTCCACCCCTGAGCCTTTACGGTCTCCCATCCCTCCGAAAGCCAAAGATCGGCGCGCTCGTAGCCTCCACCGCGCATGAATTGCAGATATTCCCCGCAGGTGACCAGCCGCGACCCGAGCTCAAACGGCTCAAGGAAGACCTTGTGCGGCGGCTGCTCGTTGTCGAAGCAGAATTCCTCGCCGCCATATCCGATCTCGACCAGGCCGCCGTCATGACCCACCCAGTTCACCAAGCCGGCAGTCGACCCCGGCAGCTGCCCGGCTCTGTACGCCGGATGCAGTGGGTTCGACCAGAATGCGTTCTTGATGTCATAAGCCAGCAGCTCCTGGTGCTGCTGCTCGTGGTGCAGACCCAGCACGATGCGCCGCCGGACGTCGTCCGTGACGCCACCTTCGATCAGCCTCGTCATCGCCTCTTCCACATGGCGGCGGTAACCGAGAATTTCCTCCAGCGACGGCCGTGAGAACGAGCCGCGAAGCTTCTTCAACGGCTGATCGGAAACCGTGTTGTAGTAGCTGTTGAAGAGCCAGATGAAGTCTGGATGAAACGGATGGTAGCCGGGCAGGAATTCCGATAGCAGGAAGGTCTCGAAGAACCACGTCGTGTGCGCCAGATGCCATTTCGCGGGGCTGGCCTCGGGACACGACTGCACCATCATGTCTTCCGGGGTAAGCGGCTCACAGAGCGTCTCCGTCTGCTGCCGCACGCTACAAAACTGTCCTGCGAGTTCCGTCCCGGCTTCAGCGCCCGGTCCCGTTAAGGTGCTCCCCTTCAGAGTGTTTCCTCTCAGAGCATTCATTGACTGCAATCCCCCTCTACGTTTAGAGAGCCGCCACCGCCCAGTGTTGCCCGTGAGACTAACACCCCTGAGACTAAAACACCCCGGAGACTAAAACACGCCTGAGACTAGAAGTAGATGAGCGGGACCTCGAAGAAGTTCCAGTTTTCGCCTTCCCCGACGCCCGAAGCGCTCCTCCGCCTGCGACTTCGGACAGTTTTTCCTCGTCTATCCTGCAAATCCAGCGCTCGCGCCTGCCCCGGTTCGGGCTCGCGCCAGTCTAATTGAGAGATACTGTCTGGTCATGAAGTTCCCATTGCGCGCTTTGGTCATGTTGTTCGCCCTCTCTGCATTTTTATCAGCAGCTCGCGGACAGGATGCGTCCTCGACCGCACCACCGCCCGGCACGGAAAGAGGCCAGATGCAGGGCATGGGCGCGGCCTTCAACGAACATAGCGTCCGCGGCACGGTCACAGCCATCTCCGGCGACAACATTACCGTCAAGACTGAGACCGGAGACGTCTACAAGATTCAAACCGGCCCCAACACGCGCTTCCGCAAACAGCGTGACCAGATCAAGATCTCCGACATCCACGTTGGCGACATGATCGGAGCTGCGGGCGACAAGGACGAGAAAACCAGGACCCTGGGCGCGATGTTCGTCATGCTTATCGACAAGGAGCAGTACGAGAAGGCCCGCGCTGACTTCGGCAAGACCTGGACCGCCGGCACCATTCAATCCATCGACGAGACGAGAATCACCATCAAGCGCCCCGACAACGTAATCCAGACCATCGTTGTCGACGAAAACACCTCCTTCCGCAAGCGCCGCGACAGCATCACGCTGGCGGACATCAAGGTCGGCGACAACGTCAGCGCCCGAGGCTCCGTCCAGAACGGAAACTTCCTCGCCACCGTATTAGGTGTTGGCGGTCCCGGCGAAAGGGGTGGGCCCGGCTTCGGAAGCGGTGGCGGAAGCCGCGTTCAGCCCAGTCCCTCACCTGCTCCACCAAACCAGTAGCCTGCTCACTCTATGTCGCTTCGCCGCATCACGATCTCGCTTTTGCTCTCCGTGTCGCAACTGGCCGCGACGGGCTACCTCCGCGCCCAGCAGCCTGCATCGCCCGCCCCCACATCATCGTCACCGACCGCCGCACCGTCCCAGCCCGGCACGAAGCCGCAAACCGGCGGCGCCATCCACGGCTCGGTCAAGTCGGGACCTATCCCTCTTCCCGGCGTCAGCATCACCGCCACTAACACCCTCACCGGCAAAAAGTACTCAACCGCCACCGACGCCCGCGGCGACTACAGCATGACCATCCCCTCGAACGGCCGCTACGTGCTGCGGACCGAACTTGCCGGCTTCGCACCCACCACTCAGGAGGCACTGCTCAACGCGGCGTCGCACGACCAGAAAGTCGACTTCACCCTCACCCTGGCCTCGCGCGCGGCTCAGGAGGAACAACAACAGACCGCTGCCGCCGCAACCCGCCAGTACTCCGGACGCGGCACCCAGAGCCTCTCCCTCGCCGACGCAGCCAGCGGACTGATCGAAGCCGCCGGAGGCTCAACGGCCTCGGCCGCAGCCCTCCCCTCGCTCGCCTCAAACCCTGATGTCTCCACCGAATCCGTCGCCGTCGCCGGCCAAAACGGCTCGACTAACCCCTTCGCCGGCATCAACTTCGGGGATGGCCCACCGCCTCCGGGCGAAGGCGACGCAACCGTGGCCGGCAACGCCGGTGGTCCCGGTGGCCCGGGAGGTCCCGGCGGAAGTGGACCCGGCGGATTCGGGGCGGGCGGAGGCGGGTTTGGTGGACGTGGAGGCGGAGGCTTCGGAGGACGAGGAGGTGGCGGCTTCGGAGGACGCGGCAACTTCCGCAACTTCAATCCCAATCAGCCCCACGGCGCATTCTTCTGGAACGGCGGCAACTCGGCCCTGAACGCCTTGCCCTATGCGCTGCGCGGTCAGACTGTAAGCCAGCCCAGCTACGCCTCCAATCGCTTCGGACTCACCTTCATCGGCGCGCCCTACATCCCGCACATCCTCACCAACGACAGGAAGGATTTTCTCTTCTTTACCCTCTCCGGGCAGCGCTCCTCCTCACCCTTCGACCAGTACGGAACCGTCCCCCTCGCCGCCGAGCGTACCGGCAACTTTCAGGGTCTGACCACTCCCGGCGGCCTGCCCATCACCATCTACGATCCCGGCTGCTACGCTGGAGACCCCAATGCCGGCAAGCCCTTCCCCAACAACACCATTCCTGCGCAATGCATTTCGCCGCAGGCCACTGCTCTGCTCAAGTATGTTCCCGAGGCCAACTTGCCCGGAACCACGCAGAACTACCATCTCCTCAGCTCCGCCCAGACCAACACCACCACCCTCGGCGCCCGCCTCATCCACAACTTCGGAGCCGGCGGGAACACGGCCGCTCTGGGCAACTTCATCCGCCAGCGCCTTGGGCAAGCCGGCAGCCCCGGTCTCCACCAGAGCATCAATTTCAACTTCAACTACAGCCACTCGGCCTCCGACAACCTCAATCTCTTTCCCGACCTCGGCGGCAAGCAACAGAGCAACCAGTACTCGCTCCAGGCAGGATATTCAATCAGCAAAGGCCATCTGGCCAACATCCTCAACCTCAACTGGAACCGCACCAACGCCCAAACCACCAATTACTTCACCAACACCACCGACGTCGCCAGCCAGATCGGCCTGAACGGCCTCCCCTCCAATCCGCAGCTCTACGGGCTGCCCAACGTCACCCTCAACCAGTACACCAGCCTCAGCGAGCAGCAGCCCGCATTTCAGATCAATCAGACCATCTCCCTCTCCGAGTCGCTCTCCTGGATTCACAAGAAGAACAACCTCCGCTTCGGAGGAGACCTGCGCCGCGTGCACCTCGACATGGTCGGCCTGACCAACTCCACCGGAACCTACATCTTCAGTGGCGTCTACACGCAAGCGCCCGGCACCAATCCCAGCACCCCCAACGGCTTCTCCACCTCCGGCTCCTCGCTCGCCGACCTGCTCCTCGGCTTTCCTCAGCAAACCAGCCTGCAGGCGCCTTTCCAGAAGTCCTACCTCCGCGCCAATGTGATCGACGCCTACGCCCAGGACGACTGGCGCGCCCGCTCCAACCTGACCATCAACGCCGGCCTTCGTTATGAATATTTCTCGCCCTACTCCGAGAAGTACGATCACCTCGCCACCCTCGACACCGGAGACGACTTCACCAACGCCGTCACCGTTCTACCCAACACCAATGGCCCCTACTCCGGATTCTTCCCCCGCACTCTCGTCTATCCCGAGAAGCTCGACTTCTCCCCCCGCATCGGCATCGCATGGCGCGCCGTCAAGGACACCGTCGTCCGCGCCGGCTACGGCATCAATTTCGCCAACGGCCAGTACGTGAAGTTCGTGCAGGACTTCGCCTTCCAGCCTCCCTGGGCCAATGTGCAGACCAACAGCAATGCGCTCAGCGGCACGCCAACTTTCACTCTCGCCAACGGCTTCACCGCCACATCACAGGCCGAAGGCAATTACTCGGTGAACAAGAACTACCGCTTGCCTTATGTGCAGGTCTGGAATCTCGACATCCAGCGGACCCTCCCCCTCGGCATCGTCCTCAACGTCGGCTACAACGGCTCCAAGGGCACCCGCCTTGACATCGTTGACGCACCCGGCCGCTTTGGCACTACGGTGCCGAATGTCCTCTACGACTACGAAGACTCCGTCGCCTTCTCCAACTTCAACGCACTCGCCGTGCGCCTCCGCAAGCGCATGCAGAACGGCATCGCTCTCGGCGCGACCTACACCTATTCGCACTCCATCGATAACGCCAGCTCCATCGGCGGCAATGGAGGATCCGGCGTAACCGTCGCGCAGAACTGGCAGGACTTGCTCGCCGAAGAATCCAACTCCAGCTTCGACATCCGCAATCAGGTGAAGGGCGACTTCGTCTACGAGCTGCCCTTCGGCGTCGATGGCCATTACCTGAACAGCGGCAACTTCCTCTCCCACGCTGTGGGTGGCCTTTCCGTCTCCGGCACCTTCGACTTCGCCAGCGGCTCTCCGCTCACCCCGCACTACGAAGCCGCCGTGGCCGATGTAGCCCGCGGCAGCACCGGCTCGCTTCGCCCCGACCGTGTCCCCGGCGTCTCGCTGACGACGGGCGGCGGCACTGTCGACAACTGGTTCAACAAGGCCGCCTTTGAAAACCCGCCCGACGACGGATACGGTTCAGCTTCCCGCTTCTCCATTCCCGGACCCGGCAAGGTTTCCGTCAATATGTCCTTCTCGAAGACCCAGCGCTTCTCGGAAATGCGCACCCTTGAAGTCCGAGCCACCGTCGACAACGTCTTCAACACCGTCCAATACTCGGGGGTCGACTCGACGCTGGGATCGGCAACCTACGGCGAAGTCACCTCCACCGCTGCCATGCGCCAGTTCACCTTCACGGCCCGCTTCCGCTATTAAGGAGACCCGAAGATGACCCATCGTCTCCAGACTCTCGGCCTCGCAGCCGCCCTCGCGCTGGCGGTAATCATCGGCGCGCACGCCCAGCAGTCGTCCGACCAGAACCCCAACCAGTCCTCCTTCACCCTCAGGGTCAACAGCGATCTCGTCCTCACCAACATCGTCGTGCGTGACAAGAAGACCGGCGAAGTCGTTCGCGGACTCACCGCCAAAGATTTCACCCTCCTCGAGAACGGCAAGCCGCAGCAGATCTCCAGCTTCGACTTTGAAAGCGTCGACCAGGCCGCCCCGCTCAATGAGGCCACCATCACCGGACAGGCCGGCCATAGCATCTTCAACGCGAAAACCGGCGTGGCCAGGACCGAGGAGCTTCGCAACCACCGTCTCATCGTGCTCTTCTTCGATCTCACTTCCATGCAGCCGGAGGACATCGAGCGCTCCCAGGACGCTGCCCGGAATTACATCAACCGCCAGATGCAGCCTGCCGACATTGTCGCCGTCGTCTCCCTCGACACCGCACTCTCGCTCGACCAGGACTTCACCCAGAACAAACAGCTCCTGCTCAATGCCGTGAACTCATACTCCGGCGACGAAAGCCAGGGCTTTCAGCAGGGATCCACCAGCACCACCAACCAGGTTGAAGACACGACCTCGTTCACCGCCGACGAGAGCGAGTACAACGACCTCAACACCGACCGCGAGCTCTTCGCCATCGCCTCTATCTCCAAGTCGCTCGCCTACATCAACCAGAAGAAGTCGATGCTCTACTTCTCCGGCGGAATCCAGCGCGACGGCATCGAAAACCAGGCGTCGCTGCGCTCCGCCATCAACTCCGCAGTGCGTGCCAACCTGTCAATCTATAGCGTCGACTCCCGCGGCCTTCAGGCGATCTCCCCGCTCGGCGACGCCTCTACCGGCAGTCTGCGCGGAACCAGCGGCTACAACGGCGCGGCCCTGCAGAACAATCTCGACGCCAACTTCAATACCCAGGAAGTCATGGCCACGCTTTCGTCCGACACCGGCGGCAAGGCCTTCTTCGATAACAACGATTTTTCGCCTGCCTTCGAGCGCATCCAGCGCGACACCTCGGCTTACTATGTTCTCGGCTTCCGCTCCACCGACACGCGCCGCGACGGCCGCTATCGCAAGCTGACCGTCAGGATCAACCGTCCCGACGTGAAGCTCGAGTACCGCCCGGGCTATTACGCTCCCGCCGACTACCAGCACTCCAGCCGCGAAGACCGCGAGCGTCAGCTTGAGGAGCAGTTAGCCAGCGATCTGCCCGCCACCGATGTCGCCGTCTACATGGAGACGCTCTATTTCCGCACCGACGACACGCACTACTTCGTGCCTGTCTCCATCGTCGTGCCCGGCTCGCAGATCCCCTTTATCAAGGGCGGCGACAAGGACAAAGCCACCCTGGACATCATCGGGGAAGTCAAAGATCCCGCCGGCCACGTCATCGGCCAGGCCCGCGAGACCGTCAAGCTGGTCATCGATCAGGCCCAGCAGGTCCGCCAGAAGAACGTCCAGTATTCAACCGGCTTCACCCTCCCCATCGGCAAATTCCATCTCAAATTCGTCGTGCGCGAAAACGAGACCGGCCGCATGGGCTCCTTCGAAACCGACATCAACGTCCCCGACCAGCGCAAGATTCCACTCAAGATGAGCTCGGTGGTCCTTGCCAGCCAGCGCATCCCGGCTGCCAAACATACTGACAACCCGCTCATCCGTGACGGCGAACAGTTCGTGCCGAATCTTCCCCACGTATTCCATCAGGACCAGCATCTTTACTTCCTCTACGAGGTCTACGCCCCCTCGCACGCTGCTGCAGGAAACGGAGATGCCGGTAAAGACGCCAAGCCTGCCGCAAAGGGCACAAACGCTCCCGTCCGCGTCCTCACCAGCATCGAATTCCTCAACGGCACCACCAAGGCCTTCGAAACCCCTCTCGTCGAGGCCAACTCCCTCAACGTGCCTGCCCGCGATGCCGTCGCCTTCCAGTTCGACGTACCTCTCGCCGGCCTCAAGCCCGGCCTGTATACCTGCCAGGTCAACGTCATCGACGATGCCGGAGGCAGCTTCACCTTCCCGCGCACCGCCGTGCTCATCCGCGAGCCCGCCCAGCCCGCGGCTCCGGCCTCAACTCCGGCGACACCTGCTCCAAACACGCCTCCGCCGGCGTCATCTCCCGGTTCCGGACGTTAGGACCTCAAAGTCTGTGCAATTTACGGGAACTTCCACGTGAACGGGCCGAGATGCCTTACTCGGAGAAAATGGATTCAATGGGAAGCTCAAAAAGTCTGGATAGCTTGAACGCAAGGGGCAGACTGGGATCAAACTTCCCGGTCTCGATAGCGTTGACCGACTGACGCGATACTCCGAGCTTCTCTGCAAGGTCGGCCTGGCTCCACTTCCTTTCGGCGCGGAGCACCCGCAAAGAGTTTTTCAACGGTAACTCCGCTGCAGAAGGCGAAAGGCAAGTCCGGTCGAAATGAAAAACAGATCCGCGTTCAATACGGTGAGCGGGAAGGGTCTGGAATAAAAGTTCATATAGACGCCGGCAAGCGCATTGCCCGTCATCGTCACCGCAAAACCCCAGAGCAGAGAACGAATGACAAGCGCACGAATGAACTCATCCGGCTCAGCTTTTAGATAGCGGTATATCAGCCATACCGCGAGCAGCACCGGAAGCACCGAGAAAGCCGAAACAAGCCCCACGAGGAGAGCGGAGGGATGCCCGTCGTGAACCCTGAATTGGGAAAGGCCAGGGAACAGATCGATAATCGGATTGGGCAGGCTGGGGTTCGAGAAATTGGTCACCACGGTAAGGATCATGGCACCTCCAAGGCGCTGAATGGTCCGCCGCTGGAGTGGGGTCTGACTCTTATTGCAGAGTGACACTTGGGCCTCCTTCGTAGTCAAGTAAGCTTGACACTCATCGTGGCGACGTGTCAAGTCTAGTTGACATCAATCTTCAGGTTTCTTCGCTGGATGCCGGCCTGCTCATCCCATTGCCATGAATCCACAGAAGCCCTTCGCGAATCCTGTACGGTGGGCTGTCGAGGAGAATGCAAATGGCTGCACTTGTTGCCGCTGTGATTGCCACCCTGCTGTTGATCGGTTTCTGGATCAGAAGCAGAAAAAACCGGCGTGAACTGGAAGAACACAGCATTACGCCCGAAGCGCTTCATACCCTGCTGACTTCACATCAGGATGTCCTCGTCTTTGATGTTCGTCAGCCGCTCGACCTGCTTGCCGAGTCGGAGATCATTCCCGGCGCGACTCGCCTCGCTCCAAAGGAAGTGATTGAGAACCCGTCTCTGATCCCCAAAGAGAAGGATGCGGTCGTTTACTGTACGTGCCCCAGCGATGAGACCGCCCGGAGTATCCTGAATCGAGCCCTTGCCTTGAAGTTCTTGCGGGTCAAGTTTCTCAAGGGTGGCCTGGAAGCCTGGAAGGCAAAAGGCTATCCCGTCGAGCCATACAACAAGCCCTTTCAGCTCGACCATGGTAACTAAGCTCGCTCTTCGCTGAAGTCCAACACTGGCATCCGCTACAGGGAGCCGTGTCGCCGCGCCTGCCAGAGGCGTCGCGCATAAATTCCCAGGTTGAAGACGCAGACGGCAACGCCGCATCCAGTGACCAGCCACGCCGGCAGGTCCGGATAAATCGTTACCTCAAGATAGTGCACCAGAAAACCGCCCGCCCAGGTATGCGTCGAAGCGTGCGTCCCTGCTTTGGCCTCCAGCCACTGCTCCGCCAGCGTCAGCGGGCACGGCCACGGACCAACCTCGACAATAATTCCCCAGGTAAGCGACAGCACATGGAAGGCCGTCAGCCAGGGACGACCCCGCGTCCACAGCGCTCCCGCAATCGCCCATGAAATCCAGGCCAGATGCAGTACCGGCACCGCCGCCGCGAGCGCTTCCATAATGCGATCCTATCTCTTCAAAACTCCTGCTTGTTCCACCGAAACCGAAAAGCCTGTAAAGTGCTCCCGAGGTTTCCACTTTGAAGCTTTGCAAGCCCTCCCGCTCCCAGGCTCAACAGCTGCTCCTGCTCCTCGCCTTCACGCTCCTGTCGCTATCCGCCCGCGCCGCCACTCACGGATTCATACATACAGACGGTCCGCGCCTCGTCGACGGCGAAGGCCACCCGTTGAACCTACGCGGCACCAGCTTGGGCAACTGGATGGTTCCTGAAGGCTACATGTTCCGTCTCGAGAAAGGCCCGCAGTCCGGGCGAGAAATCGACGCCCTCATCAACGAGCTGATCGGTCCCGCCGACGCCGCGAAATTCTGGCATGAATACCGTGACCGCTACGTTACCCGGGCCGACATCCAGTTCCTGGCCCGCGCCGGATACAACTCCATCCGTATCCCCATCGACTACCGCTTCTTCACTCCCGGCAACAATGAAGGCTTCGCTCTTCTCGACCGAGCGATCGGCTGGGCGCAGGAATCCGGCCTCTACATCATCATCGACATGCACGCCGCGCCCGGCGGCCAAACCGGCACGAACATCGACAATAGCTGGGGGTATCCCTGGCTCTTCGAAAGCTCCGAATGCCAGCAGGAAACCATCGACACCTGGAAGCGCATCGCCGAGCACTATCGCTACTCGACCACCGTCCTCGGCTACGACCTGCTCAACGAACCGATCCCGCCTTTCCCTGCGCTCCAGGCCTACAACTCCCGCCTCGAACCGCTCTACCGCCGCATCGTCGCCGGCATCCGTCAGGTCGACTCGCACCACGTCGTCATCCTCGGCGGAGCCCAGTGGGACACCAACTTCAGCGTCTTCGGGCCGCCCTTCGACTCCAATGCCATGTACACCTTCCATAAGTACTGGATGCCGCCCGAGCAGCCTGCCATCCAGCCTTACCTCGACTTCCGCGACGGCTACCACGTCCCCATCTGGCTCGGCGAATCCGGTGAAAACACCAACGAGTGGGTCAGCCAGTTCCGCGATCTGCTGGAAAAGAACAGCATCGGCTGGTGCTTCTGGCCGTACAAGAAGATGGAAGCCACCTCCGCTCCCGTCACCTTCAAGCGCCCACGCTATTGGGACGAGATCGTGGCCTTCGCTCAGACCCGCGGAGGTACCGGCGACGCTGAAAAGCAGATCGCCCGCCGCCCGCCGATGGACCACATACGCGCCGCCTTCGCCGACCTTCTCGAGAGCATCCGCTTTGAGAACTGCACCCGCAACGACGGATATCTGAAGGCTCTCGGTCTCACGCCGGTCAGTTGAACCGGTCTACCGGTCCGTATCTTCCAGCGCGAACCTGCCCAGCACAATCGGCCTCGACGTTATTGGTTTGGTAGTCGTTATGTCGATCGGATATGGCTGCTGCCCGTAAGTAGGAAATCCAAATATCTTCCCCGACCGCAGATCGACAACTACCTTCCCATAAATCTGGCTTGTGCCATCCGGAGCGCGCAACAGGTACACGCCCGGCTCGAAGTACAGCGGATAATCCGCCATCACCTGTGCCTGCGCGGGCCGCGGCTTGATATACGGCTCGACTGCAATCGCCACCAGCGCCAGCGCAATCACCAGCAGAAGTAGGTTTGCTATATGTTTCATTTCTCTCCTGAAATCAGCGGGACCGTCCGCCTACAATCTAATCCAGCCCGGACCGATCGCCCCGCACTCTTTTTGCTAGAGTAGATTTCCGCATTCGTCTTAGGAGTATGACGCCCAAGAGAAGGCCGGAGCCGCGCCTTCAGTAACGGGATCTTGCCGTCATTGAAGAACGCTGATACCCGCCCGCATCAGCGGTGTCAAATAGCACGCCCTGAGCCTGTCGACTGATCCGGATTTTGGCACATCGCTTCCCTTCCCTCACCCGGCTTGAGTTCCTTCCATGGACAGTGCCGGCAACCTGAATTGCAGCAGTACCCTCGCCTCCGGTGATACGCCTCGGTGAACACCAGGTAAGGACCCTCCATGTAGTAATCCTCGCCCTCGATCAGCCTGCGCGAATCCTCAGGCAAGCGCACCGCCCTCAACTGCCGTCGCTCCGAACGCGAACAGATCGGTCACGACGGGAGCTTCCCGGGACTCAGCCGAGTCTTCTGCCGCCGCAGGAACCGGATACGTCACCGTCTTCCCCAGCACACTCGACTCCCGCTCTCCCGGAATCACAATTCCGACCAGGTTCATCGGATCGGCAGCGGCGTACGTCACCGGCATCAACTCTGACTTCTTGTTCCGAACCTCGCGCAGAGACTCAAGCGCCTCCGGCAGCGCGAACTGCTCACCGCCAAAGCCGGACACAAACCTTCCTCCGCGCACCGTGCCGCGCGCCTCCAGCCGCCGGAACATCCCCAACAGTTCCCTCCACCGCGGCATGGCCGACTCCCGCTCCATCAGATCGTAGAAGACCACGCCATACCGCCGCAGCAGCACCATGCACGCCGATTCCACCTGCGCCTCGCGCCGCGCCGCAGCTTCGCCGGCTGTTTCCTGCATCGGGCTCGCCGCGCACAGCATGCTCCACCGTCCAGCCGCATTGCGTGTTTGCTCCGCAGGCCGTACCCGTGCCGGCGTTGCAAACATCTGCTTCCGCCGCGGATCGATCAGTACTCGCAGGCTGTCGAATCCGTCGGCCGTCGCCATTCCCGCCGCCACCAGCTCCCACAACGCCCGCCTGACCTCCTCACCAGGAGCTCCCAACGCCCGCGCAATGTCTCCCGGAAACATCGCTCCCCGCTCGTCCAGGCGCGACCGCAGCCGGTTCGCCACCTCGCTGAAACACGCCGTCAGAATCGGCTCCGGAATTTGTCGCTGCGACAGGCACAAATCCATCCACAGCGCCTCTTCCCGCAGAAAGAACGTGATCGGAGCCATCCCGGTCGGAATAATTCGCTTTGGGCCGCCGCTCTCAATCGACGCGAACGCCGGATGCGGCGAGATTCTCCCCCACCCCACCACCCCAGTCAGCGTCAGCGTATCCAGCCAGCGCGGATCGTAATTCGATACTCTCTGCGGGAACATTGACCGCTCCCACTCGACGGCAGGAGCCTCAAAACCCTCCAGCCCGCGGATCGCTTCCAGCAATCCCTGCTCGCCGGTAAGCTGCCGCTGCGCTCCCAGATGCTGCCAGTCGAGGACGAACCGCATGTAGACCGCCGGCGTCACGGGCTCAACCTGCTTCCTCAAAGCATGCAAGGTCCGCTTGTGAATGCGCTGCAGCAATCGCCGCTCACACCACTCCACATCCTCATCGGCAACCGGAGCGCCGCCCGATGGCCCTTCGAAGCACCCGCGCAGAATCGTGCCGGTCATCTCCAGCCGCAGCATCTGCTTCCATATCTCGTGCGGCGGGATGCCCAGCCGCTCGCCCAGACTACGCGACGTCACCGGACCCAGCAGCGCCATCCATCCCTGCACCGCTTTGCGTAAAACATCCTCGGCGTTTGCATGACTCGCCGGGATCGGCGCAGCCGCTCCCGAGACCTCTATTGACGGCCACATGAGACGCAGATCCTCCACACACTCCGCAGCAGCGAAATATCCGCGCCCTTCAACCGACGCGGCCATCACCCGGCCCTGCTGCTCCAGCCGCGCATACCACTCCACCCATTGAGCAGTTCGAGGATCAGCCGCCATCTCCACCGGAACAATCACCAGCGAGCACAACAGGTCATGAAACTCATGCTCATCGCGCAGGTCCGGCCATATCTGCTCACTTATCTCCGCAATCGCTGCAGGAGACAGCCGTCCCGCCTCGCCCAATTCTTTGTCTGGAACCATTCCACGCATCGCAACCGCACGCGCTCGCCGCTCTTCCAGCGGAGCGTCATCCAGATACGCATACGGATTCGCATTCAACAGCTCATGCGCGAACACCGAAGGCGTCGTCGTATCTACCGCCACGCACCGGATGCGCCCGTCATCCATCGCGGCAAGTACGTCTTTCAGCCCCTCCAGATCCATTGCTTCGCCCAGCACATCCTTCATCACTTCGCGCACCAGGGGATGGTCCGGAATCTGAATGTCGCCCTCGATATTCTCCTGGCAGGCCGCCACCTGCGGGAACACGCTGGCCAGCAGATCGTCCGATCGCGTTCGCTGAATCTGTGGCGCAACCTTCTTGCCTTTTTGAAACCGTAACAGTTGCAAACTGCGATTCGCGTCCCACCGCCAGCGAGACTTGAAGATCGGAGAAGCCAGCGACGCCTGCTCCAGCAGTTCCGTCACAGTCTGTGCCGTCAGGAACTGGAAGACATCGCTCAGCGGAAAGCTGTGCTGCTCGGCCAGCGAAATATTCAGCCCGTTATCCGTCGCCGCAGCCTGTAGCTCAAAGTTGAAACCCCTGCAGAAGCGCTTGCGCAGTGCCAGTCCCCACGCCTTGTTCACTCGTCCGCCGAAGGGCGCATGCAGAATCAGCTGCATCCCGCCGCCTTCATCGAAGAATCGTTCTGCAACGATCGTTGTTACAGATGGCACAGTCCCCAGCACCGCCTTGCCGGCGACGATGTAGCCGATCATCTGCTCGGCCGCAGCATCATCGACGGCGCATTCCTGCTTCAGCCACGCCACCGTCTCGCCAACCTCCGTATTTGTCTGGCTGATATATCCCGGCAGAACATCCTTCGTGCGGCCGTCTATTTCCAGTCGAAGTTCAGAAACGAACCTCGACAATTCCTCTGTCCGCTGCGGAGCCTCGCCCGTCCAGAATGGCACCGAAGGCGGCTGCCCGTGCGCATCCTCCACCAGCACCCGGCCCCTCGCCGACTCCACCCGCTGAATCCGCCAGCTCGTATTGCCGAGCAGGATAATGTCGCCGGGCATCGACTCTACGGCAAAATCCTCGTCCAGCGTCGCAATCTGCACGCCCTCCGGCTGCACCACAACCGGAAACAGCGATGTCTCGGGAATCGTCCCGCCATTCGTCACCGCTACGAGTCTCGCTCCACGCCGCGCCTGGATGCGTCCATGCACCCGGTCACGCAGCAGATACGCTCCATGCCGCCCGCGGCTCGACTCGATCCCATCCGTCAGCAGACACAGCGCCTCTTCAAACTCGTCCCAGGTCAGATCGCGATACGGCTGCGCCCGCCGGAACAGCTCAAAGAGCCGCCGCTCTTCCCACGGTTCTGCCGCGCACGCCGCCACAATCTGCTGCATCAGCACATCTGCGGGCTTCGGCGGAATCTCGAGTCGATCAAGCGTGCCGCTGCGCATCGCGCGAATCAACGCCGCGTTCTCCATCAGGTCATCGCGCGTCGTCGCAAAAAATCTTCCCTTTGGAATCGCGCCCCGCCAGTGCCCCGCGCGGCCCACCCTCTGCATCGCCGTCGCAATCGCCCGCGGCGTGTTGATCTGGCAAACCAGGTCCACCGTCCCGATGTCGATGCCCAGCTCCAGCGACGCCGTCGCTACCAGAATCCGGATCTCGCCCGCCTTCAGCTTCCGCTCAGCCTCATGCCGCAACTTGCGCGACAGGCTTCCGTGATGCGCCGCAACATTCTCCTCGCCCAATCGTTCGCCCAGCCCAAACGCCAGCCGCTCCACCATCCGCCGCGTGTTCACAAACACCAGCGTCGAGCGATGCTCCAGCGCCAGCTCCGCCAGCCGCGTATGAATCCCATCCCACACCGACTGCGTGGCGACAGCCCCCAGCTCATCCGCTGGAATCTCAATCTGCAGGTCGAGCGCCCGCCGCTGCCCCGCCTGCACGATCTCGACCTCGGCCGCGCGCTCACCAGCCAGAAACTCCGCGACAAGTTCGATTGGGTTCTGCGTCGCCGACAATCCAATCCGCTGTGGCGCGTCGTGCCCGCTGACAAAATCCGCCGCGCTCAGCGGATTCTCGCCCCGCACCAGCGCGTCCAGTCTTTCTAACGTCAGCGCCAGATGCGATCCCCGCTTGTCATCAGCCACCGCGTGGATCTCATCCACAATCACCGTGCGCACCCGCCGCAGGTTCTGCCGGCTCTTCTCCGACGTCAACAGGATGTATAGCGACTCCGGAGTCGTCACCAGGATGTGCGGCGGCTCCTTCAGCATCGCCCGCCGTTCGGCAGGCAGCGTGTCGCCCGTGCGCACCGCCGTACGAATCTGCGGACAAAGATATCCCCGCTCAAGCGCCAGCTCCTGGATCTCGCGCAGCGGCGTCTCCAGATTCTTCTGAACATCGCTCGACAGAGCCTTCAGCGGCGAAACGTATACGACCTCGGTCGCCGAATCCAGCCGGCCCTCGACCGCCTTCCGCAGCAGGGCGTCAATCGCAATCAGAAACGCCGCCAGCGTCTTCCCCGACCCCGTCGGCGCCGAGATCAGCGTTGGCTTACCCGCGAGAATGTGCGGCCAGCCCTGCTCCTGAGGCTCCGTGGGTGTCTGAAAGCGCCGCACGAACCACTCCCGCACCACCGGGTGCGCCCAATCCAGGCTCTCAACAGTGGCACCGCGGACCGGCAAAACAGGGGGCAGCATCCCCTCATTGTAGCTCCAGTTTCGCGTCCTCTTCGCCCGATCCGGTCCGCGATTCCAGACGGCTCTTAACAAACCCCTTACGATCCGCTTCACCCCTCTTTACACCCGCCGGAATGAAATAAGAACGGCCGGCATCACACACCGGCGGAGGAATCATGGGTACATTTCGCACCTGCCGCCCCTTGCTCGTCGACGCCACGCAATGCAAGGAAGACCAGACCATCGCCACCGACCTCGGCTTCCGCCACGTCAAGCGCGGCGACTGGGTCGTCCGCGGAGAAGACGGCGAATGCTACGTCGTCGACGACGCCTTTTTCCAACGCACCTTCAAGCCTTTTCAGACTTACCCCTGGGAGCGCACCACCGAACCCCGCCACTACGGCTCCTGATCGCAGGCGCGGACTCACCGCGCGCAGCCAAAAGCCCGGCACCCCGCGCCGGCAAGCCCAGTAAGATGTGTGGATATGACTCCACCCGGCGCGCGGCCATCAGAACAATCCGCCCTGCGCGCACCTCTCGCCATCTTCTGGACCGGCTTCCTCGTCCGCGTCGCCTACATCACCCTCGCCCACACATACCGCATCAGCCCCTTCGAAGACCACTTCACCTTTGGCTACGAGATGGCCCGCGTCGCCCGCGCCCTCGTCACCGGATACGGCTACGCCGACCCCTTCAGCGGACACACCGGCCCCACCGCCTGGGTCCCGCCGTTCTACCCGCTGCTTATCGCCGCCGTCTTCAAAGTTGCCGGCATCTACTCGCCGCTCTCCGCCTGGATTCTCCTCACCGTCAACAGCGCCTTCTCCGCAGCTACATCGCTCTGTATCTACGAAATCGCCGCCCGCTGCTACAGCCGCCGCGTAGCCATCTGGTCGGCGTGGATCTGGGCCCTCTATCCCGCCGCCATGCAGTATGCCGTGCGCTGGGTGTGGGAGACCTCGCTTTCCACTTTCCTCTTCGCCGCCGTCCTCGTCCTCGCTCTGCGCATGCGTGCCATCGGCGAACCAGCCAACACATCAGACCGGATTCCCCACGGACAGGTCTTCGTCCGTGGGGTGGAATCCACCCGCCGCTGGCTCCTCTTCGGACTTCTTTGGGCCCTCATCGCCCTCTCCAACTCCACGATGCTGCTCTTCCTGCCCGTCTGCGGCATCTGGATCCTCCGCGGCGGCCCCGCCTCGTCGGGTGCCCCATCCTTTCGCGCTTTCCGCGAAAGGGTGGGAAGCAATAAACCCGATCCAGCCGCCCTCACCCGCGCCACCCTCGCCGGCCTTCTCTTCCTCGCCTGCATCGCCCCGTGGACGTACCGCAACTGGCGCGCCTTCCACGCCTTCATCCCCATGCGCTCCAACTTCGGAGCCGAGCTTTACGCCGGCAACGGCCCCGGCGCCTACGGCTTCCGCTACGGAGTCCTCATCGGCCTGCCCGAGCAGGACATCCAGCACCGCCTCTACGTCCGCTACGGTGAACTCGCCTACGTCCGCCAGCGCGGCCAGCTCGCCAAAGCCTGGATTCGCGCGAACCCCGCCCGTTTCGCCGCGCTCTCCCTCAAGCGCTTTTACTTCTTCTGGGCTAGCGTCCCCCATCCGACAGACAAGCACTGGTTCCTCGACCTGGTCCGCCAGATCAACTACTGCCTGCCCTCCATCACCGGGCTCCTCGGCCTCGCGCTCTCCCTCCACCGCCGCATCCCCGCCGCCGGACTCTTCGCCTGGGCATTTGTGCTCCTACCGGTTACGTATTACTTCGTCACCGTCGAAGCCCGCTTCCGCCACCCCCTCGAACCCCTCATCGTCATCCTCTCCGTCTATCTCTTTCAGTCCGCAACTCGGCGAAAATCTCTGAGCTAAACTGACGCTTGCCCACTCCATCCATCCCGCCCCGCAACTCAGGCACCTTCCGCGCCTCCAGCCTCATCTTCTGGACAGCCCTCGCCCTCCGCATCCTCGTCATCACAATCGGCCACACCTACCGCATCCGCGCCCTGCAGGATCACTTCCAGTTCGGCTGGGAGATGGGCCGCGTCGCCCGCGCCCTTGCCACCGGATACGGCTACGCCGACCCGTTCGTGGGACACACCGGCCCCACCGCCTGGGTCCCGCCGCTCTACCCACTTCTCATGGCCGCTGTATTCAAGCTGGCCGGCGTCTACACGGCGCTGTCCGCATGGATACTTCTCGCTATCAACAGCGTCTTCTCTGCCGCGATCGTTCCCGCCATCTACGAAATCGCCGCCCGCTGCTACAGCCGCAAGGTTGCGATATGGTCCGCCTGGCTCTGGGCCCTCTACCCCGCCGCCCTGCAATACGCCGTCCACTGGGTATGGGAAATGTCCCTCACCACCATGCTCTTCTCTTTCGCCCTGGTGCTCGCGCTGCGCATGCGCGGCATCGGCGAAGCAGACCCGCCGCCCAACCCGTCAGACCGGGACCCCCACGGACAGGTCTTCGTCCGTGGGGTGGAGTCCACATCCCGCTGGCTGCTCTTCGGATTCCTCTGGGGCCTGATCGCCCTCTCGAATTCCAGCCTGCTGCTCTTCCTCCCCGCCTGCGGTCTCTGGATCCTCCTCGATGCGCCGAACAAATCCGCAGCCATCGCACGCACCGCGCTCGCCTCTGTCCTCTTCTTCGCCGTCATCGCTCCCTGGATCTACCGCAACTGGACCGTCTTCCACGTCTTCATCCCCATGCGCTCGAATCTCGGAGCCGAGCTCTATGCAGGCAGTGGCCCCGGGTCTAATGGATTTCCATTTGTCGCTACACTGCCTCTCGTCGAGCGCGATCCCGAGACCATGCGCTACAAGGCCCTCGGAGAAATCGTCTGGGTGCACGAACAAGGCACAAAGGCGAAAGCCTACATCGCCAGCCATAAGGCGCACTTCGCCCTCATTACCCTCAAGCGAATTTACTTTTACTGGGTCAGCGTACCGCACCCCGATGAAGGCTCGCCCTGGGGAGAATCCTTCCGCGAGCTCAACTACTGCTTCCTGAGCATCACCGGATGGCTCGGCCTTCTTCTATCCCTGAAAAACCGCACCCCGGCCGCGTGGCTATTCGCCTGGGCGTTCGTCCTTCTGCCGCTTACCTATTATTTTGTAACTGTGAATGCGCGCTTTCGGCATCCGCTCGAGCCGCTCATCGCCATCCTCACCGTCTATCTCTTTCAGTCGGCGCGTCAGCGCAAGACGACGTCATCCTGAGCGAAGTCTAACGCGCTCTTCCTCAGACGAAATCGAAGGATCTGCTTCCTCTACCCCACGGCCGGCCTCTATGCGTGCCCGCTTCTGCGCGTCCCACGCCTTCACATACTTCCAGTGAATGTAGACCGAGTGGTTCAGATGATAGATCAACCCTTCCACTCCATCCAGAAAGCCAAGGCGGAAGAAATAATTCTTCACAAACGTCGCAACAGGATTCACCACCGCCAGCCACAGCATCGCCGGCGTCGACCTCGCCCTGCCCTTGTTCACCAGCGCGTACACGTTCTCCGAGCTGTAGTCGTTCATGTGGCTCAGGTACAGCCCAAATTTCGGATACGCATAGTGAATCAAATCGTGCTTCAGCGTGCCCTTCGGCCCGTCGAACTGCGGAGTCCCGTGCGGACCCACATTTGTCTCCATCCGCGCACTGCCCCGCCTCCACAGCCGCAGCTTGTGGTCGGGATAGAACCCTCCGTGCCGGATCCACCGCGTCATAAACAGGTTCAGCCGCGGAACCCAGTACGCCTGATACTTCGGATTCTGAATCGTCTGCCGTATTTCCTCTGCCAGTTCCGGCGTCACCACCTCGTCCGCGTCAAGCATCAGAATCCAGTCACCCGTGCACTTGCCGATGGCGATCGTCTTCTGCTCCGGATGCCCGCGAAAGTCGCGATTAAACGAGTGCTTTGCCCCAAACGACCTCGCGATCTCCGGCGTCCGGTCTACCGACCCCGAATCGACAATGACAATCTCATCCGCCCACTTCACCGCCTCTAGCGTCCGCGGCAGATTCTTCTCCTCGTTCGTCGCAATCATCGAGACCGAGAGCGTTGCTGGCATCCTTCGAAATTCCTCACTTCTACCATCTACTCTGCACGATCCAAACGCAACTGCCGGAGGCGGTGAGCGCCACTTCGCGTGTGGTTCTCTTCAGTGCTTCGTCCAGCCGTGCATTCCTGCTTCAAAGCTGCGGCGGTCAAGACGGGGCAGTGCGCGCGCCACCTTGTCGGGAAAGAGCGGGTAGTGCCTCGCCGCTATAAGGTACTCAGGGACGCACCAGACGTCTTCTTCGGAGGTCATCCAGTGCCGGCTATCTAAGCGTGCCAAGTTCACCGGTCTCGAGTAGGACCGTAGTGTGCGCTCGCCGCGCAGGTTGTAGTAGTGCTCAAAGTAACTGAGCGCTAGTTCGCGCAGCGTGCGGTAGATTGGCGAGCGGAAACGCAGGCCTGCGAAGTTCGACTTGGCAATGCCTCCCCACAGGCCACGCTCGCGGTAGATGGCCACCACGTGGTCATCGTCATGCACGGCCTCGAGATCCATCAACAATGGCGGGCGGCCGTTAATACGCAGGGCGGCAGCGGCCAGCATCGCTCCCTCCAGGCAGTGTCCCTTGCGCTCCCGCAACGCCCGCTGCGGAGACCACGCCGTGTTCCCATACTGGTAAGGCAACGCGTCGATGAACTGCTGGATTCGTGCAGGAGTATTCAAAGAGCGCAACGCGCGCAAGATCTCATGCGGCAGGCCGAAGCTGTTTCGCCGAATTCCGTTTCTCGGTGGTTCCTTACCCTTCAAAGGCAAGCCGCAACTCTTTTAGAAAACTCCCGGAAATTATACTTAAGCGAGTTGCCACAGCCGGCATCCAGTCTGTTGTGTGATCAGCGAACTCCCGACGCCGTCATTGGTTGTCTAGCTCAGTTACGATTGGGTGTCGGGAATCACTTGCTTGCAAGCACCGTGCGCCCGTACAGGCGCTGAGTTGGCCGCTCATCGTACGGATAGATCTCGGCAAAAGTCGTCACTTGTTTCTTCGAAATCGTTACAGGAGTCTTGAGTACGAACCAGCTCACGCCTTCGGTGCACGGCGGAGTCGTCAACGAACCGGCAAAAGTGAAATAGCTGCGGTCAGCTGGCAACAAGTCCGCGACATTGATTTGCAGGCTATCGTCGTCCTTCTCCGGACCCGCAGTCTTCGGCGCAAAACCCCACAGCGTTTCAACGAGCGGATTTGCAGAACCCTCTTCCAACAGCACAGATACCACGGCCAGATTCCCGTCGGCATCGGAGTGCACCAGGTGAAGCTCCATGGGAAACTGCTTGCCCTTGATTGTCTCCTCACTGGGATGGTGGAAATGGAATTGTTTCAGCTCGTATCGCTTGTCTCCGACTCTGATGAAGCTGCTGGGAGCGTAGTTGATTTCAATCGTATGGCCATTATTGATGATGTGGAGCGCGCTGGGTTTGTATTCGAACTGAATTGCAGGCAGATCAGCACTCCGGGCACCGGCAATATTGACCGGGGACTGGCGGTGGCCGGTCTTGCATGCGGCGAATTCAGGTGTCAGTTCGCCCCAATGCGCAGGGCCTTCACTCCCGTTGTAACTCCATTCATGCGCAGGGTGTTCCTGTGCCACGGTCGCATAGGGCACGCACATGCCGCAAAATACGAGTGGCGCCGCGATGGCCCGCCACCCTCGTCCGACCATGAAGAACCTCGGAAGTGAGTGCACCTCGCCCCCTTCGCCCGAGCGCAATCCCGATCGACATCAGCATACGCTGGCCACTCAGCCCTCGTCTGAATTACGTGAGCGGCTTCTCACTTTATTGAATGCTGGCGGTTCGCCATCTCACCGCAGGGCCGGCAGAAGCAACCGCAATGGCGAGAGAACAGTGTTCAATGAGTTCGTCCCCACAGTGGCATGTCGGAATTCGAGCAGTGCCGGCTTATCAGGATTTTGGTCGTCTGAGGTCAGGTGCAACCGGAGCTTATGGCCGGCCCGAATCCGTCGAGCATTGGGTACGAGCGCGATCCGATAACTCACCCCCTCCCCAATCGGTACTGCTTCAAATATCCGGCAAGGGAGCGTCGGCGCACCCGGCTTGCTGGTAGCTTCGTTCACTCCTCGCAGTGGGATTCCAACACAAACGACCATTCAGTTCCACACGAATCGATTCCTGGACTGCCACCTTCCGAGTTACCGGCAAACGGGGAGATAAATGCAGGCCTCAGCGCTCTCCGGCTCGCTGAGGTCATGCGGCTAATTTCCGTGTCAACCCCACAACCTCAAACTTTCCCCGCAACCCATTCATTCTCAACACACCAAATTCCAAGAAATCTGGCCGATCATTTTCATCAACCCGATAAAATAGAAGTAGGTACTCAAAGGCCCGCTCACGCGGGCCTTTTTCTATTTTGGGGGAACCACCATGCCTCGTTTCTGCGCCGAGATTCTCGCCACCGGTTCACAATGCACGCAATTTGCCCGCAAGGGTCAGCATTGGTGTCGCGCCCACGCCGATCCGGGCCTCCGCGAAAGAAACGCTGACACCCGCCAGCACGTCGCCTGGGTCGCGGGCATGGACCTGTTTGGAATCGCCTGTTCACTCGGAAATATCGCCAGCGAAACTTCGCCTCAGGCTCATCCAGCCTCTGCACGCCGAGGCCGTCCTCTGCGCCGTGCTCGCTCGCCTCGACGAATTAGCTGAAGAACAGGCCCGGTTCGCAACAGCAGCCGACAAGTCTCATCATGACAATGGCTTACGAATTGCTCCCATGAAATGAATGAGTTGCAAACCACAACGGATAAGCACCATGGAATGAATGAGTTCAAAACCATAGCAAAATGAGGGGGGAAGGGGAGGAAAAAGCCCACTCAACCCCGGGCGAACACCACCACCCCATTCGCCGGAATTACCACATTCGCCGACTGACCAAACCCATGCATACCCGGGCCGGACGCCCAGACACCATCGCCATTCCCAGCCACCTGCGGATTGACCCAGTTATCGTAGACATCGCTGTTGAAGACCTCCTTCCAGAGTCCACCGCCGGGGAACCCGATGCCATACCCCCACCATGTCGATTCGGAAAGCGTCGCGACCACGATCACGTCCTGGCCGCTGTCCAGCCAGCGGTGGTACGCAATCACCCGGTTCTGGTCGTGAACGTGGAAAGGATTAACGTTGTCCCCGCGCAGCGCCGGCTGGTTCCACCGCAGCCGGATCAGGTCCTGGGTGAACCGAAGATGGTTGACCATCGCCTGGTCGGCGCCGTCTACCCCGCCCCACCAGATGATGTTGGGTGCCGTAGGGTCCCAATTCCACTGCTTGTCTTCCAGGAACTCCTGCCCCATGAAGAGGTGGGGTATGCCCGGGGAGGTCAGCAGGACCCCCGTCGCAAATCGCGATCGGCTGCGTGCATACCACGACCGTGAGTTCGAACTGTCAGCCAATACCGGAAGACGAGGCTCTCGTCCTACCGCCACCAGGTCGTGATTCTCCACGCAGGGCACCGCCATCCAGCCGTGGCCCAGGCCCTGCGGATAGAGATTTCCCGCGACAGTATCAAGATCGATGCTGGCGCCTTGCCCCTGCGCAGCCTGCGCCACCGCGGCGCGAACGCTGTCCCGCAGCCCGGCGTGCTGCACTACATCGAAACCCGTGCCGTCCCACACGGTCGGCATCAGAATCTGTTCGGTCGACCGAAAATAATTCTGGTCGTCGCCTTCCCAGTATTCGGCATTGAGAATGGCTCGCGGCTTGTCGTAGTGAATCGTGTTGGTCAAGTCGCAACAGAACGTCCAGCCCGAATCCTGATTCATCGAGAGCAGGTCACTGATTTCATCGCAGCGGAAACCGTCGACGTGGAATTCGTCGATGTAGTACTTGGCGTTGTTGATGAGGAACTGGCGCACCGCATCGTTCCAGAGCGCAAACGACAGCCCTCCTGCCGTCGACTGATCGGTGAAGTACAAGCTCTGATTCATGTTGTAGGGATCATCCGCCCGATCTCCGAAGAAGATGCCTTGGTCGTCGCCTTCGAATCCGCCCGCGTGGTTGTATACAACGTCAAAGATCACGGCAATGCCGTAGAGATGGCACAGGTCGACCATCGCCTTCAGCTGCGCCGCCCCCGTGCTGATGTCGTTAAACGACAGCGCCGCACACCCCTTGTTTCCCAGCATGCGATTGATGTTGCCCAGGTACCCGTTAAGGGCGTTCGGATCAGTAACGACAACCGGGAAGTCTGGAGAGAACAGATCCGCCCCGTTATAGCCCATGGAGACATTGGTCTCCATTTCGTCCACCGGCAGTGGCTGCAGCACGTCGATACCAAGTGCGGCAAGATACTCGATCTTGCCGATCACATCGAGGAACGTCGATGCCTTGCCCGGTCCACCCGGAGCATACGTTCCGATGTGCAGCTGGTAGATGATCATGTTGGAGAAATCGGGAGTGACGAATTGCGCATCATGCCACGGGTAGGCATTGCTGGAGCGGATCAGGCAGCAACAGATCGGAAACGGCTGGTCGGTAGCCATCTCGCGAGCATATGGATCGCGCTTGTAGCCGCTCGATCCGATGCCAGCCACCCAGTAGTGATAAGGATCGCTATCCTTCGCGTTGGCGATGAACCCGGTCCAGTACCCGTTCGGGTCCTTGGCCATCAACAGATCGTCTGTCTGGCCGGTTTGCCAGGTCCCTCCAAAGCAGCCGTTGAGATACACCGCCGTGGCTCGCGGCGCCCACAGGCGAAAGGTGGCCCCGCCTCCCGCAACAAGATTCGCGCCCATCGGAGTCGTTGGAGAGATGTTCGCCTGAGAGAGCATGGATGCGCTCCTAGAATTTCAAGTTGAAGATCAGAAGCTTGAACAGCGCAAGACCGAGGTGAGAGTAGCGTACCTCAGATTCCGCCACCCCCTCATGAAATGACGATTCTTTCCAATCTTCCTCTCTTTTCGCAGGAGGAATGGGAACGACGACCGAGAACTGATCGATCTCGCGCCATTCAAACGCCTCTCAGGAGACGCCAGGAAATTACGGGGCACTCAGGGGATGCTTTGGAGGCGCGGGTCGGAATCGAACCGACGCATAAAGGTTTTGCAGACCTCCCTAGGCGTTTTGGGGGAATTTGTAAGGTCGTGCATGTACTTGTAAATTCAGTAACTTGATAAAGTGTGCTCCAAGCCTTTGCAGGCCGCTCCAAGCAGGCACTCCCCACAAAAGTCCCCACAGTCCCCGCAAGGACATTTCCCAGAGAACGAAGAGCCGGGGCTTTATCCTTCGTACCATGGTTGACAAGTTTTCTCTGTCGAGGTGTCTACGGCCATTTCACTCGTTTCCGGTCCTCTCTGCCCGACTTTCATTCACTTAGGAGATTCTTAGGCGGAAACGGAAACGTTGCCCCAAAAACCTATCGCTAGCCCGACCCTGCGCTAGCGCGAACCCCGCGAACGCGAAAGTCTGGCACAGGACCCAACAATTTCGACAGACCTGCGTCAAGCGCTGTTTTCGCGGATGATGCGTCACTCACTTTCAAAAAGCACACCTTTCAGTGCGTCGGCGTGCGCGTTCATCTTCACTTGCGCCATGCCACGGAGTTCGTTTCGGTCGAATCCATAGGCACTCAGAATGGAGGCGGCCTCGTCCAGGGCCCGCGACATTTCCTTTTGCGCCTCCAGTACTTTGGCGTGCAGTCCGCAATCTTCGATTTCAATCCACGCTGAGGATCAGGGGCAGCGACGATATATATCTCGATATATCTCGGAAGGGCATCCTCTGGAATGTCGATAATCCGCCGGACCACCTTTTTCCAGGCGATGCCAGGATTGGAAGCGGGATACCAGCGAGGCTCCGCCTCAGACCGACGAGCATGTGATGCGGTCTGCCTGAAGCACAGTTTATAAAGAGAGCCGTGCGTGGCCAACCGACGGCGAAGTTGAACCTCGGATCTGCACAGAGCGTGGCGGCAGTGTTGCGTAAGCATGTGCTGTTTGAGTTGGAGGGCATCGATCGGATGTACCTCAACGTCCTCGTTCCCGTGTTGCAAGCCGTGGAAGGAGTTCTGAAGTTCATCCGCATCCACCGCGCGGCATCCGGTGGCCTCGGCGACCATGGTCGAACCGATTACACGCCGGTTTGTCGAGTCGATAGAAGGGCAATAATATCCCAGCCTCATCAACTGGGGTGCGGCATGAATAGCACCGCTGAGCGAGTGTTAAAGAATGAATCCTGCGAGCTTGTTGATGCAGCGTTTGACCTCGCAACTGAGAAAGAAAAGGAGCAGGTTCAGTGGCTCCCCTTCGGCGATTCCGGGTTCGTTAATGCCTACTGTGAAGTAAAAGCGCACATCCTGATTCGCTTCCGTATTCGGGACGGCCAAGAGTTTTTGGCCTGCGTGCAGCGGCACTGGCAGCCGATTCTTGGAAACGAATTGAAGAAGTGCCTTTCTCCCATCGGGGAGGCTGAACGGAATGTCATTTGGGCCGAGAGGGTCTTGAATCGCCATTTCCTCTGGAGTGAGGTCATGCATAGGGCTTATGGTACTGACGGCCAAGAGCAGGCGGTGTTTGTCGATGTTATTGAGCCGGTGGAGGGTCCAGAGCGGAAGATTCCCTCCGTCGTATGGCTTGATACCGTCGAGCGTTTTGAGCGCCTGTTGCTCAATGCCGGGTACTACTCTACCCAGGCTGGATTTATAGGCTTGGGCGGAATGAGCGATGGGGAACTTTGTGTCTCTGGTGATGACGGGAACTATCCCACAAGCGAGGTAATCGAGAGCGCCGCGAAGACTGTACAAAACATCGCCAGCGATAAGCGGAATGTGAGCCGGAATGGATGGAACTTCACCGAGGTAATACATCAGTTCGCCACTTTCAGGATTTATCTCAGTGAATGTGGGGACTGGGTGAGCATCGTGAAAGACCCGCAAAGCCGCATTCAACTTCTTGAGGTGCTGTTCGGCCCAATCCAGCTTGTCTAAAACCTGTTGGTGAACGGTTTTAACCTGAGAATCCGGCATTGCGCTATTCTATTGGGGCATGGGTACGAAACCGAAAACGTCGTCTGAGTTCGACAGGTTTACTGCTCTTGTAGACAAGGTTTTGTCGGTTCCCAAGGCCGTATGCAAAAGCGGCTGGAGGAATACGAAGAGCAGGCGAAGCAGAATCCTCTAAGCGGCGCGGCCCCAAGCGCAAGGTTTCTCATAGCGACCATGATCCAAAACCTTGAAAGCTATGCCCGTTATTACTCCTCACTGACTGACGAAGATTTAGGACGTTTATCTCAGGACGTGCAATCACTCGTTCCTGATGCGCGGACTGCTCTCAAGGCGGAAATGGAGCGTCGTCAGCTTTCGATAGCCTCCGTTGAGTGGTCGGCGCAGCCTGCTGCCACTGAACCTAGAAAGACCTTCGGTGAAGGATTCTGGAGATTTCTTCGCAATTTCCTTATATTTGCCGGGTGCGATGCGGCCTATGTACTGATAGTTGGCACCTTGGCGTTGATGGTGAAGGGGATCGACTTTGAAGCGGTGATCAGAACTCTCACGACCGCTTTGCTAAAGTTTTCAGTGGCGCTCGGGCTAATTACTTCATGGCGAAACTTCAAGATCAAGACACTATGGATTATCGGGATTGTTGCGCCAGCAGTTCTGCTTATTGCCGTGTTGTTTTTTGGTCTACATCATCGAAAGACTTAGAACGCCACCTCGCAGGCTCGGTTCATTGCCTGCTCGACAAGCATCTCCGCCATTCGCTTCGCGGTTAGAGGCGAAAGTCCATCGTCCGACATCACTCCAATCTCTTTATTATTCGGCAAAACGCAGAACGTGAAATTCTCGCTCTCGCCCTCTAATGTCAGGCTACGAATCATTGAATCCCCGGGCCTGCAAAACAGGTCGGTGTATGTCGTTCCGAGATTACCTCCCTTCCGAGAAACATCGACGCGGTATCTGACCTCTATTTCCGGGTCGCCAAAACTGGACACACGACCACGACCGCCAATCTCGGGCAGAGCTTCGATGTTGACACCAATTTCCAAGTAAAGCTGACGCCAGAATTCAGGCCATCCCAATTCGATCTTCAGGGTAGTTACTTCGTCCGTTAAGTTTTGAGGCTTCCAGCGTTTGACCCAACTCGGCTTTAGAGCGTCATTCATACAATCCACCTAACCTAATTCTCAGCGGGAATGAAAGACGCTGCAATAGGAAAATGAAGGCTTTAGACCGCCCCATTTACTTGCTATAGACCTCCGCCATAATCAAGGCATCATGCAGGAACCAAAGACACTTAACGAAGCTATCGTCTACTTCTCTGACCCTGACAACTGCGTTGCCTACCTCGTAGCTCGCCGCTGGCCTAATGGCGTTTCCTGTCCTACTTGCGGTCGGAAAGACGTTTCCTACATCCCCCCTCGGCGCGTCTGGCAATGCAAGACCCGGTATCTCAAATGCCCAGTTTTCCGCTAAGGTCGGCACCATCCTTGAGGTCTCCACTCTCGGTTTGGACAAGTGGCTGAGGCCGTTCGCAGATGCTTCTCGGCGCTCGTGCAATCAATCTTCCCGCAAGAGCATCCAGCTGAGTTGGGAGTGTGGAGAGGGAGCACGTGCCATCCTCTGGGCCGCGAGAGCTGGAGATAGGCGGCTTGCAGGTCTTTGTGCTTGCCCTTGTACTCCCAGGCGAAGTAGCCGCTCTTCCATATGTCGGCATAGCCTTTGCCGCCTTCGAGCGTGGAGACATGCTTCTCAAAAGTGAAGCTGTCCCCAGTCTGGTCGGCGGCGGCGGTGCGGCTGGCGGAGGACTGCGAACAGGTCGATGAAGTGTGAGTGAGCGTCGGCGCGTTCGGTGAGTGTACTGGCTTTCCAGCGAGAGACAAATTCGGGCAGCGAAAGGGGCATCTATAGATTCACTTTTCTGCAAAACCTCATTCTTGCAGAGGTCAGGCTTGGCGAGTGAGTAGAGGGACCCCAGAGTTGCTCATCCTGAACCAGAGTTGCTCATGGGAAAGGGGTCAGCAACTGTGCGGATTCTTGAGCAACAGTGGGAAGGGCGAGCATCCATCCTTTACCAAATCCGCTCGGCTTTCTCTCCGCTCCCAGACGGCTTCCGGCGCGGCGGAGCGTGGCCATTGAGATGCCATTTTCCTCCGCGCGACTCTGTACCTCTTTCACAGGCCGGGGGCCATCCGCAAGAGTCTCCCGGAGGAAGTCTTCCGCCTCGCCCACGGCGCTACGCTCTTCGGCAGAGACAGGAGCTGTCAGCAGGTCATTTGCCTTGAAACTGCTCTCCCCGTGCCAGTGTAGTTTCTTGTCAGCACCAATCGAGTAGGTGAGAGATGGGCCAAATTCTGCAAGGCTGTTCTTCGATTGAGCCATCACGATGCGGCCCTCTTGGTCCGGTTCCTTCGCTACCAACAACTCGCTGCGAGCGGCCCCTGTAATGTCGATTGAGCCCATACCGCGATAGAGTGCGCTCCCACCTAGTCCCTTCGAGAGGTGGCGGGTGATGAGCATGGCACACCCGGTCTTGTCTGCGAGACGGATGAGGCCATCGAAGATCGGGCGGGTCTGATTCGCCCGATGCGCGTCTACGTCACCACCCAAATACGATTGCAGCGGGTCAATAATGACCAACCTTGCCTGATGCTCCGTAATCGCCTCTTCGAGCTGTTCCAGGTCTGCAAGCGTTATGCGGCCCGCAGTACCATCGTCGCACTTGGTCCCTTCGAGCAGGAAGAATCGCCTTACGTCTCCCTCCAGCGCATCGAAGCGTGGTCGTGTGACGTGTTCAGGCGAATTTTCGTGGGAGAGGTAGAGCACATTGCATGGGGAGGCTTCAACGCCCGTCAACATCGCTTTACCCTGCGTGAGGGACGCGGCAAGAGCCAGGGAGAGAAAAGTCTTGCCCGCTCCAGGATCACCCGAGACGACGGTAATCATCTTGAGAGGGATATACGGCTGCCAGAGCCATTCAACCTCTAGCGCCTTCACATCTGCAAGGCAGCGCACGTCTGCACGGCGCGGCGTGCGTGGAAACGGGTTGCCTTGCGGATACTTCGCTACGTTCGCGACGATGGAGGCAACTTCTTCTTCCGGTAGCGGCGGAGAGCAGCGCTGACGGTTCTCTTCCTGCAGCGCCGCTTCAATCGAGCTTGGAGCCATGCCGCTCCTTTGCATGGAGCCAGCACGGGAGAGCAGGGTGCTGTTGCGCTGGCCTTCCGGGATTGCGTTGTCCGGTGGGAGGACTATCGCAAGAACGGGCTTCGATGCTTTGGCAATAAGCCAAGCCGGAAGGTCTGCAATCGTGCTCCATTCACCTTCCCACTCGTAGCGAAGCCCGGAGGCGTGAAGGGACGGCGGCGCTACCACGTAGCCACCGGCGGCGCGTATATCGAGCCCTTTTCCCAAGCGCCCTGCGCTGTTGCGAAGGTTCGCTCCGGGCGGAAGGGTGAAGTATAGGTGAGTGCCAGCGCGCTCGCCGTCTGGTCTCGTGCGTCCCGAGCGGGCGCGGAGCGTTCGTGGGAGCGTCTCCCAGGCTTCCAACTCCCGGAGGGCCGTTTGCCCTTCCTCTCCATCCACATCCAAAACGCAAAGGCCGCTCTCCGGCCCGGTGGCGATACCGATGTTCGCCTCCGGCCATCGCCCCCACCAGCGGCGAATTGTTTCGACACTCTTGCTGGCCTGTTTCAGTCCAGAGGCCGTTCGCGGATGCTTCCCAGCGCTCGTGCAATCAATCTTCCCGCACGAGCATCCGTCCGATTTGGGTGTGTGAAGAGGGAGTACGTGCCATCCTCCGGCGGCATATTGCAACGCCTCAGAAAGGAGTGAATTACCCACGGCTTCGCGCTGTTCGTGACAAGTGAAATGTCCGGTTTTTCTTAGCACGTGATATGTCCGGTTTTGGTTTATAAGCCCCCCGCCGCAGCTGTTGGAAAGTGGGAATCCCGCGCCGTTTGCGGGATTTCCAAGCGAGGGGGAAAAGTCGGCTTTTTGACTTTTCCACGGAGCGTCTTTTCAACAGCTGCCAACGCCGCGGAAGTTTTCGTGATGGGTTCTCCCTGGCGGGTGTAACGACCCAGCCGTTGCGGTCCGTAAGTAATGCTCAGCGTTCCGTCGAGGTGTTGATGGACCGTGACCGTGCATCCAGCCAGCGTGCCGCGCCAGTTCACTTTCTCGATCTGCAGGGTCAGGTTCTGGAAGCTGACCGTGTTGTCCCGGTTCACCGTACGCTCGAACTGGAGCGAGAAGATCAGATCCAGATCACGACGCCGGCAGGCGACAAAAGCGCTGCCTGCCTGGGCTGCCGGAACTTGAAAGCGTCGATTGAACTCGGCCATATACTCCTCGCGCAGAAAACGGTTCGCTTCCTCCACGCTGCCCATGCCGCGTAGCCTGAGCTCCTGGGGCAGGCGTCCTTGCCATGTGCCGAAGTTGCGCTCCCCGCGGCCCCTTGCCTGCGGGGAGTAGGCCGGGATCATCTGTATGCCCAGATCACGCAACGCCCGCCCCACCTGCGTGACACGCTGCCGATCCACCTTGCCGCCCGCCGTAGGCGTGAGCCAGAAATGACTCCCCCGGTCCGAGTACAAGGCGCAGAACAGGCCCTTGCGCTCCATGACTTCCCAGAGCCCGGCCATCACCGTGGTGGTGGATTCCTCGTCCACCAACTGCGCGTAGTAGATCTCGCTGGTGGCGTCGTCCAGGATCACGATCAGGTCGTACCAGCGATCGTCCTGGAACCACGGATGTCGGCTGCCATCGATATGCAGCAGCATGCCAGGCAGCGGGCGGCGCACCCGCCGCTTGCGGTGCACGCCCCGCTTGCGCGCCTTGGCTACCAGTCCAGCCCCCTGTAGCGCCAGCTTGACCCAGGTATAGCTCAGCGTGATGCCGTGCTGCTCCCCCAGCTTCTCGTGAAAATGGCGCACGTTCAGGTCGTAATACTTTTCCCGATAGAGTCCCAGCACCTGTTCGGCCAGCGCCAGCGGCACTCGCCTCTCGCTCGGTCGTCCGCGCCGTCGATCCAGCAGCCCGTCGTAGCCATAGTTCTCATATCGCCACCGCAACCGCCGCATCTGACGATCGCTCATGCCTACGATCTCGGCTGCTTGCCACCAGGTGATCTTTTTCGCCATCGCCCGCAGAATCACTTCCTGCACCTTCATCGCTCGCTCCACGGCGGCCCTCGGATACGTCTCCACACTTACCTGCATGGAGATATCCTCGCCGCCCGCTAAGCGGACATTTCATGTGCTAATCCCACCGGACATATCATGTGTCAACGACAACCCACGGCTTCGCGCTTGCCCGCTTCGCGGGTCAGTGGTACTGTCTGCATGTAATAACTCCGTAGTGAATGCCCGGCGGCGGCAACCGCCGGGTTTGTTGTTTATCACGATCCCTAGTCGCGGAGAGTTTGAGACTCGGTGCTCAGGCGAAGAAACGCCTCCAGGTCAGTCTTGGCAATTAGTGTCCGGCCACCAGCTTTGACGCGGCGGAGCTTTCCTTGCGAAAGCCAGGCCGAGACGGTCCAGTGTGAAACCCTCAACAGCTCCGCTGCTTCTTTTGTGGTAACCAAGCTTCCTACAAGTGGTCCCATGTACATCCTCCATACGCCAAGTTGTAGCAATCCGATACAATCTTGAGCAATAATCGTGGTCGAGGATAGACATAATTACCAAAGATCATGGCTCCTGAAGAAACTAGACCAAAGCGAAGGCGATTGAAGCTACCCTCCGAGATTCAGCGGAAGTGGCCTCAGATGGACGCAATCATCGTTTATAGACCCGAGCCTGTCCGAGTGACTTTGGAAATGAATAACGAGGAAAGCTCGTTCCATCTGATACCCGATACGCCCAGAGCTACAGCATCCCATCCGGTGAACGCTTATCAGATGTGCGACCGCTTTTGTCTCTTGAAGACTGCTTACGAGGCGGCTGATTTTTTTCGGGGCTACGGGATGTTCGGAAGGAAACAGAAACCCTCCAAGTCTCCCAGCCAAACGCTCCGCTGGGACGAATTGCAGAAATGGCAGCGACTGATTTCAAAAGGCCGCCTAACGAGTGTCTCCGTGCTCTTCACTAGTGCGCGCCGATTCGAGACGGAGTTCACCGTCTCTCAACCAGACTTCCACTTCCGTTCAAAGGAGATTCCCTCACGAGAGGGGGAAGGGCCGAATTTCAGCTTCACTTTCCTTGCTCTACCATTCTCGACACACTTGTCTCCGTTGTGTGGGTTGATTACTTTGCAGGCTTCGAGTACCGGGCGTGCGCACGGAAGGGTTGCCCTCGACTGTACCTGGTCACTACCAATCACAAACGGCAGTATTGTTGCCAACCTTGCGCGCATATGGCGTCGGTGGAAGGCCGTCGCGCGAACGCTGCAACTTAGGAAACGGAAACATCGACGAGTCAGAAAGGAAGATAGCTGGATGAGCCTTAGCAAACGTGGTGGCGTGTACTGGTATGAGTTTGTATATCGAGGACGCCGTTATCGGAAGAGTACAGGCGTCAAGAATCAACGGGTGGCAGGTGAGATTGAGAGGGCATTTCGGACTGCACTTGCCAAGGGCGATGTGGGCATCACAGAGCGCAAGCCCGTTCCTGGTTTCCGGACTGCAATGTCAGATTTCCTGGAATGGTCTGAAGAGGAACACCGTGCGCACCCGGCGACACACCGGCGCTACAAGGTAAGCAGCGTTGCCCTGTTACGACACTTCCGGGATACCCCGCTTGATAACATCGCGCCAGACGATGTGGAGCGCTTCAAGACGGCCAGGTCCGTTGAGTGCAAAACCACGCGTGCGAAGAATGGCAAGCGAGCGACAACCAGCAAGAGACTCAGGCCTGCAACCGTGAATCGGGAATTAGCCTGCCTGAAGGCGCTTTTCACCTTCGCAATCAAGGCAGATGTGATTGTCAAAAATCCGGTCAGTCGCATCAATTTTCTTGCCGAGAACAATCAACAGACGCGAGTACTCTCCTACGCCGAACAGCAGAAGTATCTAACCAACGCCTCTCCTGTGCTACGCGACGTGGCGACGCTCATCCTTGAAACGGGAATGCGGCCCGAAGAGGTGTACTCTATCCGGCGTGAGAACGTGGACCTTGTGCACGACTGGCTCCAGATTCCTCATGGCAAGACTGCGGCGGCGCGGCGGCGCATAACGCTCACCGCGACCGGTAACGAGGTACTCAGGCGGCGGATGGTTGGATTAGAGACTCCCTACATCTTCCCTTGCGAGTCCGATCCGGCGCGGCCCGTCCCAAAGGTCAACAATGCCCATGACCGCGCGGTGAGGACCAGCGGCATTGCTCCGGTGCGCCTGTACGACCTACGCCACACATGGGCCACCAGAGCGGCAATGTCCGGGATTGACCTTGTGACACTGGCGGCGATGCTTGGCCACTCCAGAATCCAAATGGTGCTGCGCTATGCCCATCCGACGCAAGAGCACCAGGCGAAAGCGATGCAAAAGCTCGAAGCATTCAACGCGCTTCAGCAGATCGGGGAATTCGAGCGCCAGACAGAGCGCACTCAGTAGGCCAGAGGGGGTGAAGATGCAAAGGGTCCCCACAAAAGTCCCCACAGTCCACAATTCTCTTGGGCTGTAAACTACCTTTAAGCTGTTGAAATCATTGGAGGCGCGGGTCGGAATCGAACCGACGCATAAAGGTTTTGCAGACCTCTCCCTTACCACTTGGGTACCGCGCCTTGGACAAGAAATACTAATTCAGGCGGCATTTGAGAAGCCAGTCCGGTGATGCGCGCCGAGGCGGGATCGGAGCCGGGCTGACTGGAGCGGGAGACGGGACTTGAACCCGCGACCCTCGCCTTGGCAAGGCGATGCTCTACCACTGAGCTACTCCCGCTGGGTACTCTTCGAGTATATCGGCAGGGTATGCAGCGGTCAACGCAGACCCACTTCGATTGTCGCCCGAAGCTGCGGCCGCCGTGTTAGCCCCAGGCTCATTTAGGAGTTGACCGACCCGGAGTCCACCAGCGCGTTACACATCGCAATGCGGTGCTCCTCAAGCCAGCCGCGGCGTATACCATCTCCGAGCAGAAATTCGATCAGAGAGGGGGGACGGACTGAGTACAGGTTTGATCGCTGACGCGTTCCATTGCTTTGCCCTTTCTTTTCGTTTCGACGTTCATACATTCTTGTCTGCGCGCAGTTATGGCGTTCTCGACAGAAATGCCGCTAATAGACCAGGAGGAAAATCTGGTTTGAATTCCTCCCGGCTATTCGCTTTCGGTTCATCGTCCGTAGCAGTCATTTATCCGATTGCACTCTCGCAAGTTAGTTGAGCGGCAACGTCCAGATCGTGATCGAAGCGGTATTATCGTCCACCGCCGCCAGAACCGCGGTATCGTCGTTCACCTTTTCCACCGCGAGTCCAAAGGAGCCGCCCTGGTTGGGATCCACCGGAATTTCCTTCACGAATTCACCATGCTTTGTGAACTCAACGATTTCGCTGGGCTGGTTTGGATCGCTGTTGATCACGTCGTTGTTCGTGACAAGAAGATGGCCGTTCGGCGCTTCCGCCATCGCCAAGGCGCCGTGCAGGTGAGTTTGGTCCTGGTAGACGATATCGCCGGGGCCGTCGCTGGACGTCCGCTTTGCTGCATCCTTTACAACAAAAACTGCATTGTCCAGAGTCGAAGCCACGTACAGCCGGTCTGTTTGGCGATCGTAGACTAAGCCGGTGGGTGCGTCGAACAACGCCGCCGGATCACCTTGGTGCATAAATCCTGAAGCGATCGTGTAGTGGTCCAGTTTCGTCAAGCCGTTGAAGTTCACAGCGAAGTCGATTCTGCTCACCGTGCCATCAAGAGCATTTGAGATGTATACGCTCGCACGATCCCCGTTATCTACAACTGTCGCGTCCCAGGGTCCATTAATCTGGCTGCTGGTGAATGTCTGGATTAACTTCCCCTCATTGTTGATTACCAACAGAGAACCGCGTCCTGCGGTAGCGGCTGTTCCGTCCCGCGTAGGCAGATTGGCCACCAGCACAAACCCGTACTGAAGTGTTCCCAGACCAGTGGAGAGCCCGAGGGGAGCTGTGCCTTGAAAGAAAACTGTCGGCGCGCCGCTCTGGGGAATCCGGACGATCGTCGTACCCGTACCCTGAAGGTTCTGCTTGTTGTTGAAGTTCGAAACCAGGATGTCGCCATGTTTGAGCGGACCTGATCCAGTTACAAAATTGTTCTTGATAAAGGCGACCCCATATGGGTTCACGTCGCCGTTGCTCGGAACGGTAGAAGCGCTCCTAACGGGACTGGGAAGGAACGCATCATCGGAGTTGTAAGAGTTCTGACCAAAACTCAGGGCGCTGGTGGCGACAAGCGTAAGGCCAGCCGCGGCGCAGCAGAGAAAAGACTTACTATTGGTTTGCATAAGGGTGATCCTCGATTCACAAATTTCTGTCGGTCATGCAGTGCAAGGCCGCAGCAATTGCACAGTAGAAAGATTCGACCACCAATGTCTTTTTGAATTCGCTCAAACTTAGCTTGGTTCTTCGTTGCCTTCGGTTGCCAAAGGTGCAATGCCTAACAGCTTGATTTCAGCCGTCAAGGGCCGCAGCTCACCGAAAGCGTCATGCTTGGGAGTCGCAGGAAATCCGCCGCATTTTCAGTCTCTTGGACTATGCTTAGAAAATTATTGGAATTATGTTGGGCTCTTGTGTTCAGGATTTAGAGCCAGATGAGCGGCATTTCCTACACATTCGGACCATTCAGGCTGTGTCCCTCCGAGCAGCTCCTGCTCCATGGGGAGAGTCCCGTACCCCTGGCTCCCAAGACCTTTGAGCTCCTGGTCGCGCTGGTTTCCAGAAGCGGCCAATTATTGACACGCGACGAGCTTATGCATGCCATTTGGCCGGATAGCTTTGTCGAGGAAATCAACCTGACGGTCAATATCTCCCTGTTGCGAAAGACGCTGGGTGAACAAGGAGACGGCCGCCAGTACATCGCCACCGTTCCAAAGCGAGGCTATAGATTCGACGGTCCTGTTACCGAATACCGGGAAGACCTGATAGATGCGAAGCAGCCCGCGGTGCCTCTTCCCACCGTTGAACCCTCCCCAGCCGGCGCCGTTGCAGGAACACCCCCGTCGCCACCGTTTAAATCGCGTTTCAGAATCTTCAACAATCGGGCGCTGGCCGTCGCCATCGCGGTGCTCCTCGCTTTATGTGCTTCATGGATTGCTTACCGGTATCTCGTTGCGTCGCGTACCCAGAGAACCACTCAGTCGGGCCAATCCGGAGACGTTGCGCAAAACATAGAACCGAATGCGAGACAACTCTATACCGAAGGTCGCTCTTATTGGGCGAGGCGGAGCGCAGAATCCGTTCAACGAAGCATCGATCTTTTCCGTCAGGCAATCGCAATCGACCCAAACTACGCAGCCGCCTATACCGGCCTGGCAGATGCCTATATACTCGCGGGCTCCTACGGTAACAGCTTTCTCTCTCCCCAGACCGCAATGCCGAAGGCGAAAGCCGCTGCCCAGAAGGCATTGGCGATCAATAGCAACTCCGCCGAAGCGCATACGTCACTCGCGTACATCAAGGTGATCTATGACTGGGATTGGACTGGCGCGGAAACCGAGTTTCGGCGTGCCCTCGAGCTGAACCCGAACTACCTCGATGCACATCATTGGGTACTCACACGAGTTGATGGCCGAGGGCCGGGTGCAGGAATCACATCAGCAAAGTGAACAGGCACTCTATATCGAGCCTACAAACGTGCTGATGAACGAGCACATGGCATGGCATCACATGATGGCGCGAGAGTACGACCGCTCGATACCGCAGGCTCTTAAGACGATCGAGCTCGATCCTGATTTTGTACAGGCGCATCGCGTGCTGGCCCTTGACTATCCGTACACCGGACGATTCAAGGAAGCCTGTGCCGAATTCGAAAAAGGCGTGGCCCTGTCGCACGAGGATCCCATCGCCCGCGCTTACCTGGCGCGTTGCTACGCGCTCTCCCATCGTCAGGCCGACGCCCGCCGAATCCTGGATGCGCTCGTGAAGGCCTCTGTCGAGCGCTACATTTCGGCCGCTGAAATCGCTGCTGTCTACGCCGCCCTGAACGATGACAACGCAGCCCTCGAATGGCTCGACAAGGCTTGCAGCGAGCGGGCCAGCTCACTGATCTATCTCAACATCGATCCTGTCTATGACCATATGCGGCGCGATCCTCGATTCCAGAAGATCGTCACGTGCGTGCATCTGGTGCCGGTCGTGGATGAATCCCCGGCTAAATAACTGCTGGCTGCCGGCTCGTCCCGGAATGTCCGTTACCGGCTTCGATCCCCACAATCTCTCCGTCGCGCATATGAAGAATGCGATCACCGATAGCGGCTGCCTCCGGATTGTGTGTAATCATCAGCACCGTTTGTTTCAACTCGCGGTTGGAACGCAGCAGCATCTCGAGCACTGCTTCCGAATTCTTGGTATCGAGATTGCCCGTGGGCTCGTCGGCAAGGATGATGGCCGGCCGCGTAATCAAGGCACGCGCAATTGCGACTCGTTGCTGCTCGCCTCCCGACAGCTCCGACGGGCGATGCTCGAGGCGCCCGCTGATGCTGAGCATTTCCGTAAGGTGCGATAGATAGGCTTGATCAAGCGGCTCTGTCCGCCCGGAAATGTCATAAGCTATCTCGATATTGTCTCGCGCGGAGAGCGTGGGCAGCAGGTTGAACTTTTGAAACACAAATCCGATCTTCGACCGGCGCATCTTTGTACGCTCGGCGTCCTCAAGAGCAGCAAAGTCGACTCCGCCGATCTCGATTTTGCCGGAACTGGCGCGAGTAAGGCCGCCAAGCAGGTAAAACAACGTAGACTTGCCGCTTCCTGAAGGACCGACAATGCTGACAAACTCGCCCGGCTCTATTGAAAAGGAGACTTTTCGAAGAGCCGGAACCTCGATCTTACCTGTCCGATAGACTTTGCCGAGCTGTTCGGCACGGATGATGGGCTGCACTCATCGATTGTAAATGGGCAAAGCCGCAACATCGACCACTGGACGCAACATCGACCACTGGAGAGGTTATGAGGCTATGGCGGGCTGGAGCGCTGCATCAAATACGGATCCCGGCCCCTGATCAATAACCGGCCTGGGAGCGGCCTTTTTCGGCCCCCGCTTGCGCGCAATCATTACGCGGATTCGCTCAAGAACCTCTACCGGCGTGCAGGCTCCCTTTGGGAGGAACGCATCCGCGCGGTTGGCCCGCTCAAAATTCTTAACCGTGGCGCTTACAAGAATGGTTGGGATTTCGGGGGAAATGTCTTTCATTCGGCGAACCATCTCGTTGCCGTCCATTTCAGGCAGCAGCAGATCGCTCAGAACCAGATCGACCCCGCCGCTGCGGAAGATCTCCAAGGCTTCCTGGCCGGACAACGCGGTGATGACGCGGTAGCCACGAGTTGTCAGCATGAATTTGCGAACTGCTAATGACTGTTCGTTCTGGTCGACGCAGAGAATCGTCTTTTTGGGCCTCATGTAATTCCTTGGTTCTCTCGCAGGGCACACGAGTTCTCAATGCGCGGACACACGTCAGGTGTGCCTCAAGCAGCGGGTCAACTGATGCTGCACCCTGGCCCGGAAATGGAAAATACGGCTGCTTTCGCGTTCAGCGGAACTGCCAATAGGCATAAGTTCCACGGTTACGCGAGGCCGCGATCCGGGTCGGACCAGGATGCAGAGAACGAGAAAGCCAGGTATAGTTGCCTGCGCGATCACCCGCTACCATGCGCTTCCCGGTGTGCCTCCCGGTTAGCGCAGGCGGGGCCAAGCGCATATACACAGCGCCCCCGCTCAAACTGAATTGTCAGCAAATCGGCGAAAGTTGCGTCAACTGTTTCTCAAAACGCTTGCCAAGAGTACGAAGAGCGCGGACACCTGTAAACGGGGAAGATGAGGCGAAAAGATGAACCGATTTGGGTCCCGCTTCCACCAACTCCCCCGATCATGCGGTGAATCTTGAGGTTGGAGTCTTTAGACTCTGTTGAAACCATGTGAATCACCCAAGGAAAAGACGTCCTTTTGCTACATGAACTGTGCTCCCGCCTACGCGAACTTCTGCGATCTTTCCCGAAGTGGAATTAGCCGAAACGTAGAGGTCGCTTGGGCGGCCAATTTCCACCCCCTGGCAAATGTGCACCCGCTCTCCCGGCACCGCCATTTGATGTCGGACAAGATATGCGATTGCGCAGCCCGCCGCCGACCCGGTGGCCGGATCCTCGCCGTTGTAGAACTGCATACGTGCGCGCCACACTGCTGGACCGTCCGGCGCAATCGCATAGAAAAATTTTGCATCTGATGCGCGAAAATACTGCTCGGCACCACGCAGGTCGACTCTCAGTCTTCCCAATGCATCGATCGATCGAAGCGGGACAATGCAATACGGCAGACCCGTCGAAACGGTCTGCGGCTGTGGCAGCTCAGCGCAATCCTCCTGTCTCAATCCGAGTAGCGGCGCAATTCCAGCAGTGTCATGCCCCGCGCCAAAAACTGGATCCGGCTGCATCATCTCGCCGTAACTTCTGCCACCCACATTTCGGTCCGCTGAAAAGACCACCGGCACTCGCCCGGCGTTGAGATCCAGCGTGATTATCTCTGCACTGGCATATTCGGCGAGCTCTCTGCGGATCGTCGACGAGGTTCCCAGCGTGGGATGCCCCGCAAAGGGTAGCTCCTCCTGCGTCGTGAAGATTCTCACCCGTACGCCCCGTTCTTGCTCGATAGCCGGGTCGCGCCGGACGATGAATGTGGTTTCGGACAGGTTCATCTCGCGCGCGATGGCCTGCATCTCGGCGTCCGCCAGGCTGCCTGCGTCCAGAAATACTGCCAACTGATTTCCTTGGAGCGGTGTCGCGGTAAATACGTCGCAAAGCCGGTATTCAAGTTCGCGTGTTGACATAGGTTTGACACAATCTCCCTCAAGCTCTATTCTCTTTACGGAATCGGAGAGATTCTCTCCGCTAGACCATAACTATGGCAAAGGTCGCTCGAACCCCCATGTGTCAGTGCTGTCGCCGCTGCCCCGTGCGGGTGTGTGGATGAGCGAATCGACCTGAGCAATATCGAGACCTCAGACCCACCCGCTGCCGACAGGCCGGGTGGGTTTTTAACGTTTCCCCAGAGAAAATCGCAACCAGGACGAGGCTACGACATGTCACTTCGCATTAACGATATCGCACCCGACTTCACTGCTGAAACCACTCACGGCACCATCCATTTTCACGAATGGATCGGTGATAACTGGGCGGTGCTGTTCTCTCACCCCAAGGATTTCACCCCTGTCTGCACCACTGAGTTGGGCGCCGTCGCGGCACTTGAAGACCAGTTCGCGGCGCGGGGTGCCAAAGTTATCGGGCTCAGTGTTGATCCGGTCTCCGACCATGGCAGGTGGGCAAAGGACATTGAGGACGTCACCGGTCATGCCGTAAAGTACCCCCTGATCGGCGATCCCGAGCTGAAGATTGCCAAGCTCTACGATATGCTGCCTGCGGATGCTGGCGACTCTTGCGAGGGGCGCTCGCCGGCCAACAATGCGACCGCGCGCGCCGTCTTTGTCATCGGCCCCGACAAGCGCGTTAAGCTGACGCTGACGTATCCCATGACTACCGGCCGCAATTTCGACGAAATTATCCGCGTGCTCGATTCGATCCAACTCACTGCCAAACATCGTGTCGCAACGCCGGCCAACTGGAAGCAGGGAGGCGAGGTGATCATCACGGGCGCCGTATCGAACGAAGAGGCAGACAAGATCTTCCCCGGCTACAAGACTGTGAAACCCTACCTGCGGACGGTGGCTCAACCGCACTAACATTCCTCAGACTCCGCCGCACCCTACACGGCGGACAAGAGCACCGGTGGCGAAGTGGCTAACGCGCTGGTCTGCAAAACCAGTATTCGCGGGTTCAATTCCCGCCCGGTGCTCCATAGAATAAATTATCTACATGGATTTCCGTGGCAATCGGGGGTTTTAGGGCGTCCCATTCGATCGCGGCGAAGTTGTCATCTTCTCTGCTAATGGCTCGTCCTGCTGCTTGTGAAGTTGGTTCGCTTTGGCAAACTCTGCCTTAGCGTCCTGCTGGCGTCCCATGGAAGCATAGAGGCGTGCCAGCCGCCAATGCGCATCAACCTGTGCCGGGTCGAGCTGAATCGCGCGTTGAAATGCGGCCATCGCTTCGTCGCGGCGACCTTGGTCGGCGTAGAGAATGCCGAGGTCAAGAAATGCGATACGCGGAGGGTTGGGCTGGTGGACTGCCTTCTCCAAAAGCGGCTGTGCAGCAGCGTTGTCGTTCTGCTTGATCTCTATATCGGCAAGATACGCCAAGGCCTGGGAGTGGTTTGGATCGTTGGCAAGCTCCAGCTTGAATTCCCTTTCCGCGGATTCGTAAGAGCTCTGTTTCCAAAGCATATATCCAAGACCGAAGTGGACGTTTGGCTCATTGGGAGAGACCTTGGCAGCTGCCTCGAACTGACGGATGGCGCTGTCGGTATCGTTTTCGCCGTCGAGGGCTTCGCCGGCCAGCATGTCGGCCTGAGCAGACTCAGGGTTCAGCCGCAAAATCTCTTTGTATTCCTCTAGAGTACAGTCGTATCGCTTGGCCCATAGACAGCTTTGCGCCAGTACGGTCCGCAATTGCAGGTTGTCCGGGGTCGTGGCGACCGCTGCCTTCAGATAGGGCAACGCCTGCGCGTATTGAGCGGTTCCGTAATAGCACATGCCGAGGAGAACCTGCGCCTGCATATTGTCCGGAGCTTTTGCAACCGCAGCCTTGAGCGGAGCGATAGCCTCATCCAGTTTTTCCTGCTTGAAGAGTGCCAGCCCAAGATTCAACTCGATGCCGGGCAGATTCGACTTGAGGGCCAGCGCCTTGCGATATGCGGCTGCGGCCTGCGCATAATCTTCTTCATGCGAGAGGACGAGACCGAGATGGGCGTAGGCTGCTCCATCGGCGCGAGATTGCTGAATGACGTCGCGCCATGCGCCCTCCGCCTGTTTCCATTGCGCCTGCTGTTCAAGGGCGAGAGCTTTTTGAGTGGGAGTGTCCTGCGCGTTCACGAACATCGCAGCAAGAAAGAAAAAGCAAATCGGCGCAAATCGCATAAAGGGCGTGTAGCTAAAGTAATTCGGCATGTGCAGGGAGATCAAACCTGCGAGGTGCAAAAGAAAACGCAGTGAAGCGGATGCTTCACTGCGTTCAGAGGACGTCAGTTTTTCTAGAACATGAATTTCCCACCGAACTGGAAGGTGCGTGGATCATACGTCGATGTCACCTGTCCGAAGTTGCCATCTGTAAATCCGGTGTCGATGCTGTTCCACTCCGTATGGTTGAAGGTATTGTAGGATTCAGCGCGGAGCTGGATCACCGGGCCTTCACCCTTAGTCAGGTGGAAGTCCTTGAAAAGGCTTAGGTTCCAATTGAAGAGCCCAGGACCGACGATCGCATCCTTGTGCGCGGTGCCGAATCCTTGATTAGTTCCTCCGGCCCATGGAGCAGTGGGGGCTTCGAAAGCAGACGTACTGAACCATGCCAGTTGCTTCTTCGGATAATTCCTGGCGCCCACGAGGTTAGGACGATTGGTCGTGTTTCCGCCTAGCCCCAGGGTGTCTGGAGAATACGTTACGTTGACCGGGTTGCCACTCTGGGCTGTGGTAATGCCGGAGAACTGCCATCCACCGAGCAATGCGCGGGAGAGCGCGCTCTGGGAGTGCAGGAAGAAGGGCACATTGTAAATGTAGTTTGCGCTGAATACATTCCGCCGATCGATCGTGCCGGAACCACGGTCGTATTCGATGTTGAACGGATCGGAGATCTGGCCACCGGAACCCTGCTGATTCGTGGAGGTAAGATCGCCGCTCTGGATATCAATTTCGTGGGACCAGGTGTAGGACAACTGTACAGTCAATCCATGCTTGTTCTGCATACGGACCCCGGCCTGGAAGGAGTTGTAGTTGCTGTTAGTTATGTTTTCGGTCTGAGTGATGCTGCCAAACCCTTGGTACTGTCTGTAGAAGTTTGCGTTCCCGCCCGACGCAACTTTTTCCCGTAGATCGAACGGATTTGCTGCGTTATTTGGATCGGTCAGCGGTAATGTATTAACGGCGCGCTCATCGTTCTGGTGCCAGGCAGTCATGCCAACGTACTGGATCTGCATGACCACGGATGGAGCCAGTTCGTGCTGCACTCCGAGGCTGAATTGATTCGTGCCTGGGTTGTGGTATTGATACGCCAGGCTGCTGAAATTGCCCGGAAAGAACGGGGCGGTGGCGGTTTGACCCGTCTGATTGCTGGTATTGGGATTCGTGAAGTAAACGGCATTGACACTGGGCTGATACGCATTCGGCGGGTTCGTGTCAGTGCCGTAGATATCGTTGCCCTGCACGCGCTCGAAGAACATGCCGTAGCCGCCGCGAATAACCGTTTTGCCGTTTCCAAAGAGGTCATAGGCAAAGCCGACACGCGGTTGGACGGTTCCGTACTGATTCTTTACGATCCCTCTGGGGAACCCGTTTACCCCGGCCAATTGCACACCATTCAGATAGAACGGTACGGGCGCGCCGGCCGGCTGGCTGAATCCCGGGCCATTAGGATCCAGGGATCCGTTGGCGGCGTTTGGCGACTGAGCCTCCGCAGGGTTGAAGTCGCCCGGAAGAAAGTTCGAGGTCCGGTTGTTCTTTTCATAGACGTGCGGCAGCAAATCCCAGCGAAGGCCGAGGTTAAGTGTCAGTCTCGGCAGAACGTGCCAGTTATCCTGCCCATACATTGAATACGTATTGTTCAGCCAGTGGAAGATCGACTGCTGATTAAGCTGCTGATAGCTGCTGGCGAAACCCAGAAGGAAGTTGCCGTAGGCGTCTCCCGAATACGCCGACTGGCTGAAGGTATAGTCGCCCTGGGTATCGGCCTGCTGCTGCTGGTTCTTGTCATTGCGCATGTAGCCAAAGCCGAACCTAAAGGCGTGGCGTCCCTTGATCATCGACAGATCGTCGCGAATCTGGTAGTTGAGATAAGCGTTGCGCCACGGCCAGTAGTTGATCGTCCAGTTGGTATTTGGCGCGCCCGAGAAGTCTATCGATGGAAGGCGGTTCAGCGTGTTATTGCCGCTGAAGATGCCCACGGCGCTCCAGCCGGACGGCTGTTGATAGATGCCCAGCGGCGTGATGTCGATAGTGTTGCCATTCACATTCAGCGCAGTCTCATTCAGCAGGGTTGGAGAAAGCGACTGGGTGAGCTTGATAACCGTCCCCCAACTCGGGTTCTTGAAAGTATCGCCAGTCGTGACATAGCTGTTGTTGCTCCACATATCGGGGTAAATTGCCTGCTCCATCTGATCGTGGATCCAGTGGCCCATCAGTTGATACTTGTCGCTGAAATGCTGGTCGATGCGAACCACGTCCTCGCGGACATACGTCGGCTGTTTCGGCGACGCGATGTACTGCGTACCATTGGCGGTGTTGGGCTTGGGGATAGCGCCGGTACCCATGAAGAGGACGGCGTTGGGGTCAAGGAGGTTGGCTGGAATGGTATAACCACCCGCGCCATCGCTGGGGAACGGCTTCCCGGCGACCAGGCCGTCCTGGCCATAGAGCGCGAGTTTTGCCGGGTCCATCGTTGCCGGAACGATCAGCTGCACTGGGTTGCCGTTCGCGTCCTTAGTCAGTGGCGTATAGTCCAGCGGACTGCCGGCGGTGGGGAAGAACGCGGCAGGAATTGTATTCGTAACGGAAGGATTGGCTCCCTGGATGAACTTGCGCCACTCTTCGTTCACGAAGAAGAAGGTCTTGTTGCGTTCATTGTTGTAGACGTGCGGAATAATTACGGGACCGCCGATGTTTCCGCCAAAGATGTTTAAACGAAGCTCGGGAGTGGGCACGTTTGACTGTTTAAAGAAGTAATAGCCGGCATCGAAAGCATCGTTGCGGTTGAACTCCCACAGCGCGCCATGGAATTTTTGCGTTCCGGATTTGAGGACCATCGCCACCGTGCCGCCCGAGTTGATTCCGTAGTCAGGGGTGTAATTGCTGGCGAGCACCTGGAACTCGCCCAGCGCGTCGGGACTGATGGCAACGTCCAGCTTGCCGCCGCTGCCGCGGTCGTAGACTTCTCCGCCGTCGATCAGCCAGTTGTTATGGTCGTACCTGCTGCCGTTGAAGTTGATCTCGGCGCTGCTGCCCTGGGCCGTAACCCCGTTGAAGGAGGGCAGCGTATTGGTCACGCCAGTGCCCAGTGTGGTGAGAGACATAACGTTGCGGCCGTTGGTGGAGAGCTGTAACACCTGATTCCCGGTAATCAGCGAGCTGACTTCGCTAGTCTCCGATTGCACCTGCAGCACGTTCGCTTGGACGGTGACTGTCTGGCTCGCCGACCCTACGGACAGAGGTATATTGGCGCGGACAGTCGCCGCCTCATCGACGACAATTCCTGTCTTGGTGTAGGTGGTGAATCCCGGCGCAGTCGCCTTGAGATCATAGGTGCCGATGCCCAATGCGGAGAATTGGTATAGGCCGGCTCCGGTCGATTGCGTGGTGCGGGTTTCACCCGTGCCGGTTTGTGTGATGGTGATCGTTGCGCCCGGTACAGATGCGCCTGACTGGTCGTTCACCTGACCGGTAATCGTTGCATTCTCCTGCGCATTGGCGGCCACGAATGCGCCGAGCAGGAGAACGCAAACGCTCACGAGATACTTAAGATGTTTCATTTTTGTGCCCCCAAAAAAGTCACTTTCCGGCGCGGAGTAATATTCCTCTCCTGACGCTTGCTTTCATATGACTGGGAACTCGCAGCCCAGCCTAGTCTATGAACAATTGACGCGCCCGAGGTAGCGCGTCATTCAGCGTGCGGTAAACGGTTTTACCCGTAGTCCGCCAGCCATTAAGCACCACTGTAGATTGGTTTGTCAAGCGAGAGGTAAAAGGCTTTTC
>CAVRNK010000020.1:0-150132 GCA_963721995.1 uncultured Acidobacteriaceae bacterium | reverse complement strand
CTGCAACTCGACGGCGTCCCGCTGACGCTCGAGGAAATCGCGTCAGTCGCAATCGATGGGCGCCAAGTAGCAATCGCGAATTCCGCAATGACACGCGTGGAGGAATCACGCGCCGTCGTCGAAGACCTGGTGGTGCGCGGAGAGACTGCTTACGGCATCAACACGGGTTTCGGAAAACTCAGTGATGTGCGTATTGGCCCCGATCAACTGGAGGCCCTCCAGCGCAACCTGATCCGCAGCCATGCGTGCGGCATTGGCGAGCCTCTGCCCGTCGATGAAGTCCGCGCCATGCTGCTGCTGCGTGCCAATGTGCTCGCAAAAGGATTGAGCGGGGTTCGGCCGATTGTGCTGGAGACGCTCGTAGCCATTCTGAATCACCATATTCATCCCGTCGTTCCGGCTCGCGGGTCGGTGGGAGCCAGCGGCGACCTCGCCCCTCTGGCGCATCTTGCTCTCGCGGTGATAGGTGAAGGGGATGTCTTCTATGGGAGCGAACGACTCCCAGCTGCGACCGCACTCTCCCGGACTGGCATCAAGCCTCTGAATCTGCGCGCCAAAGAAGGCCTGGCGCTTCTGAATGGCACGCAGGCGATGGCAGGAGTCGGCGGTCTCGCCATCGCCCGTGCGCTCCGCGTGATTGAGTTGTTCGACCTGGCGGGTGCAATGTCTCTCGAAGCTTTGATGGGCACGCCAGCGGCATTTGATGCGCGCATTCACGCGGCGCGGCCACATGGCGGGCAGTTGGCGGCCGCGAAGCATCTGCGTGAACTCCTCGCCGGCAGCGAAATTCGTGAATCGCATCGTCATGGCGATCCGCGAGTGCAAGATGCCTATTGCCTGCGCTGCATGCCCCAGGTGCATGGTGCCGTGCGCGGCGCACTACAGCATACCCGCGAGGTGATTGAGATTGAGGCGGGATCGGCCACGGACAATCCGCTCATCTTCGCCGGGAGCAACCCGGAGATTCTTTCCGGCGGCAATTTCCACGGAGCGCCCCTGGCATTGGCGCTGGACTACGCTGCGATTGCTCTTACCGATCTGATCAGCGTTAGTGAAAGGCGCATCGACCGGCTCATCAACCCCGACATCAACGAAGGGCTGCCGGCATTTCTCTCACCGGACGCCGGTGTGTCCTCCGGACTCATGATTGCGCATGTTGCGGCCGCCGCATTGCTGAACGAGGCCAAGGTGCTTTCCCACCCATCGAGCGTCGATAGTGTTCCCACCTCGGGCGGAAAGGAGGATCATGTTTCCATGGGAATGACAGGTGCGCTCAAGCTGCGGCAAGTCGTCTCCAACGCCGAGCACGTACTGGCCATCGAACTCATGTGCGCCGCGCAGGGACTTGAGTACCGGCTCCCACTGAAGCCGTCGCGCCAGGTTGGCGACGCCGCGGCGATGGTGCGCGAAACCGTTGCGCCGCTCAGAGAAGATCGCGTGCTCTCCGGGGAAATCGCCGCGCTCGCGCAGAACATTCGTGAAGGAAGATTTGATCGCTGGAGAGGGCAGGAAAATGCTTGAGACTGCAACCGTCGAAGCTCTGGGGCATCACGCGATTCGCGCACCCCGCGGCACCAGGCTGAACACCCGCGGATGGCAGCAGGAGGCCGCTCTGCGCATGCTGATGAACAACCTCGATCCGGAGGTTGCTGAACGCCCCGAGGATCTGGTCGTCTATGGAGGAACCGGCAAGGCTGCGCGCAACTGGGAGGCCTTCGAGGCCATCGTGCGCACGCTGAAAACACTCGCCGACGATGAAACTCTGATCATCCAGTCCGGCAAACCGGTAGGCGTCCTGCGCACGCATGAAGCTGCGCCACGCGTCCTGCTGGCGAATTCCAACCTCGTTGGCCGCTGGTCGAACTGGGAGCATTTTCACGAGCTCGACCGCAAAGGCCTGATGATGTATGGCCAGATGACGGCCGGGTCCTGGATATACATCGGCAGCCAGGGAATCGTGCAGGGCACCTATGAGACCTTCGCCGAGGCCGGACGGCAGCATTTCGGTGGCAGTCTCGACGGCAAGCTTGTCATTTCCGGCGGGATGGGCGGAATGGGCGGCGCTCAACCGCTGGCTGCAACCATGAACGGCGCTCGTTTCTTGGGTGTCGACGTAGACGCTGAACGAATTCAAAAGCGGCTCAAGAGTGGCTATTGCGACCGGATCGCTTGGAATGTTGACGAAGCTTTGGCGATGCTGGCGGAAGAGCGGCGGGAAGCCAGGGCCATCTCAGTCGGATTAGTCGCCAACATCGCCGATGTGCTCCCTGAGTTGATCCGGCGGGGCATCGTGCCGGATGTGCTCACCGACCAGACCAGCGCGCACGATCCCCTGCATGGCTATGTGCCGAACGGCATGAGCCTCGAAGCCGCGCTGCAACTGCGTCAGAGCGATCCACAAGAATATACGCGACGCTCCATGTCGACGATGGGCCAGCATGTTGAAGCCATGCTTGAGCTGAAGCGACGCGGCGCTGTCACCTTCGATTACGGCAACAACCTACGTGCGCAAGCGAAACTTGCCGGAGTAGAAGACGCCTTTCAGATTCCCGGCTTCGTGCCCGAATATATCCGCCCGCTTTTCTGCGAGGGGAAAGGCCCGTTTCGCTGGGTCGCGCTCTCCGGTGATCCCAAGGATATTCATCGCACAGACAAACTCGTTCTTGAGCTGTTCCCCGAAGATGCTGCCTTGCGACGCTGGATTGAACTGGCACAAACGCGCATCCATTTTCAGGGACTACCTGCGCGCATCTGCTGGCTGGGGTACGGTCAGCGGGCGAAGTTCGGCATGGCGATGAATGATCTGGTTCGCACCGGCGAAATCATCGCGCCAATCGTCATAGGACGCGACCATCTCGATGCCGGCTCCGTTGCTTCCCCCTATCGCGAAACAGAGGGCATGCTCGACGGATCAGACGCGGTCGCCGACTGGCCACTGTTGAACGCTCTGGTAAACACGGCGGCTGGGGCATCGTGGGTCAGCATTCACAACGGCGGCGGTGTTGGCATTGGGTACTCCCACCATGCGGGGATGGTTGTTGTAGCGGATGGCTCTGCCCTGGCAGCGAAAAGGCTCGAGCGCGTGCTCACGACTGATCCCGGCATGGGTGTTCTGCGCCATGTTGATGCGGGATACGAACACGCGATTCAGTTCGCGGAGCAAACCGGGATCCGGGTGCCGATGCGGGAGCGGAGTGTTTGAATAAGCTACTCGTCACCAACACCTCGCAAATTGTGACTCTCGCTGGTCCGGCTCGGCCTCGAACGGGAAACGAGCTCCGCGAGCTGGCCATCATTCCAAATGGCGCAATGCTCGTGACTGGCGGCCGTGTCGCTGCGGTGGGATCGCGTACGGAGATCGAACCTCAAGGCGAAGCCGCCCATGTCATCGATGCTGGCGGTCGACTGGTCACACCGGGCTTTGTCGACGCGCACACCCATTTGGTTTTTGCGGGAAATCGCGCCGACGAGTTCGAGAAGCGTTGCGCCGGCGTCGCCTATCAGGAGATTGCTGCAGAGGGCGGCGGCATTCGCTCGACGGTTCGCAAGACGCGGGAAGCAACGGAAGATGCGCTCGTCGCGTCAGGTTCGCGACACGCTCAGTGGTTTCTCCGCGGCGGGACAACCACCATCGAAGCAAAATCGGGTTATGGGCTCACGATCGAAGACGAGATCAAGATTCTGCGGGCCATACGCCGCACCGCCGAAACTACGCCGCTCCGCATCGTGCCGACATTTCTCGGCGCCCATGAGATTCCCGAAGAATTTGCCGGACGGGCGGAGGACTACGTCGATCTGATCATCGATGAGATGATCCCGCGCATAACCGCGCAGAATCTCGCCGAGTTCTGCGACATCTTCTGCGAGAGCAAGGTCTTCAATCTTGACCAGGCGAGGCGTGTCCTGACCGCGGCGAAAACCCACGGGCTCGGCCTGCGCATGCACGCCGACCAGTTCACCTCTTTCGGGGCGAGTGATCTTGCGGCTGAGCTGGGTGCCGCGACTTGCGATCATCTCGAACAAACGCAGCCCGCATCGATTGCGGCCCTCAAGGCCGCCGGCGTTCAGCCGGTCCTTCTGCCCGGATCCGTCTATGCCATCGGCTCGCATAAGTATCCGGCAGCGCGGAGCATGATTGAGGCCGGACTCGCAATCGTTCTCGCCACCGACTTCAATCCCGGCTCTTCACCTACTACTTCCATGAGAATTGCGATGTCACTGGGCTGCACCCAGATGAAGATGAGTCCTGCTGAGGTATTGACTGCGGCTACCGTTAACGCCGCCTGCAGCCTGAACCGGGCCGCTGAAATCGGATCGCTCGAAGGCGGCAAAATTGCCGATTTCGTCGTTCACGATGCCGAAGACTACCGGGAGCTTCCTTACTTTTTCGGGGACCATCAAGCCGCGATGGTCTTCGCTCGTGGCGTCCGCGTGATTTGACATTAGCCGCGACACTCTGTTTTCATTGCCACATTCGCATGCAGCTCACAATGATCAGCTTCGACCAACAGCAAACGACGACTTCGAACATCGCCGGCCTGTTGATTGGAAGCATCATTATTATTCCCTCTCCATAGGAGCGGGAGGCTGGCGAACGAGATGGAGAAATCAGGCCACCACCGCTAAAGCGGCTGGTGGCTTTTCTACTTTCAGGAGAAGGATTTCGATGGCTGTGACCCTCCAGGATGTTCAAGCCGCACATCAACGCATTCGCAACTTCATCTATTGCTCCCCGGCACCGCACTCCGATCAACTCTCCGAGATGACCGGACAGGATGTCTTTCTGAAACTCGATAACCTGCAGCGCACTGGAGCTTTCAAGGAACGTGGGGCGCTGAACAAGATCCTCTCGTTAAATGATAGCCAGCGGCAGCACGGCGTGATTGCTGCGAGCGCTGGAAACCATGCCCAGGCCGTTGCCTATCATGCGACCCAGCGAAGCATCCGCTCGCGGATCGTCATGCCGTTGATGACCCCGCTGGTGAAGGTGTCCGCCACAACGAACTTCGGCGCGGAAGTTGTTTTGCATGGCACCAACTACGATGAAGCATGCGCCGAAGCGGCACGCCTGGCGAAGGAGCAAGGCCTGACCTTCCTTCATCCCTTTGATGACGACGCCGTAATCGCAGGCCAAGGAACCATCGGTCTGGAATTGCTCGACCAGATTCCTGGTCTAGAAGCTGTCGTGGTTCCGATCGGAGGCGGTGGACTCATCGGTGGTGTGGCATGCGCGGTCAAAGAAGTCAATTCCCGAGTCCGCATTATCGGGGTGCAAACTGAGCGCTTGCCCTCGATGCTTCGAGCTACGGAGGCCGGCGAGCCTGTTACCGTTCCTCCCGACGCCACGATCGCTGACGGCATCGCTGTTCGGCGGGCCGGGGAACTTACCCTCCCCCTGGTTCAGCGTTACGTTGACGAACTGGTCACCGTCGACGAAGAAGAGATTGCGAATGCTATTCTCATCCTGCTCGAGCAGGAGAAGACCCTTGCGGAGGGTGCGGGTGCCGTTGCTCTGGCTGCGCTGCTACAGCACAAAACGAATCTGAACGGCAACCGCACTGCGGTGCTCGTGTGCGGTGGGAATATCGACGTCAGCCTGCTGGCAAGGATCATCGAGCGCGGCCTGGTGAAAGATGGCCGGCGCACCCGCTTACGGATTCACCTGACCGATCGGCCGGGAGCCCTTCATTCGCTGACGCGCATCATCGCCGAAGCTCGCGCGAATATTGTTCAGACCTCGCATGACCGTGCTCATTACGGAGTGAACCTCGGCGATACAGTCATAGATGTCACGCTCGAAACCCGTGGAAACTCGCATATCACAGAGATAGGACAGATGCTGTCCGATGCCGGCTACCGTCACCAACGAATCGAATAGCGCAGGTTCTCAGACCAGATCGTTCAGATTTTTCTCCTTGGGTTTGGGGGCACCGGCCCAGTCGACTTACGCTCGATGAGCGTTGGCTGAATCGTGAATTCGGCACCCCTGGCGGCTGCGTTGTCTTTTGCGCTGTAGAGAGCGCGGAAGGCCACCTTGGCAATCTCCTTGCGCGACAGCTGTACCGTGGTTAAGCCAGGCTGCGTGAAGGCGCTCAGATCGATATCGTCGAATCCGATGAGGGATATGTCCTGCGGGACCTTCAGACCTCGCTCGAAGATAGCTCCCATGGCGCCAATCGCGGTCATATCGTTCGAGGTTAGAACAGCGGTGGGACGCACTGGCTTCTCCAGCAACCGCGCCATCGCTTCGTGACCACCGTCCATACGATGATTGCCTTCCTCGATGAAGTCGCGGTTGAGGCTCAAGCCCTTGCGCTTCAAACTATTCACAAATGCGCGGCGACGAACCCGAGCAGAAGTCAGATCCATCGGGCCGCTGATGAAACCGATTGCGGTGTGCCCGAGTGAGGTGAGGTGACCAACCGCGGCGTCGATTCCACTCGCATAATCAATGGCGATGTTGCTTATTCCCTTCTGCGGAGTGCCGGTGTCGAGAAAGACAAGCGGAATCCGACGGCTGCTCATCTCATCGACAAGATGTTCTTCCATCTCTGAAGTCATGATGGCCACACCGTCGACCTTGCGCTGCAACATGCGAGTAACACACACTTCCATTCTGTGAGGATCGTAATTCGTGTTGGCAACCAACACTTCCTGCCCAAACTGCACGGCGACATCCTCGAAGCTTTTGACCAGTTCCGGGAAGAATGGATTCGTAATATCGGAGATGATCAGACCGTAGAGGCTGCTCCTGCCGGAGCCGAGAGCACGAGCATTTGTATTCGGATAAAACTTAAGCGCGTCAATTGCCTGGCGAACACGTTCTGCCGTCTCAGCGGTTACCTTGTCTGAGCCGTTGATCGTGCGGGAAACGGTCGCTGTTGAGACCTTGGCGAGTCGCGCAACTTCCTTGATGTTCATAGGCCCGCTACTCTGGGGAGGGTACCACCATCTATCGGTCAGCAACGCGATGGCAATCGCCAAGCGATGATATGAACCGTTGGAATGGTTATACTCGAATTCCGACCGAAGTCTCCAGGATTTAGCGGACCGGACTTGGCCGACGTCTCAACCCGGCCAGGAAAAATCGATGCGTGATGATTGTAACCGATTTCAAATATTATTGGCCGTTGTGCCTTCATCTATCGTGCCACTCAGCGTCCGCGCCAGCCATTCCATGCCAAGATTCCAAGAACAGGGCCAACAACAGCCCAATGGAACCTCTTGTGAACTCTGTCGTCAAATGAAATGGAGTGAGCCGGTTCTCTCAATGAGCTTCCCTGTCCCCGCTAAGCCCAACATTCGCACGAAGGCATGTGGTTTTCTTCTCATGAGCGTTTGCGTGCTCGGGTTGCCTGTCTGGCTGTTATCCCAGTCTCCCGCACCTTCCGCCCAGTCCACGAGTGGCGGGAACTCCACCGGGGGTACCCATGCCGCGATTCATGACGCCGAGAATCGCCCTATCACGGCTGGGGGATTCGTTGAATCCGGTCCGATCGTGTTCGAGGACATCACCCAAAAGTCTGGTCTAGCGACGTGGCATCACACCATGGGAACTCCGGATAAACAGTTCATCATCGAGGCGAACGGTTCCGGAGTTGGATTGATCGACTATGACAACGACGGGTGGCTGGACATTTATTTTGTAAATGGATCCACCTACGACGCCCTCAATGGAAAGGCAACGCCTCCGCACGCGGCGCTGTTTCACAACAATCACGACGGTACATTTACTGATGTTGCGGCCAAGGCTGGGGTGACGAATGACCGCTGGGGATTCGGCGTGGCCATTGGCGATTACGACAACGATGGATGGCCGGATATTTTCGTCGGTAATTACGGAAAGAATCGGCTTTATCACAACAACCATGACGGCACATTTACTGACGTAGCCGAAAAGGCGGGAGTCATGCTCGGCAATTGGTCCACCGGGGCCACCTTCGGCGACTATGATGGCGATGGCCGTCTGGATCTCTTCGTGCCCGGCTACCTTCATTACGATATGACTAACCCGCCGATTCCCGGGTCCAAAGCGGTGGCCTACAGCTTCTGCAATTTTCGCGGTGTAAGCGTTATGTGTGGCCCAAGAGGATTGCAGGGCGAACCCGATCACTTGTTTCACAACAATGGGGATGGCACCTTTACGGACGTGAGTGTGAAGGCGGGGGTCAGCGATCCAAATCACTACTATGGATTTACCGGAATCTTCGCTGACGTTAACAACGATGGCAAGGTCGACTTGGTAGTTGCCGATGATTCGACGCCCAACTACCTCTACATTAACAAAGGTAACGGCACATTCGAGGATGATAGTTACGCCTCGGGATTCGCGCTGAATCAAGATGGCCGCGAGACTGCCTCTATGGGGCTAGCCATTGGCGATTATGAAAACAACGGTCGTCTTGACCTGATGACGACTACGTTCTCGGATGACTATAAGGTCCTCTACCATAACGATGGCGACGCCAATTTCAGTGACGTCAGCTACCATCTGGGGGTCGCACAGGATACCATTCCATTTCTCGGATGGGGCATCGGATTTATTGACTATGACAACGACGGCTGGAAGGACATCATGATGGTTAACGGTCATGTCTATCCCGCCGTGGACAAACAGGACTGGGGCACTAGCTTTGCCGAGAGACCGCTGCTATTCCGCAATCTCGGCGGCAAGAAGTTCGAGGTTGTTCCGCCGGTTAAGGACACCGGTCTGGCAGTGGTCACTCCCGGCAGAGGAGCGGCGTTTGGCGACTTGTTCAATGACGGCAAGATCGACGTGGTCATCAATTCGCTCGACACTACTCCGGTACTGCTTCGCAATGTAAACGCTGACCACCACCGCTGGGTGGAATTCAAGCTCATAGGCGGACCGAAGAGTCCACGCGATGCCGTTGGATCTACCGTCTATCTCACATCAAACGGCATTCGTCAGCGTGGGGATGTAATGAGCGGGGGCAGCTATATGTCTTCCAATGATCAGCGAGTACACTTTGGCCTGGGCGATGCCACAACGGGGGATCAAGTGGAAATTCATTGGCCGAGCGGAGCTATCGAGAAACTCAAGCTGCCGTCGCTTGACCGCATTTTCACCGTTGAAGAAGGCAAAGGCATCACAGGCGAGCTTTGTGTGGCCTGCAAGGGTGGACCAGCTGAGTCCAGAAAGAAATAGATTGCTCGATTGATAGCGCATCGAATGCAGGCGTGGAATAAATCAACGTCCAACCGATTTACATCAGTCCTGATGTTTGTCTTGCTCGGTGCGCGTCTTCTCCTCGCACAAGCGACAGCCCCGCCCTCAAATCAATCTGTGCCTTCACAGACCGCTGCCACGAACCTCATCCCGGGTGACTTCGCCGACGTTACCTTAAGTGCGGGTGTTACTTTTCTCCATCAGGCTCCTCACACATCGAAAAAGTACCTCATCGAAACCATGGGGTCCGGGGTTGCCCTTTTCGACTATGACAACGATGGACGCCTCGATCTGTTTCTCGTCAATGGAGCACCATTTGCAGATCCCACTCCAAAGGGAACGATCCCTCAAAAGACCGGTCCGCAATACTGGAACCGGCTTTATCACCAGAGGGTTGACGGAAGCTTTGAGGATGTCACCGAAAAAGCAGGGTTGCAAGGAACTGGGTATGGCATGGGGGTGGCGGTTGGCGATTACGACAACGACGGTTACGAGGATCTATATGTAACTGCGTATGGTGGGAATAAGCTATACCACAACAACGGCAATGGTACATTCACCGACGTTACCGACAAGGCGGGTGTGGCGGGAAGTGGCTGGTCAACCTCCGCGGCATGGGTCGATCTGGACGGCGACGGATTGCTCGATCTGGTTGTATTGCGCTATATCCAGTGGGATTGGGATGACGTTTGGTGCGGAGAGCATCGCGAGGGGTACCGCGGGTATTGTCATCCCGACGTCTTCCAACCGATTTCAATGCTCGTCTACCACAATAACGGCAATGGTACATTCAGCGAAGAAGCGCACAAACTAGGACTCGACAAGCCGGCCAAGGCCCTGGGTATTGCAATCGCGGATTATGACCGCGATGGTCATCCGGATATATTCGTCGCCAACGACTCCATGGTTGAATTCCTGTTTCACAACAGAGGAGACGGCACTTTTGAGGAACTGGGTTTAGAGGCCGAGATCGCTGTGGATGGTGAGGGGCGCACCTTCGCGGGCATGGGAACGGATTTCGCCGACTACAACAATGACGGGCTGCCGGATATCGTGGTCGACAATCTCGCGAACCAGAAATATGCACTGTACCAAAATGCCGGTGATGGGAGCTTCAGCTATTCCAGTTATACTTCCGGGCTCGCCGGTATGACGCTACTTCACTCTGGGTGGGGAGTGAAGTTTTTGGATTATGACAACGATGGATGGAAGGATCTGCTAATTGCACAGGGGCATGATCTCGATACGATCCAGCTGACTTTCCCCCAGTTGCATTATCGCGAACCTATGCTGTTGGCCCGTAACGGGGATGGCAAGAAGTTTGTCGACGTGTCTTCAGTCTCAGGAGAAATCTTCAACAAACGCTGGGCTGGCCGCGGCTTGGCGACCGGCGATATCAACAACGACGGACTCGTCGATGCGGTTGTGACCGAAAACGGGGGGCCGGCACATATCCTTATGAATAGAACTAAGACGGCGAATCACTGGCTTGGTCTCCACCTTATCGGTCATAAGAGCAACCGCGACGCCATTGGCGCTGTTGTCAAACTCACCACCGGCAAAGGATCGCAATGGACCACTGTGACTACCACGGGCAGCTATCTTTCATCGAGCGACAAGCGCCTTAACTTTGGTCTGGGCACCGAGACAGCAGCGCAGTCGATCGAGATTCGCTGGCCCGGCGGTATCCTTCAGACCCTCAAAAATGTGAAGGCTGATCAATATCTAACGCTCAACGAACCGGCATCCACCTCAGAAAAATAGATTCGTGAAACGGCTACCTCCTTTTGAGCGTGAGCACTGTGACGCTCTCGCGGGGAAATACATAGTGCATGTGGCCGGACGTAATCTTTGCGGAACTTTGCAAGGGCGTCACGTTGTCCGGATCAGCAGCCGTGTTCTCGTCATACAAACTATCGGAATACAAGGTTTCCACTTTTGCTGTCTGCGCTGCACTGAAGCCTCGTAACTCGATCTCGGTTTCGAAGTCTCTCGAGAGATGTCTATTTACGACAAAAAGGGTGAGGGTATCGCCGGTGTCGTTCTTAGCGGCAACCACATCGAGGTAGGGGACATCCGTGATCTCAGGCAACCGGGAAACGCCGTTATGTACAGAGTACGAGCCGGAATGGGACTCGACAGATACTGGCGTGACGGCATCTGCACCTGCGTACATTTTGAAAATGTAATATGCTGGCGCCGCGTAAACCTGGCTCCTTTCCTTCCAGATGCCCGCAAATTCCATGATGCCGGTCATGTCAGAGACTGGCACAATATCGGCGTTCTTGATGAGCATGTTGAAGAATCCGGCTGCGCCGATGGCTCCCGCCATATTCGTGAACCGAGGCGCATCATTGCGGTGCGCGACGTACAGCCATTCGGTGAATGCAATATGCGCTTTGTGTGCGAATGAAGAGGTCTCTTTGATCTGATCCTGCATCTTGTGCAGTCTTCTACCTAACTCAACGGGCAGAGCAAAAGTTGCGAGAGCAAGGAAGTCAGCGCTGGGATTTCGTGCAAGCGTCGCATCGGTTGTCACGACGAAGTGAGTTGAGAGATAGTCGAAGGTCCGCGCGGGATTCGTAAGCTGAGTCGCATTCCACTGCTGGTAAACATCTGGATCCTGCCCTGTGGCGATCAACTTCGCAGCGGGATCGACGGCACGAATCACTTCGCTGAACTCCCGAGTGCGACCCGGTAATTGTTCGAGAGTCGGCCAGCCGAGATTCCAGGTTCCCCACAATTCGTTCCCAAGTTCCCAAAGCAGACCTGATTTCGTGAGCCGCTCATTCACGTACTTCACCCACTCGGCGGCTTCCTGCGGCGTGCCGCTGCCCAGATTCACCGCAATCTGAGGCTCCGCTCCGATCAACTTGCAGAAGTTCAGGAACTCGTCCGTTCCGAAGGTGTTGTATTCGGGAATCCCCCATGCGATATTCAGCATGCTCACGCGCTTGTCTTCCGGGCCAATTCCGTCTTTCCAGTGATACCCCGAGGTGAAATTTCCTCCGAATCGCACCAGGGGTGTGTGCATCTCCCTGGCCATGCGGACTTCGTCGGGGTCAAGACCGTTGATGGCATCGACGGGAAAAAGCTGGACATTATCGAAGTCGATTCGCCCATCGCCGTTGACCAGGATTGCAAAGTCGGCGGGCTCCAGGCGGTGCAGGCTACCAGCGGCTAGCTCGAGGCCGAATGAATATTTCGACCAACCGGCATCATTGACCGATATATTTGCGCTCGCTAAGACCTCCTTGGAATCATGCCTTCTAATCTCAATGGTTAATCCTGGCGACCCCTGCAGATGCCTGGCGAACAAGCTTCCCTCGAAGCGCAGCACGCGGTGCACAGGGAGATAGACCTTCTGCTTTACTCCTGTCTCGCGGCCTGGCACGCCGATCACCTCTAGTGATCTCCAGGAGTTTGGCGCGCCTCCCCAATGCGGTTCATACCGGTTGCCCTGGCTCGCGTCGATTGGTTCCCAAGGCAATGGCAGTCCGAGCGCCGAGGCTCGCGAGAGGCCCGGCTCCTCACGCACCATCGCCGCGATGTGGCTGGTGTCCCACAGGTTCTCTTCGAAGCTGGGATTGACCAGGATTTCCGCCCATAGCCCGTTGTAGGTGGAATTCCCTATGGGCTCGAGAAAGGTGCCGAAGATGGTGCGGGGTACGCGGTAGGACGCCGGCCGGCTCGCGTCGATCTTTATCGTAGCTACAGCCGGTGGTGCTTCGGTAATGGTGATCTGCGCCAATACTGCGGAGGGAAGTAATGCGATGGTGTTGACCAGCAGCATGGCGTTTCGAAGGATGAACATGGAGAGCGCTTCTCCTGCGCACAAGGCGATTTCACAAACGTACCGTTAATCTGCAGAGTTGAGAATGTTCCAGATAAACTAGTGCTTTCCAAGAGGGAGACATCTTTAGAATGTTTCGCCGCCTCGTACTTCCTGCTTTCGTGGCTCTTCTCGTTGCGGCACTGCCCACCGCCTATGCGCAAAGTACGACATTCTCTCACCGGGATACGACCACTCTCGATCGCTACGTCGGACAATATCGCAATGTAAACGAGCCGGAGATTGTCCTGTCGGTCTTTCAGGACGGAGATCATCTCGCAATCGAATCTGCGCGCTCGCCGCATCAGGATCTGGTCGCAGAGTCCGCCGCCAGGTTCACCATTAAAGAAACTCCTCTGCGCCTGGAGTTCATAACGGACGCGGGCAAGATCACGGGCGTGCAACGTAAAGCGGGCTCCACAGAGGTGCTCTATGAACGAGTCGGCGATCAGCCCGTGCACAATCACTTCCGCCCCTATAGCCGGCAGGAGGTGATGATTCCCATGCGCGATGGCGTTAAGCTGCACGCTATCATCCTCCGACCCGCGGATGCCGGCGGCCCTTTGCCGTTTATCATGCAGCGGACGCCCTACGGCGTAGATGAATCTGATTCGGATTACATCAACTCGCGCTATACGGAGCTGGCGCAGAGTGGATATATCTTCGTGATGGAAGACATCCGCGGCCGCTACAGATCTGAAGGGCAGTTTGTGATGATGCGGCCGATCGCGCCACATCATGATCCCAGGTCGGCAGATCCAAAACAGATCGATGAGACTACCGACACCTATGACAGTGTCGCGTGGCTCATCAAGAACATTCCTGGCAACAACGATCGCGTGGGAGTAGTCGGCGTGTCTTATCCCGGGTTCCTGGCTGCCGAGGCGGGCATCGATCCCCACCCCGCCGTCAAGGCGATTTCACCACAGGCTCCGATGACGGATGTCTGGATCGGCGACGACTTCTTCCACAACGGCGCGTTTCGCCAGACCTACGGCTACGACTATGTGCTCGGGATGGAGTCCAGTAAGGAGGCCACGTTCACCAAGCTGAACGAGGATGCTTACACCTACTTTCTCGATGCCGGCTCCTTTGCTGCCGCGGGCAAGAAGTCCGGTACCACCGACCTGCCCACGTGGCAGGCATTTCTCGATCATCCACCGTATGACGAATTCTGGCGGTCACGAGCTGTTCAGCCGCACCTCACACGGGTGACCGTACCTACGCTGGAGGTGGGAGGCTGGTGGGATCAGGAAGACATGTGGGGACCGCAGGCCGAGTACGCGGCACTCGAACCTCACGACTCGCAGCATGAAGTCTTCCTTGTCCTCGGTCCATGGAATCACGGAGAGTGGGCGCGAACCACGCGTCACCTCGGTGTCGTAGATTTTGGCGCTGCAACCGGAGACCAGTTCCGCCAGCAGATTGAGGCGCCATTTTTTGCGCACTATCTTAAGGACCAGCCGGGGTTCGGTCTAGAGGACACTGCCTCCTTCCAGACAGGTACAAACCGGTGGATGCGCTACAGCCACTGGCCGCCGAAGAACGTAACCGAGCGCAATCTGTACCTCGGCTCGAACGGGACGCTCAGCTTTGACAAGCCTGCGACCGACAATGCGTTTACCCAGTACGTTTCGGACCCAGCGGATCCCGTCGAGTACCGCAAGAGGCCGATCGAGGCTACATACGCACCGACCGGCTCGGGCTGGTTTACGTGGCTAGTCGAGGACCAGACCCCTTATAGCCAGCGCAAGGATGTCGCCACGTGGACGACGCCGGTTCTCGATCATGACCTGACCGTCACCGGGGATGTCGTCGCCGATCTGCATGCGGCGACCTCTGGCACCGATGGCGACTGGGTGGTTAAGCTGATCGACGTCTACCCTTCCGATCCGGAGCTGGGCAAGATGTCCGGCTACCAGCTCATGATCGTGGACGAGATCTTCCGCGGCCGCTATCGCGAGAGTTATGAGCATCCGGAAGCCATCCCTGCCAACAAGGTCGAGGAGTACAAGTACAGCCTGCACGGCGCCGACCATGTCTTCCTCAAGGGCCACCGGATCATGGTGCAGATGCAGAGCAGCTGGTTCCCGCTCTACGACCGCAATCCTCAGACGTTTGTGCCGAATATCATGACTGCCGCTCCGGGCGACTACAAGTCAGCCGAGGAGCGGATCTATGCTGATTCGCACATCGAGCTGCCGGTGGCGGAATGAGCCGAAGGGGGCACCCCCCTCCCCCTCTATCCCTGCCCCGCTCCTGTAACTGTTTGATTCAACATGCGTTGCACCGCGATCCATCGTTAAAGATCTGAAAACATTAGGCTTAACTGCAAAGATTTCATTCTAAGTGATTTAACGTCATGAACTTGGCTGATCGGGTCGAATCCCCGGTGGAAACTGGCAATTCATTCATATTGCTGGAGTTGCATGAGGGTCAAGGATTCCACGAGAAATGGGACGCAAAAAGGCCCGGCATATCAGCCAGGCCTTTTTGTTCCCTATATCGATTATAGCCGGCGAGTGGAAATAGTCGGCCAATCTTCGTCGAGCGCAAAGCGCCAGCGGGCCGAGGCTTAAAGATGGGAAACAACTAACAAGCCGCCGACGATGGTGATTACATCCTCCACAAAGGCCACGGCAAAGTCGGGCAGGTTCGCTTTGGTCACCAGCGAGTGGCGAATGTTGTAGCCGCCATAGGTCCCGAGGACGGCGCCGAGGCTACCGGCGATGATGGCCCCGATCAGGCCGCTTCCTGCGCTGACCGCGAGAGTGGCAGCGCTGCAGGCTCCAGACAGAATGCGTGCGATGAGGGAAGGAATCGCGGTACGAGCGGGCGTTTTCGGCAGCTTATCGTTGAATATCTCCCCGATCGCCAGCACGGTGAAAATCACCAATGTCACAGTGTGATTAATGAAGCCGAGGCTCGTCCCGGCAAAGTGCAACCAGCCCAGGTATGCACCCCAACAGACCGCGGCCAAAGGTGTGAGCGCCCGAAGCCCGGCGATTATTCCAAGCAGCAAACAAAGCAGAAGCAATGTCATGTAATCGTCCTAAATTCGCCTATGCAATGGTAAGGCTGGAGCGGTGACAATGGAGCCAGTCTACAAGTTCCTCGATGACAATGCGATAGATGCCCGCTGCCACTCAAAGTGACAGGATATTCCGCAACACGCCTTCAGGACTGAGCCAAGAGATCTATCCGGTCACAGTAAAAAGTATCTGAAGCGGAAAGGACTGCTTCTTCTCTTTGCGTATGGAGCAGAGATCGAATAGTTGAAGGCTGAGGCAGATTGAAGAAGCTTCGCATAGCAGACACAGGATCGAATCTGTACGCGTCGCCTGGAAGCGCGGCTACTCTACCGGACTACACCGAACTACCTGAGGCGAAGAATCAACGCAGGTGCGGTGAAGAGGTCGAGATTCGGCTGTGCTTTCCCGAGGACATCTCAGTCAGATCTGCTGATGCACCTCATCTGTAGCAGTGTCAAGCACAAATTGGAAATATTTTCAAAAAACCACGCAATCTTTTCCTGACGTGGGAATGGATTACACACTCCAAAAAACTTTGGTTTTATTAACGAATTTTTCCTTGACGGGTTAGTTCGAAATGGTAGTATTTGACGAAATCATCTAAAAATAACTACCCACGATCCGGGCCTGATGTTGCCAGACCTATGCATCTGTCCCGGCCTGCATTGCTCCGCTTATCCATCCCTTGTTCTTGCCGACTTCAGGAGAATTGTTAATGTCTGTGTCAACAGCATGTCGCAGAGCCCTGCCTTCTTGTCTGGCTGGGATCGCTGTTATCGTCGCGTTACTGGGGAACGCCTCTTCAGGACAATCGCAAACCGTAACTGCTAACTTCGGCAGCCGGAGTGGCTCAACTCCGGCAGTGCCGAGTGGCCTGTTCGCTGTGGGTGGAGTTGGGGTTGAGGTAACCGCTCAAGGCCCGGTCAGTGAGTTAACTTCAGCAGGGATTACCGGAACACGCTTGTGGATTCCCCTTCAGCAGGTTTACGCTACCTCTACACCAAACTTCGGCATTCTGGATGCGCAGCTAAAGAACGTCAGCGCTGCCGGCCTGCATCCCATAGCCGTAATCTATGACACGCCTCCTTCTCTCGGATCGAGCGCATGTAGTGCACCGTCCAATGTTGCGACATGGGGAAAGATGGCGGCCTCGGTCGTCGCTAATGTGGACCAGAAGTATCCCGGTCTCATCCAGGATTACGAGATCTGGAATGAGCCGGAGCTGGCCGCGTCGCTATGCACCAGCGATGCAACTACCCGGCTTAGCACCTATGTTTCGATGTTTGCTGCCGCTGCCTCGGCGATGCACGCTCAGGCGAAGGCGGATGGACAGACGATTCGCACCGGCGGCCCTGTGATCTCGCAGATGTCGCAGGCTTCTACCTGGCTGCCGGCACTGCTGGATAACTCGGCGGCGGCACCGTACGTAGATTTCGTCAGCTTTCATCTATACATCACCGGCCAGACCAATATTGACGACGGAATGACATGGCCCACTTTGTATACGATCACGCAATCCAGCACACAGGGACTGGCTCACTTTTACCAGATCATCGAGTCGCTTGTTCGCGCCGGGAAGCAGCCGAACGCGGCATCGACTCCGATCTATGTGAGCGAATATAACAACAACTGGGCCTATGCAGTTGATTGTTGCCGCAACGACAGGACCTACGCGCCTTTGTGGAACAGCCTGGCGGTTACGGATTTTCTCAACACTGTGTACAGCGGCGCCTCCGCGGGTCCGAGCCGTCTCGCATATTTCAACTCTGTCGGCAAATACTTCTGCATCATGGGCGCATATGACGCCGACATGGATTGCGATCCGTCGCAGACTTATCTCTATCCGCAGTTTTATGCATTTTCGCTGTTTGCTTCGCCCAGCTATCTGGACCTACAGGCTGGCGGACACATGGCAGTCTCGGTCTCTCCAGCAAGTACGACGTCGGGGCTGAGCGCAACCGCTTTCTACACCAGCACCGGGGATGACGTGGTCATCATCAATCCCACTACGACGTCTTACAACTCGGTGAATGTGACGCTTGCAAATCCGGGGATCACATCAGCGACAGGCACGATGTATCTGTTGAACAGCGCCAACGCCGATATCGCCAGCAAGTCGGTCAGCCTCAGCTCAGTGTCGGGAGGGTACTCAACCACTATTGCGGTTCCGGCGCTGTCTACGGTTGCGGTTTCGCTGAAGGGCACCAACCAGCCGGCAACCGTGGTCACCCCACCACCGGCCACTTCAACGGGCACTCCGTCGGCGATCCTGAGTGTGACACCGACAACCGGCTCACTCGTGGTGTCGATTGATTCATCGAAGAGCACGGGCGGCGCAAGTGCAATCGTCGGCAGAACGATCGCCTTCGGAGACGGCACATGGTTGAACTGGACACCCACGACAACTCATGCCTATTCCAAGGCAGGAACGTATACGGTTGTCCTGACGGTTAAGAATCAGTCCGGGCAGATCTCTTCGGCCAGCAGCGCCGTAACCGTTAACTAATCAACCCCGACTGTGCGGGCGATGCGGTATGCAGCGCTCGCACCGTCACAGCTGTGGCAGCTTCGCGAACTCAAGGCAATGTACGCGGCGCGGCGAGCATCGTGAATCTGAATGGTAGGCGAGGCAAGGATCGAACTTGCAACCCCCGGCTTAGAAGGCCGGTGCTCTATCCAATTGAGCTACTCGCCCGTTAAATCAACAACTTACGCGAATTTCCTCCGAATTTTAATACCGGCTTGGAGGAATCGTGGAACGATTTGAAGCCTTTATCCGTGAGCGGCAATACCTCTCAAATGTAACCCCGGCGACTGTCGAATGGTATCGCCGTTGTCTCCGTTGGCTGCCTTCGGAGAATCCCACACGAGAGGGTTTGAAGTCTGTTGTGCTCGCGTTACGTGAGCGGGGACTGACCGAAGCGGGCTGTAATACCGTGTTGCGCTGCATAAATGCCTACCTACACTGGAACAGCGGCATCGAAGGCCGGTGCAGCGCGGCTTGCTCGCATCCTCGCGTCCAGCAAATCAAAGAGCCGCGCAAGGTGATGCCGACTTTCACCGAGCAGCAAATCCGTCGTCTCATCGCATGGAAGCCGAAAACGAATCAGCGACGGTTACATTTGCTCATACTGATGCTGTTCGATACAGGCTGTCGCATCAGTGAGTCTTTGTCGGTGCGTGTCGCCGACATTGACCTCGACAATCTGCTCGTGCGGCTGGACGGGAAGGGCCGCAAAGAACGCATCGTGCCCATTAGCGTTGAACTACGAAAGGCCGTTTTTCGTTACATCGCGGAGGGCCTCAAACCGAACGATCTGGTCTTCGGAACACGGACGGGCCGGATGTGGAGTCGCCGAAATGCCAACCGCGATGTGAAGCGGCTCTGCAAGCGGCTTGGCTTCGATGCCCCGGCCCGGTCGTTGCACAGCTTCCGGCATACTTTCGCCGTGAGCTACCTCCGGCGCGGCGGCTCCGTGTTCCATCTTCAGAAAGTGCTCGGGCATTCCACACTTGAGATGACGCGGCGGTATGCGAATCTCGTGACGGCGGATCTCCAGGCCGCGCATGAGCGCGTTAGTCTGCTCTCGCGGCGGTAGCATAGAGACGGAGCGTTTTTTATGAATCGCGAACAGACCATCGAAAAGCACATCGCTGCACTGCAAGGACTTTACAAACGGATAACCGAGGTAGCCAAAAGCATGGGTGGGACGGCAATGAATCGGGTCGCGTCCCGCCGTGTCACGGTGAATGTGGCGATTCCCCGAAGTGACGATGTCCCGGCTTTGAATGTAGAGATGCCGGGCGGCTTTCAGATAGAGTTCGCACCTCCAAATACGTTGAGCGGGGGCAACGCTCTGTCCGTGCAGGCGCGGCGCATCCATCACGGAGGGCGCAAAAACGATTGGACATTCAACTTCCTGCAGGGCGCATGGCTGGTAGGCGAGACCAATTTGTCCGATGAAGAAATACGCAGATGCCTCACGTCGGAAGGACCGCCCGCACTATATTGATCACGCGATTCCCACGTGGGCAATAGCGGCATCGCGGACGATGGGCGCGCCCGGTTCGGATTATCGGAATCTGTGCCGCAAATTTGACGCTAGACTGTCTCTACAATCGAGGCGAGGCAGATTGCTATGAAAGTGTTCCTAAGTTGGTCGGGGTCAGCGAGTAAACAGGTCGCATTAGCGTTGCGCGAATGGCTTCCCAACGTCATTCAAGCCATCGAGCCGTGGATGTCCTCAGAAGACATTGAAAAGGGGGAGAGGTGGTCCTCCGCCGTCGAAACGGAACTCGCAACCACGAAGGCGGGGATTATCTGCGTGACCCCGGACAATCGCGACGCGCCTTGGATGAATTTTGAGGCAGGAGCACTGTCAAAGACAGTCGAGAAGCAGATGGTGTGTCCATATTTGTTTCACTTGAAACCTTCAGACCTGACCGGGCCACTGGTGCAATTTCAGGCGTCCGAGGCGAACAAAGACGAGACACACAAAATGATCGCCACGCTAAACCGCGCCACGGTGAAGCCGATTCCCGACACCAAACTGTTTGACGCATTTGACTTGTGGTGGGAAAGGCTCGAAGTTAAGCTATCAGCGATTCCATCGGCCCCAGCGCCGAAGACCCCTGTGCGGAGTCCCGCAGATTTGCTGGAAGAGATCCTTGGCATCGTTCGCGATCAGTCGAGAACAGGTCAGGAGCTTTTCAGCATTCTGCGGCAGATGCAATCGAACGACAGGCTTCTTTCTTACCGCATTGCTGGCATTGACCCTGCGGCTGTTTACGGCCCTAGTGCCATTTTCACTGGGGCTTCGGGCGGTCGAGTCTATGACCCGGTTTCGGGCAGGCGTTTCGATGACATAATGCGCGACAAAGACGATTCGTCCCAGCCTGATAAACGAGAGCGAGGAAAACTCTACCAGCGACGGGGGCTAGCTGCCAAACCAAAGGAATAGTCCGGCTCCCTTGAATCGTAGGCACGCGCGAATCAAGCGTGTTTTCCATTATAAATCGTTCATTATGTGTTAGTTAGGCGGGAGCTCGGTCAAATCTTGAACAGGTACCCACGGGAGCCCTCCGCCGATCACAAATTTACATGAACGCCGATATTTCCGATAAACCTACGAAGGTTGCCGTAGGTAACTCAGATTTATCCCTGTCCGTGTAAATTTTTGGATTGCGGCGCTCTGCAAGGGGAGGGCGGTAAGATTTGAGGTAGCCCCGTCCACTTGAGCGGGACGAACGGCTAAGTGACCTTGAACGCCTGTTTGACTTGGAAGATCCGCGTTAGCCATCGGGGCATTTTCGCTGTAGGTGTAGGGCCGCCTAAGTCTGCTCGTTATACGGGCCGTCTGGTTCGAATCGTTCCCTCGGGCTTTCTCACATAGCGAAAACAGAACCGACTAAGGCGGGTTGCCGAGGAAATGCCGTCCTTATACGCAACCTCTCCATAGATTGCGCGAATTTGATCGTTGACCGGAAGTTTGGTCTCTGTCGCAAGTTCAAACGCATTAGCTGACAGTCGCGCCGATATGGGTATAAACTCGCCCACTCGATAGCGCTGGCCGGGAGCAAGGAATCGGGCCACGGGCGCTTCGCAAGGAAGATCCCCAAGAGGGATCAAATCATCGAACGAATTTATCACCGTTTCTCTAGCACGGCTCCACAGTAACTCCGCGGGGGACCGACCGTAATTCACAGCATCAATGGTAAACGTGGTGCCTTTCCCCGGCCCATCGGTGTAACCCTTCGCAAATTCAAACAACAACTTTGCGCGTTCCGCATTAATGACTGCTTGAGCGTTTATAAGCGCCGCGTCGGCTGCTTTAGTACCGGCCCCGACAGCTCTTCTGGTTTCGACTGCCTGCCAGCAAACTACCCCGGCAGTAACGGCGGCAATTATCGTGAGCCACCACTGAGAGTCAGACCACCAATGGAACCACAGGACGGATGCGTTCACTTTAGGGAACTTAAAATCTTCCGGCCATCTCGTCAAATGGGCGACCGTCAATTTCGTTGCGGCTAGGGTCCCCCCGCAATCGTGCTAGGAAGCCCGTAGGCGCGTCCGTGAAAATCGACGCCGTACCCCTAGCGGCACTTTTTAGTGAGTGGCAAAAGCGGACGCCGCAATGGACTGATTACGGAAAGTTAATTTGACCCCCTTCCAACCCCGGTCCGGGCCAATCACATCTGATTCAACACCGTTATGTGCTCCGGCGGACCGCGCATGGCCGCCGTCGCTCTTGAGGGCCGGTCTCAGCGAGGGAGTGGCCCTCCTTTTCCTCAAACAGCAACTACGAAAGGTCCCCCGAGCATGTCATTCAAGTTCCAGCCGGGTACGGTTGTCACGGTGTCGGATTATGCGGACCTGAGAGCGGCCCGTAAGAGCTTCGGGCGGTTCGCCTGCGAATTTCTCGTGAAGGGCTTCGTAGTCGTGGAGCCGCTCACAGATTCGCAATTCCGCGAATTGCCCCGCTATTTGCAAAACATGGTTGAGCGATAAGCGAGGCTATCCCGATTTTTCTTGCCTACGATGCCTCCGAGATTGCGTTAGGGCGGACCGCGTAAATAGCCCGGCTAAGCCACTCAGGGAATTGTTTTACCCAGGACTTCGGCGCATACTTTCCTGCTAAATCGCCGAGCCAGTTCGAATTTCTTCCGCCCGGCTTCTCTCACCGAGGAGGTTCGGATGAAAGCCCTTTTCAGAATAGGTCTCGCAGCGACAACAGTCATCGTCCTGGGAGCAAGCATCGCTGCCGCTCAGGACGTCTACAAGGTCAATTACTTCGACAATGGTCATAGGAGTGACACAATCCCTTTTGGGAACGTTAGAATTGACAATCCTGGTCTCACCTACGGCAATCTATGCGCGATGATCTATGTTTTTGCTGCTGACCAGCAGTTGGACGAGTGTTGCGGCTGCATCGCGTCGCACAACGGCCTTCGCAAGTTAAACATTTTCAAAGACCTTTTGCTAAACCCGCTGACCTCACCCCAATCCTTCGTGCTCCCGGACGACTCAGGCGTCATCAAGGTGGTCTCTTCGGCAGTCAACGGGCCGGGTTCCACGTGCGATCCAACATCGGGGGTCACGCCGAGAGCAAATCTCCGTGTCTGGGTTACTCACGTTCAAGGTGCTTTTGTTAGCGGAAACCCTCCAAGCCCCCTTGTCCCCCTTGTGGAGATCCCGATAATTACGGAGACTGAATCCTCGGATTCGCCCTTGGGAGCCACGGAACTCACCAGTCTCCAGGCACAATGCTCGTTTATTCACATCCTCGGCAGCGGTCACGGCATCTGCACCTGCGGCACGGGAGATTAGGTACGAAGCTTGACACGCGATGCTTGAAAACCTTGGTGGTGGTGGAACAAAATATCTCTCCACCATCATCAAATAAAATGATCTAGTACACAGGGATATGCTTCATGTAATCAATAGTTTAGCTCGTGTGAAATTGGACATTTGCTTGGTCTTGGTGGAACCATTTTTCACTCCGCCAAGACCAAGCTTTGTCCAAAATTAGCCGTTCAGCTCCACCCCCATTGCCGATGCCGACAGATAGAATTTGCCTCTGTTTTTCGTGACCAAACCCTTCTCGTACGCCCAATCCCGCCAACGCTTGAAAGTGCTTTCTGACCCGAGCGAAGGGCGGTTTCGGAAGATAAAACACGGCCAGCGGAAAGTGATATTTTGCCGCTAGGTTCCGCAACTGACTGACGCTTGGTGCGCCTTCCCCCGCCTCCCAGGCCTTCAGCGTTTCAGCCTCGACATTCGCCGCCTTCGCGGCCTCGTCCAGCTTCAGCTTCGCGCGGTTTCGCGTCCAGACCAGCAGTTCGGGTTTTATCAAGGCTTTGGTGCTGGTCACGTCAAGATCCCCGGCGTCTGGAATAGCCTATCGCACCGACCCGTTGCCGCCAATATCTCCGAGTGAAACTCTACAGGCCGAGCAGGCTACGCGGATTATCCTGCGACGTGACCACGAGCGTCATCTGTTACCTTCGGAAGCGCGATCAAGGGTGCTCGGATTCGCCATGCGAAGGATGCCCCTCGCTCTTTACCTGAAGCGTATTGAAGTATAAGCGGATGGTTGTTGCCAGCCTTTGTGCTTCAGCGTCTTTTTCATTTCTGAAATATTTGGTGGTGGAGATGCCGAGCCGCTCCCAATCGCCCGTGGGATGCGTACTTGCACCGCTGCCGCTGTAGTTGCGGGGCGCGAGGCTGTGGCCTTTGCTCACCATGTGGTCTTTGACGCCGTTCTTGGTCACGGGGCCGTGGTCGCAGCGATGGACAATGCGCTCCCGCATATCAATCCACTGCCTGCTCAACAAGCGGGGTGGTAGCTCCGTTGAGCAGAGCAGTACGGGAATCAGTCTCTTTTTGTCATCGCGGAGCGCGAGTTTTATTTCTTTTGCAACGAAGGTGGATTTTTCCGTTTCGCAGCACCAGCACAAAACAAAGACAGAGCATTCCGATATTGCAGCTACTATTTTCGTCTCCCATGGATCTCCGGCCTTGAGACGCTCCACATCGAGAAAAATGGAATCCTCACCGGCAGCTGTTTCAAGGAGCGCCGCTAGCGGCCTAACAAGAGATTCGTCGTGCCGACTGTAGGACACAAACACTTTAGTTTTCCGCTTACCAGCCATGACGAGCGAAATTGTACTCTCCAATGGTCGGAAGGCGAGCTTCCAAATGTCCTGACTGATTCAAAGATTGTTACGCAATCATTTGGATGCGCGAAATGAGTTTGACTCAGCTTTGGCGTCTTCCCAACCTCGCTTCCACGCTGGAGATTCGCTGTGCTGGTCTGGATCATTGTCCAAAAACGCGGCGTAGCCGTTCTTGTAATCAAGATCTTCTAGCTCCTGTTGCTTCAACCAGCGAGTTTCTTCATCAACTTTGTGCTTCATCGTCCCCACTGTTAACCGCGCTGATTTTCGTCTTTGAAGCTACGAGATTGTAACCCGGCGATAAAAAGCCAAAAACGGTTTTATTGAAGCCCCGCCTCCGAGACATCGAAGTGTCTCAGAGACAGGGTCTTCCTATGTTTATCGAGGTAAACGACTCATCGTATTAACTTTATCTCGCTAAACAAAAACAATGTAAAGAGACTGTCTCAGATGTCTCATCCTTCCTTTCGGCGAATACGCACTCCGATGAGGCCGCGCACCTGATGCGTCTGCCCGGCAATCCGTTTTCGACCGTAAGGCCAGCGGGCGCGAACCCCCGCCATCACGCGGTCCATGTCGCCTCGTCCCCATCGAATGATCGCCGCTCGCATGTCCTCAAGCGTTGTGACGCCGTCTGAATCAGCTTCCAGGCATTCTTCGATGAAACCAGCAGAGACATCGTTCTCGTCTAGCAGGTCATTTGTCGCGTCCAGCACAGCACATGGCGGGCTGTCAGACTCTCCGGCTAGCAGCGGCGGGCAAAGGCAGATGAGTCGCCATAGAACCCCCGGCGCTTCCTCGGCGAGTCTGGTTTCGAGCGTGAGATCCTCGCGGCCATCGAACGTCGCATTGAACGGTACGAAACGCAACCGCCCGCGGACCGCAGAAGTTACCGAAGGCAACAGTGGCCGATCATTGGTCAACACGATAAGCGAGTGAGTCGGCACAAAGGCCGTTTCGTTCTCGTACAACCGTGCGCCGCTCAGACTGTCGCCGCCGGAGAGCAGTTTCAGTAGTGTCCAATCGAGGCTTTCGCCTTTCACTGACTCCGCGTTGAATGCCAGTCGCTTCCCGCGTAGCTTCGCAAACAGCCGCTTACGTGAGTCATCGCCAGCCCGTTGTAGTTCCTCGGGACGAATTGTAGCGGTGAAAGTATCGGCACGAAGAATTTTTTCCATGAGCCTGAGCAAAGTTCCTTTGCCGTTTCTGCCGCCGCCGTGGAAAAACACCAAGCGATGCGGTGACGAACCCGTAATCGCCAGAGCCATCAGTCGTTCGATGTAACAGGCAAGTTCGGTGTCATCGCAGGTGACCTCCCGCAAGAATCTATCCCACGTCGGAGTCGGCATCTCGGCGGGCACGACCGCTAATCGCCGCGTCTGACAATCCTCGCGGCGCATCTCGCGGATGGTTCCCGTTCGGAGGTCCGCGATCTTCCCATGAGGCAACGGCAGAAGACCCAGGTCATTGTCGAAGTCAGCGATACTCTTCGGAGGCAACAGCGGGCGGACCTCACTCAATACGCCGGTCACGAAAGGCGCGGCCTTCAGCGCGGTTCGCTTCGGGTCGTCGTACCGTTCGAATAAGCCATTCAAATGGTTACGAATCGCCTTTCGGAGAAGCCCGTCCTTCGGGTCGCCTAGACTCCATCGCGTTCCGGGAAGCCATACGGCGGTTTCATTCTCTTGGTCGTACAAAGTCACAAAGTCATCCCGTTTCGCGACAAAATCCCGCGCAACGTCGGCATGAGTCATCGGAGGCAGCTTCCCGTAATACGACGGCAGGCCGGGGTTACGCCGCTCGACCTCAGCCCGGAAGTCTCGCCAGCGTCTCTCTGCACAATGCGCGTGGAAGCACCGGAAGCCGTTTCCCAAACCGGCTACAAAGGAAACAACGGTGTCTCTCGGCGATTCCGAACTGTGCTCGTCAACCCAAGGGCATTCAACGTCGATTTGCCAACCGCCCTGGATCTCTCGCGGCTCCGAACGCATCACGACACCGTAATGGTTACAGAACCCGATGAGGCCGGTCAGCTTTACATCGTCGGGCCGCTCGATGAGGATGCGGCGCGTTGCCTCCGGTTGCACGGGAGCCAATTCGCGTAACTGTGCCTCCGTGACGCTTCGGTCGTCGCCGTATTCGACGATGGCCGAACGTCTCCAGGGCCGCCCCTCGGTGTGCTCGCCTTTGCGTGCCCAACTGCCATGCAATTTGCAAACACGAGCCGCGTTGTAGTTCCCCGCGTCGAGCATCGGGAAGAGTGACTTCAGCCGCGTCAGCATTGCCTTTACTAGCGTGGTCGAGTCATCATCGTTCGGCAATTCGATGTGATAGAGCAGATGCCAGCCGTTGGCAGAATCGGCCAGCATCGGGGCGGGCCATCCCCGGCTATCGAGATAGGTCCGCAAGGCATCGGTCTGCTCACGGGCAGCCTGTTTCTCGCCGTCGGTGGAGTTGCTTCCAGCGGGTCGAGGCGGGTCCAGGTCAAGCAACAACCGTACTCGCCGAAGGATGTCCTGGTCGCTCGCGGTGTTTCGGCTTACGACGAGCGATGAAGGATTGAGCCTCGACGAGACTAGCTCCGGCCTGATCGGGTTGAGCGAGAGGTACGCGGCGCGGTACTGCGATGGCTCGTTCTCGACCGCTGCCAGAGCCGCTTCGTAGTTGTCGAAGTACCCCGCCGAAATACCAGCGGGGCCGAGCATTCTAACTTCGTGAGTGCCGGAGAAATTCATGCCGTCCTCCGTACGCGCTCACGTCGAGCAATCTGATCGGAAGGCGGTTGGTATGCAATCCTGGGACGCCATCCTTCGGTTAACTCCGTGCCGTCACTCCATTGCAGCCCCCGAAGCTGGCCGCGAGACAGCTTGCCCGGCTCAAGCCGCAAACCGAAGACATCATCAGCATCGGCGTTGCCCAATTCGCAGTAGCGGTTAAACTCGGGTAGCATGACGACGACGATTCGCGAATACCACGAGCAAAGATTCTGTGACATTGTGTAGGTCTCGCCGTTGGGTCGCGACTTCTCTGTAAGAACCCCTCGGGTGTAGTGCCACAGCGACCCAAACGATGCGCGTGGCCGCCCATTGGCTCGCGCCGCCCGCAGCTCCGCAATTAGAAAGTCGAGGACTCGCGGATTCCGCCGGTGGAAACGCAGCAAGCGGGCGAGCATCGGGTGAGGGTTTTTCGCGTGTGCGATAACTTCCTCAAACGCATCGCGAGGCGCGTCGAACGGAGTCTTGTTTTGATTGAGGCTGACGGTTGTAGGGCCGTCGAAGAAAAGAGACATTTGCATACGTGACCTCATTCCCTTGGCAGCGATTGCTAGCCGCTGCCCTGTGTCTGGGTCACGTGCGCCGCTCTTTTGTTGGTTCGTTCTGGGTCACATCAGAACGCCAAGGCCGTAGCCAAGGGGACGCAGGCGCAAAGCATCCCAGACTCTTAATATTATCAGATGGCACGCACGGCGGTAAGCAATTCATGGGCCACTTTCTTTACCGACTGTGATGTCATCGAATATCGGTTCCGCGGTATCGAAACGCGACCAAAAGGGGACGTGCAGCCCGACACGAAGAAAAACGTTGCGCGATTGGACCCCCGGCTTGTACTATTTCCGGCAGGACGGGAGTCTCCGTAAGTCGTTGATTCAAATGCTGGTAGGCGAGACAGGGATCGAACCTGTAACCCCCGGCTTAGAAGGCCGGTGCTCTATCCAATTGAGCTACTCGCCCGTAAGGGACGCAGACGAATCCAGATTCATTGTAGCGGTAACTGCGGCGCGTAGCACAGCCTCCCATGAGGCATAGGCCGTGGTTGTCTCGGCACCGCAACCGGCGGCGTAGAGCGTGAGGCCGTAACCGGGAAATGAATCGGTGCTCGCCGAGCGAATCACGAGATCGACGCGGCCGTTGGGGAGGGGAATCTTTCTCAGCCTCTCGGTCAGGTCGCGCACCCAGCGCTCGTGGAACTCGAAGGAAGCCAGCCGGGCCGGGTCGCGATGGAGGATGTCAATGTAGGAGGCGAATCCTTCGCGGGCCTGCTCGGCTTGAGCGGCAAATTCGTCGGGGTCAATTTCATCACCGGCTAGCGACCAGGCATCGCACTTGGCTGTAAGCACAGGCGAATGTCCTGAGTTCAGGGCAACGACAGATTCTCTCAGGGCAGGATGCGAGGCCGCCTCTGCGAGAGCCAGCATTGCCGACGGATCTTGACGGAGATCCGCGTAGCCTTCCCATGGAACGTCGATGGAAGGCAGATCGGGTCCTACCTCAGCGGCCCAGTCGGCTTCCATTAGTGTGTGCGCGGAGGTATTCGAGAAGGGTGGTTTCCGCCCAGCGTCCGTCGTCGTTTTTCGCCGGTGCGAGGAAGGCGCAATGGCCTCCGCGCTCGGTTTCGACATAGGTGACATTGGGATTTTCGATGAGCGCGGAGCGGGTGGAAGGAAGCATGCGGATGAAGGGATCGTCGAGTGAGTGCAGGATGAGCGTGGGCACGCGGAAGCGCCCTGCATGTTGCGAACTGGCGACACTATAGTAGTAATCGTCGGCGCCGGCGAATCCGCCATAACGAGCGACGATGTGCTCATCAAACAACCGCATGCTGCGAATTTTTTCGAGGTTGTCGGCCAAATAGATGGCAGGAAACAGGGCAGCCTTGCGGCGGATGCGCGCCAGCATCGAACGCAGAAAGTGCCACTCGTAAATGCGGTTCTGTGGTTCGTGCAAAGCGGCGGAAGAGACGGCGAGATCCATCAGCGGAGAGATGCCCACAACAGCCTTGAGCTGCGGCGGGGGGTTGCCCGCGATCTCGCCAGCGTATTTGAGGACGAGATTTGCGCCCATCGAATAGCCAATCAGGGCAATCGATTCCACCTGTTCGATCTCGATGAGCCGGGCGACGACTGCGGCGACATCTTCGGATCGGCCAGAGTGATAGATGGTCGGTGAGAGCTCGTCCGTTCCGCCGCAGGTCCGCATATTCATGCGGACAACGTTGAATCCAGCCGCCAGAGCGCGCGCAGTGTTTCCCAACACATATTGCGAACTCGACGAGCCTTCGAGGCCGTGCACGATGACCACGGTGAGGCGCTCGCGCCGGACTTCCTGCGGCTGCCAGTGGCAGTGACAGAGCACAGCACTTGGGCCATATCCGGCTACGGGGCCCTCCACTTCAACAACGAGAGGCTCAGGCTGAGGGAGGGATAGCTTGCGAGGAAGGAAATTTCCAGCAAGAGTCTGGATGTGGGCGTTGCGCAGAAAGCGGCGCGGTGTGAATTTGACGAGCCAGGCGGTCGTTGCGTCTTCGAGCACGTATTGGGTTTCAGTTCTCATGGCTCGCGTAGTCCCTTGAGGACGCTCGCGGCCTGGAGAGCGCCGGTCGGCTGCTCCTCGTGTTTGAAGTAGGCAAAGACATCACCGTGCTTCGCGCGCAGCTTCAACTTTTCGGTAATCGCTTGCAGGTCGGCAGCGCTATAGTCGGTCCTGCGCAGTCGATAACAGGTGAAGGGTGCGGTAACCTCGTCGGGTGTGCTCAGCTCATCGCTTTCAGCAACACAAAGGGCTGCGGAGTGATCGCGCAGAAGCGCGTACGTCGGTTCGTCAAACCAGGACGAATGGCGGAATTCGAAGCTGATAGGGAGTCCCATCGGCCGGGCCTCGTCGAGAAAGGCAGCAAGACGATCTGTATCGGCCTTCATGTTGGGTGGAAGCTGAAAAAGAAGCACGCCCAGGCGACCGGCCTCATGAACAGGCGCAATCGCGTGAGCGAACCGCTCCAGAGCTTCACCGCAGTTCTTAAGGCGGAGGATATGGGTGATGCGTTGCGGCGCCTTGAAGGAAAACCGAAAGCCGCCTCCGGTTGATGCGAGCCACGAGCTCACCGTGGTTGCCGAGGGCAGGCTGCGAAAGGTGTAGTTCACTTCGACAGAGTTCAGGCGGGTGGCGTAGTATTCGAGGAGTTTTTTGGCGGGAACGGAGGGCGGATAAAAATCAGGTTTCCAGCTGGTGTAAGCCCAGCCGGAGCAGCCTACGAAGATGTCGCCGCTCGTCATTGCGCTCGTCTTGATACCCGGAGACTCAATCCATTAGCGAACGACGTATCGTTACTTCAGTGGGGGCTCCATTGGGGCGGCTAGTGGGGATCGAACCCACGACATCCTGAGCCACAGTCAGGCGTTCTGCCGCTGAACTATAGCCGCCATACGCTTTGTAATTGTAGCATTTGCCAGCATTGCAGCGCACCTGTCGCAGGACCGTCAAAGAAGTGCATCCTAAGACTAATTGCGTGTATGGCACAGTCATCGAGACCCGAAGTTCTGCCGCCGGAGCAAGAGTCATTTCGCTCCCGTTCCAAGGTCGCAACCACGTGGTTTGCTGACGAAAACCTTGATCTGCTCTCACATGTTCTCGACGACTGGTTTCGTCTGCCAGGAACGTCGATACGGTTCGGGCTGGACGGAATTATTGGGCTAATCCCGGGGCTCGGCGACATTCTCGCCGGGTTGGCATCGTGCATCATCGTCGTCGCGGCATGGTTTCGCGGCGTTCCCTATGTTGGACTGATTCGAATGGTGGTGAACATCGCTATCGATGTGCTGGTGGGCACGATTCCGTTCATAGGCGATGCCTTTGACATTGCCTGGAAGGCAAATCGCCGCAACTATGCGCTCATGACGCGGCATCTGAAGCAGCCGCGCAAGCACACGTGGAAAGACTACGTCTTCCTGCTCTGCATCGCCCTGGTGCTGTTCGCGATCTTCGCTGTGCCAGTGGTTCTGATCGTGCTGGTAACGGAGTGGTTTATACGACATTCTTGAATCGACGAATGAGGCCAGTACGCGGAAGGTCTACGATACAATTTCAACAGTCGGGGCGTAGCGCAGTCTGGTAGCGCATCTGCTTTGGGAGCAGAGGGTCGGGGGTTCGAATCCCTCCGCCCCGACCATTCGCAGTCAATTGCCTGGCTCCGGCGCAGGATCTCGTCAACTTTAGGTTGCAGCGAATTGCGGCGGGTGGCAGCAGTCTGGTCGACCTCAAAATCGCGGGAAGCTTTTTGGCCTGCAATGTATTTGCGCCAATACCGCGTGCAACCTCCAGGCCCCAGACTCTTACTCCTGCTTGCAAGACATCGTATGGTTGGGTGATCGCTTCACGCCAGGCAGAAGACAGGCATGTAGCAACCGCCGCCGGCCCCAGAACGACTGGTTGCTCAAGGAATAGAGACTATCCGAATAACTTCTCCGTCGCGGGCATCTCGACACGGCTCGTTTATCGTCGAAGCGAAAAATAAGAAAAGGCAACCTCTCAAATGTGGAAAACAACGTGGAGGGTCCGCTTGAACATTCGACTCATTGTCTTTTCTTCACTCATAGCGCTCATCACCGGCCATGCCGCGGCGATGCCGGTTGAGCCCGGCCTTCAGGACTCGGTTCTGGCTTCGAGTCCGCTGCCGCCGCAAGCCAAAACCACGGCGGAAAAGCGCCCGGTTCTTTCCGTTCCTTACAAGATGCCAGCCGATGGAGAATTGACGCTTGGTCTTTATGACAAGGACGGACAGTTGATCAGATGGTTGACGCAGGGTGACTTTCGGTATGCAGGGCAAAACAAGGAGGACTGGGACGGCCTCGACCAGTATGGCAATCCGGTCGCGCCCGGTAACTACACCCTAAAGGGCGTCTACCACGCACCCATAACGACGGATTACAAGATGAGCGCGGTCAATCCGGGGAATCCGCCGTGGCCTACGCCCGATGACAGAGGCGACTGGCTTAGCGACGAGTATGACCCCCAGGCTGCGGTGACCGATGGCAAATGGGTCTACCTGGCTGCGCCGGGTAACGAACTGGGCTATTCCATCATTGCCGTCGATGAAATCGGGCAGCGGCAGTGGGGAATTCGGGTCACCACAGATGGGCGTGCCATAAGCCTTGCTCTGAGCGGCGACTACCTTTACGCAGTCTATTCTGGCGCATCACTCACCGATAACACGCGCGTATACACGGGCAAGAACGCCATCGGCAGAGCTGTCCTGATGTGTTTCGACAGGCGGACCGGCAAACCTGCGCAATTCACCTTAAAACAGCCCAACCAGATCGTGACAACCTGGCCTTACAGGAACGACTACACCTGGCTGGACGTGCTCCGGAATAAACGATCATTTGCCCCGGCGGTGTACGGCGGCCAGCCACGTTACTTTTACACTGACGTCGGTGAGTCGACCAACGCTTTAGGTCTCGCCGCGGTCGGCGGCAAAGTCTACGTCTCGTTGAATTACGACAATAAGCTGTTGGTAGTTGATCCGGTTACGGGCAAGCCAAACGGGGAGGAGATCCACGTTGAAAGCCCAGTTGGACTGGCGCCAATGGATGACCACACAATCCTCGCCGTCAGCGGCAAGCAGGTTGTGAAGGTGGACGTTCGAAGCAAGACAGTGACCCCCGTGATTACATCCGATCTTGTCGCACCAGACAGCATTACAACGGACAAAGCCGGAAATATTTATGTCAGCGACTGGGCCACTTCGTTTCAAGTAAAGATCTTCAGTTCCAACGGAAGATTCCTCCGTGCCATTGGGAAGGAGGGCGGACGTCCGTGGGTTGGCAAATGGGATCCTGATGGTATGCTGGTACCCCGCGGCATTGCGGTAACGGACGCAGGCAAGCTCTGGGTTGCCGAAGATGATGGATCGCCCAAGCGAATCAGCGTGTGGGACGCAAGAAGCGGGTCTTTCCTGAGGGACTACATCGGGCCGACGCCTTACGGCGGTGGAACTCTTTTCTGGATGGATCCAAAGGACCCGACGCTCGTGCACGCGGAAGGAACCACCTTCAAAGTGGACTTCGGGAGGAAGACTTATACGCCGTTGGCCATCGATTACCGGCGGCAGAATGGTGACGATCCATTCACGCCAGCCGGCCATAATCTGGCGATACGTCAAGGCCGCACACTTTACCATGACGGGCAGGCATATGTCATAATCCGCGAAAAAACAACGGTCATTTTGCAGCGCAAAGGCGATGTGTATCGCCCCGTGGCTGCCTTTGGCAATGTATCTGCGGGATTCGGTAATGACGGAACCGCTGCCGTGCCCGGAGAGAGTCTGGGCTACCACTCTTATGAGGGCTTCTTTCCCCATTGTTTCCTCGGTCATGCGGGTGACAACTACAGCTGGACCGATATGAGCGGCGACAATCTGGTCCAGCCGGACGAAATGCACTGGGTCAAGCCAAGCCAGGGATCACAGCCTTCCCTAGGGTCATACTGGGGTTGGGACGTTTCTCCTGACTGGAGCTATTTTGCAGCAGGCGTCTTTCACGATCATGCGGCCATCTTCCGTCTCGACGTGAAAAGTTGGACGAAGGATGGCGCGCCTATTTACGACATGGCTGACGCCAAGCCGATCATCTCTCTGCCTCCGAAACACACGATCTCCAACCTCTATGTCACGGGCGACAAGAAACTCATTGTTACTTTCGGCTACGAAGGGATGGGGCAATATAACGACAGTACCGACGCAATGGCCGCCTACGACCTCAACGGAAAGAGGCTCTGGGCGATCGCGCAGCCAAAGCAACTTTCAGGCGAGGGCGTCTATGCCAATGGCGTACAGTATGACTTCAACTTTCCCAAGCTCGGCGATGTTTTCGGTACCTGGCTCTACCACGGAAGTAAAAGGCCGTTCCTTATCACCAGCGACGGACTCTATGTTGGAACGATGCTGGACGACACGCTGCTGGGCCCAACCTCGCTCCGCGGTGAATCGGCGATCTATTACTACCAGTCTCCCGATGGCACCCCTTATGTCATCAACGGTGGCAATCAGGCCGAGCATATTTTCCAAATCAAGGGACTGGAGCAGGAAGGCCGCTTCGAGGGCGCCTTCCAATTTACCGAGAGCGGCGTGAAGCTGGCGGCGATGGTTCGCGCAACTCCAAAACCTGTCCTGATTCCTGAGCCGGTGCTGGCGGTGACATGGCTGAACACACCACCGGTGATCGACGGCGACCTGTCCGACTGGAACCTCAATAATGGAGCTTCCCTCGCCGGGGGCAACGGCAAGAGCGCCAGCATCGCCCTCGGCCGGGATGCGAACAATCTTTACCTTGCCTATAAGGTCAACGAACCCAATCCGCCGATGCGCAACGGAGGCGCGGACTGGCGCAATCTCTTTATCAGTGGCGATTGCGTTGACCTTATGCTTCAGACTGTTCCGAAGGCCGATCCGCACCGCCGCACCGCCGTTGCGGGCGACGAAAGGTTGCTCTTAAGTACGTTTCAAGGCAGGCCTATCGCCGTTCTTTATCGTCCGGTGGTGCCCGGGAGCGCGTCGCCGGTCAGCCTTGCTTCAGCGCGGATCGATCAGGTCATAAGACTCGATGCGGCCAAGGTCGCAATTAAGCCTGATGCGGCTCACAAACTCTACACTGTTGAAGCCTCGGTAGCGCTCAAGGACCTCAACGTCGATCCGAAGGCAACGGATGAATTGCGTGGCGATGTTGGCGTGATCTTCGCCGATGAGACAGGCGCGAGCCGCTCTCTGCGGCTTTACTTTTACAACCACGACACTGCGATTGTTGATGATCTCGCGACCGAAGCGACGCTTCAGCCCAACGACTGGGGCAAGATCGCCATGCCTCTCGGCCCGAATCTTCTCCACAACTGGAGCTTCGAAGACCCCTTCGCAACGTCGGCGCAGGACGTGGATAAAGGCTGGTTCATCAGCCAGGCTGTTAACGGAAACAATGCACAGATGAGCACAGAAGCTCCCTTCAGCGGTCATCAGTCACTGTTGCTCAAGGCATCGGCGCCGGCAGCATTTCCGGCCGAGGCCTATAACAATCCCGACTACTCGGCTTTCATGAAATCAGCTAATGGCGGCAACGGTGTCGGAAGAGTCCAGGTCCGTCAGCGGGTCAAGGTGATCCCGGGCCACCAATACAGTATGCGTTATCAGTACCGTAGTGAGAACTACCTGCCTGAGCGGAAGGTACCGGGGCATCCTCGCGGCTATGTCGCATTCGCCGGTCGGATCGAGTGGGTCTGCCCGGCTCCCAGCCCGAATCGCGGCAAGTGGACGCCAGTTGGCGATCAGTACACGACGAACCTGGTTGACAGATCCGTCTCCGATTGGTTCACAGTTTATGACCCTCAGCGCTTCGCTCCGCCGACACCCTACACCGCTCCCGAGGGGGCAGCTGCGGCGGACATCGTCTTCGATATGCGAAATGCGACGGACGGTCTGCCCAAGTTTTTCTTCGATGATGTGGAATTCGTCGACGTAACTCCCGGCCTGGCGAAATGAGATGTCTCCTTCTGGTCTTGGAACTCAGATCACGAATGGGTTGAAGCGGGACTTGCCCGTTCGACATCAGGAATTCTACGTACGTTTAGGCGTGAGCGACCAATTTCCGTTAACGCGTGATATATAGTGCTGCTACCCAGTGTCGCCTCTCTCGCCGGATCAGCGCCGGTAGATGGCTGGAATCCGATAGCCCGGGAACGAAGGCCTCGGAAGCGTGAGTTTCGACTTCGGAAACTCGCGGATTAAACATCTGATCCGGTGAGTTATTCCTGTTTGGATCGGAACTTAATTTCGCCTCCAAAAATTTCTTTCGCAAGTGGAATAAATTTGCCCGCGGGTTAGTTCCCGTCTATGGAACCCATAGCTTGACCCTTGAGGATGACCCTTGGGAGTGCTCTGCCGATTGTGCCTTATGGAAATGATTGATACCGATTTCGTCCAGGGATCGCCCTTGCTTTCGGGGCCAATTCCAGCCCAATCTCCGTTGCCATTCTTTCGATACATCTGGACGATGCGCGACAATGCCATTGCCGGTTTTCACGAAGGCCTCTTTCAACAACAGATCGTGGAGACCAGGTTGTGGAAGCTTCATACCTTCATCGTCAATGATCCGTCAAGCATCAGGCACGTGCTGATCGATAATGCGGCCAATTACATCAAGGGCAATATCGAACAGCGCATTTCGCGTACCTGGCCAGACAAGGATTTCGCGACGAGCGATGAGAAAAGGTGGCGCCAACGGCGCCAGACGATGTCATCCTCTTTCAGTCACCACTCCACCCCAGGAACTTCATCCGTTATTCTTGACGCGGCAAACAGGGTGCTCGACAGATGGCGCACCCTGCCGCGAGAAACCGTCATCGATGCTTCCGCGGAAATGACGACTAAGGCGCTTGAGGTTATTTCCCGAGTCGTCTTTTCTTCTGACAACGCTGAGTTTATTGCGATCATGGAACGGTGCTTCGCGGCGTTATCAGCGAGAACGGATCTTTGATTTTCCCGATTTCGCGCCGGTGCTCGATCGGCTTTGGGGATCTTATAAGAGCCATCGACGGCGATGGATATTCAAAGAGCTGGACGACTCCATCGATCGGCTGATCGCAAAACGTGTCGACGAAGGAAGGCACTCTGACAACGATTTTCTTGGAAGAGTCATGGCGGAAAGAGATCTGCAAACCGGCACCGGCTTGACCGCCCAAGAGGTGCATAGCCAGGTAATTACGATCCTCGGCACGGGGCACGAGGCAGTGGCATCGACGCTCACGTGGATCTGGTATTTGCTTGCGCGGCATCCGCTGCAGGAAGCCAGACTCCATTCGGAACTTGACCAGGTGCTGGCCGGCCGCACTCCGTGTGTTGAGGATCTCGCGAAGCTCCCCTATACGCGGATGGTAATCGCGGAAGCGCTTCGGCTGTATCCGCCGGTTCATACCATGGCTTGGCGCGGAGCCCTGGAAGATGACGAGATCTGCGGTCTGAATATCCCAAAAGGCTCGACCGTCTCCATCATTCCGTGGGTACTCCACCGGCATTCGAGGTTGTGGGACCACCCAAAGCGATTCGATCCGGAGAGATTTTCGCTGGATCGCAGCGCGGGACGGTCACGCTTTGCCTATTTGCCCTTCGGGATTGGTCCTCGGGCTTGTATTGGCGTGTCCTTTGTCATGACGGAGATGATGTTGATTCTCGCAACACTCGCACAGTGCTATCGGCTGCGCCTGGTGCCGGGCCATAAGGTAGAACCCCGAGGACTCATCCTTTTGAAGGCGCGATATGGACTGAAGACAACGTTGGAAAGGCAAAGCTAAGCTTCCACGATATGTCAGCAACTCGGTCTCATTGATAGGCATGGCACGCCTCAACCGCTCTCAGAGCTTGCCCCAACCGCCGCCGCCGGGCGTTTCGATGCGGAGCGTGTCACCGCTGCGTAGGTGTCCGCTGCATTTCCCCGGCAGACCGAGGTGCTCAGATCCTTCGGCTGCGGTGATCCATGCGCAGCCAGGGGCGCCCTCTTCGCCACCATGCAATCCGTAGGGCCGAAATTTCCTGCGCTCCGCCAGCAGCGTCACCTGCGCGTCGGCAAGTACCTCGATTTCACGGATCAATCCGTCGCCGCCGCGGAATCGTCCTGAGCCACCTGATCCGTAACGGTATCCGTACTTTCGAACCCGCAATGGGTAGGCGTATTCGAGGGCTTCGATCGGAGTATTTAGCGAGTTGGTCATGTGGGTCTGCACACCGGAGATGCCGTCCACAGTTGGACGCGCCCCCATGCCCCCGGCCGTCGTTTCATAGTAGGTGAATGGCTCGCCGCTGCGCGGGTCGACGCCACCGATAGTCAGGTTGCTCATAGTGCCGGCGCTGGCGGCAGGGACTCGCGCGGGGACCGCCATTGCGAGCGCACGCAGCAAGACGTCTACTATGCGCTGCGAGGTTTCAACATTGCCTCCCGCGACGGGAGCGGGAGGAAGTGCATCGACGATGCTGCCGGGGGTGGTATGCAGAGTGAGTGATCTCAGAATTCCGGCGGTTGCGGGGGCCTCTTCTCTCAGCAGACAGCGCAGCACGTAGAAGCAGGCCGAGAGCGTGATTGCGCGAACCGCGTTAACACTGCCCGCAACCTGAGCGGAGGAGGCGGCAAAGTCCACGCTGAGAGATGCTTCCTGCGGGTTGAACTGCAACTGCACGGCGATTTTGCGCGGGACATCGGTTACGCCGTCGTCATCGAGCCAGTCTTCAGCGGTGAAGTTGCCTGCTGGCATTTGCCGCAACTCCTCGCGCACGAGGCGCTCGGAGTAGTCAAGCAGCTCCTCGACTAATGCGTGCAGCTTCTGTTCGCCATACTTCGAGACGAGTTGCATAATGCGCTGCTCACCCACGCGGCACGCTCCAATCTGCGATTGCAGATCGCCTTCGCGCTCTTTCGGTGTGCGCACGTTCAGCAGAATCAGGTCAAGGATTTCGCGATCCACGTTTCCGCGGCGCACGATTCGCGTGGGAGGGATTCGGATCCCCTCCTGGAATATCTCGTTTGCTGGGCCCATCGATCCTGGAAACGCGCCACCAACGTCTGCGTGGTGAGCGCGATTCGAGACGTAGAAGGACGGCTGATCGCGTCCGCGCAGAAACACCGGGAGAACCATGGTGATGTCGGGAAGATGAGTTCCACCTGCGTAGGGGTCGTTGAGGATGGCGATGTCTCCGGGAAGGAAGGCGATCGCAGCAACGGCCGCCTGCACCGACATCGGCATGGAGCCAAGGTGAACAGGCATGTGGTCGCCCATGGCGATGACTCTTCCCTCCGCGTCGAAGATCGCGCAGGAGTAATCGCGGCGCTCCTTTATGTTGGGCGAAAGCGCGGTGCGGCGCAAGGCAGCACCCATCTCCTCGGCGATGGAATGAACGGCGCTGTGAAAGACGGCGAGTTCGACTGCGTCCACTGAGGCCGGAATCACGCTCGCTCCTCCGCAACGGCGATTACCAGGTTTCCATAGCCATCCACCTGGGCGGAGCAAGCGGGCGGCAGGACAGTGGCCGAAGTATATTCGGTGATCATTGCCGGTCCGTGGATAAGGTCGCCGGGGCTGAGGCGCTCACGCCGGTAGAGGTTCGACTTCATGAACCGGCCGGCAAAGACAATGTTCCGCACTGCGTAGAGGGCGGCGGCGCCATCTCCGGGTACGGGAGCTCGATAAGGGGGCGAATATGGCTCGGCTGCTGCCACGATGCGCACGCGAAGGTTTACGATTTCCGCCGGTTGGTGTACATCACAAATACCATAGCGCTGTTGATGGAGCTCATGGAAGGCTGCGAGGGATGATTCGGGTAGCTGCTTACTACAGGGAACGTTGAGTTCGTAGGCTTGGCCTCGGTAGCGGATGTCCAGCGTGCGGTGCACGATACCTTCCAGGCCCTCCGCGCGAAAATCTTCTGCGGCATACGATTCGAGGTCGGCAAAGATGCCTTCGAGTGAATTGAGCGCATTTGCGGGCAACATCACTGTGCGCGAGTAGTCTCGGACGGTGTCTGCAAGGAGAATACCGACAGCGGACAGCGCACCCGGCATCGCTGGAATTAGAACGGTGGGGATGCGCAAAGCCTGCGCGAGAGAGCAGGCATGCAGCGGGCCGCCGCCTCCGAAAGCCACCAGAGTGAAGTTCCGCGGGTCGTGTCCACGCTCGATGGAGATCACGCGGATGGCTTTCTCCATTTGCGTTTCGACGACGCTGAGAACCCCGGCGGCAAATTCCTCGACGGTCGCAAGCGTGCCCTTTTGTTCATCCATCATGCGCTCAGTACGTTGCTGGTCGAGCATTACACCTCCGTTCAGGAATGTTTCCGGATCGAGGCGGCCGAGCAGAAGATTGGCGTCGGTGACAGTGGGCAAATTCCCGCGTCCAAAACAGATCGGGCCTGGCTCTACTCCTGCGGACTCAGGACCTGCGCGCAACATGCCGCCTGAGTCGAAGCGGGCAATCGAACCGCCGCCGGCGCCAGCAGTGTGGATGTCGAGCATCGGAATACTCACCGGCACGCCCGCCACGAGAGTTTCGCGTGTGCGCTGCGCACCGCCGGTTGCCGAATCGGAGAGGAAGACGTCCGTTGATGTTCCTCCCATGTCGAAGCCGATGATGCGATCGAAACCGGCCCAACGCGCCACTTCGCAGGCACCGATCACTCCGCCGGCTGGTCCTGACAGTATGGTCCGCACTGGTTCCCGGGCCGCCGCGCCCGCGGGAATGATGCCGCCAGAGGATTGCATCACGTCGACGCAACTGCCGGCATGCTGCGTGGCGACGCGCTGCTCAAGCTGCAGAAGATAGCTCTGCATCCGGGGAGCGAGATACGCATTTACGACTGTCGTCGAAGCGCGCTCATACTCCCGGAACTCAGGCAGTATGCGGTGTGAGGTGGAGATGGGCAGCCCCAGGCATTGCAGCGCAGCCTCAACGCGGCGCTCGGTTTCGGGATTCGCGAACGAAAACAGCAGCGAGATGGCTACGGCCTCTGCCCTGCTGGCGCCGATCTCGCTTACCAGCGTTTCCAGTTCTGCCTCCGTCGGAGAGCGGAGGATTTTGCCTTCGGCACTGACGCGCTCCGCTACGCCAAAACGCAGTTCACGAGGCACGAGGCACACGGGCGCAGGTGCGAACCAATCGTAGAGACGGCTCCGAGCCTGACGACCGATCGCGATCGTGTCCTCGAAGCCTGCCGTGGTTACGAATGCGACCCGGGCTCCCTTGCGCTCGAGCATGGTATTCGTTCCCACGGTAGTGCCGTGGCGCACATTCAGATCTTTACCCGCACCAACATGCGCAAGAACATCCAGCACCGCGCGGGAGGGGTCCGCAGGCGTGGAGAATATCTTCGCCACCTTGATTTGTCCCACCGAGAGATAGACACAGTCGGTAAAGGTGCCTCCGGTATCAATTGCTACGCGCAAATCGCCCCACTCTCGTATTGTGGTGTCACGGCATCTTCGCGAAGGCCGCTCTAAAACTCTAAAACAAACGGAGAGGATTTGAACCGAATCTACGGTTGGCTGGCCGAGGCATCGGGCGATCAGAGGCAGACCTTGCTTGCCGCCTCCTTAGGCTGGATGCTCGACAGCATGGATGTGATGCTGTATGCGCTCGTGCTAGGGGAAGTGCAGCGGGCGCTGCATCTCTCTGCGGCGCTGAGCGGAGCGATGATGTCGGCGACGCTCGTAGCCGCAGCGGTCGGAGGCATGGGCTTTGGCTGGTTTGCCGATTGCTACGGACGGGTTCGGGCGCTCACCGTCAGCGTGCTGGTTTATTCCCTGGCCACGGCGCTGTGCGGATTTGCTCAAACGGCCACGCAGCTGATGCTCTTCCGAGTTCTGCTGGGACTGGGCATGGGTGGCGAGTGGGCGTCGGGCGCCGCGCTGGTCGCGGAGACCTGGCCTGCGCATCATCGCGGCAAAGCTCTGGCATTAGTGCAGAGCTCGTGGGCGATCGGTTACGCTCTGGGGGCAGCTGTAGTTGGGCTGGTGATGCCCCGCTTCGGCTGGCGCGCCGTCTTCTTTGCTGGCGTCGCGCCGGCTCTGATCACACTTTGGTTGCGGCGTCGCATCCGCGAACCAGAAGCATGGCAGCACGGACAACGATCGCAACCCAAAGTGGGTCAACTCTTCCATGGCACACTCGGCCGCGACACGCTTATCTGCTCCACGATGAACGCCGCCACGCTATTCGCCTGGTGGGGGCTCTTCACGTGGGTGCCGCGCTTTCTTTCAATGCCCATAGCCGAGGGCGGCCGCGGTCTCAGCATTGTCCAGACATCGGAGTGGACGATCGTCATGCAGACGGGCACATTTCTCGGCTATGTCGTGTTCGGTTATCTTGCCGACCGTTTCAGCCGGAAATACACCTATATCGGCTATCTATTCTTAGCCGCCCTGATGGTTCCGTTATTCGCATTTGTGCGCAGCGCGAATGCGCTACTCTTCATTGGTCCGTTGGTTGGATTTTTTGGAACCGGCTACTTCAGCGGCTTCAGCGTTATCGCCAGCGAACTCTTCCCTGCTACTCTCCGCGGCTCAGCCATGGGCTTTGTCTACAACGTCGGCCGCATACTTAGCGCCGCCGCTCCATACCTGATCGGTCATATTTCAGAACGCACCGGTTTGAGTTACGCGCTCTGCATCACATCAGGCGCGTTTCTGATGGCAGCCGTCATCGCGATGACCCTCCATCTTCCCGATACACAGAGGGTTTGAAGCTGCGGATCGGCGCAGTTTCCGATACGGGCATTAAGTCGGCTGGTTATTCCAATTGAAGATAAGCTGCCCGAATACCAGGAGGGTAATAAGAACTATAAAAAGAAGTGAGCAGAGGCAGTAAACACACCAGAGGTTCAATATGTGCGCCTGAATGTTGGTGAGGTAGATTGCATATGCGAGTCCAACCATAGACGCGACCGCTGTGAGTGCGCGGCGGCGAAAATACGCCAGCACCCGAGGAGCGCATATTCAATGATGCCTAATACAGAAACCGGAGCGCCGGCAACGACGGAGTAAGCGCTGTGATTTACCGCGCTTGAATTCCAGTGGGACTTCGAACTGGTCAGCGGGATAACGGCGGAGTAGTGTATGCCAAGGGTAATTGCTGAAACGACTATGCCGGCCAACGCAAGAACAATGATGAGATGGCGCATATGTATCTGTCTGAGTTACTCTCCGAACTTCAGGGATTGCTGGCTAGGTACATTTCGGTCCCGCCTGGCGGACGCTTTGGTTAGCTCGATGGGGTTTGGCATCTGGGAACTATTCCAGCCCGCCCAGCTGCACACTTTCGAGCATCTGCAGTGTTTTAAAATTGAGAGTTCGCCTGCTACACGAGATGCGGCTGGACCGCGAGCACAGGACAATGGGATTCGCGAATCACCGCAGAGAGCGTTGCCCAAGGTGTGTGTTCAGCCATCATTGAGTGTTCTTTGGCCCCCATGACGATCAGACTGGCCTTCCGACGTTTTGCGACAGAGACGATCCGTTCTGCCGGTTCTCCTGCCGACACCTTGATATGGACGTGCCTTCTCATTTCGGGGTCGTTCGGCACCAGTTGATGCAATTCTTCGAGAGCGCGCTCTTCGACGTTCACACCAGAAATGCCTGTCTGCTTCGCGTGATTTGGAACAACGTGCATAACGGTAAGAGTTGCACCGGTTTCCTTCGTTAGCGACATAGCATATTGCGCCGCGCGCAGTGAACCGGCGGGGAGATTTGTCGCGAGCACAATGGACTTGAAGGTGTCGAACAGTCTGGCGCAATGAGGACCGACCACCAATGCCGGGCAGTGGGTGCTGCGTATGACGGCCTCGGCTACCGAGCCGAGCGCAATTTTCTCGAATCCACTTCTTCCGTGGGACCCCATGACCACCAAGTCGATCCCCTTCGCTTCAATGGTTGCTGAGATTGCTTCGGCGGCAGGACCGCACAAGGCAATTTCCTCATGTCGGATCGTGCGGACTTCGGGAATCCTCGACAGATGCTGGTGGAGCTGCTTTTCTCCCCGCTCGATCTCGATCTTTTGCAATTCGGCGGATAGAACAGCGGTATCGGCAACATAGAGTTGCGGCATTACCGAATAAAGAACGTGGAAGCGGCAGTTGAGCTTCTTCGCCAGCCGGGCTCCAAATTTCAGCGCAAGTGTTGCCTGACCCGACAAGTCAGTGGCCGCCAGAATCCCTTTGATGTGGATTGGACTTGTTTCCAGATGAAGAACAACGCTCTCGTGCGCCTTGTGATCGCTTGTAATCGTGCTCATACTCGCCCCACCTCCATCGCGGCTGTTACATCCTGTGGGCATTTCGGACCGCTGCTTACTGATTGAGGTTAAGAAACTCAGCGAAACGGAGCAGTGATTCCCGTCACACTGGCTGGGAACTGCGAAATGACAGAGTCAGTTCATGCGGTTTGTCTTTTCCCTGCTGACGGACCAGCATGATCGCTGACGTCGATGCCTTCCCATCTGTGATCCAAATCACCGATGGAGACACCTTTCTGGTTAAGACTGGACCTGGACAGGAGAAATGCCATGAAACACCAAAACCGACTCCAATTTAATACCATCCTTGTTGCCACGGATCTCAGCGAAGCCGGATCTACGGCTCTTCGCTACGCGCAGGCGATCGCTCTGATGCACAAATCCGTGCTCGTTGTGGTTCACGTTATCGATCCTGTCAGCTATGCATTTCCCGAGGGGATACCGAATTCGGCTACTGCAGACCAGCCAGCTCGGGACGAGCTAAAAAGGATTGAAGAGGAAACTCGACGTCGGGGAATTCCGATTCATTCGGTCGTAGAAACGGGTGTCGTGTACGAGAGAATCCTGCAGGCGATGCGCGATCACAACGCCGATCTTCTGGTGGTGGGTACACGTGCAAAAACAGGGATCGGCCGCGCGGCCATGGGGACGGTTGCGAGACGGCTATTGGCGAAGGCGGCGTGCCCGGTGCTCACCGTGCCGCCCGACGCAGATGAGCAACTTCATTGGGCGGGCCGGTGGCGCCACGTGCTTGTGGCGACCGATTTCTCTGACGCCTCTCTCTCGGCCTTAGGCCACGCACAACGTATCGCCGACGAAGAGCTGCTCGTTCTGCACGCGGCGGCTTCGGAGAGGACTGGCATCTGCCAAGGGCACCTTGAGCAGTTGCGTTATCTCGCTCCCTTCAATGAGTCCCATACGGTTCCGGTGGAACACATTGTCACTCCTGGTGACGCGGGCGAGGTGATCAGCGGACATGCCCGCGAGTTCCATGCCGATCTGGTCGTTCTGGGATCTCCTGTGAATGAGCTGACAGACGAGGACTTTCACACCAGCACCGTATTACAGGTGATCTCGGCGGTCAGTTGCCCGGTTCTTTGTGTACCGTCGGTGGTGCAATCGTCGCCGACGGATGTGCTTAAGGAGGTTACGTTCTCATGTTGAAATCGATCAGACTTCAACAGCAGATTCTGATTGTTCATGGCGTTCTCGCGCTCTGCCTTGGGCTGGCTCTTTTCTATCTCAGGGCGGCGATGACGAATCAGCTCTTCGAAGCAGTCGCTATTGTGATTGCTGTGTCGTTGGCAGCGGCCGCGCTCGTACTGGGAGGCATTGCGGATTGGTTCGCCGCGTGGAACGAAGGTACAAAGCATCTTCACAGGCTTGCCTTTTACCTTCTTGCCGGCCTTGCTCTTGCATTGGCGGGAGTTTTTCTGAGTATTTACTCCCAAGTCTCAATGCAGAGGCTGGTTATCTTTGCAGCTATCCACGCGGTCGCCTATGGCATGTTGGCACTGACTCTCTCATCGAGAGCCAGTCGTCACGCCCTGGAGCGGCGCGGATTTTACTTGTTCGGAGCACTGTCTATCGTGTTTTCGGGAACGATGACCGGGCTCGCGCGGCAACTGAATGATCCTGCTGCAACGACAACGCTCGGCGTCTACTTTTGTTTTGTGGGAGCGACGCTGCTCTTCCTGGCCTGGGTTTCGCATCGCGTCGCGCGGATTGCAGAGAAGGTTAATGTGCAACACCATCACGGCAGCCTGCCCATCGACCACCCGGCGATGTGAGCGAAACTCGCGGGAGCTGGCCGCGAAGAGGTATTTAGTGAGAAGAGGGTATGAACTGAGCCTTAGTCTGCGCCGATTGCCGCCAATGCAGCACGGTCTGGAATTACCATGGTCGCGCCTTTGAGCATGACGAGATGCCTGCTTTTGAACTCACTCAAGGTTCGGGTGACTGTCTCGCGGGTAGACCCAACACATTCTGCAATCTGCTCATGCGTCAACGGAACGCTGATCCGAGTGCCTTCTTTGGTTTCTCTGCCTTCGTACGACCAGTGGAGAAGAAGACGAGCAAGCTTTTCCCGCGAAGAGCTGGAGAGGACGATAGTGCGCATCTGCTCGCAGGTGCCGTAATACTGCGCGCTTAGCTGGCGCAACATTGTCTGGTAGACCTCCGGGTACTTTGCGATGAAGCGCGAGAAGTCATCGTGCCGAATGAACGCCACCTGGCATGGCTCCAGAGCCTCCACGGTCGCCTCATAGGGACTGCCTGACATTGCGGCCATCAGACCCAGTGTTTCCCCCGCCCTTGCGAGTCTCAGGATGAGGGTCTTTCCTCCCCTGGAACTCATCGTAAGCTTGGCTTTGCCGCTGCAAAGCAGATAGACTCCGCGAATTGGTTCTTTCTCGAGGAACAAGAATGATCCGGTGGGATAAGTGAAAAAGGACTTAATTGCTTCAAACTCTTTCGCTGCCGCCGGTGCGAGGTAGCAGAGAAAACCCTCTTCCTTCACCGTGCAAGTCTGGCAATTACGCTCGAATCCGTGACAATGCATGTCGGATCTCCTTACCGTCGTTCTGGGGCGTCCTCCGCATCGCCTCTGCGGCAAAATGTCGCGTTAAGGGCGTGTCGGCGAGAATTTCCGCCTCGGTGGAGCGGAAAATTCTCCGCAGGGCTTTGGTTCCCTTTTCATCTACGAATGTCATTCCGCGCATATCCAGGCACAACTTCTTCATGCCGAGGGAGGGCTCGAAGGCATGCCACACACGGTTCAATTCATTCACCCAAAGTCCGACGAGTTTCCCCTCGAACTTGAGTGTTGTTGTGTCTGCGCCATCTTGTATCGAAATCCTGAGCACTTTGGGCCTCGCCGCTATAGATGGCACGGCGGTGGCCAAAGTCACGACAGCGGCTCTGGCTTGGACTAAGGCATTGATTGCGCGTTGGTTCTTCCTGTCACCAATCGTTCGTCCTGTGCCTGATCTGAACCAAGTGACGAGACGGCATTTCGTCAGAGACGATACTTCGTCAGCGACGGCGAACCTGGACGAGTTCATCTTCGACGTGGAGTTCGGCGGTCGCCAAAGAAGCTTTCCAGGTCGCCACACAAGCACGTGTGATGAGGATCACTGTTGAGAGAGCCAACCTGAAATAGAGTGACCTTCGCGAAGGATGAACCATGACAACCGCGGTAATAATTCCCGAAGACCGGGGCGTAACTGGTGAGAACTCTGGTTTCGCTCGACAACATGCCGATACCTCGAGCCGGGTGCGGAGAGGCCGCACTACGGGTCACGCTGACGACGATCTGCGGAATCGACATGCACATTCTGAAGGACAAGTACCCTGTACAGCCACCTAAGCCCGGAGATGACCAGTGCTGAGTACCCGGAGATCGAAAGGAGACTGGGCACTGAGCAAATATCGCGAATTCAACATGAAGACCATCATGGTTGCGACAGATTTTTCCGACGCATCTTACGGCGCTCGCACCTATGCCAGACAACTGGCCCTGCGCTTTTCCGCTAAGGTGCTCGTGGTGCACGTTATCGAGGATCCGGCTCAGCAAGGAACAGAACCGCTGAAAGGTCCTCTTTCGCAGCGAATCGATTTCGCCGAAGACCAGCTGCAGAAGATGGTGGCGGCACTTCACTTCGATAACGCACGCTCCGCGATGGTTGTGCGGACGGGTAACGTTCGCGAGACGATCCTCAACCTGATCAAGGAACGCGATGCGGATCTCCTCATCATCGGGACACGAAGCAAGGACCGCCGTCCCGGAGACAGGCTGGGCTCCGTCGCTGAGAAGCTGCTGCGTGGTATGCCCTGCCCTGTTTTGACGGTGGGCAAGTACGTACGCCAGGATTCTTTTGAAGGAACGCACTCGCGCACAGTTCTGTTTCCTACGGACTTTTCAGAGACATCACGGAAGGCCCTGGCTTATACGGAATGCCTGACGAAGCATCTTGCAGGCCATCTTTGTCTCCTGTACGTGGGTGAAAGCGACGCGGAGATGGCATTGCCTGCCGCGTGCCAGGCGGAATTCAAGAAGATGGTGGATGGAATGCAGGACCCGAGCATTGTGACGGAATGCATTGCGCGCAAAGGCCGTCCGGCTGAGGTAATCGCAGCAGTTTCTATGGAGAAGTGGGCGGACTTTGTTGTGATGGGGGTTCATGGATCGGATGAGTTGGGCAAATCGCACAAATATGGGACTGCCTATGATGTCATCAGATCGGTGAGATGCCCCGTCTTCACTCTCTTCGTTTCTTCGCGGGAGATGACGGGTGAAAGTCAGCCTGGGCATCCCGATATGGTGATCAGTCCGATGCCGAAGAGCGCATGAGTTGCCGGCTCTTCCTCCGCGAATTCGATCGGTGAGACGCACGCGGGAATCAAGCATAATTCCGCGCTGCTCCACACAATATGCTACTGGCGGTTCATTTGTTCGAAGAGGCGTTGGCGATGACAGTTCCGGCAACGACAACAGAAGTCGCGCTTAGAACTATCCTCTTCGCAACCGATTTTTCTGCAGGAGCAAACAAGGCGGCACCTTATGTAACCGCACTGGCGCGGCGCTTTGGGTCTAAAGTGCAGCTGGTCCACGTTGTGGACCTCGCCGCAGCGTTCAAGACGCCTGACGCGGGAATCTGCATCGATCTGTTCCGCCGGTCGGGGGAAGAGAATCTGAAAAAAGCGAAGGCTCAGCTCGCCGCAACGGGAGTGCCTGCAGTAGCGATCCTGACTGAGGGGATCGACGCAGCAAAAGAAATTTTGCAGGTTGCAGCCGAAAACGCAGCGGATCTGATCATCAGCGGCACGAGAGGACACGGGAATCTCGCCCGCCTTGCACTTGGTTCTGTGGCCGAACATTTGATTCACCACGCCGCCTGCCCGGTACTCACGGCGGGTCCGAACGTTAAGGCAGTCGGCGCAACAGAGCATTTCAAACAGATCGTCTGCGCGACTGATTTTTCCTCGGAGGCTGCAAGAGCGGTCAAGTACGCTGTGGCTTTCGCGCAAAGTTACGGCGCCCACATGTTCCTCTGCCATGTGCTTCCGCGTTCAGATGGCAGCCGGCACATCGATGTTCAGGAGTTGACCGAGAAGTTTCAGGCGAATCTGCGGGCGTTGATTCCGGAAACCGCACGCCAGTGGTGCGAGCCGGAATGTGTAGTGGATCACGGGTATGCCGCGGACGGGATTCTGCTGCTGGCGCGCCGTGTGAAAGCAGACCTGGTAGTCCTTGGAACCCACCGCTCATCCCATTGGTTCACCAGTCTGAAAGCTGGGATGGCTTTCGAAGTGATTCGCGCGGCTGCTTGTCCAGTCCTTACAGTCAGGGGATGAGAGCTCTCTCTATTCATAGTCTTTCCGCTCGATGCCCAATTTCTTAAGCTTCGAGTTCAGGGTGGTGCGTTTGAGCCCAAGCTTTTCCGCCGCCCCTCCCCGTCCTCCAATCATGCCCTTCGTCTCGCGAAGCACGCGCAAAATGTGCTCGCGTTCCGTCGCCTGAAGGGTCGCGTCGGCCATCGGCGCTGGTTCTTCGGGCATATCGAGCTCGGCGAGCGGAGCCCGCAATGCGTTACCCTGCGTGAGGATAACCGCTCGTTCAATGAAGTTCTCCAACTCTCTGACATTGCCGGGCCACTGCCACTTTGTCAGGGCGTGCATGACATCAGGGGGGATGGCAGTGATGGATTTGTTCATACGGCGAGCGTGCTTGGCCACAAAGTAATTGACGAGCAGCGGAATATCGCCACGACGCTGATGCAGCGGTGGAATTTTGATTGGAAAGACGTTCAAGCGGTAATAAAGATCGCTGCGGAACTGGCCCTCCTTCATCATCTTGCTCAGGTCGCGATTCGTAGCGGCGATGAGACGAACGTCCACCGGAATCGTCTTTCTTCCGCCCAGGCGTTCGATCTCCTTTTCCTGCAGCGCACGCAGAATCTTAGGCTGCAGTTCGAGAGGAAGATCACCGATTTCATCGAGGAACAGCGTTCCCATATGCGCCAGTTCCAGGCGGCCAACCTTTTGCGCAATAGCTCCTGTAAAAGCGCCCTTCTCATGGCCAAACAATTCGCTCTCGAGCAGACCGAGCGGAATAGCAGAGCAATTCAGTTTGACGAAGGTGCGATCACTGCGCCGGCTCAGTTGATGTATCGCTCTGGCAACGAGCTCTTTGCCGGTCCCGGTTTCTCCGAGAATCAGGGCCGTCGCATCGGTCGGCGCTACGGTTTCCACCTGCTTCAGCACGCGCTTCAAACTGGCGCTGTCGCCGACGATCTCCTCAAAGCCGTACTCGGTGCGCAACTCTTCTTCGAGATATTTCTTTTCCTCGGCCAGCTTGCGGGTGTTATCCGAGATTTGGCGGTACGCCTGCACGTTGTCGATGGTTACAGCGATCTGACCGGCGATCTGAGTCAATGTTTCTACATTCGTCAGATCGAATGCGGATTCATTTCTGCTGCCTATGAACAGAGTGCCAATGACGCTCTCACGACCGCGCAGCGGGAGCCAGCAGCCGGATTTCACTCCGGCCTGGCGATAACGGGCGAGACTTGCCGATCCGAACCGGTCAGGATGCACGTCTTTCAGGAATAACGGCTGCTGATGGGTGAATGCCCAGCCGCTGGGTGTTCCCTCGATTGGGATTGCCGCCTGTCCTGAGAAAGCCGAAGTTGCGCTGGGCAATAGCTCCTGGGCAAGCAACGCGCCGCTATCGCTGTCGTAGAGAGCAATGACGGCGTAATCATGCGGCACGATATGCTGCAAACCCGCGGCTATTGCGGTAAACATCCTGCCTATGTCGAGGCCGGCAAGCAGGGCATTGCTGAGTTCCAGGAGCAACGCTTCTTCGGCGGTTTTGCGATTAGAAAAGTCGCGCGTCACCTTGGAAAAGCCGATCAGTTCGCCATCCAGGCCGGGGAGCGCAGTAATGACAACATTCGCCCAGAAGCGCGAGCCGTCTTTTCGGATCCTCCAGCCTTCGTCCTCACATCTTCCCTCGGTTCTGGCCACGTCAAGCTCGTGCTCCGGCTTACCCCGGTCGATGTCCTCCTGGGTGTAAAAACTCGAGAAGTGCTGGCCGAGTATCTCCTCTGGCGCGTAACCCTTGATTCGCTGGGCGCCAGGGTTCCAGGTGGTTACGTTGCCTGCCGGATCCAGCATGAAGATGGCATAATCGCGAGCGTTGTCGACAAGCATCCGAAAGCGCTCTTCGCTTATGCGCAGTGCCTGCTCAATCCTTTTACGGTCCGTAATGTCGCGAACCACCGCAAGGACAAACTCCCCCTGTTCCGTCTTGACTGGGCTCAGCAGGATGTCGACCGGAAACTCGCTTCCGTCCTTCCGGCGCGCGCGGAGGTCGAGATTGCCGCCCATCGGACGCATGCGCGAGTCATGGTGGTACCGGGCACGGTTTTGGATATGGAGATTACGAAGACGCTCGGGAACGAGCACTTCTATCTGCCGGCCAATGAGTTCGCCGCGAGAATAGCCGAAGATGCGCTCAGTCTGCGGGTTCACTTCACATATCAGGCCAGCATTGTCTGCCACCAGGATGGCATCGGGCAAGAAATCGAGAACTTTCTCGGCACGCATTGGCACTTTCTGAGTTGCTTCCCCAGTGGGGACCGAGATCGTCATAGTTCGCCCGCCTTCGTAAACAGTTGCCGATTCGAGTATCTACCACAGTGCTGACATTGCCCAACACTCATCGGAAGTGATGGCCGTCACCCAACATTGCAGGTATTTCCAATGACCGATCGGCCCTTGACGGCATGTCCATGGCACGATAGGTGATATGGATATCGGGAAGTCGGTACTTGTATTGGCACGGGAGAACGACCCTCAGCTCACCCGGCTCGTGAAGGTGCCTCATATAACAGGAAGGCACGCGGCCGCGTTCCAGGGAGCGGCATCCACGGCGAGCGCGATATTGAACTGGTCTGCGTCCAGGGAGTTGCTCGAAGCCGTCTTCGCGATGTGCCCGAATGTGAGGTGGGTTCACTCGCGGTCGGCAGGGCTGGACAGCCTCCTGTTTCCGGAACTTGTCCAGAGTGAAGTGATATTGACCAACGGACGCGGCGTCTTCAGCGCATCGCTCGGCGAATTTGCGCTTGCGGCGATTTTATATTTCGCGAAAGATTTCCGGCGGATGATACGCAACCAGTCGGCAGAAAGGTGGGCGCCCTTCGATGTGGAGGTGGTTGCCGGTAAGACTGTGGGAATCGTCGGCTACGGCGACATCGGACGTGCTGTCGCCACGGCCGTACATGCGATTGGGATGCGGGTGCTGGCTGCGAAGCGACATGCTCCCCAGGGGGATGACTCACTGATCGAGCGTTACTATTCGCCGGAAGAGCTTGGGAAGATGATGGCGCAGTCCGATTATGTTGTCGTCACGGCGCCTCTGACTGAGGAAACGCGGCATATGATCGGTGAGCCCGAGTTTGCGGCGATGAAGTCGAACGCAGTCGTGATCAACGTCGGTCGCGGCCCGGTGATTGATGGAGAGGCTCTGGTGAAAGCGCTGACGTCAGGGAGAATCAAGGGCGCGGGGCTGGATGTGTTTGAACACGAGCCTTTACCTGCCGGGCACCCGCTGTATCGGCTGGAGAATGTCCTGCTGTCGCCGCACTGCGCGGACAACACGCCTGACTGGAAAGATCGAGCGATGGACTTCTTTCTACGACAGTATGACCGGTTTGCGAAGGACGAACCGCTGGAGAACGTGGTAAATAAACGACTGGGATACTAGGTCATCCTGTTCCCGCCAAGCGGTACGCTGGGCCGCTACACCTGCTACACGATCGAGGAGTCATAATTGAGCGATTTGAAGATCACAAATGTGCGTGTCATCGACCTGAGATTTCCCACATCGCGCGAACAAATCGGCTCAGACGCGGTGAATAAGGATCCTGACTACTCTGCGGCGTACTGCATTCTCGAAACAGATCAGGGACTCAACGGCTACGGCCTTACGTTCACGCTTGGGCGAGGAACGGAGCTTTGCGTACAGGCTGTCCGCTATTTATCGCGCTACGTCATTGGCCGGACGATAGCATCGATCGCCGACGACTTCGCCGCGTTCAGCCGGTGTCTCACGGACGACAGCCAATTCCGGTGGCTCGGTCCGGAAAAAGGCGTGATTCATCTTGCTACGGCTGCACTGGTCAATGCCGTGTGGGACCTGTACGCACGCACGCAGGAAAAGCCGGTCTGGCAGCTTCTTGCCTCCATGGAGCCGGAACAAATCGCGTCGGCAATCGATTTCCGCTATATCAGCGATGCATTGACTCGCGAGGAAGCCGTTGCGCTCCTAAGGGAGCGTCGCGCAGGAATAGACTCACGCCTACAAGACCTAAAGGCTAATGGATATCCCGCATACACAACCTCAGTCGGGTGGTTTGGATTCAGCGACGAGAAGATCGAACGTCTTTGCGACGAGGCTCTGGCAGAGGGCTGGACGCACTTCAAGCTCAAGGTGGGTGGCGCTCCAACGGAGGATTTACGACGGGCCCGCCTCGTCAGGGAAAAAATCGGGCCATCGCGAAAGCTGATGATGGACGCGAATCAAAAATGGGACATCGGAGAAGCCATCGCACGTACGCGTGAACTGGCGGTGGTGGACCCGTGGTGGATGGAGGAGCCGACAAGTCCAGACGACATACTCGGACATGCCCGCATCCGTCGTGAGGTTCCGGGTGTGCGCATCGCGACGGGAGAGCATTGCCATAACCGGGTGATATTCAAACAACTGATGCAGGCAGGAGCCATAGACGTATGCCAGATAGACAGTTGCCGTTTAGGAGGGGTGAATGAGAATCTGGCGGTGATTCTCATGGCGGCAAAGTTTAATGTTCCCATATGCCCGCATGCCGGCGGTGTGGGCCTGTGTGAATACGTCCAGCATCTTTCTGCATTCGACTACCTTTGCGTCTCCGGCTCGATGGAGGATCGTGTGATTGAGTTTGTCGATCACCTGCACGAGCATTTTGTTGATCCGGTGCAAATCAGAAACGGGCACTATTTTCTGCCCGAGAAGCCTGGGTACAGCATCGAGATCTATCCGGAGACGCTCAACGACTTCAGTTATCCAGACGGCAAAGTGTGGCGCGCGTGGCCTGAGACTCACTAAGAATGGGGACGAATGCGTAATTCAGGCTTCCGCATTTGAGGAGGTAAACACTCACAAGCCATGCTTCGCCGAATCGACGCACATCATCACCTGTGGCGCTACACAGCAGACGAATACGATTGGATCAACGACACGATGTCGAGGTTGCGGCGCGACTACACGCCCAGCGATCTATCGGAGGTGATGGCGTCGGCTGACATCGACGGGACAATTGCAGTCCAGGCTCGGCAGGACCTTGCCGAAACACACGACCTGCTTTCGCTTGCCGAAGCGCATCCATTCATTGAGGCGGTAGTTGGATGGGCCCCGATTGCTAGTAAAGATTTTTCGGCGTGCCTCGATGGGTTGAGAGCTTACCCAAAGTTGAAGGGGTTGCGCCACGTGATTCAATCTGAAGCAGACGATGACTTTATCCTGAGCGGCGATTTCAATCGCGGAATCAAGACCATGCTTTCCTCCGGCCTCGTTTACGAAATTCTGATTTACGAGCGGCATCTTCCACAGACCATAAGGTTCGTTGATGCTCATCCCGATCAGATTTTCGTGCTCGACCACATGGCCAAGCCAAGAATCTGCGAGCGGATCCTATCTCCCTGGCGCGAGAACATATACGATCTGGCAAGAAGAAACAATGTCTATTGTAAGGTTTCCGGTATGACTACCGAAGCGGACTGGCGTGCGTGGACGGAAACTGATCTTCGCCCTTATCTGGATACTGTGTTCGACGCTTTTGGAGTAGCGCGACTGATGATGGGATCTGATTGGCCGGTGTGCCTTCTGGCAGTTGAGTATCGGCAATGGTTCAGCCTGGTCGACCGGTATGCGGCCCAGTTGAGCGAGCATGAACGCGAACAATTCTGCGGGGGGACCGCTATCAGTGTCTACGGGCTGAATTACACAATTCCAGTGGAGTCAGGTGGCCAATGAGAGCACTGGTCCTGAAGAGGCCGGGCGAAGCCGCCGTCGAAATCGTCCCCGACCCAGTGCGGCATCCTGACCAGATGCTGCTCAAGGTGAGGAACGTAGGATTATGCGGAACCGACCTGAATTCCTTTCGCGGGAAGAATCCACTGGTCACGTACCCTCGTGTACTCGGTCACGAGATCGGCGCTACGGTCGTCGAAGCTAACGGGCTACGGCCGGATCTGACCGAGGGCACGCATGTGGCGGTCTCTCCTTACTCCCGCTGCGGGAGCTGCCCGTCATGCCGAAGAAGCCGGCCAAATGCCTGCCAGTTTTGTCAGACCATGGGTGTGATGCGGGACGGAGGTCTGACCGAGTTTATCCAGGCACCGGCTGAAGACGTCTTTCCCGCAAAACTGAGCCTTTCTGAACTCTGTATCGTTGAACCTCTGAGCATTGGCTTTCATGCTGCAGCGCGCGGCAGAGTGACCGCCGAAGATACGGTAGCCGTGATCGGATGCGGTGGGGTGGGACTCGGCGCGATTGCTGGAGCAAGCTTTCACGGAGCTCGGGTCATCGCGATTGACGTGGACTCAGAAAAGCTTGAGATTGCTCGCAAAGCCGGCGCAGCCCACCTGATAAATACGGCGTCAGAACCGCTGCAAAAACGATTGCAGGAACTCACCGATGGACGCGGGCCGGACGTGATCATCGAGGCTGTCGGGCGTCCCGAGACTTTTCGTGCCGCCGTGGAGCAAGTCGCATTTTCCGGCAGAGTCGTGTACATCGGCTACGCAAAGGAAGACGTGGCCTATGAAACGCGCCTCTTTGTTCAAAAGGAGCTGGACATTCTGGGATCGCGCAACGCGGTGGCAGACAATTTTCGCGAAGTGATTCAACTGCTCGAGCAGAAGCGGTTTCCAGTCGCCGATTACATAACAGAAGTTATTCCGCTCGTAGCCGCAGCGGAGATGCTGCGCCGGTGGAGCGATCATCCGCGCGAATTTACCAAAATCATCGTGCGTGTCGACTGAGCACGAACCATGGAGACCCCTTGGCAATGCTGACTCCGGCCACAACTTCTTCGAAAAGCGCGAGCGCAAGGCCCGGGACATCACTGTTCCCGGTAGGCCAGATGTTGCCCTTCTCTCTTGTTACAATTCTCTTCTTTCTCTGGGGCGTGCCGAACAATCTGAACGACGTTCTCATCCGTCAGTTTATGAAGTCGTTTGCGATTACGCGGTTCGAGGCTGGCCTCGTTCAGTTCGCCTTTTATCTCGGCTACTTCCTGCTGGCCATGCCCGCAGCTATACTCATGCGTCGTGCCGGATACAAAGCGGGGATCATCACCGGACTTATCCTGTTCGGGACGGGAGCTATTCTATTCTGGCCTGCCGCAAGAGTAGATCGCTATGGATTCTTCCTCTTCGCTCTTTTTGTCATCGCCAGCGGGCTTGCGTTTCTTGAGACGGCCGCAAACCCTTTCATCGCCGAGCTTGGAGATCCGGATAGTTCGGAGCGGCGCCTCAACTTCTCGCAGGCTTTTAACCCGCTCGGCTCGATCAGCGGGGTAGCAATTGGCACAACGTTCATCTTCTCCGGCGTTGAGCTAAGCCCTGCGCAAGTCATTGCACTCAAAGCGTCGCACCGATACGCCGCCTACCTGCAGGGCGAGACACTTCGCGTGGTAAAACCCTACATCATTCTGGGGGTGGTGGCGTTCACTCTAGCCGCGATCATTTCGCGGGTCCGGTTTCCAGTTACGCGCAGCAGTTCGGCCACAGCAGGAAGCAAAAATGGCGAGTTCAGGCTATTTCATTTGCTGCGACAGCCATTTTTTGCTCTTTCAGTGGTCGCTCAATTTCTCTACGTGGGCGCCCAGGTAGGGACATGGAGTTACTTCATCCAATATGTCGAGGATTACGCGCACCAACCGGAAAAAACAGCGGGATATTTTCTGACTGGATCGCTCGTCGCATTCGCCGTCGGGCGCTTTGGATCTGCATGGCTGATGCGGTTCGTAAGCCCCGGACGATTGATGGGGATCTATAGTGTAGCCAATGTGGTCCTCGTAACCATTGGTGTTACATACCCTGGATGGCTCGGCATGTGGGCAATATTTCTCACCAGCTTCTTCATGTCGCTGATGTTTCCTACGATCTTTGCCATGGGCCTTCGCGGGCTGGGGGAAGACACGAAACTTGGCGGTTCTCTGCTCGTTATGGCGATCGTCGGAGGGGCGGTGCTTACTCCACTTATGGGGTTGCTTTCTCTCAGAAGCCTTGCGACCGCTTATCTGGTACCCCTGGGTTGCTATGTGTTCATTATGCTTTATTCTTTCGCGGGAGCAAGGGTCCTGCGAAACCAAAACTAAGGTGGAGCATTCATGCTAAAGAGCGGCATCCTTAATCCTGCGATCAACTCATTGCTGAGCCGCGTCCGTCATACAAATACGCTGGTGATCGCCGATCGAGGGTTCCCGTTCTGGCCGGAGATTGAAACGGTCGACATCTCGCTGGTGGATGATATTCCGTGCGTGCTGGATGTTCTGAATGCGATCCGGCAGAACTTTGTGGTCGGTGCGGCAATCATGGCAGAAGAGTTTCGGTCTGCAAATGGTGTGCCGACCCAAAGCATGTTTGCCGGCGCACTTCAGGATATCGAAATAACCTATGAGCCGCATGTTGAATTGAAGAAACGCGTACCGAAGGCGATCGGATTGATACGCACCGCAGACACGATCCAATACTCCAACATCATCATCGAGTCTGCATAACTTGAAGGTTTCAACTACCGCAAGCGGGCTAGCGAGTCTCGGTGGGGAAGGTTTAGCCGGCAACTACAACGTAGATCGGGTAAGAACCCGAACCGGGTTAGTGGGCGGACCCTCCGCGGATTCCAGGAACACGCTTGCTCAATGAATTCACGGCAGACGTTGGTATCGGCTGCAGTCTCCCCATCCCACCAAACGCCTGGGCGGCGCCCGTGAGTCAGAAAACTGATAAATCAGACCGGGCTCTAGGCTGCCACAATATGGTGTCTGACTGCGTAGCGTACGAGCTCCGCGTTGCTCTTGGCTCCGAGAGCCTCCATCATTCGATACTTGTGAAAGGCAACCGTTCTTGTCGTCATGTTCAAGATGTCGGCAATTTCCTTCATTACTTTGCCTTCGGCCAGCAGCTGCAGAACTTCGCGCTGCCTTTCTGTAAGCCGCTCATTCTCTCCCACAAGCTTCGTTTCTGTCCGACGAAGGTAATCGACGTCGTCTCTGCGGAGCGTCTTGGACATGTAAGACCGGCCGCGCAGCACTTCGTGGACGGCTGTCACCATCTCTGAAGCGGCGCAGGTCTTTAACAAGTAGCCCGAGGCTCCGCGGCGGAAGGCTTCAGCGGCCAGCTCAATGTCACTGTTCATGGTGAGAAATACCAGCTTCACGGCGGGGCAGGTTTCCTTCACTTGCTGACCGGCATCCAGGCCATTGAGAATAGGCATTGCGACGTCGACTACGATTACGTCAGGGTTGAGCTCTGCGGCCGCGCGAACCAAGGCACGCCCATTGTTCACTGTGCCAACGACTTCGAATTCTGTTTCAAGCAGCTGCCTGCATAGGTCAGCCACCAACGTGTGGTCGTCTGCAATTAGAATGCGTGGACGATTTGATGACATTTTGTACCCGCTCCTCCAAAGAAAACTCAATTGTTTCTTCTCGAGAGGGCGCAAGTATGTGTTCCAGGTCACAAAGGCGAGAATTTAGCTGCAACGCGGAGGCGGGGGTCGCCTGCGCTGGTGGAGCGACGGAGCGTTCTCAGTTCAATTCGTCCCGCATATAGCAACGTGCGAGAAACAAACAACTTGTCGGCCAGCACGTCTTCACTGCGGTGATCAGATATGGTTACAAGGAGCTTATGCGATCCGGTTATGGCACGACTACTGTCAAAAGTAACGGGGGATGCCACGACTAGAACTCACCGACGCAATTATAAGTTCCGAGACCTCCTGAGGCTGGCTGGAACTCCGGCTTCCGCCTCGGTGCCCAAGGCCGTCAGTAGACTTCAGGAATGAAGTGCCTCCCCTTCAGCGCGGCCTGTTCGTTATATCGTTTGCGGTTGTCACGTGGGGGCAGTTTCACCTTTTCGTGCGGAACCTTTCCATAGGGAATCTTGCTCAGGAAATGGGCAATGCAGTTGAGCCGGGCTCTTTTTTTATCATCGGAGCGGATTATATGCCACGGTGACTGGTTGCTGTCCGTCTTCTTAAGCATGATGTCCCGCGCTTTCGAATATTCATACCAGCGACGGAATGACTCCGTGTCCATGGGGCTGAGCTTCCATTGCCGCAGTGGGTCGTCAATTCTCGCCTTGAATCTTCGCTCCTGCTCATCCTGACCCACTTCCAGCCAGTATTTGACGAGCATGATGCCGTTGTTGAGCAGGTATTGTTCCGCCTGGGGACAGCGATCGAGAAAGATGTCGTGCTGCTCCTTTGTGCAGAAGCCCATCACATACTCGACCCCAGCCCGGTTGTACCAGCTGCGATCGAAGATCACGATCTCGCCGGCGGCTGGGAAGTGTTGGATGTAGCGTTGCATGTACATCTGCGATTTTTCGCGGTCGGAGGGAGCTGGCAATGCTACAATGCGGAATACGCGCGGGCTCACACGTTCGGTAAATGCCCGGATGGTTCCCCCTTTACCGGCGGCATCGCGCCCCTCGAAGATGACAATCACCCTGAGTCCTTTGTACTTGACCCAGTACTGCAGCTTGCAGAGTTCAGCCTGCAGCCGCCGCAGCTCTTTTGTGTATTCCTTGTTGCTCAGCTTAGTTCCATTCTTGCCATTTTCTTTATCCGCCATGGATGATCACCTCTCTTGCCCTGTCACTCGCTCTCGCGATGTCTGCATCGCCGTGGTCCCTCGAATCATCAGCGAGCAGGTTATGACGTTGATTCGGTTATGAATACTGTTAGAAAAGACAGTATGGGGAACTCCGGTTCGCCGACCTGTCAGGATTCACCGGTCGACACCAGGCCTGGTGACGTGAGGCGTCCGCGAAGAGTGGTCGTCTTCCCCCTCAGTAACGTGCACTCGAAATCCAGGTGATTTGTAGCCAGACTTGACATATTGCTCAGGGATAGCGATCGGATTTCCATCACGCAGCGCTGAGAAATGCGGAGAGCAAATTTCCATTCCAGCTTCATTGAACTTGTCCTGAATATTTCGATGAAGGTCGGAGTATATATTCAGCACTTCGCGCGGAGCATCCGTATAGGCATTCAGCTCGTAAGTTACGTAGAAGTCATCAAGCGATCGCTGTAAAACGAATGGCGCAGGCTGGCTCAGCACATGCTCTGTAGCAAGAGCAGCGTTAATAAGCAGCTGATGTACGGCTCTCCAGGGCGCATCAAAGCCAATCGAGACGGATGTATAAAAGATGACTCCTGCTTTCCTTGCTTCGGTGCTGTAGTTCTTCACAGATCCGCTCATCACAGTAGCGTTAGGTATGGTGATGATCTCTGCCTTCGGCGTGAGAATTCGCGTCACCAGGAGATTTCTTTCGACAACTTCACCCGTGTGCTCGCCGATCTGGATCCAGTCGCCTACGAGGAACGAGCGCATGTAGGTCAGGATGACGCCTGCGATAGCATTGGCCACTGCCGACGAAGAGCCCAGCGACAGTAACACGCCCACAAATATTGAGATCCCCTGGAATGCCGGGCTCTTGGCTCCGGGCAGATAGGGGAAGGCGACTATGAGCGCCAGGACGACTACCAGCATGCGTAGCAACTTGTCCGTCGGCTCGGCCCAGTCCGGATAGAAGCCGTGGATTTTGAGGTCGCCCTTGCGAATCTGGCCGAAGATCAGCTTGATCAGCCGCGTAACGTAGTGGGTAAGGAGGATGATGACGGCCAGGACGAGCAGACTCGGCAGGTAATCCAATCCCGAGCTGGCCAGCACTTCGAGCTGGGACAGGACCCACCGTGTCGCCGTGAGGGAGATTTCGCGAGTGGAGGAGTAGAAGCCGAGAGTTACCGTCAGATAGGTTTCCAGCAGGGCAAGGATAAGGACCCATCGCAGGAAGGTTCCCGCCGCCAGCGCAAAGGGGCCAAGATAATCTACGGCAACGTGCCATGCGGACTTACTCTCCACGCTGGCACTTACATTGATTTGCTTCTCGATTCGACGGCGGAAGAACCACCTGACGCGGCGGACGAGCCAGAGCGTACCGACCAGGATAAGCGTAGCAAGGCAAGTCTTGATAATCGCCCGCAGCAGCATTCTCCAGCTGTGCTCATCGCGGTACGTGCTGACGGCCTTCCGAATATTCTCTGCGTCCTGGAGAGCCAGCGCCTCCCGGTTCATGCCGGCGGCTCTCGCATCCGCGTCGGTAACGGCCATGATCACCATGTCGTCGGCCAGAATCTCGGTCCAGGCCTCGCGCGGTTGAAGCCGCACGGCTTCCGGCGCGACGTGCGAGTCTCGGGCGAACTTGATGATGCGGGATTCGATCCCTTCTGCACGGGCTTCGGGGGTCAGGTTAGCAATAGGCTCGTAGACTCTCAGAATCGGATTGCTGTCGATGACTACCTGGCCGGATTCAACGGCCCCTTCACCGGGAGGAGTCTGGTTGTTGGCTGATGTAGCACTGGCTGGCGTGACAGTCGATTGCTGCTGGGCGCTTGTGGGGGGAACAAAGCCGGCCGGAGCAAGCCAAATGATTGCGCCAAGGCAGGCGCTGAGGATCCCTTTCTTCATTCGGAAAACTCTAACTCATACCAAGCAGAGTTGCCGAGGGTATTCGTGTGCGGCCGTCGCGCCTTCCGCGGCCTATTGTTGCCAGCCGCCGCCGAGGGCCTGATAGAGCTGATCGTAGTTCTGCAATTCGGTATACCAGGCCTGCATGAGGTTCAATTCGGAGGTGAAGTACTGCTGTTGGATGGTCAGCACTTCGAGGAAGCTGGCGTACCCTCCGGTAAACCTGACGTTGGCGAGCCGCGCGCTTTCCTTGTAGGTGGCGGTCTGCTCGGCGATCTTTATTCGAAACTGGCGGGATTGGTTATAGCCAACGAGACTGTTTGCGACGTCTCCGAAAGCCTGTTGCACGGATTGCTTATACTGCAGCTCGGCCTCATCCCGTTGCGCCCAGGCCAGACGATAGCCGCTCGTGATCCTTCCCCCCTCAAAGATGGGCTGCGCCAACTGGCCTCCCACGGCCCAGAATGTTGCCGGGCCCTGCAGAAAGCTGGTCAGAGCGGTGCTGGCCGCGCCGAAGCTGCCGGTCAGCGAAATCTGCGGGAAGAATGCGGCCTTGGCCACTCCGACATTTGCGTTGGCTGCGACCAGAGTTTCTTCCGCCTCGCGTACATCGGGGCGGCGCTCCAGAAGCGCTGAAGGTAGTCCCACGGGGACATCGGGCAAATGTGGCTGATCGACAAGGTTGAGGCCACGGTTGATCGGCCCGGGATTTCTGCCAAGGAGAATGCTGAGCGAGTTCTCAGTCTGCGGAATTAATTGGTTGAGCGAGATGACCTCGGCCTCCGCCTGTTGCACCAGCAACAGGGCCTGATCGACGTCGGTGAGCGAGTAGTAACCGCCTTTGAAGTTGATGGTGTTTAACCTGAGGATCTCCTTATCGGCATCAACAGTTTGTTTCGAAACCTCCAACTGGGCATCGTATTGGCGAAGCGCAAAATAGGCGTTGGCAATTTCGGAGATCAGTGTTATCTGAACGACATTCTGGGCGTATTTCGAGGCCAGGAGATTAGCGCGCGCCGCTTCCGTTGCTCGTCGATATTGGCCCCAGAAATCGACGATGTAGTTCATTTGTAGTCCGAGGGTATCGATCCAGGGCGAGCCGGTGAAAAGCGGCGTAGACTGCTCATTCTGGATACTGCCGACGCCACTCACCGTGGGGAACTGGTTTGCGCGGGTAATTCCCAGATTTGCCTGCGCCTGGAGAATCCGCGTGGCGGCAATACGAATGTCGTAGTTGTTGGTGAGCGCTTCCTTGAGCAGTGCCTGTAGAGTTTCGTCCTGATAGACGGTCGGCCACTTCATTTCCCCGAAGGGTCCGCCGGCAGGCTGTTGCGGCAGGTCGGGCGCAGTACCGCGGTATTGGCCGGGGACATCCAGCGTGGGACGTTTGTAGTTCGGCCCGACCTTGCAACCGCTCAGCGAGAGCAACAGGATGAGGCCGAGCGATGATGTTCCGGTCCGCATCTTCGTTCGCATTAATCGTGCCCTCCTTTCGGCTCGACGCTGAGCGCTGGTTGCGGCAAGGGCTGTGGCTTTTCCTTTTCTTTGCTGAAGAGATTGCCGAAGCGCTCCACGACATCAAAGGAAACCGGAACGAAGAAAATCGCGATGACCGTGGATGCGAGCATCCCGCCAATAACCGTCGTTCCTAGCACCTGGCGCGAAATGGCGCCTGCTCCGAATGCCCGCCACAAGGGCACACAGCCAAGAATGAAGGCAAAGGCAGTCATCAGGATAGGCCGCAGTCTCACCCTGGCGCCGGTCAAGGTCGCGTCGATGAGGGACTTGCCGCTGTCGTACTCGATCTTGGCAAATTCCACGATGAGAATGGCATTCTTGGACGACAGTCCGATCAGCATAACCAGCCCAATCTGGGCGTACACATTATTGTCGAAGCGGCGCAAGTAGAGCGTTAAGAACGCGCCGAAGACGGCTATCGGAAGTCCCAGCAATACGCTGAAGGGAAGCGTCCAGCTCTCATATTGCGCGGCCATGATGAGGAAGACCACAAACAAGGCCATGCCAAAAATAACAGCCGGCGAGACGCCTTGCGCCGCCTTTTGCTCCTGGTACGACATCCCGGAATAATCGAAGCCCATCTGGCCAGGCATCGTCTTATGGAAGACGTCTTCCAACGCAGCCATGACCTGGGCGGAACTGTATCCCGGCGCCGCCGCGGCATTAATCTGCACGCAGTTGAACAGGTTGTAGCGCATAACGAATTCGGCACCGCTGCGCGCATCGGTAGTGGTTAGCGAACTCAGGGGTACCATCCCTCCGGTAGCGTTCCTGACGTAAAACTTGCCGAGATTGTCCGCGCTGGTTCGGAAGTCGCCGTCGGCCATAACATATACCTGCCACTGCAGGCCGAAGCGGTTGAAGAAGTTAATCAGCGAGCCGCCCATGAACGTCTGTACGGTCTGGTACAGGTCGGCCAACTGGATCTGCTGGGTCATCGCCTTGGCGTTGTCCACCTTTACCCCGACCTGGGGAACGCCGAACAAGGCCGTAGTAAAGAGCCCCGCCAGTTCCGGGCGTTTGCGTGCTTCGGCCATATAGATCTGGGTCTGTTTCGCGAGAAAGTCAATGCTGCCGCCCGATCTGTCTTCAAGAATGAAAGTAGCGCCGCCTGAGGTGCCCACGCCCGGGATCGCCGGCGGCGGGAATGAGAATGCAAGTCCCCCGGGGACTCTTGAAAGGGCCTTCTGAAGGTGGGCTTTGATCCCTTCGTAACTCTCCTCCGGAGTCGTGCGCTCATCCCAGGGCTTCAGAGAGATAAAGAAGAATGAGCTGTAGGTGGCGGCGACGCCGCTCAACAAGCTGTATCCGTTGACAGTGCTGACATATTGGACACCAGGTGTGTCCATCATGATCTTCTCGACTTCGCGCGCAGCTTCCGAGGTGAGTTGCAGAGACGAGGCATTAGGCAGTTGCAACCCGGCATAGAGATATCCCTGATCTTCATCGGGGAGAAAGCTTCCCGGGAGCTGTTTACCGAAATATCCTGCACCCACGGCCAGCCCGGCGAGCAGAAGAAACGCCAGAGCGGCTTTGTGGATCAGATGTCTGCAAACGTTCACGTATCCGTCGGTGGCGCGGCCGAAAACTTTGTTGAAGCCGCGAAAAAATGCGCCGAGGGGTCCTCGAGCCTCCTTCTTGGGACGCAGCAGCATAGCCGAAAGCGCGGGGCTGAGGGTGAGCGCGTTGAATGCCGAGAAGAGCACCGAGATCGCGATGGTGATTGCGAACTGCTTGTAAAGTTGGCCTGTAATACCGGGAATGAAGGCTGTGGGAACGAACACTGCCGCCAGAATGAGCGCGATCGCAATGACCGGCGACGAGACTTCCTCCATCGCTTTGATAGTGGCATCGTGAGGACTCAGCCCCTGCTCGATATTGTGTTCTACGGCCTCCACGACGACGATGGCATCGTCGACGACGAGTCCAATCGCCAGGACCATACCCAAAAGCGACAGGGTATTGATGGAGAAGCCAAGCAAGGGAAAGACCATGAAGGTCGCGACCAGAGAAACAGGAACGGCGAGCAATGGAATCAGCGTCGCTCTGAAGCCCTGGAGGAAGATGTAGACGACGATGATGACGAGGAGTAGAGCTTCTCCCAGAGTCTTGTAGATTTCGTGGATGCCGGCACTGACAGCGAGCGTCGTGTCGAGCGCGGTAATGTAGTCCAGGCCCTGGGGAAACCTGCCTTTTGCCTCGTCCATCATTTTGAGGACAGCGGCTCGAGTTTGCAGCGCATTGCTGCCGGGAGTGAGGTAGAGCGCGACAAGGGCAGCGGGTTGAGAGGGCTTATTCTCTCCGGACACTCCCAACCGCGCAATATAGGAGTAGTATTGCGATCCCAGCTGCACACGCGCGACATCTTTCAAGCGCAGGATTGACCCGTCGGGTTGAGCGCGAACGACGATTTCACCAAACTCCTCGGCGGTAGGCAGACGCCCTGGAGCTCGCACGTTGTAGGTGAATTGTTGACCGAGTGGGACGGGCTCGCCGCCAACCTGCCCCGCGGGATTGACCTTGTTCTGAGCCTTGACCGCGTTGGTGATGTCGGAGACGGTCACGCCCAGGCTCGCCAGCTTGTCGGGATTTACCCAAATGCGCATGGCATAGGGACCGGCGCCGAATATCTGAACCTGGCCGACGCCCGAGATACGGGTGAGCGCGTACTGGAGATTGATTGTGGCGTAGTTGGCCAGGAAAATGCTGTCGTATGCGCCGGTGGGAGAGTAGAGATCGAGGAGCATAAAGGGCGCCGTCGTTCCCGGCTGCACGATCACACCTTGCTGGTTTACTTCGGCGGGCAGTTGCGAGTTGGCCTGGCCGCTTCGCATCTGCGCCAGAATCTGGTCGGTGTTGATGTCGGTTCCCAACTGGAAGTCGACGTACAGCGTCATCTTTCCGCCGGAACTTGCGCTCAACGAGTACATGTAGTTCATGCCACTGACGCCCGACATCTGCTGTTCGATCGGCGTTGCAACGGATTCGGCAATCGTCTGGGCGTCGGCGCCGGGGTAAGTGGCCTGCACCTGGATCATCGGGTCGGCAATATTGGGGAACTGTGCCGTAGGTAACTCGAGCACCGCGACCCCGCCCGCCAGCACCATCAGAATTGCGATGACTATCGCGACGATGGGGCGGTTGATAAAGAATTTCGACATGATCAGTTGCCCCCGAGCGCCGCCGCGGCCGGCATGTACGGCTTAGCGACGACCGGAATGCCTTCTTTCACCATCGCTGGCGGCGCAGCCGCCGCAAACATCTGTACTCTCTGGATGCCTTCAACCACGACCTTTTCGCCGGGCTTTAGTCCCTCGGTGATGATCCAGTCCGCCCCGACTCGATCTCCCACCTTGACCGGTCGAATGACTGCCCTGTTTTCGGCGTTGAGCACGATGACCTGGTAGGCCGTTTGCACTTCAATCACGGCGGGCTGCGGAATCACCACAGCGTTCTGGGTCACGCCTGTTTCGATTCGAACTCTGCCAAAGCCTCCGGGGCGGAGGATAGCATCCTTGTTGGGGAACTCAGCGGCCACCTGAATGGTGCCGGTCTGGGAAGCGATCTCGCGACTTACGAAAATGATGTCGCCTTTTTCCGGGTAGGTTTCGCCGTTTGCCTGGATATATTCGATATTGCGCGGTACCGTTCGCCTGTCCCCAGTCCGGATTGCCCGGTTTATATTCACCGCGTTGGCGAGGTAGGCGCTCTCGTTGGGGTTGAAGTATGCCCAGATGGGATTGACCTGGGAGACTGTCGCCATCTTGGTGGTCGTTCCCACTAGGTCGCCGATCTGAGAATTGGCTTGGCCCGCGATGCCGTCAATCGGCGAGTAGACCTTGGTCCATTCGAGATTCAATTCCGCCTGCACCATCTGCGCTTTGGCTGCGTCCAATTGCGCCTGGTTCGCGGCCAGGCTCGACTGATCGGTGTCGAGCTGCTTTTGCGGGATCGCATTTTGCGCGACCAGCGGGGTGTCGCGGGCGACGTTTTTCTCGGCCTCGCCGAGATTCGCCTGGGCCACGGCGACCTGCGCCTTGTCCTGATCCAGCGTGGCCACGAAGGGCCGCGGATCTATCGTGAAGAGGAGCTGGCCCTTTTTGACGAAAAACCCGTTCTGGTAATTCTGCGTCAGGAGATAACCCTGGACTTTCGGGGTGATGTCCGCATTCACCGGCCCGTTCAGCTGCGCTACCCATTCGACGTAAGCGGGCACATTTTTCTGGACGACCTCCGCGACGGTGACCTCGGGAGGAGCGGGCGGCGGGGCTTTTTCCTTCTTCTCACAACCGGCAACTACGATCAGGACAAGTGTTCCGAGCCTGACCAGGTACAAAAACGACTTGCCCGGGTATAGGTTCTCGATGAAGCGCTTCTTCCCTTTGCCCCTGAACGGCCCGTACATACCAAATCCACGCGTTCCGCGCATTGACACACTCCTTGTTGACGCACACCTGAGAAAGCGACCAATGAGAGCCTTACACCCATAAATTCGACTATTCAGGACAGAGTCCCCAAAGGGCTGCTCCACGCAGCTAACGTATGCCCACACGACGGGATAGCATACTGGCAGAAGTGACAGTTTGCGCCTGCCACTCGCCTTTGACAACCAAAATCTGCCGCAGATTTAACCGCCCGGTGCGGCACTCTGGTTATGTCCGGGTTTCTGTGCTTGGGCTACGCTCCGCCGGCGAAGCTTGCCCAAAGAAAGACCACAGATCGGGGCCCAGCCTGGCATGCGACCTTGGCAATTGAGGATGATTTCCCTCAGCGCAAAATGTCCTCGGGGATGGTCAGGCAATGGCCTTGCTCTCGATGAGCAGTTTTACCGATCGATGCCGCAGCGTGCCTCTGGCGCGCGCGTACGGTGACTGCGAGAGGTATCGTGGGTCATTCCATTCCGCACAAATTCGGGCATGGCTCTACCTTCCAGATCTCCGATGCGTAGTCGGCGATGGTACGATCACTGGAGAACTTCCCAGAGCCTGCAACATTCAGGATTGCCTTCCGGGCCCAGGCGTTCGGATCGGAGTACAGGGCGCACAACTGCCGGTCCGCGTCGAGATAGGCCTTGAGATCCGCAAGATGCATATAGTAGTCCCTCCCGTCAGCAGAGTCTTGCGCAAAGGTTTCGAAGACACCCGGTTCGTTCTGGCTGAAGTAGTCGGAGAAGACCATATCCAATGCTGCACGCGTCTCTGCTTCATTCTCGTAGTGCCACCACGGGTTGTACCAGCCTCGGCTATTTGCCGCCAGCCCAGGTGACGGTGGCTTTCGTTCGCGCGTGCGGCGCTGCCGGAATCTCGGACTTCAGCCTCCGCGATCTACGACATCACAACGCGAGCATGCTCAGACAGAACGGCGTAGACCTTCACACGCTGCAAAAGTTCCTCGGCCACTCAGACCCGCGCATGACCGACCGTTATGCGCACCTGCCTCCGGAGTTCTTATTGGAGGCCGCCAAGCGCCTCGATGGCGTCCTCTCGTTGGCGCCAACAGCGGACGACGGCTCGGAACGAGCAGGGTCATAGGTCTGAGACTCAAAACTCCGACGCTTAAGCTAGGCGTGGTCGGGTAAAGTGATGTCGTGAAGAAACTCACTCAGGATTCTATCGGCTTGACTCCACGCGCCGACGAAAAATCATGAGCAATCCGGAAGAAGCATGGAAACTCCTTGGACAAGTATTTGAGAAGCGGCACATCCTTAGCCATGAACTCGCAACCGACATGGAGATGGACAAGGAAGAGACTCGTCGCCTCCTGCTGATGGCTCAGGAATTTATGAGCGCGTCCGCCGAATGGGTTGAGCAGACCATTGATCCCAACCGCACGCTAAGTCGTGAAGAGCGGGAGAAGCGATGGGCAAAATGGATAGCGGAATTGCGCTTGGATGCGAAGACGCTGCACGATCGAGTGCGAAGAAATCTCAAGGACATCGAAGGTATGGATGGAGCCCGGAAAGCTACAGCTAACGTCTACGAATCCGTCTTGCTTCTGATGTCAACGCTCCGAAAATCTGGCGCGCCGGGGCTCTTTCCACCCATCGGTGAAGCTGAAATCCGCATGGTGGAGGTGCCCATGCTGCAAGGACTGGTTGAAGGGTTGCAGGAACTGAACAGATCAACCGATAGAGTAATTTCCTTTAAGAAAAGGATCGGGGAACGGGCCATGAAACGGACCTGAGCAAGGTGGATTCTCGGCACGCGCTCTTCAGCCGGAGGATTTAACGCTACCCAGACGCTACCGGGAACCTCGCCCGCGAAGCTATTCTCTCTCTAAGCTCTTGATTTAATTTGGCGTCCCCGACGGGATTTGAACCCGTGTTATCGCCGTGAAAGAGGGTTTCATTGAGCTTCTATCAAGTTAGCAGCAGTTTGCACTAACTTGCATAAGTTCGCATAAATACCATGCCATCAGGAGGATGAAGACCGAAAGCCCATTGCACTAACTCGGCACGCTTTGCACTAACGTACATGCGAATTAGTCCCCACAGCGTCCCCGCAAAACGCCGGGGACTACTCGCTCGCCGGGTTCGGGGCGGGCGCACCATATTCTCACTTAGCTGCCAGAGTATCTGACCAATGGTTGACTCGGGTAAGTCGTGGGATGCTCCGTACTCGTGCTGTAGGTCGCTAAGAGCGAGTCCCGATGTTCGGGATAGGTCAGAAGTCACTTGCGTGCTTCCGACGTCTCAAATCGAATCCTAGCCGTGAATAGTTCAGGGGACAGGCACACTCACGCGCAAGAAAAGGGCGCTCAGGAATCGAGCGCCCAAAGTCCGAGAACTTACGTTGGAATGACAAACACGCTTTATGCGGGCAAGTTGCGGCGTTCGAAATTGCCGCTCAGGTCGAACTCGCCATGCGACAATTTCGGCATGGCGAAATGTGCAAACTGCGGTTTCGATGAGTTGGCCTACCTGGACGAGGTCCGAGACGTACTCATCATGTTTCGTGCGCTTGATCGCGGACCGATTCCGGCGCCACGGTTCATGGGCTTTGATGGGAAGGCTGAGGCCCGGCACATGTCTTATGCGCGAGATCTGATCGAGTGTGTGCGCATTTGGGCGAAGTTAAAGCCCGATGACTACGATTCACACCGCGAGATGATGCCTGCGTATCGCCGAATGCTTTCAAAATGGCGGAAAGCGGCGGACAGGCACGAACTCACGCGCGAGGAGGCCGCTTCGATCGTTGCAGAGTATCCCGCAGAGGGCTCTTGACAGGATTAGCTCGAAAGGATGATATTTAAGCGCGTCAGACAGGTGTTACTAGCACCGGCCTGACGCTAACCAAATCGCCTATGAAGGAGGCAACATGGCTACACCGAACGGTAGCATTCCGCCCGTCCATCCTCAAGACTTACCAGCCAACCTGCAGATGCTCTCCACTTTGAGCATCACCCCTGCCAATACGCCCGCGCCCGGAAGAAGACTCAGCTGGATCGACGAAAAGGACCACGCGATCACGCCTGGAACAAAGTTCGAAGAGGCCGGCAGATTGTGGATCGAATCCCGGGTCATGTTCACGGCCACCGGCAAACGCGCCAGAGGCTACATACGAAAGAACACCGAGATGAGCTACCGCAATGAACTGGGAGCGTTGAATCTGTTCTTCGGGGAAACGCGGCTATGTGACATCCGGCTGGACCACTTCACCAAATACCAACGCTTGCGCATCGCGGGCGCTGAACCGTTCATTCGGAGGCGGCGGCCGCATGAGGAACCTGGGCCATGCCCTGTGAAGGCTCAGCAGGTCAATCAAGAACTCAGTCTACTTATCCGTATCCTGAAAAAGGCCCGCATCTGGACAGACGAGCAGGCTCAACTATATGAGCCGTTGATCGAGGAAATTCCAGAGATCCAGAGAGCGCTTCGCCCGGAAGAACAGAGGCACTGGCTAAATGTGGCACGCAGCTCGCCCCGATGGAGCGTGATTCACTGGTACTCCATCTTGGCCTTCGATACCTGCATGAGCACGAATGAGATCAGGGCCCTTCGGCTATGCGACATCAATTTACAGCAGCGAATGATCACGGTCCCCGTCGAAGGTGCGAAGAATGCTCACCGGCACCGTCTGATTCCGGTCGCGTCAGAAGATGCGATGTGGGCGCTCGAGTGCTTGATTAGCAGGGCGCAGGAAATGGGATCTCGCCAGCCACAGCATTACTTGTTCCCTCTGAAAATAACGCGTGCGAAACAGGCGCTGCCCGATCGTCCTATGACTGTCGCTGGGCTTAAAAAGCTCTGGTATGAAGTGCGCCTGGCCTCGAAGTTGACCTGGTTCCGCCAGTACGACTGCAGGCATACGGCGATTACTCGATTGGCCGAAGGTGGTGTGCCGATCCCCACGATCATGAAGCGGGCCGGCCATATCTCGCCCAAGATGACAGATCACTACACGCACATTTCTGATCAGACACAGGTCGATTCGGTGCGGATGGCTCAGCGGTACAACGGAGGTCTAGGCATTCAGGGTCAGGGTGGTTTCGCCTACAGCCAACCCCCGGCCCGATACGCGCCGCCCCCGCCTGCTGCACCCGCCGGTCCGGCCGCCCTCATCGGACAAATGCTGCGCACTCTGCAGGACCAGTGCGGTGTGACGGCTGAGCAACTGAGGGATGCCTTGATCGTGCAGACATCACAACCATCTCCTGCGCCTGCTGCGCCTTCGAACGTGCTCGGCTTCCGGCCGCGGTGAACCAGCGATGGACGAAAAGGACTACTGGCTACTACTGGCCGGCGGCCGATCAATGTGAATGCGCTCAGTGGGGCGCGCATGAAACAGGGCAGCAACCATTAGGTAGACCAGAAACAGGACGGCCGCAACGAAGAGCAGGAACAGCGAACCCGTTTTCATCGTTAGCGGCGGCCATCTCATGTCGTTTGAGATGCAAATGAACTGCGACCGGGAGACCGCGACTTGTGCATATAAAGCGTGTTTGACCCACCAAACGTAAGTCTTGGACTTGGGGCGCCCGGGGGCGCCCCCTTTTTTATTCCAGATGCCGGATCTTCCGGCGGTGAATGTAGAACGTCAGGCCGCAATTCGGGCATTCCCACGGGTACCAGCCTAACCAAGCCAAGAGATAGCGCTCGAGGACTCCGTGACGAGACCGCCTAACAAGCTTGTAGCGGCAGGCCAGGCGTTGGGGGATTCCCCTGTGCGACCGTCGCACAGCCTCCGCATGCGTCCAGCGCAGCTCATTGGACCATCCCACTGGCCATCTCCGTCCGCTGCGTCCTGGCGAACTCCAGGCGCTCTGTATCGTCCATTCCTTCGAGGAACTCAATCCACGCATCGAGCTCTTCAGAAGAGGCGGCACAGGGAATGCCCATGCCGATCGTGCGGATCTGCTCAGACCAGACCCGCGGCTTTGGAGGCGCGGGCGGAGGCTTCATTGCTTCCATCACTTTCTCAGCCTCCTCCGCGTAATAGTCGAGCAGGCCATCGCACCCCTGACGCGCCATCCAGTTCAAGGCTTGGGTGACCGAGTCGACCGAATCGTCGTGTGCGCCAGCCGGAAAGACGCAAAGCTCGTAGAGCAAAATCGGTCAGCCATGATGCGGAGGCAGGAAGGAAGACTTTTCCGGCTTCGACCAACGGGCTCGCCGAGTATGCACGCGCGAGCTTGTCCTTGTCGACCTTGATCGGCAGAATCGGGAAGCGAGTGCCCTGCTTGAGCTCCTGAATCAGGCTTTGACCCGATGCCTTGTCCTCCACGAGGATTGCCGCTGGCTTCCACTCTTCGGCCAGAGCCCCGACTTGCCGCTTGAGCTGTGGGAACTCGACCCGCCCGCGCCATGCGTGGAGCAGGTAATATCCCGTCTTCGTCTCTCCCCAGGTCGTGCACACGCTGTAGTCGTTTTCTGAGCCGGTCTTAAATGCGGTGTCCCAACTCTGGACGATGCGCCGGAGCTGCGGAAGCTCGGAGTAGCGCTGCCACCATTCCCGCTTGAAGACTTCGCCTTCTGCCGCCGTAGGCCGCTGCTGATAGAGAGCCGCCCAGGTTGCGCCCCCGATGCCCGTCCTGATGCCTTCCAGCGTCTTGACGGGATATTGCTCAGGCCAGAGCGCTTCGCCCTCTTTGCGGCCGTCTCCATCTGCCTCAGCGATCGCCGGCAGGTTGAGCACCTCCCAGTTTTCCTCCGGATGCTCTCGGAGCAGCCAGCCTGAGAGATCGTCGTGGTGCCAGCGCGTCTGGATGATGACGACGGCACCCCCGGGCTGCAGACGGGTGAAGGCAACGCTCGAGTACCAGTCGTGAAGCGTGCGCCTGACGTTCTCGCTGCGCGCTTCCTCCATGTCCTTGATCGGATCGTCGATCAGCAGAAGGTGGGCACCACGGCCGGTAATGGCGGCGCCGCGGCCGACCGCGTAGTAGGCGCCGCCGCCGGCAGTCGTGAACCGCTTCATGGAGTTCGAATCTTCCGAGATCTTGAGCTCGGGAAAGACCGCCGCTGTGTAGGGATCGTTGACGAAGTTGCGCACGTTGCGGCCGAAGTCATCGGAAAGGTCCTGGCTGTATGTCGCGGTGATGATGGACCGGTCAGGATTGCGACCGAGGTACCAGGCCGGAAAGATCTGCGTCGAAAGCAGGCTCTTGCCGTGCCGCGGCGGCATGAACACCATCAGGCGTTTCAGTTCGCCCCGCTCTACGGCCTCCAGCTTCGATATGAGCTTTGAATGGTGCCAGGCCACCTCGAAGCGCGGATAGATCAACGGTGCGTATCCGCTGAGGCTTCTGCGGGCAAGGCCGAGAACTTCGTTGTAGTCCTTACTGGATTTTGCCATCGATCAGCGTGCCTTCCGAGAGTTCCTGGTGCCGTGTGTAGGACCTGGCGATGCGTTCCGCCTGTTCCTTGTCGAGGTGGATGTGTACGACCCGCTTTTCCTTGGGCTTGATCTCATCACGCAGCGCCGAGATTTCCGTTGCAATCCTGATCCGCTGGCTGAGAGCCGCTACACAGGCTTGGGTGTGCCCCCGCCTTATGGCCATGGCCTGTACCTCGCCCAACTGCTGATCGAGGATCTGCAGGTGCTCCACGGTTGCGAGGACCCCGGCCGGCCGCGACTCAGTAATTGACCTGGTCAGCGTCATGTGATCTTTGCGGTGCCGATAGAGATTCGATTCTGGGAGTCCGAACTCCTGCGAGATCTGCGGCACCGAGCGCCCGCTTGCCAGTTCGCGGTCGATCTCTTCCCGCCGTCTGTCCGTGCACACTCTGCAGGCTTTTGCCATCTCGCCTCAATCCTGAGAAAAGTGAAGAAGGGATGCAGGGCGCACCAGGTATCGCCCTCCGAAACGCACCCCTCCTTCGTAGTGGAGCGAGCTGGAGGAGAAAGGCCCAGACTCACTCCGTCGATGGCCCGAACCGGTTAAGGAGGCCAGCCAGGGTGACTAGGCCTGGCAAGCGGAACCTGTTCGGACCAACGCCGTTACTGATTTGCGCGCCGCAAGTCCCTGTAGATGTCGTGCTGGCGGCTCCTGAGAACTTCCTCGCGATCGAGGCGTAGCTTGCGCAACTCGGCGGTGTGCACATCGAGCTGTTGCTGCGCGTCGTTCGTTTTAGCCGCGGCAGCATCAATCGCCTTGTCGAGATTGACCAAGTGTTCGGCGTGCCTCCGAGCCACTTCACGATTTGTCGCGGCCCGGTTCGACTCCTGCAAGGCCTCGACGATCTGCTCTTGCTCGGTGATCAGCGTCTTCAGGCCAGCGATGCGATGCCGGCGGCGGTCAGAGTCGGCAAGGATGGCGGCCGGATCCGCGTCGCCGCCGGCTGCGAACGCGCGCGTCGCTTCTGCATAGCGATCGCTGTTGTTCTCGATCGCGTCTTCCTCAGAGCGCAGGTCTTCGCGCAACGCGACCAGCTTGTCTCTTTCCGCGATGAACTGCGCGATGGTTGCCTGATCGGCTTTGATCTCGGCTGCGGCGTCGATGTGTGTGACTGTTGCCATGGTGATCTCCTGGTCTGTGCGTTATCGGTTGCGGCACCGTTTGAGCGTGTCTCGCTTTATGTCCAGTTACCGGCCGCGGGATTTCCGCGAAGCGCGACGCTCAGAGCGTTACCTGCGCGCCGCTCCTCCTCCTGGGCTCGTCTTACTGCTGTCCAAGCGGCGGTGACGGCATCCTGCGCATCCTTGAGCGCCTTACGGAGATCCCTGAATCGTTGCCGTTCGCTTTCCTGACTCAGTTCTGCGTAGGCCTCTCTCCGTTCGCTGGCGGCCGAATTGAATTCAGCCTGGCGCTCCGCGACGATCGCCTTCAGGCCGACAATCTTCTGCTCGATCCGGTCTATTTTGTCGCGATATTTTGCCGGATCAGCTGATTTGCCCAGAGCCTGCAACTTGCATTCTTCGTTGAATTGCGCCGTCGCGCTCGCGAGCTCCCTCTCTGTGGCCTGCAGTTCGCTCTGAACTTTGTTGAATTCGGCCTGGGCCCGGGCATACGCCTGCTCGAGCTTGGGATCGATCTGCGGAATTGCGGCCGGTTGCGTTGCTGTCGCCATCTGTTGCTCCTTGTCCTGGTGTGAAATTGAGCTGCCGCGCGGGCACCTCGCGGTGGTTAGTCGACGCAGACGGGGCTGGCCGAGTAGATCGCTCGGACGGTCTTCTGAATCAGGCCGGGGTCGTTCGCGGAGATCGCCGCATATTTTTCATTCTCGGTCGCGTCTGCCTCCTCGGAGCCGATGATGCCACCCATGGTTGAGTGAGCTGATTTGATCTGCGCCATGCACTTGCCGACGCCGTGGTGATCGCAGGAGCCATCGAGGCAGTTCCCTAACGTTTTGTGGGCTTTCTTGAGTGCTTCGAGTTGCTGGGCATCCATGTGGTTTTCTCCTTCAGTTGAACTTCGTTGAGGTTGTCGGCACCGCGGGCGGTTGGCGCTTCAGGTCACCAGATTTGAGCGTCGCAATAGGTTATAAAAATCGCGCCTAGACAAGTTCGACCGTGCCCCAGCCTGGTGATAATTCGCCGTGAAGTTGATGTCCCGAATGCCTGGCTTGGCTTGCCCTGACTGGCTCCCACTTCCCGAGAGAGCACTCAAGAGCGCTTGCGTCTGCGGCGGAGGAAGAACGGCCTCACCTTTGTGCAGCATGGCCATGCCATCACGCGGAATGTAGCTGGTGCCCCGGTCGAAGGCCGCCATAGCGGCGAAGCCTTGAAGCGATGCTTCCATGGCAGAGGCGGCGGCAACAGCTAGCCCCGGCCCAACCAACGGAATGCCAGCTACCGATGCGGCGGCGGCAGTCGCAGCGACGGCGGCATAACTCTCTGCTGTGGCCACATTCGAGGCGGCGATCGAGGTCTGCGTTGTGCGCGCCGAAATGATCGCTTCGATCTTGTCTATCGCATAGGTCTCAAGCTTCTTTAAGAGCCATCTCTCGGCGTCGTCGATGAGCGCCAGAGTCATCTGCTGACCCGCATCCCTCAGTGCATGCCAGGACTGCTGGCCGCCGACGAGGATCTTGTTGAATGCCCCGATCCAGGCGTTCTCTACCTGGCTTGCAGCTTGGACCCATGGCTGAGCAATCTGTTGCTGAGCCTGCCGCGCGAGTTGCGCCTGCTTTTGGTAGTAGGCCTGAGAGATCGCCGCTTCCTGATTTATGTCCTCCTGATATTTCTGGAGGTAGCCAGCGTCGAGGGCCTCTTTCTTCTGAATCGCATCGAGCTGTGCGGCGTATTCCTGAGCCGCCGCCTGCTGCAGGATAGAGATCCGGCTAAGTGGAGAAAGCGCTCCAGTCTGGACCTGCGTCTGAGTGCGCTGCTCAACTCCACGGTAGGTTTCGCTCGCGGCCTTGATCTTGGCATCTGCCTGCAGCCGGTACTGCTCGGTCTGCTGCTTCAGGACCTCTAGCTGGTCGCGGCTCTCCTTGCTGATCAGCTGAATCGAAGAGGGATCGTTTGCGAGGTCGGATTCCTGCTTTAGACGGGACCAGTATTCGATTTGCTGATTGGAGATTTCGCGCGTAGTGCGAGCGACCTCTTCGCTGCTTTTCTGAACCTGACTGAGGAGCGTCTGCCACTTGCGCGCGGCCTCTTCAGAAGCGCGTCCCAGGTCCTCCTGGCCCTCCTTCTGACGGAGAGTCATCTCCGTCTGCTTCTCGGCTATTACGCCGCGGAGGTTTTCCGCCTGCTGTTGCTGGACTGCCAAGTCCGTATAAACTTTGCCGAGTTGCGTGGCGGCCGTCTTAGCCTCTTCAGTAGGTGCTGTAGTTACTCCTCCTGCCGGACCGCCGAAGACGCCACCCAAAGGGGTCAATTCAGTTTTGGTCTCTTTTGAACGCTCCAACAGGTCGTCGTATGTCGCCTGCGTGGCTTTGATCTGTCCTTCGAGGATCTTGAGGTTATTGGTTGCAACGCTTACATCGAACGCGTCACCGGCGGCCGCACCAGCTGCGCTGCGGCCGGCCCTCCCGCTGGCCAGTTCTGCCTGAGCCACTTGGAGACCGCGAGTGATCCGCGCGTGTTCCTCTGTGAGGGTGATCAATTCCTGCTCAGACTTCGCCATCTCTTTGAAGGCTTCGTCGCTGATCTTGCGCAGGCCGTCAAAGTCGTCGGCCAGTTTCGCGATCTTCTCGCCCATCGTGACGAGGACTTCGATGAGCGCCAACGCCCCAAACAGTGGAAAGGCCACTTGCAACGCCGCGCCTACACCGGGAATCGTGGAGATGAACGCGGCCGCGGCGCGCGTCGAGCCCATCAGGTTGCCTTCGAGAACTCGAAGCTCAGCACTCGCCGCCATGCGCGCTGAGATGTTGCTCCGGAGAACCTGAGTTTCGCGTTCCTCGGTTGCGGCGAAACCGTTCAGCGCCGACTGCGCCGATTGAAGCTCCGTCTGGTAAAGCTTCAGCGCCGCCGCTGCCTGCGCGTTGCCCCGCTCAGCGGCGCTGCCAAACTGCGCCTGTGCTGCCGCCATATTCGCAGAGGCCTGCTTGACAGCTGCCTCAGCCTCAGCGAATCCAGCGCGGAGACCTCCGAGATTTACCTGCGTTCCAACTTGAAGCGTTCCGTCAGGAGGCAAGGTACACCTCGGGAATGTTGAGTTTTGGCAACACGTAGATCCGCTGCGCCTGCTCTGCCATCGCCCAGGCTTTCTGTAGCTGGCTTGAAGCTGCCCGAGCCTGTTCCTCAGCGACCTGCGCCTGGCGCGTCACTTCCCGCACGGCCTCGTCAGCTCGGCGGTTTAACTCTGTGATGGCCCGAAGAGCCGCTATCGCAGCGTCGTGGAGATTTGTTGTCATGGTTGTTACCTTTTAGCCTTTCTCATTTCTTCGATGTCCCACCGCACAGCGGCGGGCAAGTTGCTATTCAACGGTGCGCTGCTCATTTCAGGTGGCATCTGTAACTCGCCATCCTCTTCCTCTGCGCCCTTCCAGCCAACGAAGCCTCTCAGCAAAATGTGTGCCGGCGGAAATTCTCGCCAGTAGCGGAGCAGCGACCACACCTCAGGAAGAGGTGTGCGCCCGAGCTCAGCCCCGGTCCAGCCCGTCGCGGTGATGACGAGCCCGCGGATGTAACCGGGCGTTATCCCTGGCCCTCCGTCGCTGGCGCTTCCCCCTCGCTTTTGCTCTCGAGATCCGAAAGCTTCAGTACGACTTGGAGCAGTTTGGGGATGTGCCCGGCCGGGATGGTTTCATATTTTGGATTCGAGGGCTCATTTGCATTGGCCAGGCTCGAAGCCACGAAGAAACCGGTCCGCGCGCGGGGCAGCATCTCTCCCTTGCTGTCGAACAGGCCCTGTTCCCACTGGTCGAAGTTGATCGATTCGAGCACATAATCTGTTCCGTTGATGGTTACTTTTTCGGTCATGCTGTTTTTCTCCTTGGTTGAAAAGCGTTTAGTAGTCTGGGGCCCGCGCATCAAGCTCTGCATCGTTGTAACTCCGCTTCTGGTCTCTGTTCCGACCGGATCGCGTCGTGAAACGTCAGCGTCCGGCGGTCCAACGTAAGAGGAAACACTCCGGTCTCGCCCGACCTCTGTTTCGCGATGATCAGTTCTGCGTCAGATGAGAGCCTGCCCTCCTCGTCGTCCCATGGGCGGTGAAGCAACGCGATGACGTGAGCATCGTTTTCGAGCTGCGAACTTTCACGCAGGTCACTCATCGTGGGCCGGCGATTCGCATTCGCTCGATCAGCGCGCGAAAGCTGCGACAGGACGAGCACTGCCACACCTTCATCCTTTGCCAGCCGGGTCAGCCCGCGAGAGACGGCGGCAACTCGCAGGCGCTCATCGCGACCGTCGGCGCTAACGATCTGCGCGTAATCCACGCAGACCAGCTTGACCCCGTCACGGCGGATCGCGAGCCGAGCACTGGCGACGAGCTTCTCAATCCTGATTGCGGAGGTGTCGACTATGTGGAGCGGCCAGTCGGATACTTTGTCAGCCGCATATCGCAAAGCTTGCATATCGGCATCACTGGCCCACTTTGGATCACGCACGCGCGGGAATGGAACCCCGGAAACCGCGGAGAAGATGCGCCGGAGGACTTGCTCGCGCGTCATTTCCAGGGAGAAGAGCAAAACCGGTGTTCCCTGGCGGCAATTCTCGCTCGCAGCCTGAACCATCGCAGCCGATTTCCCAACTCCAGATCGCGCGCCGATCTGCGTGAGCTCGCCTGGCTGTAAGCCGCGCGTCGCCAGATCAAGAGACGGAATACCTGTCGGCAAACCCAGCAGATCCCCGGTGCGCGTGCGCTCCTGGTGGAGGCGATTGAGAAGCGGAATAATCGCCTCAGTGATCCCGGTGTCGCGCTGACCGGCTGTTCCACTGCGGAGTTCAAGCATCTCGCTCTCGACGGCGTTCAAAATCTCAAGCGCTTCTTCGCTCTGGTCGGCGGCGCGTGTGATCGATGTCGAACAGATGTTGATCAGCTGCCGCAGCAATGACTTGTCCTTGACGATGCGGACGTACTCCTCGATGGAAAGGCGACGCGGCAGACCGTAGGTCAGGTCTGAGAGATAAGCGACGCCGCCGATCGATTCAACCTCCTTGCGCTTGGTCAGCTCTTCAGCGAGTGTCACGGTATCCACAGCGCGGCCTGCGGCCGCGAGTTCGCCAATGCGGGCGAAGATGCGCTGATGCGACTCGAGCGCAAAGTCGGCAGCGACGAGCTCTTCAGCCGCCTCGTTGTAAGCAGAGTCGTCAAGCAAGATGGCACCGAGGATCGAGCGCTCGGCATCGACGGAGGCAGGTAAGCCACGTTCGAAGGCGATGTCGGGAAGGTACGATGAACGGCTCATGCCGGCCTCCGTTCTGCCGAGTACTCAGGACCTTCGTAGAGAGACGCGGCGTCACGATAACTGCTGGGCTTGCCATTGTTGCCGGTCGTTGCCCTGCTGTCGCCTTTCACTTCAAACACACCGCGATAGCCTCGCTGAACGGACTGATCTAGCACGGCCGCCGGCGAATGGCCAGCTTGCCTAAGCCGATCGAGTTCGTTGAGGGTCAGTTTCTCCGCTCGCGCTGTCCAGGGAGCGCCGCGCATCTTCTTCCGCATTTCCACAAAGGCATTCCAAGGATCAATCGGAAGCCATTCTGGTAGCGCGTCCGGGACGCGTGATTCTCCTTCCTTTCCTTTCCCTTCCTTAACTACATCCGTGCCTCTCGCGTCGAGCACGCGTGGTTCACCCGTCACCGACGCGTCAACCTGTTCATTTAATGAAGGATCAGGGATAGTGCTCGGAGCTTCGCGATTATTGATGAACTGATGCGCGAGAAAGGACGGAACGCATCCATAGTCCTCGTCGGCCACGCGATATTTGACGATGAAACCACGCGAGGTCAACGCGTCGAGCACGCGTGCGAAGTCGCACTCATCGTATGGGAGAACCTCAACTTTTAGAGACCGCGGACGCCATTTGAACCTACCTTCACGATCGCAGCAGGTCCACAAACCGGCGTAGGCCAGGCGAATCGGAAGTTTGGTAGCTTTCTCCAATTCGTACAGGTCCTCGTGGCGGAAAAACTCAGGCTTGATTGTCCGGATACGACCCATCTACGCGCCCTCCGTCGGCCGCGCCGTGGGCCCATACCAACACCGGCAGTTTGTGAGCGCTTCATGCGAAAGGCGCAACTGATGGATCAGGAGCAGCTGCTCAGCGTAGAGCTGAACAGGCCATTCGGCGACGCCAGACTCCTCGAATCGGGTGATCTCTGCGACGAGGGCGCTCCTAAATGTGCGCAACTCACGCGCGGGGAAAGTGCAGGAGGGTGTCATGCGGCCACCTGAGCTTCCGCGGCGAGGCACGTCGGGCATGCACTGTGGTGTCGCCTGAGTTCGCGCTCAGCGATAAGCGCCGCCTGGGCGAGTTGCACTTGTTGGTTGAAATGGGTTGCAGCCTTTACTTTGGCCCGCATTCTCGAGGCGATCTCAAGAAGTTCTTGCGCTCGCCCGCAATCGGTGTGATGCTTGACGGAGTTTTGAACTCCATCGCCTGGCTCGCCTGATCGCGGGCTGGGCTTCCTTGTCTTGATCCCCATAAATTCTCCGTAGTCTGGCTGGTCGGCACCCCCAGCTCGGAGTTGAACTGCAGCTATCGTTGTTTTGCCGCCTGCAACAGACCGCGGTCATACTACGCAACCTCTACTGCACGCGGCCGCGTACCTTCCGCCATCACCCGCTCAATTTCTGCGACAGGGATGAGCAGGCGCGTGGAGCACTTCACGCTTTCCACCCGGCCGTCATAGGCCATGCGACGCCAGGTCCATCGCGAAAGCCCCGTGATCTCTTCCGCTTCCGCAACACTCAGGTATTTCCGCTTCATTCCCGCGCTGAGCACTGGCGGGATGTTGAGCACCGTTGACATCATCTACCCCCTGTAATACTGAGAGTAGCTGCGCTTGCATAGCTTGTCACACTTATGCTACCCTTGATTCGCAATCACAGGTAGGTATAAAAAGTGCACGAGAGAATACAGCGCGCACCGCGGATTAAAGGTCCCCGCAACACATTTCTGCTCGGTTCAAATCCTGACGAACTGCTGGCCTACCTTAACGGCAACGCACATCGAGAGTGGGCGCTCAAGCAGGCCAGGGTCAGAGCCATGAGAGAAGATCTTGGCGCCATCGTAGCCTCGGCCGAAGAAGAAGCAGCAGCGGAGAGCCTGCGGGACGCCATCCGGCGATATGCGGAGCTTTGGGTAAGGGCTGAGATGGATCTCGATAGAGTGCTCGAAATCAAAGAGCGTGTTCAGGAGTTTCTAGCGAAACCACGGCTTGAGATCGTCTCGTTTCTCAGGGGAGCAGGTGTCCCTGCGGCGTTGGTCATTCCCACCCGGGCTTCCCGCAATCTCAAGTTGAGTGCTGCGCATGAAGGGCGCATGCTTTTGCTTCTAATGGTCGCCTCGACATGGTCGAAGCGCCTCAGTTTGTGTGTGTGCGGAAAGTACTTCCTACGTGATCCGCGGAGTACTGCGCAAGAGCCACGATGCTCTCGGAAGTGTCGCGCGAAGATATACAACACACCCAAATCAAAGCGACGGTACGAGAAAAAGCGGCAAGTGAAGATAGATGCCACTCTGAAAGCAATTGCCGCCCTCGAGAACCTTCCCGAGAAAAAGCGCCCCCGGAAATGGAAAGAGGCGGTCATTGCTGCTGCCTCGAAATCATTGCCACCCCGCGATCGTTTCACGGTCTCTTCTCTCGGTCGATGGCTTAGTACAGGTGATATTCAGGCCCCAACATGGGCAAGAACAAGGAGGCTACATGGCGCGCGCTAAACAACGTGACGGAGTGTTTCAACGGAAGGACCGGTCCGGCTGGTGGGCATCCTTCATCGATCGAGATGGAATCCGCCGCAAGGAAAAGCTGGTCGCGCACACACGCCCACAGGCGATGGCCGCCCTGCATCTGATCAAAGCCCGCGTCCAGAAAGAGCGTGAGCTCGGCATTAAGCCGGACGACGGCATCAGCACAAAGGATTTAATGGCGAAGTACCTGCGCTACCAGCGGACGCATGTGCGGGCTTCGACCTACAGCCGATTGGAAGGGATGCTGGAGTCAATCGTCGCTCGGCTGCCGGGAAGAGCAAAGGACATCAAGCGTGCGACGATCACTGAGTACATCGCCCAGCGCGCCGAAGAGGTAGCGCCAGGGACGATCCGCAAAGAAGTCGCGGTGATTCAACACGCACTCAATCTGGCGGTTACAGAGTGGGAGTTGCTGTCCGAGAACCGCGCGGCCGGAGTGAAATTGCCAAAGCTGCCTGAGGGTCGCACACGCTATCTCACGCCGACAGAGCTCAAGGCTGCGCTCGAGGCTGCACCGCAGTGGATGCGCGCGCCGATCGCGCTGGCGGCATTCACCGGAATGCGCCGCGGCGAACTTCTCAGCCTGCGGTGGCTTGACGTGGATCTTCCAGGGCGCCGCGTGTACCTTCGCGAGACGAAGAACGGTCGCATGCGGGTGCTTGTATTGAACGACTTGGCTGCACAGGTACTCGCCAGCTTGCCGCAAGGCGCGCCGGCTGCTCCCGTGTTGCCGGACGTCGACGGACAGAAGTTAAGCGTCTACACGAAGCGCCTGTTTGCAGCAGTCGGCATTCAGGATGCGTCGTACCACTCGCTGCGCCACACACACGCGTCGTGGCTCGCAATGGAAGGCGTGAAGCTGCACACGATTGGCGAAGCGCTCGGTCATCTGACCCCTCGGATGACGGTGAGATACGCGCATTTATCGCCGGAATATATGGGGAGCGCGGTGAGCAAATTGGACCGTGTTTTCGAGGGTGTAATGCCCGTCAATACTGGTCAAAACAGCACTCAGTTAGTCCCCGTAGAGTCCCCACTTCCGGAGACTGAATCCCCACTACGTCCTATGTTGTTGAATTAATTGGCGTCCCCGACGGGATTTGAACCCGTGTTATCGCCGTGAAAGGGCGGTGTCCTAGGCCGGGCTAGACGACGGGGACGTTTTGAACGCGCTGGGAGCGCATCAACAATGGAGAAACGCTAACTTCGAATGTATCAATTGCCATCTGGGGTGTCAAAACACACTTCAGCGCTGCGGGCTGTCCGCCCATTGCCCTGCTGCCGCAAGCTCGACCCCTGGCAGGCACCATCCCCGGTAAGCCTTGAGGACAGAAATCGACCTCGACTTTGGTGAATCTGAACAAATTCCGGATCCCTCTCGTATTTAATAGCCTCGAGCACTTTCCTGGTCAGGTAATGGTGTCCGGTTTCCTGACGATTTACCAATTCTTCGCTTCTTCGAATCCGAGCATCGGCGAACATTTCGTGAAGCCTCTGCGGATCAAGTGAATCCAATTTCCAACGGTCGTGACGGGCGCTTACCCTTTGAGTCCAAAGAGAGAGAGTCCTAAAGTGAAACTGGTTAGCAGTCGCCCCTGCGAGGCTCCCGGGAGATCGGGCGGGGAGATTGCGAATCGCGTCGCCTGACGGTGTTTGGCGCAACGAATAAGTGCACGGCAAAAAACGAAATTGTAATGTTGAGGATCATCCCTTGAGAAACCGGCTATACCTTTTGACGTTGAGTTCTATTTCCCTGCTCCCAGGTCTGGGCCTGATTGCGTGTCAAAAGGTGGTTCCGGCTGCCGCGGCGCCGCAGGCGCTCCCCGTCCAGACTATGCAGGTTGCTGCTGCTCCAGTTGCGCAGTCTGACGAATATGTCGCCACCATCAAGTCGCGGCGATCGGCTACGCTGAACCCGCAAGTGGACGGCAATCTGACCCAGATCCTTGTCCACTCCGGCGATCACGTGAGACAGGGTCAACTCCTGATGGTGATCGATCCGGCGAAACAGGAAGCCACCGTTTTGTCACAGGTGGCGACCGAGAAGCAGAAGCTCGCGGTCTATCAATATAACCAGACCGAAGTGGAAAGACAGAGAAAACTCTTTGAGGGCGGTGTGACCAGCCGCGACACGCTGGATCAGGCGGAGCAGTCGTACGCCAACTCTAAGGCGGACTACGAAGCCGCAGTTGCGTCGCGGGTGTCTCAGGAAAAACAACTCGACTACTACAAAATCCGCGCACCGTTTGATGGCATCGTGGGCGACATCCCACCCCGTCAGGGAGACTACGTCTCTGCCACAACGCTGCTCACGACAGTGGATGAAAACAAGGACCTCGAAGCCTATATTTACATTCCCACCGAGCGGGCAGCCCAAGTCCGCAGCGGACTCGCCGTGGACATTCTCGACAACAACGAGCAGCTCATCGAGCACACCGCTATCGATTTCGTTTCCCCCCAGGTGGATAACCAGCTTCAGGGCATCCTGGCCAAGGCTCCGGTACGATCAGAGCAGGCAAGAGTTCGAACGGCGCAGCTGGTCAAAGCGCGCGTCATCTGGAAAGTCAGCCCCATGCCTGTGGTGCCGGTACTGGCCGTTACGCGGCTTGGCGGCCAGGCGTTCGTGTACGTCGCGCAAAACGAGAACGGAAAGTATGTCGCCAAACAACGGGCTGTAACCCTCGGTGACACCATCGGCAACGATTATGCCGTTGAGGCCGGCCTGAATAATGGAGATAAGGTCATTATTTCCGGTACACAGTTTCTGGTGGATGGCGCTCCGGTACAACCCTTGGGTTGATCGCGATGGGGGATTGCAGGGGTGGACGTTCGCAGATCATTCAGCTGCGCCTGAGTTCAGCGTCACAAGGTTGGGGCCGGCGGCCCGGTAGCGAAAGGATTTTCGCGTGGTAGATTTCTTCATTCACCGTCCCGTATTTGCAACGGTCTGCGCACTGCTGATAATTCTTGCCGGCGCGGCCGTCATTCCCACATTGCCGATTTCGCTGTATCCGGAGTTGGCTCCGCCGGAAGTTGACGTCACGAGCAACTACGTCGGCGCCAACGCACAGGTGGTTGAATCGGCAGTTACGATTCCGCTGGAGCAGCAGATTAACGGCGTTGAAGGTATGCACTACATGACCTCAACCAGTTCAAATGATGGCACCAGCAGCATCAGGGTTTTCTTTACTACTGGATACAACAAGGACATTGCCGCGGTCGACGTACAAAACCGCGTGTCTACCGCACAGGGCCGCTTACCGCAGGAAATCAAAAATACCGGAATCACGATTTCGAAGGCCAACTCCAACTTCGTTTTTGCGGCTGGTTTCTTTTCGCCAGATGGAAGTGTGTCAAATCAGTACATCTCGAATTATCTAGATGTTTATGTAAAGGACCCGCTCAAGAGAATCAAAGGCGTAGGCGATGTGGTCATCTTTGGCGAGCGCAAATATGCGATGCGCCTTTGGCTCGATCCGACGAAGCTGGCTGCCCGTAGCTTGACGGCGACAGACGTAATCAACGCCATTCAAGAGCAAAACATCGAAATTCCTTCCGGACAGCTGGGTCGTCCACCTGCTCCAGCAACGCAGGATTTTCAGATCACTCTGCGCGTCATCGGCCGTCTGAGTGACCCGCGGGAATTCGAAAAAATCATTTTGAAGAATACGCCGAACGGGCTGATCCAGGTAAAGGATGTCGGCCATGCGGAACTTGGCGCGGAATCGTACGACACGAACCTGGAGTACAGCGGACATCAAGCGATCGGCGTCGGCGTACAACAGCTTTCAGATGCCAATGCCCTTGATGTGGACAAGGCCGCAAAGGCGCAACTGGCTGAACTGGCGAAATCGTTCCCGCCCGGAATCAAATACGTCGTGGCTTTTGATACGACAACTGTTGTAGGCGATTCAATCAAGGAAGTCATTTCGACGCTGGAAGAGGCAATTCTGATCGTTATTGCCGTCATCTTCCTCTTTCTGCTCGACTGGCGCGCGACAGTAATTCCCGCAATTACGATCCCCGTATCGCTCATCGGAACATTCGCGTTCATCAAAGCGTTTGGCTTCTCGATCAATTCGCTGACATTGTTCGGCATCATTCTGGCTACGGGTCTTGTCGTTGACGACGCTATCGTCGTGATTGAGAACGTACAACGGCATATTGCTCTGGAACATTGCGACCCGCATAAAGCAACGTCCGATGCGATGAGAGAAGTCACCAGTGCGGTTGTCGCAACCTCTCTTGTGCTGATCTCGGTGTTCATACCAGTTTCATTTTTCCCAGGAACGACCGGCATCCTTTACAAGCAATTCGCGATGACGATCGCTTTCTCAATCGCCATTTCAGCGTTTAATGCGCTGACGCTTTCGCCTGCGCTCGCGGCTCTCTTCCTGCGTGGCGAGGAGGAGAAGTACAAAGTACTGGACTGGACACGGATCAAGTTCCTTACACGCGGCTATGCGGCCTTTGCACGCGGTGTAGATTCCACCATCCTTTGGCTTGGCAGGACGTATGCGAAGGTCATTCACGTGGCCCTGAAACTACGTTATCTGCTGCTGCTGGTCTTCTTTGCCGGACTTGCGACCACGTATTTCATGTACAACCACGTGCCGACCGGATTCATTCCGCAGGAAGATCAGAACTATCTAATATGCGTGGTACAAACACCTCCTGGCGCTTCATTGAACTACACGACGGAAGTTTCGCATCGGGCGGAACAAGTTATCCTGCAAGATCCTGATGTATTCGGTACGTTCGCGGTACCCGGATTCAGCTTGTCCGGTGGCAGTGCTCCAAACTACGGATTAATTTTCGTCCCGCTGAAGTCAATTGACTTGCGAAAGGGCAAAGGGCACAGCGCCGGCGATATCGTCCAGCGCCTGTCGCCGAAGATGTTTGGGGTTCCTGGCGGGTTGATCGTGGTCTTTGAGCCTCCGGCAGTGCAGGGCATTGGCAGCTTCGGCGGCTTCGAGTTTCAGCTACAAGATCTTGGCCGGAACACACTGCAGGACCTGGCGACTGTCGCGCAAAAGATTGTCGGGGCAAGCAGACAGCGTAAGGACCTGACAAATCTCTACAGCAGCTATACAGCGAACGATCCTCAACTCCTGATCCAGATCGACCGCGAGAAGGCCAAGGCTATGAACGTGCCGATCAGCGAGATCACGAATGCGCTCGGCGTTTATATGGGGTCGGAGTACATCAACGATTTCGACTTCAACAACCGTTCATATCGCGTCTACATTCAGGCGGATCAACCTTACCGCATGAAGCAGAGCGACCTGCGCCAATACTATGTGCGCTCGAGCAACGGCGGCATGGTGCCCCTGGATAACCTGGTATACATCAGCAATACCGCGGGACCGCAGGTGATCAGCCATTTCAACCTGTTCCGTTCGGCAGAAATTGATGGTTCGGCTGCTCCGGGGTACAGTTCCAACCAGGGCTTGAAGGCGATGGAAGAACTTTTCGCACAGAACAAGTTGCAGGGCATGGCCTACACCTGGAGCGGATTGGCACTGGAAGAGGTCGAGTCGCAGGGCAAAGCGATCATCATCTTCACCCTGGGAATCATTGTGGTGTATCTCACCTTGGCTGCTCTATATGAGAGCTTCGCGCTGCCATTCGTCATTTTGCTCTCGGTACCGATGGCGGTCCTGGGCGCTCTGGAACTGATTTCGTTGCGGGGATACTCGAATGACGTATATGTGCAGATTGGCCTGCTATTGCTGATTGGATTGGCAGCCAAGAATGCCATTCTGATCGTTGAGTTTGCAGAGCAGCTGCGGAAACAGGGACGCTCAATTGCCCAGGCTGCGATCGAAGCGGCGGAATTGCGGCTGCGGCCAATTCTGATGACTTCGATTGCATTCATTCTCGGTGTGTTGCCCCTCTACTTTGCAACAGGGGCTGGAGCAAAGGGCCGCAACTCCGTTGGTACGGCGATTGTGGGCGGCATGGTAGTTTCAACATTCTTGAACCTGATCTTCATTCCGGTGCTGTACGTGCTGTTGAGCTCACTGTTGACCAAGTTCCAGTGGAAACGCCGCCGACCGGAAGAGTGCGCCGAAGAGGAAATGCCGGAGAGCGCGCTCACATCCAATTGAGCCGCGAACATAGGTGAAGGAGGAATCGCAAAGTCGGCTTCTCCTTTTCTTTGCAAAGGCCTTCATTTATTCTGTTGAAAGTGCCCACTCGCGCCGGGATGGCGGAACTGGCAGACGCAGCGGACTCAAAACCCGCCGACTTCACAGTCATGGGGGTTCAATTCCCCCTCCCGGCACCAGATAACATCCATGTTATCTAGGATTTAGGCAAAGGCCAAAAAAGAATGAGATAGTCGAAAACGCTCGACTATGCCCAAACTATGCCCAAACTCAAAGGTTTGGCTTTCGCCCCGCAATCGTGACCTGCACGACGCGCAAGGCTTCTGCGCTTCGGCTGGATGTTGTTGCTCTCGACTGATCACGGCCGCCGCGTCGCAACACCTTCCTCGAAACAACCTCATTCATCGTGCCACCGCACGGACTCTGCGCCGATTTGACCGAATCTGCGTTCGACCCCACGATACGTTCGCCCCATTCCGGGAGCGGACGCGAGAACTCATGGCGAGGAACCATTATGACGGCAACAGCGACAATGCAAAGGCGTCTCATCCGCACTAAAGAGGCGGCCACCTATCTCTCGATGAGCGACTGGAAACTGCGACGCCTCATTCAAGAAGGCACGTTTCCAGTCGTACAGGATCATGAGGGAGGGCCCTTCCTCCTCGATGTCCGCGATCTTGATGACTATGTTGATAACAACAAGCACACGATCCCCGACGAGTTTTCGGCACATCCCAAATTCCCGGTGGCATGCGTTTCAAATCACCCCCGCAACGGATCTCGGAGGTTGGAATGAGGCGTCCACGCGGTACGGGGAGAATCTACCGCCAGAAAGGCAGCAATATCTGGTGGATCAAGTTCTATCGAAATGGCGAGCCGTTTCGTGAGTCGACGGGCACATCCGATAAGCGCAAGGCCACGCGGGCGTTGAATCATCGCCTTGCGGAGGTGACTATCTGGACCCGGAGGTCGGTGTCAATCTGCGTTTCAAGGAAGCCGAAAACCGAAAACAGCGGCGCAGGAGAACAGCGGGATTGTTCCTCGACGGGGTTGGCGCGGAGTGACGATGCGAAGTCCATTCATTATCCGATCGGTAGCAATTGCCATCCTGCTCTGCTGCATGAGCGGGCAATCTTTCGGTCAATCTCTGAACCAGCCAAGCTCTCTAATCTCGCAGCCTGCGGCGAAGCGCCAGGGATTCCTTGACTACGCGCTAGGCAAGATCAATCCGCATGGCAACGACTATGGCGCGTCGATCGAGTCCGAAAGGAATGCCGTCGTCGAGAACACGATCGACGATCTCTACTTCTGGTCGAATGTCGTGACGCTGCTCTTGCTCAGCGGGATGGTCGGCGTTGTCCTTCTAAAGTGGCGCGCGACCGACAAGCGCGAAATCATCGCGGCGTCTCTCATCGCACAATTGTGGAACAGCCGCGTCAGCGACAGGATCGAGATTGAACGTCGCACCGAGCAGTTCAATCAACTGGTCGAAACTCACAACGCCGAGGTCGAAGCAGCACTGTCTCGGAAACAAAGACCCACGGAACAGGAAGCCGAGGTGGCCGGGAGCTTGACGAGAAGTGTCCGCAGCCTCGCCGACAGCAAAGGGATCTCATCAGAGGCGGCGGAGAAGATTGCATCCTCGGCCCCAGATGCAAATGCTGCGAGCCTGCAACAAAGCAATCTTTTGTTGCAGCGGCGTGTGGAAGCTTTACAGAACAGCGAACAGAATCTGAAGCAACGCCTCAACCAAACGACTGTCTTGCTCGACCAGGAGCGGCGTCGTAACGCGACTCTGAAGGGCGCCTAAGAGGACCAGAATGAACAGAAAAACTCCATCCGACTTCAGAAGTGATGACGACTGGCTCTCGCATGTCCGTCGCGAGATCCCGCTCGCCAAGCAAACCTACGTGCTCGCCTTCGGCCGCACGGAACTCTTTCGGAGCTTCTACCGGATGCAGAGACTTCCGTTTCCCATTCCGTTCTCAAAGGAATTGGAGCGCATCGAAATGCTTCGTGACCCGGAGCGGACAGCTGCATTAGAGGCTCTGAATGGCCAGATCTTCAGGAGTCTCACGGGGCATCTGTTCGATCAAGCGCGGTCAAGCATGTCCGAACGTGACGCGCTGAGGCCGACTTCCCCACAAGAACAGATTCGCGAATTGCTCAGCCACCTTGCGCAGAAGAACCCTTACTTCGCGCTGTGGGTTGTCTACAAAAGAGGTGTATCTCATGACTCGGTAGCCGAGGACTGGGACGAATATCTCGTACAGGAACTCGGGGTCTGGAGTGCCGAGGAGATCGCCTTTACGCAAGCAATGGTCGAGTTGGACAAGCTTCTGGCCCTCTTCCATGACCGCTACCGGGCGCTTCCCAGCCTCTCGTTCGAGCGCATCTGGTTCCTGCATTCGCTCCGTGGCCCGGAGCGAATGCTCCAGACGCGCGCCGTCCTAGGGATGCTTACAGCGGAGTTGGCAGAATGTACATCCGCGTAATCAGCTTCGGAACCAACTGGTGGGGCATGTGTTTGTGCGCCACAAGCAATCCATTTTGCTTCCGGCGGAGGGCGGCCTACTTTAACGCTGCCGCCCTTATGTCGGGAAGACGTCTCCATCACAGCGCGATCTTCCCAGGCCAGGTCCGCTTCAATTCGAACAGCGGATTCGATCCGGAGTATCCATTGCGCGCCGTAGGCAAGACGTTTCTTTGTTCTGCACCCCGCCAATTCGCCGGAAAGATGCACCTGTTATTCGAGCGACGCGCCGCAGAGACGACGCCCGACGCCTACCTGGTCACGCTCAATTCCACGGAGCACGGCGCCATCCAATTCACCCAACCGGGTTGGAAGTCAGCCGGCGTCCAGCCGATTTCGGTCAGCTTGCGAGGCCAAAAGTACGAAGCGATGCTGCTGTTTGGAAGCGAAGATTGGGTTGAGAGCGACCTCGGACGGTGGCAAATCGATCAAATTCATTGCCGAATTTGCCTCGCCGACGCCAGCAAAGGAGCGGTCCAGTGAGGTATTACAAGGGCTATATCGCTGTATCCGACGCATGCGACGTGCCAGTGTTGCTGCTCGTCCGGAATTCACGCGCGATCTGTTTCGATCAACTCCGTGAGTTGTTGACGCACGAAATGTTGGTGGTGATCGTCCGTTCTCTGCGCTGGCGCGTGACACGCCTGGAGAAATTTGGGTTGCTCACCAGACTGAATGGACCGAGGTATCTGGGTAAACCAGTCTACGGAATCACCCAGCAGGGGCTTGAGTGTCTTGAGTCGCATGGCCACTATTTGGTCTCACTGCCGAGTAATACAGAGCAGATTCTCCACCCGTCGAAGGTTGCGCACGCGCTGGAGTTAGTCAATATCCGTCTGGCTTTTGCTCGGTCGGGCCTGCTTCGCTCGTGGAAGGGAGAACTCGAGATTGAATGCTGAGCGCCAGCTGGCGCAGCAATTTGGCAGCGATCTTGCGTTTGTCGTGAACCACTCGGCGGTAAAGACTCAACACGAATGCTCGGATTTGTGGGTAAGAAGGTCCGAGACTGCCCAACCTAGGCCGTGATAGCGGACACCGGATTCAAACACCAGAGGCCCGTTTTTGCTACCGATTTTTGCCTCAGCGGTTTCCTGCGGGTGAGCACCGGAGCTACAACGGCAGAACTACGACCTGCATTTTATCGGCACGAATCTAAACCCTCGAACAGCAATGGATGTTCAATTCGAGCCGGGAATCAGATCCGCAGCCAGAGGCGGGTCGAACAGTTGCAACTCCTCGATTGTCGGCACTTGAAAGAGTTCGAACCATCGCGACAATTCGTCTCTGGGTATCGGTGGATCCTCCCGGCCCCGACTTTGGAGCCTCTCGAAAAGGACCTCCGGAGGCGCATCAAGGTAGTGCAACTCAACAGCAGCGCCGATGGCTCGGGCTCCGAGCCGCAACGTATCCCGTTCGCATCTTGCCCAAGTGCCCCATTCGATGATCACGGTCAAATCGAGCGCCAGAAGATTCTGAGCGACCTTCCATTGCAGCGCCTCGATTTTCTCCCGCATCTCCTCGCGATGCAGGTTTATTGAAAGAGCTTCCAACCATTCGTCGGGAGAAAAGCGAATCGCTCGATGCTTGGTCTCAAGCGTCTTGGCGAGGGTGGTCTTCCCGGAACCCGGCAAGCCACACACAATTATCAATCTCCCGGATCTGCCCATAAGAAGGATTATCCACGCTGAAGTTTCCCTTCTTTTAGGAGTTCCTCGAGCGTTCAAGAGAGCTCGAGTCGCTTGCCGGGATTTGGTTCCACGCACTGAAGAGCCGGCCACAATAACCAACCGTAGTCACAACCAGCCCCAATTCCAGAACAGAGGAGAATCGCCATGCAATCCAGCTTAGGAAAGATGTCCGCTTACAAAATGTTCAACTGGCGGGATCGTGCCGCCAGTTCCGTCGAACAAACCGTCGCCGCATTTCTCGAAATCGGAGAGGCCATTGCCACCCGCTGGATCCAGACAACCAAAGGTGTCCTACTGCTCCAGATGGTCCCGGACGACGGTGCGTCGGGAGCGATTTACGTCTTCGATCGACAGCGCGAGCAATGGTACATGCTGTCGTTCGAAGGTTGCGAAGACCAATTCACCGCGGAGAAGTTTGACCGCGCCTTCTCCGAGTATGATCTGTTTCGCTTAGTGGAGCAGCCTGGTCTTCTACTCTCCGAGTTCCAGCCCGCCATCGCTTAGCCCTCCTCGATAGACCCCCAACAGGCAATTCCATCCCAACTCCCGGAGGAGTCGCCATGCGTCTGTCCGCAAACCGGATTCGCTCTATCAACCGCGCGATTGCCAGAGTCCAGTCGTCCGCCTGGTCCGCGTCAGATAGAAAACCCCGCAACTCGCCAACCTGCCCAATGCCTGCTGTTTCCGTGAGCGCAGCCAAATTCGTGAAGGTCGTTGTGGTCCCAAGGAGCGCAGCATTCTAACGCCGGCAGCCGGAATCGGCGAGCAACACGTGTGGGACGAGCGTGTTCCGCTCGCCGCGTTCCGGAAATTTGACCGAGTTTTGGACCCGGGATACAACCACACAGCGGATGAAGGAGGCCGAACGCCATGTATGCCAAGTTCTGTGTAAACCGGGAAACGGCAAGCAACTTCATAGGACGGTTCGTGAACCGGCGCGCTTACGGAATTCAGTGTGACCGACCGCTGCCGAACGGCTCGCTTCCCTACTACCCGGCACGGGAATGGAAGACCAAAGAACCGAAACCGCTGGACGAAGGGGTGGTGCGCATGCACCTGAACGGCGACATCACCATCAGTTTGTACGCGATCAATCCCGAAACGCAGCGCTCGAAGTGGGTCGCAATTGACGCCGACTTCGACGGAGCCTTGGTGTCCCTGTTTCAACTGCAATGGGAACTCAAGCAGGATGGAGTGGATGCCGCCTTGGAACAATCCCGCCGCGGCGGTCATCTCTGGATTTTCGGTGCCGAGCCGCTTCTGGCGTCTGAATGCCGGATCTATGTTTATAACCTCGCGCTCAGGCTGGGCGTTCCCGTCAAAGGGGGTGGTCTTAAAGAAGGCATCGAAGTCTTCCCACGCCAGGACCGTCTCGAAGATGGAGAGTATGGCAACGCCATCCGCGCTCCGCTCGGCGTGCACCGGAAGACGAATCGGCGCTACTGGTTTTACGAAGCCGAGCCTACTCCGGAAGCACAGCTTGCCTATCTCGACAGGTTGAAGAAACTGACCGAGCCCGAACTCAGAACTTTTATTCAGGGAATGAGTCTACCCGAAGCCTACAGGCCGATCGCGCCTGCTCCGTATACTCCGCCCGCCTCATCTCCCCGCTATCCAGAGTTCCGGATTCTCAATTACGTGCGGACAACGCGCAAGGACGGCCGGAACTGGTGGGCAAGATGTCCCTCCTGCGCGGGAGCCGGGCGCGACCGATCCGGCGACAACCTCGCCATTCAGATCAAGAATCCCCGCTTCTACAAATGCTGGGCTGGCTGCACGAAAGAGGAGATTCGCGCCGCTCTCGGTCAACCGATCCGAAAGCGCGCCGCCGTCTAGAGAGCAAGATGATGAACGCCTCCAAAAAGCAGAAGCCCGAATCCGCAACCTCTCGTCACGCCCTTTATGGGTTGGAACTGCGGGCGAACGTGCTCAAGGCGCTCCAGAAGCGAGGTATCTACTGCACACCCGGGGTCTCGCTCGAACATCAGCACCTTGCCGGACGCTATGTAATCCGAGTCGTGGAATCGGGCGGCGCGGTTTCCGATCTGGGCAGAGTGTGCGCTTTCGTCGCGGAGGATGGATCGCCGCTGCCATGGTTCCAGTCCCTTCACTCCATTGCCGTGAATGGCCGTCATGCCATCTTTCTTGCTCAAAGTCTGGTGCGTCTGGAGATGCTGCGCAGCGTGCAGACCTACGAATTGGCGATTACGCTCCACACTTTGTCGCGTGTTCCGGGCCGCGTACGCCCACAGATTGTTTCGAAGGCGCTCTTTCGCGGCCGGGATGGGGTGCTCGCCGTCGACCTGTGGAACGAAGAACATCGGGCGCTCCGGGGAAAGCTGTCGCCCACCTTCTACAACCGCGCCGGCGAAGTTCTGCCTCTGCCGCAGCAGTTTGAAGAGGCGATCAGAAAGATCACAGCGGCCGTCTGCTGTATCGGTTGCAAACACGCGCATGTAGGAATGCCTCCGGTCATCAAAGGACAAATCGCATGAGCAATCCCATTCAGGTTCCGATTACCGTCGGCGAGCCGAACTGGGCTCCGCTCGAGCTCGCCGTCCCGGTCGGGGAACTGGAGAACTTCATGTACATGGGCCGTGCCGGGGAGATCGAGCTGTATAAACACTGGCTCACGCGCCGGTACCTCAACATTGGGCGGAACTTTCACACTTTCTACCAGTACCTCGACGGAAAGTACGTCGAGATCACGCAATCTGCAGCTCTCGATTATGTTCGCAACCGAGACATCTGAGAAAGGAACATCGCCATGGCAAAGGGCATAAACAAGGCATTTCTGCTCGGGCATGTCGGCAGGGACCCGGCGATCCACTCCACTGCGAGTGGTTCAACCGTCGCCGTTTTCTCGCTCGCGACTTCTGAACGCCAGAAGGACGAACGAGGTAACTGGAGCGACAGGACACATTGGCACTACCTGGTCGCCTTCAACCGTACCGCAGAAATTGTGCGCGACTACGTGAAGAAGGGCTCGCGGCTGCTGATCGAAGGCAAGATCCAGACGCGCTCGTGGGATGACCGGCAGTGCGGCCAGAAGAAATATCGCACCGAGATCCTCGTCTATGACCTTACGCTGTTGGGTCGTTCGGATGAACAAAGCCGAGAGTCTGACTACGGCGCGACTTATGATCGCGACGCCACCGCTGGCGATGAGCGGCCTCGGTCGACCAGCGGCGACTACTCCGCTCAGGGAATCACCGACGCCGAAATTCCCTTTTAATCCGTGGTTGGAAACCAGTGTTCAGTTTCCTTTCATCCGATATGGGATAAAAGCTTCCTAGCTCTTGTCAGATTCTGTCGCAAGTCGCGTAGGCCGGAGTGCCTTGCACGCTGAGCCAAGGGAAGCAGGCAGTCTCATTCTTTCCGAACGCCAAGCACGACCCCATGGCATCACGGTGAGGCTGCCTGAAGGCTCTTACCTGGCAGTGTTTGAAAATGACGTTACTGTCTGACCATCGCAGAGAACTAAAGTTTCAGATCGAAGCGAACGCTTCAACCAAGGGTGCGTAGTGTTGGTAGTCAAGGCGAAAGTCTTGGGCGTCGTGGCTCGCAACTGATTGCCCTCGGCATTCCTCACTATTCAAAATCGACGATAGCGCAGGTTTTTGGCCAAGGCCGTCCGCGCCAGGTGCTTTGGTCAGAACGGCAATCATCCTGCCTCGCCACATAAGCTCGAGCAACGTTACGGGGCAATGGCTGATTAGCAGTGGACCCGGTTGGAACCCACTGCCGATCAGCCTCAAGCACAGAGAATCAAAGACACCAGCACTGCGCTGCCGTTCTTAGTCATTGCAACCGGGCGCGCGCGGGTCAAGGGCGTGATCGTCGCATCTTGCTCCATCAGTAATCGCGTAAGGTTTGCCCAGAACGGCATGTATCTGTGTCCACGAATCGTCATTGCAGTTGTGCCCGTGCTGCCACGGAAAAGGAAATCCGCCGTTCAGATGATAGGGCGTCTTATAGCAGGAGTGATAACCGCTCGGCGGGCTGGGAGGCGGCGCGGTTATCGCGTGGTGTGGCGGGTTGCGGTATGACGTCCTCCAATTCCCCTTGCAGGTAGCTGCATGGTTCATGGGTTTGTGGCCAGGGCAGGTGCCGTGATTGCAGAAGAGCACCGTGTTTTCGAGCACGGGATAACGCGACGGGTTGTTGTCGTTGTAATGCAGGACGATGGTTCCGGAGTGCTGTGCAACCCCGGCCAGGCCTTTGTTCCACACCTGAATTTCGGTTCGATAGCAGGCACCGCAGGTGTCGGACGCTGACTCAGGTGCGGCAGATGGGACTTCCAGGTCAGGGTTGGGAAACATGCCTTCGTCAAGCAATTGCGCAGCAAGGTTGCCGATTGCGGAGGTTTCCTCCGGCGTTGCGAAGGCGTATCTAACCGTCAAGGCCGCAGCACGGATAGCCATGCCGGCCTCGCTGCCAGCTTGTATGGGGTCTACCGGATGCGGGGAAGCGGTCGCATCTGAGTCCCAGCCCTCAGGTACTTCGTCCCCGCCAAATTGCTGGATAATCGCCTTACCCTGAGGCGACACGATGCGGGCGCTGACTTCGGTGCGTCCCATAACGCCGGCTGGATTGTCTTCGTTTTCACCATCCGGGAAATAATTGGTTGCCGTCGTTATCCGGGTTTCACCGAATGCAGTGCGAAGGTTCCCTTCGATGTCCCGGCCGGATTTCAGCTGCGCGGCTGCTCTCTCTTCGTAGCTTTTGATTGCGGCTTCGCGATCGCCTTCAGTGACGGCGGCTTGCTCTCCCGGAGCGGCATCGAACCTGAGCGCATCAGAGCCCGGGGATACGTGTGCCGCTCCAGCAGCCAAACCAGACAGGAGTGCAATCTCTCGGGAAAAGACTGTTTTGTCGAATGCGCTTGCGAGCGCGGCGGGGAGACCTTCAGCCAAGGTGAGACTCGGGGCAGCACGGGCGTAATCGCCAGGGGTCTTGGGCAACCACTCCGCATCCATCGAATGGCCGGAGATTGCGATGGTTGTGCCCGCGGCATCGAGCAGCCGTACGCTCATCTCGGTTGACTCGTCGGGAGTCCGCGCTTCGAAATAAAGTGTAGTGCCGCCGGTCTGGTATGCTCCCGCGATGCCGAGTTGCGGGTCGGCCAGAAAGACGGTGGTTTTTGGGAATGAGAATGGTTCGGCAGATAGGCTCTGGGCGCGGGCCGTCGCCGGCAGCACAATGGCAGCCAATGCAAAGACAAGCGCGGCGCGCAATAGACACCGAGGAGTCTCAAAGAAGATACGGGTGGACAGACGGGAGTACAAACAAAGCGCTACTTTGCTGGACATGATCGTCCTCCTTTTTCAAGCCGGTTCTACAGACGGAATTCCTGCCGTAAGCAGGTCGCGCGAACCCCCGTGGGTGGACGTAGCCGCGATCTTCGTCTTTGAGACGACCGGGGGAATTGGCCGCCGCTCAGGCAAAGAACCGGACAGGGAGAAACAGTTTCACTAGATACATTCGCAACAGCGAGTTTCTTTTGAGAAGGTGCATGCGCCCTAATCGGGCCGAGTAACGCAGCTATTGAGTCACGGATGAGAAAAAAGTCGCGCGGACGAGCACTTCGCAGGATTTACCATGCTGGCCCGTGGACTTACCCGGTAAACGATCGAGCATATCGTTTGCCTACGGTATGAACTCTGTCAAGCAATTATTGAATCTATCAGCCGTGTATCGGCAGATATCAGCGATGTCACTGAGAACAAATAAGGAGCTCTCATTAGTTCGAACTAATGGCGGCCTGCCCGGCCGCGGCAAGCGAGAACCGAGGAACCCGGTGAGGGTAAGTGAGTCTGCGAGCGTCAGAAGGTGCAGGCGAAGCCTCGGGAGCGCGGAACGAGGCGTATCTTAGCGAACGTTGATCAAAACGCGACTTTACTGCTATGTGGCTGGCGTTCCATCGCCGCTGTTTGCAGTGGCGATGAGGCACCTATTGACGAGATCGGTTTTAGCGTAGGATTTCGCGCTGCAGGCGCAGGTGATCTGGTTCCAGAGGAATACCTTCGAACAATTCCGTCACGCTTATTCGCTAATGAGGCATGGTGGACGTATCCTTGCGGCGAGGCTGGTCTATGTACAAGCGGGTTATTCAGGCTGCGGCGATTCTGCTGGTGGCGGCTACGGGAAATGTTGTCACAGCTCAGAACTCTTTGGAGCTAAAGGCTCCCGGCGACGTAAACGGGTTTATGCAGTCGTATTACCTGCATCCCCAGCCAGATCGAATAGGCGCCGTGATCGACGCGCTACCGGTGAGTGGAATTCTGAAGAACCCAAGCAGTGCTCCCCCCTTGATTGGGTTTTTCAGCGAGATATTTGCCGCGAATGCGAACCTCCTTCCGGAGTGGCAAACCCACATCGCCAAACAAGATGACCAGACAAAGGCGGTGCTCGATCAGGCGCTCAAGGTGAGCAAATCAGGAGGCGTTCTTAACAGTAGCGGCCACTCGGCACAGTTGAACGACGCGTGCTGGGGTGCATTTTTTGCTACCGGAAATCCCAAGTTTGTCGACAAGGTCGTGGATCAGTTGCGGTATTTCGACGAGCGCTCCGACGAGGCACTCTTTTTCTCGGGAGCCACGGCCATGTGGTCCCTGGCAACAAACTCCCGCACATACACTGCAGTCCGTTCGGCAATCGAGAGCGCAAAGATCAATGCTGATAAGCGTACTCAGGATTTGATTGCTGAATTGCTGACCGACGATCCGGCGCGAATCAAACAGCAAATCGCAGAAGTGGTTAGAACGCAGAGGGACGCTGGTAAATGGAAGTAATTTATTCGTACCGGTCGATGCTTAGGCTGCACGTCCAAGCGTGACAAGTTAAGGAGTTGCCACCCGCTCTTCAGGGACTGGCATCTCTGCACAGTCCGCGCGACGGTCACTTCCATAGGCCGACTTGTGTAGGATTTTTTGAAACGGTAGAGGTCAGGAGTTTCGAGTCCCCTCGTGCCTACCGCAGGGTCAGTGATCATTCATCAGGGAGGCACGGGCGACCGGCTCTTCCTACTCACCAGTGGGCACGGCCGGTGCTTCGTAGTCACAGAGAACGGCCGAGATGCCGTCCTGTGGTGGCTAACGACGGGGCAGATCGTCGGCGCTGTCGCAATGCTCGCGAATCCATCCCCGTATCTTTCCAACGCGAAAGGTGCTGGAGGACAGTCGTGGCTTGATGTGGAGGAGGCAGGCCATGGGAATGCGTGTCGCGCTATCCTCGGCTTCTGGACAACTCGCTTACCATTGCCTATGCAGAACACATCGCATGGCTGGTTTCCATGCAGGTCTCGCTCATGCACGATGACGCGCGCGTCGCGCATCTGTTGATGAGCCTGGCCTGCGCAATCGGCAAACCTGCTGCGGTGGCAGCGTCGAAGTGAAGATCACGAACGAAGACCTGGCAGCCGCGCGAACGTAACCCACTACACGGTGAGCCGCGTGCTCAACGAATGGCAGCGGACCGCGCCCTCAAGAAGCATCGGGGCAAAGCGTTCCTGCGAAAGCCGAAACTGCTGACCGAATGAAGTCTCACCTTGGAGTTCTGGATTATGGACGGAAAGGCGAGAATGCCGCGTCTGACCTGCGCCTGCATTGTCATCGCTCTGAGCTATTCTTCGCGGCTGCCCTGCTGGCGAAACGTCTCAACTAACGATGTCCGACTCAGAAAAACGCTTGTTACAAATTTTGCATTGCCGACGTCGGGCTACGTATCGTTGGAAGGCCTCCACCTCGGCGTTAACTAGAGGCTTTACTTGCTTCTGGCTATCGAATCTAAGTTTGGCCAGAGCAGTTTTGCTGACAGTGTTGAGCCATTCTCCACACAGGGAGGAGCACTCGGAGCACAACTGCGACGGCGGGGGATGCCGCAATTCGTCGAAAGATCGCAACCCTGGCATAGGTAATCCTGTTCAAGAAAATTCCTAGGGTCGCAGATCCGCAAAAACCGTCAATTGTCCCGCACATTAGGCTGGGTCGTTTCGTTACATTATGCACCCTATCTCGGCTTACTTAAAGCGCATGGTGCGGGCATTAGCGAACGCCGAAAGGCTCGTCGGTGTCACACAATATGCGAGCTGACCGCGAGGTGGGAAGTCCGATTGTGGGGGCATGCGGTGGTCAACCGCGTGTGGTGGGCTGCTATTCAAGGCGTACGGGGCAGTGACGGACGCCAGCGGCTAATGGGAATAAGGGTCTTTATCCGAGCCTTTCCGTTGGCTGATGACCATCTCTGGTCGTTGCAGCATCCAGGCGACCGAGATGCCGTGGCCTTTCAAGCCGGCTCGAACCTGGAGCAGCCGGATCGTGATCCGTGTTTCGTCGAGACCAGACACAGGCAGACTGGGCAGTAAGCGAAGAACCGCTTGATGCGCGATCTGCGCGTACCTGATTAATTGCCGCTGATGTTCTTTATCGGAGGTCTCATTCGCTTCGCCAAGAAACGACAGGGCCATATTGAGTTCGGCAATGATGTCCCGCACTTCGGTTTCGATCTGCACGCCTTGCAATTTCGTTAAGGTTTCCATCGTATTTGGCCTCGGGGCCACTGTTGGTTGGATGCTAGCTCCGCGAATTCGCTGAGGCGGTGTCGTATCACTCCATAGGCGCGGTGTCGGCCAGGGACCACACCCGACATCCAGGTATTAGGCACAGGTACTAGGCAAGAAAGCGGGGAGCCCCCGAAGGATGGAGGGCCCTCGCATGTGCGGGCGGCCCATGCGCTTCGGCCGCCGAGCATCTCTCCACAACGGATGTAAATTTTGATGTGATAGGTCGTGGAGAAGGTTGTCGGGAAAAAGTGAAGTTTCCTTAATCCTGAAGACGGTGGCGGCGCGATATTAATCGGCGGAGAATGGTGCATTGTCTTAAGAAAGGGGGTGCCATAGAAGACTCCTTCCACTTCTATTTCCCCTTTCAGGAAACAAGTGGCCTGTTGGAAAAAGAATCAAGAGAGGCTAAATTTTTCAGGGATTGAGACACAAATATGTTTCCCAGCAGGGCCTCGCGGATTGCTGGAATCAGATCGGTCCTGACCCGGGACTTGAGGACGTAGGCAGAAGCACCGGCAGCGAATGCTGCTCTAACGTAGGCCTCTTCCTCATGGAGGGTGAGAAATACTATCCGCGCTCGACAATTAACCATCCGGAGCCGTTCGGCAGCTTGAAGTCCATTCACAACGGGCATGGAGATCTGTGACGAGTACGTCGGCATTCAGGGTCAGAACCGAGTCGACGGCTTCATTGCCATTTTCCGCTGTGCCGATGAGCTCAAATTCCTCGCCAAGTATTCCGCCAACCTTCGCGACTATGGGCTGATAATCATCGGCAAGCACCACTCGAATCCTAGACACACGCCTCCCCCGCCCTAAATGGCGCAAACGTTAATTATTGTTCACCTGTTGCGGGGTTTTGGGTTATCTAGCATCGCTCGCTGGCGCAAAATGTCGCTCGCCCTAGCTATCGAATCCGCAGAAAAATGTTTGGGTTGCTTCAAGAAAAACATAGCCCGAGCAATGATTCCTCCCAGTTCTATTGCCCCGTCCCCAGACTTCACCATCCCGGCGAAATCCAGATGGCAGCTTCGACGCCATTTGCATGAAGTGTTTTTAACTACCGGCACGGCGTTCGACATGTCAGGTCTTCCAAAAATACAAAAAGACCATCACTGTGATCCGTCAATATCCTTTCGCGCCACCTCGCACGCGAGAACTACACGAAGGAGCTCGCCTTTCAGCAGGAAACGGGCCGACTGATTGATGAAGAGGCCCGCAAAGAAGTTGAGGGCTTCAACAAGGCCGCCCAGGCGGCGCGCGAACAACTCAATCAAGTTGCGGAGTACACGCGCTCAGTCGAGCGTCTGATGGAGGAGGACGACCGTCAGAGCCTCGACTATCACAAGAACTATGTCCTAACTGCCGACCAAGAGATGGAATCACTTCATCATGGGGCGATAGTAAGTGGTAACGTCGGGGTCTTCATATTGAGTGACATCAACAACGGCGAAACCTATCTCAGGTGGGTTGAAATGATCAAAGGCTGCGAACAACGGATTCGACATGCCTGCTGCTTTGCGAAACATCCGTTTGTGGGAAGGATCAGCCGACACGGCACCCTTTGGAGATTTGCGGCATCTGCATCCCACCAGCGAGTTGAGGACATCACGGCTGAGACCTCACAGCACGCTGAAATCTAACGGGATCAGAGGAGTTTGACGCCCAGGGCCTTGCACTGTGCCGGCGTCGGATCGATCCAGACGCTGCCGGGACTCGATTCAACTGGCGGTGTCTAACTCAGGGCAGCGCTTGTTGCAAATTCTACATTGGCGCCGGCCGCTTACGTATCGTCGGAACGCCTCCACCTCGGCGTTATCTAGAAGTGTTGTTTGCTTCTGCCAGCCAAATCGAAGCTTTTGTAGAGCTGTCTTGCCGAGGACATCGAGCCATTCTCCTCGCAGGCCGGAGCACTCGGTGCAGAACTGCGGAGGTGACGGAGGCCGCCATTCGTCGAAAGATCGCAACCGTGGCATAGGTAAGCCTCTTCGAGAAGATCACGTCGGTCGCAGATCGGGAAAGGCAATTGTGAGCGGGCCGTTTTCAAGCATCTGGAATAGCGCTTGCGACAAATCTGGAGAGATCAGAATAGGGCATTTTCAGCGAACTGCAAGTATTTTTTCGTGGATTTCTCATTCTCCGTCGAGCTTGAATGCCTCCAGCTCATGGATGATCTCCTGTTCGGTCAGCGCCCGGGGCTGTCGGATCAAGGTCGGAGCGATTAAGAGTTTGCATCGCAGCCTCGATTCCAGCGGCGTATGTCGAGCTCCGCATCCTCGACGCTTGCGCCCAGCTTCGCGACGATGCGCAGCAGCGCCTCCTCGTTCGCGGCCTCCCGGTAGGTGAGCGGTACCGTCTTGGCGTCCGCGGCGCGGATGTGAAACCACCATCCATCGCGATGCATGAAGTTCATCAGGGCGCGCATGCGAAACTGGGTAACGCGGGCGGGTATGGATGAACCCCCAAAGTCAATAGCCGAAAGAAAAGGGGCGCTGAGATGCTGGCGCCCCAAGTCCGGGACTACAGTTGGTGTGGCAAACACGCTTTATGTGCGCAAGTCGCGGTCTTGGGACAGGAGTTAGGCTCCTCTGGCGCTTGCCATTCATTTGCATCTCAAATGACCTGAGATGGCCGCCGCTAACGATGAAAACGGGTTCGCTGTTCCTGCTCTTCGTTGTGGCCGTCCTGTTTCTGGTCTACCTGATGGTTGCTGCGCTGTTTCATGCGCGCCCCACTGAGCGCATTCACATTGATCGGCCGCCGGCGAGTAGCAGCCAGTAGTCTTTTTGCAGCAAAGAAAAGGGCGCCATCGATGGCGCCTCGCCATCCCGTTGATGATCGGAAAGGGCATTAAAAATGGGGGGCGCCAAAAGCGCAGGCACCGAGTCCCTTCCCTCACTTCAGTGCTTGTGATTGAGTTGGAAGTCGTGGAGCCGGTTGAGGTCGTCGCTTAACACATCTCGATCGCGAGGTGCCAGTCGCTCGTCGTTAGCCGATTTTTTGATCGAGTCAATCACGTCGTTCAAAAGGCCGTTGTCGAAACGGCCTTGATCGAGGTCGGCCTGCATTTTGCTGAGCTCTTCTTTAGTCTTGTCAAGGCGCACGTTTTCTTTTTCGCTCGCGCTTCGAGCACTCCAGACATGGTCAATATCTGACCTGACCTCAGAGAAGATCTGTGCCCGCCACTGGTCGCCCTGGTAGCGTGCCTCCCGATCGTGGTACCAATCCTGCGCGTAAACAATCGATGTTACGGATGCCAGAATCAAAACTGCTGTCATGACCTGTTTCATGTCTACTCCCTTGCTACGTTTCGAGATGCGTAGCTGCGGCCGTAGGGATGCCATTTCGTCTGAAAAGAACTCGGGCGCCCCATGCGAAAACGTGGGCGCGTTCGCGCAAGAAAAACCCCACGGCAGTTTCACCGAGGGGCCCCGGACATAACGTTGGCGTTTAATCGTAGCATTCGACGTGCTGGTTCAAGCTGGCCGGGTGGACAGCTCAGAGTGCTTTTTCAGCGTCCAGCCTTGCAAGACAGAAAGTATTCGTTCCTATTTTGGGGGCGCGCATGCGCCCCTCTTTTTGTTGGCTGAATATGACACGCTGCGTAATTAGCAGCATCCATTGTGTAAACCGATTATCTCGAATGACGGCCAATCCACGCAGACCGTCCTTTTTTTGGGCGGGCGCAATATCGCGTGAGCCGTGCGGAACCCTACCGGCGCGGGATAGCAGGGTTGAGACCCCAAAAAGGGGATGCGCCACAAAAGGCACGCATCCCTTGCCTTGGACTGCACTCTAAGAGTGCTCTACTTCTTTCCCTTATGGTTGTCCGGATTTCCCGCCACCCGGTTCGCCCTTGTGGGGCTGTGCGCCGCCGCCCTGTTGATCGGGCCGCTTGGGGTCATTCTGTTGCTGCTGCTGGCCGCCACTCTTTTGGCCGGTATCCTGTCCGTGCTGCGGGTTCTGACCTTGCTTCTCAACCATTGAAACCTCCATGGGCTGGCCGCTCCCGCTTTGGTTAAGTTCATTCGGATATCTGGAGGTTGCCACTCAAACGGCGAGTCATCCTTCTTTGTTCGGCGGCTCTTCTATTGGTGGTTGTTCCATTGGTGGTTGTTCCATTGGCGGTTCTTCTTTGGGCGGCTCTTCGTTTGGAGGCTCTTGTTCTGGTGGTTCTTCCCTCAGAGGTTCTTCTGTCGGCGGTACTTCGGTCGGCGGTACTTCTCTTGGAGGTTCTCTCATCCTAAAACTCTTCACTGTTACAACATTCATTTTGTCTGCTTCCCTTCACCTAACCGGCGCGATTTATACGTGCGGTGTAGCGACTTTCAGTCCTGTCCTACAAATGACATCGTGAAGGAAGCGCGATGAAAGGGACACACTGTTTCCAAGTGTTCTGTCAGCCAACGTTGCTGCTCTTCGCGGACTTGTTGATCGAGTTCCGGCCCCGGACCCCAAAGTCCGTAGACCTCCCGACATTTTTCGCAGGACACATCGAAGTGATGAATCACGTCTCCATGCGTCCCGGTTAGTGGTTCGGTTGACCGAATTGCAAGGTACGGGACATCAGTTGCCATAGTCTGTTCCGGTTAGTAGGATGCAACCTTTCACCGCGTCGCCGCTCCTTGAATGGAGAGGTAAAGTGGACAACCATGGCGGATCCTGAACATCTCGCGAAGCTCAAAGAAGGGGTCGAAACATGGAATCAATGGCGGAAAGAGAATCCAGATGCCCACATCGACTTACGAAGTGCGGCCCTCAAGGGCGCTGACCTCAGCGGGGCAGAACTCTCTTTGGGGACAAACCTCAGTGATGAACAGCACTAGGAACTTGTTGAAAAACGATTTTCGGAGGCTATTTCAAGGTGCGAATGAGTGATAGGAAATGTATGCCAACACTCGATCGACGCCTTGTAGGCCCATTTCAGTGCGAAGTAGATTTCGACTTCCACTACAATTTAGGGCCGTCTAACCCTTTTTCAACAAGTTCCTAGATCCAAATCCGCGGCACCTCGTTGGCTTCACAGAAGTTAGCAATCTGGGACACATCAGAAACCGCGTAAAACTATTTTGAGCACGCTGTCACGCCGCGACCGGGACGCTCTCTGCAAGAGCGTCCTTTCTGTTTAAGGAGCTACGACAATGGCGAGCGAAGAAGTTAAGCCGAACCAAGAGCTGGACGCTCTGTTCACACAACTAGCGGAGCCATTTGATCCTTCGGAGATCAAGTGGCGCGTCACGCACACGACTCGGGATGGAAGCCGTGGCGCCGTCATTGCATACGCTGATCCGCGGGCCTACACGGACCGTCTGAATCAACTCTTCACTCCGACTGGCTGGACCCGGACCTACGAGGTCTCCACGCTATCGGCCGTCACGCGCATGAAGAAAGACAAGCTCATCCAGACAGGCAAAGTTCTGGTGACATGCACGCTCACGATTACTGGATTGGGTTGCCATGCCGGCAGTGGTGAGGAATGGGCAGACGAGGAAAATGCTATGACGACGGCGGATGCGGCACGTGCCGACTTTCTGATCACTGGCAATCGGAAGCACTTTCCGGCCTTCTGGAAGAATACGAAGATCATCACGCCGCGCGAGTTTGTCAGCCTGGTTGCACCACATCTCATTCGCTGATCCAAGGCTCCGCGAAGCGGAGATCGCTTTTCAAACCGGGAACACCCCAATTGGTGAGGTGAAACCATGCGGAATGCTGCGCGCCTGAAAATGGGTTACTACCCATTGCCGGAGACCGAGGGAGTGAAGCTACGCTCCCTGCTCTCGTTCCCAGAACCGGCGTCGGTGATCGATCCTTGTGTCGGACAAGGCACGGCGCTCGAGCTTGTCACGAGCGATGCTCCGGTTCGGCGCTATGGGGTGGAGCTTGATGCCGAACGCGCGCGCATAGCCAGTTCCAAAGGCATCGAGACCATCCAGGGCAACACTTTCGACGCCCTTGGAAAGCCGGAGTCGTTCTCGCTCCTCTATCTGAATCCGCCCTATGACTCAGAGATTGGCTCCATTGCCAATCGCCGCATGGAGGCTGTGTTTCTGGAACATACCTACCGGTGGCTGGTGATGGAAGGCGTTCTCATCCTAGTGATCCCGTTCGAGCGATTGCACGATTGTTCCGGCATCCTGAGTTCTCACTTCGCCGCCCTGAGCGTCTTCCGGATGACCGATCCGGATTCGGTCCAGTACAGGCAAGTTGCGGTCTTCGGTGTTCGCCGCGAGGTCAGAGGGGCAGCCGTCGAGAATAACAAGCGGCAGCTCCAGAGCATTGGCCTCTACGGCAGCTTTCTGCAACTGCCCGAGTTGCAGCCGGGCACGTGCCAACCTTATACGGTGCCACCTTCGGACGAAGCGATCCTGAGCTATCGAGGCCTTCCTTACGACCTGTTGGAAGACCTGCTGCCGCATTCCGGAGCGTGGAGACAGGCGGCCGCGCTACTGATGCCGCATGAGGATGTTGCGACTGGCCGACCCATCACGCCGCTGCACGGCGGCCATGTTGGCCTCTTGTGCACCGCCGGCCTGCTCAATGGCGTATTTGGCGAGGGAGATGACCGGCACATAGCCCGCTGGCGGTCGGTGAAGCATGTGACCACATTTGTGGAGGAGGACGGAGACGCTGAGATCATTCACCATCGGGAACGATGGACCAATGAACTCCGCTTGGTCTACGCCGATGGGAGGACCCTGAAGCTAACGGAGACCCCGGGAAGAAGGAGGACGAGGCCGATGGAGAATGCACACCTCCGGCTCGGGCTGCTTGAGTACGTGCGCATCACGGAAAGGGCCTCGACCCGCATTCGTCTACGGGTCGACCGCTATATGGGGGAAGATCGCCAGGCGCATCTTCTGAGCGTCTTCGGCAATGACTCGGATGTCGGCGCGATCACGGCGGCCGTTCACGAAAAGGCTGCCTTCAGCCTCACGTTTCCCGATGGCACGACGAAGGACGTCTCGCTCGGCGAACACGCCTCCTGCTACAAGGGTGCCGTGGCTTTGCCGGGCCGGAAATATCCGGTGCGTCATTTGCTGGCAGTCTCGCAAGAACTTCACACCAATGGGAGCGCGGGCCGAACTCTCCTCCTTAGATACCGGCGCGACGAGGCGTGGGCGAAGCTGGTGAATTTCTTGGGGCTTCCTGCCGATCCGACATGGGCAGACCAAATCCTGGCGGTCGTTGAGCAAAAGAAGCGGATCGAGGAGATTGATGGTATCGGCTGCCAGCCCGTACTGATTTCGGCGACCACCGAAGAGATGCTGGAGTGGATCGGCGATGGTCTGCGCTCGCGGGCGTTGGCCTTCCCAGAAGGGAATGGCTCCGTGATCTGGCCGCGCTACTCAGTAGCGGCAGCCGTAAATCCCCGGCAGGCAGTTGCCTAATTGCTGGCGAATTGACTCGATCGCTCAACCCGGCTTTCGTGAGCTCGCGATCATCCCATCCCAGGCGCAGAACGAGGGCCTTGCTTGGCGCATTAATTGTTCTCCTGGTGGAGATGATTTATGATAGATCCGGTGAAGGTGGCCCATGGGAGCCCAAATCGAGAATCTGACAACCAATGAGGCGGCGATTGCCGCGGGCGTCACAGTTGCCAAAATCAACCGGATGATCGACAAGCGGATCCTCCCCAAGAAACTCTACAAGACCTCCCGGAACCGGACTGTGCGCAAAGACGCTTGCCTTTGGATCGCCTTTTATTTCGAGACCGAGGAGGTGTTAACGTCGGCGGCGCGGGTGAAAGCGATGCGCGGCGCACTTCGGCACAACCACTCATGGACGGAACTTCGGCACTGCAAATTCGAAGAATCCCGGACTGTACAGGTCCTACTGTCCTCGATTTGGGAAGACGTCGACCGCCGCCTAAGCCAGTTGAAGGATGCACAGCAGATGGTGGTTGAGGAACCGGGGATTCTCCGCGGTACGCCCGTCATCCGGGGAACACGCATCCCGGTGCATGACGTTGCCAGCCTGGTCGATGCGGGCACACCAGTTCAAGAGATTCTGGAGATCTATCCAAGTCTCACGCCGTCGCAGATCGGTTTGGCTTCCATCTACGCGAGGGCGAACCCGCAAAGAGGCCGTCCCCGGCGCCGGAGCTTCCCCAGACGTTTTACGGTCTCCGTTTCCAAGAAGCGACTTCGTGGCTCCTCTATGGGAGGCTAGGAGTTTGCAGAAAATACTGATTGATGAAAACCTGAGCCCCTCGCTGACAGCCGACGCCCAGCAGAGGGGTTCCTTTGCTCGCATGTGAATCACCTCGGAAAAACAGGCACGAAGGACTGGGAACTCAAGCGAATCATTCTCGAAGGAGACTGGACCTTCGTTACGAATAACAGCATCGACTTTCCCGGGCCAGCGGATAAACTGGGATCTGCCGGAGAATACGCGGACGTGCGCCTGCATGCAGGGCTGGTGACCGCGCACTCGCCGTCTTGTTGTTCGGCTCCCGGGTGCAGGCATCGAACCTGCTCGACGGCAACTTCTCACGCCCGCTCATCAGGAACGGCGCACCTGAGGACTTTGTCCTGCAGCTGGCAACCACCCTGAAAGTGCTGCTCAAGTAATATTCCCGTCGTCCACCCCAATCATCTGCGCCTGGCGGGTCCATTCCACCTTCTCCTTAAGAAGCCGCGTGCACGCGTTCCGTTCTAAAGGGACGACACCTTTCAACAGCGTTCTAATCAACCTCACGTCTCCGAGGAAACCCCATGAAACCATCGAAGCTCTATGAGGCGCTGCATGCGCTGATCGGTGAACGTGTGCCCCTTCACATCTGGGGCGCCTGCGGCGTTGGGAAGTCGCAGATCGTCTCCCAGGTCGCCAACGATCTCGATTACGACTTTCTCGACGTGCGGGCCGTGCAACTCGATCCCGTCGACCTGCGCGGCCTGCCTCGCATTGCGGCAGATCAGACGGAGTGGGCGCCGCCCAAGTTTCTCCCCACCACCGGCAAGGGCATCCTCTTTCTGGATGAGTTGACCTCCGCGCCGCAGATGACCCAGGCGGGCTGCTATCAGCTGGTGCTCGACAGGAGGCTCGGCGAGTACATGCTGCCCGACGGCTGGGTGGTCATCGCCGCCGGCAATCCCGCTTCCGAGCGCGGCGTTCACTTCGCCATGCCACGGCCCTTACGCAACCGGTTCGTCCATCTGGACCTTGAACCGGATCTTGACGACTGGTGCAGGTGGGCGGTGAAAGCTCAGGTTCGTCCCGAGATCATTGCCTTCCTGCGCTTCAAGCCGGAGTTGCTGCACACGGCGGATGCAACATCCGATGCCAACGCCTGGCCCACTCCCCGTTCCTGGGAGATGGCTTCTCATGTTTTGTCCGGCGTCGCCCAGCGCCAGAAGACTCGCTTGCTCACGGGAACCAGCGAGTTCGAGGCCCAGCTCCTGGATGGCACGGTGGGGCCGGCGGCGGCCTCGGAATTCGTCGCATTCCTGCGGCTGTTTCGCCAGTTGCCATCGATTGACGAGATCCTTCTCAATCCAGCGACGGCACCGCTTCCCGCGGAGCCTTCGGCGCAGATCGCAATTGCCACGGCCCTGGGGAGGGTCCTGAGCGACAGCTCGCTCGGGAGAGGACTTACCTATCTCGACCGAATGCCGACGGAGATGCGGGTGATGGCCATGCGCGATGCGGCGGCACGGGACACCGCCATCACCCACACACCGGAGTTTGTTCGCTTCGGGGTGGAATACCGGGAGTTATGTTGCGTTTGAAGTTATGTTGTGTGGAAGACGACCACAAGCTCTCCTATTGGTCTGGTGGTATTTTGCTCGCAACATAACTGAACTCGATACTTGGAGAATCACCACGTTCAAAGGAGATTCACCATGTTCGAGAGAATTCTGTTCCGTCGATCTGATCTCAGTCGCCACCGCAACGGCCCATATGCAAAAGAACGAGAACGCTATCTGACATTGCTGATGGAGGAAGGCCGCGCCCTGCCAACCTTGAGACAAATTGCAAATCTGCTCTACCATATGGCAGAGCAACTTCCGCTCAATCTCCCATCAGTCACGCCTACCCAAATTGAAGCTGCTGCCAGACAATGGAGTACCGGGCTTGTTCGCTGCCGTAGCAGTCGGCACCGCGTGGAAACAAAGTTTGTATTTCACGCGACAAACTGGCTGCGCATGTTGGGACGTTTACAGAAACCGGCGTCCCAACTTCCGTTCACCACTGAGCAGGATGCGTTCCTTCATTTCGAAGAACAAGAGCGCGGTCTAGCAGATGCTTCCTTGATAATGCATAAGAGACACTTGCGCCCATTCCTTAACTGGGCTGCAGACCACGTAAAGGCGCTGCGCAAGATAACTCCCGAGGATATATCTCGTTACTTTGCATGGCAGGCCGCGCAACGACGATGGAAGCGGACAACCATTTCTAATCATGTCAAGGCAGTGCGCAACTTTTTTCGTTTTGCTCAATCGATGAATTGGTGTGCTCCAGGCGTTGCCAACACCATCGATGCGCCTCGTATTTACAAATTCGAACGGTTACCACGAGGACCGCTGTGGAGTGATGTGCAGCGTCTTCTAGTTGCATCTTCCGGTGACACTCCGAGCGATATTCGCGATCACGCCATGTTATTACTGCTGGCAGTTTATGGGTTTCGTAGCAGTGAAGTGCGCCATCTCTGTCTGGACGACATTGACTGGGAACAGGAAGTGATGCATGTTCGCTGTACTAAGCAGCGCAAAACTCAACATTATCCTTTGCTCCGCAATGTGGGAGATGCAATCCTGCGGTACCTTCGCGAAGTGCGTCCACGATGTTCGTATCGTGAGGTGTTCGTCACACGAATTCAGCCATTTCGACCGTTAACGGCAACCTGTCTCGGGATTACGGTACGTAATCGTTTATTCCAGTTGGGTCTCACACTACCATGCTATGGGCCCCATGCTCTTCGGCATTCCTGCGCCACCCATTTGTTGGCGGAAAGATTCACGCTCAAGGATATTGCCGAACATCTCGGCCACGTCTCCTTGGAATCTACACAGATTCGGCCGACGAAAACGTAGTTCGGTAGCTTGCGGTCAAGTAAGCAATCTCGTTTGAACCTCGAATACGACGGTCAGTAATCTCAATGGAGTGAATTTTCGTCTTCTCACTCACCATCTGCGCCGAGACCGCCGCACGGCCAAGCAGAGGCTGCGCGTCAGGCGGCCACAATTCGATGTCATCAGCGCACAACGCCATTAAGCTGTGATTGTTTCCAGCGATTTCGTACTCGATCCAGTTTGAATGGATCCGCTCAATCTCTCTGAGAGCATCTTTTGTGAGTTCACACATCGAGCATGCATAGCAGATGCGCCGATCACCCTGCAAGACCGCGCTTTCACTCCCTGTTCTCGAAAGTCGGCTGATCTTTCCAGCTGGCCCGTTCGGCTGCGGGCAGAAGGGAGTCTTTCAGGCGATTTAGCGGCACGTTCTCACGATTGTGCCCGAGTCACCGGCAATCCGGAAGTAACGGCCCGAAACTTCCGTATCGCCGACCGCCCGGACATTACTCAACACAACGCCGTTTCTGACGACTGACATGGCGAGTCTGTGCAGATGGTTGTTTTGCGTTTCGGAACCTCTTGGATTCGCGAGCCGTATATGAGCTAAGGAGCGCAAGATTGAAAATACGAATCTTGATTGCTTGTCTTTCATTGTGTATTTGCTGTGGCTCCGTAGTCGCGGTTCCACAAACATTCTCATTTCAATTTCTGCAGAAGCCTGGACCGTATCCAGTAGGGTTGAAGGTCGTCGATCAGTACGATCGCTCTCGCGCCTACCCGGCTTCCCAGAAGAACTTGTCAAAGTCGTCTGTAGGCCATGATGCTCGTCCCTTGCAAACGCTGATCTGGTATCCATCGCTGACAAACACAGGCAAGCCGATGACGGTTGGCGACTATACCCGACTGGCCGACACGGAGATCCACTTCGACCCGCCCCATCCTGAACAGAATCGATGGCGTTCGCTGTTGACGACTTCGTCAGAGATTCCGTTGCGGGCGGTGCGGGATGCGAAGTCGGCAAAAGGTCATTATCCGGTTCTGATTCACGCGCCCAGCGATTCTTCCGTTTCCTGGGAAAATGCCGATCTGTGTGAGTATCTTGCCAGCCATGGCTACGTCATTCTTGCGAGCCCGTCGATGGGCGTATCTACACGCGACATGACGGACGATCTGGCCGGGATCAACGCGCAGGCTCGCGACATCTCGTTTCTCATCACGTATGCCAAAACACTACCCGATACGGATTTATCCGAGGTTGCCGTCGTGAGCTGGGGCGGAGCTTCGAGCCTGTTTGCGGCAGCACGAGACCCCCGCATCGATTCCCTGGTCTCCATGGACGGCAGCATGCGCTATTACCCGGGCCTGGTGAAGATGGCCGGCGATGTTCATCCAGAGCGGATGACCATACCGCTTCTTTTCTTCACCCAGGGCGATCCGAACGTTCTTGAAGATATTGACCGATATCACGACGGTCCCCCAGCATACCTCGTGGGTCCGAACGTTCTGAACTCCTGGATACACGGCGACCTCCTGACTGTGAATATGCTGGGCATGGCGCACCCAGAGTTCAGTTCGATGTTTCAACGCAGGGAGAGCGCGCAGCGCTTTGCGGAAAATCAGGTAGCCGATTACGGACGGGATGATGCCAACGCGAGTCATGCCTGGGTTGCGCTCTACACGTTGAAGTTCCTCGATGCCTACCTGAAACACGACGCCTCGGCAAAGGCTTTCCTTGAAAGAAACCCAGCAGAGAATGGCGTTCCGAAACACTTTATGGGCATAACGTCTCGTCCCGCGCAGAAAATATCTCCAGCGAAGACCAAGTGATCTCACGATCACGTCCAAGACGATTGCGAGCCACGCGCATCGTCTAAAAACCGCTTCTGGGTGAATGGCAGTTGCATGAAACCTTCAATCCGATGTCCAGCTCCAATCTTGTTAAGAGGCCTCAATCGGTAACGACAATTTGGCGTAGTCGAGTAATGTTCTTGCTGGTTGACTGGCTATGCGGAAGTTTCGAGTTGAAATGTCCGTATAGCCGACCAACCGGACATAAGTGGTTGTTACCTCAACCAGTGAGGGGAGCCCAATGGGCATCCTCGGTGTCTAATTGAGTGGAACCCCACATCATGCGACGTTTGTTTCTATTAATGGTCGGTTTGTCGCCAATCGTAATCGGGACCGTCGCACTGGCTCAGGTTGCTGCGGCACAGCAATCTACAGAGCCTGTTGCCAAAGGGGTGATTTATGGGACGGTCGTCGATCAGGACGGACAGCCTGCAAAAGATCTCGGTTTAACGGCCTATCCACTGGGCGTTTCTCTCGGGGGGGTTCTGCCGCATACAAAAACAGATCAAGATGGCAAATTTCGTTTCGCAGTGATTCCTTGGTGGGGCCGATACACGGTGTTCGCCGACGACGAGAACGCGGGATATTCTCAGTGCAGCAATGGGCCAAATGATCCTGCGAGCACCAAGGAAGTGACGCTTTCGCCAGAACTGCCCGAAGCCGAATTCAATCTCCACCTTCCCCCAAAGGCTGGTTTCCTGCTTTTCCACCTCACCGATCAAAGAGCGGGCGCTGCAATCTCCGGGGTCGAGGTCACAGTCAATTCGGCCGCTAACCCCTCCAGGCTGATCTTTAGTGGAGGATATCCTTCGAGCAAGCCTGTCCTTGTACCCTCGGACGAAAATCTGCTGTTGCATGTGACGTCCTGGGGCTACCGAGAATGGGACCAGAGCATCGGCAATGGAATGCCCATCCGGATCGCACCTGGGCATCGTCTCACACTGGATGTGCAACTCCAGCCCGCCAACCCACTGCGAGAGCGCATACCAGATGCTGACCCAAAGAAATACCAGGGTATTCACGATGGAAAGGATTGGAGGAATCCCTGTTTAATTGTCCGCACTGACGGCATAGTCATCTTGGCAGTGACTAGTGACGGAAATCCGATCCCTGTGAAAGCAGTTGCGGCAGCATTGGAGGGTCTGCCGGATTCAGCATGGCCCTACGGATTGGTTGTGGCAATCCAGGACAACGGCATCGCGGCCTCGGAACCCGAACGATCCCAGATTGAGGCCAATCGGATATTGCTCGAGCCGCTCCTCGGTGAGCTTGGAGTGATCGTAGGCTCCCGGCCCTCTGTGGGAGGTTGCGAGCCGCCTAGTGAGCAAACATTCCGTTGAATTCTGATTGCGGACGTATTACCGCCTACACGGAAGTAAACCAGTAGTGCCGGGAAGGTCCGCATTGCGTTAATTTCCGACGGAATGGATGTCGAGCGGTGAATCTATTCAATGCGCCGTTTTGCATCAACTGCGGTGGCTTCCAATCGTAATGCGGTCAGGTCTCTGACTCGAAAGCCGAGTGACGAAATGCCCTGACGCTCGACGTCGATGCGAGTAGCGACATCTTCTGTAATGTGGAAGACTTACTGTTAAGAAGCCGCCTCTTTATAGGACTATCTGATGCTTTTGGTTCGCGGGGAATGGCGCCAGACCGTGACTATCGCTGTGTGGGTATTTCTCGGTGCCGTCCTCACCAGCTGCAAGCAGGTTCGTGTTGCCGAAGCAGTAGCGACAGTCAACGGAAGAGCCATCACCCGTTCGGAGCTAGAGAGAGCCTGTGCTGGTCAATCGAACGGGACGAGTCAGAGTTTGCAGATCGGAGAGGCAGACCTCTGCAAATTATCAGAGTTGAACAGGCTCATAGATGAAGAAATTCTGCAGCAGCAGGCCGAAAAGCTACACGTAGCTGCAACTCAAGATGATGTGGAGTCAAGATTGATCGAAATGAATGCCCCTTATACGGCGGAAGAATTTACCAACTTCCTCAAACGTCAGGGTGTGACGATCGATGAGCTCAAACGAGAAATCGGACGGATTCAGTCCCAGGAAAATCTATTCAACAAGGAGATCAACGGAAAAATCACAGTGACAGATGCCGACATTGCCATCTATTACCGGGCGCATGCCTCAGAGTTCAACCTGCCAGAGCAATACTTCCACCTGGCAAAGATTGTGGTGAATACGGATTCTGATCCCTCCAAAGCGTTGACGAAGATTGTGACTATCCTGGACCTTCTTCATAGCGGGCAAGACTTCAGTGTCGTTGCAGCAAATTACTCAGATGATAAAGAAACTTCAATAAAGGGTGGCGATATGGGGATGATCGGGGAATCAGCATTGAAAAGCTATCCGACAGTATACGACGCCCTTTCAAAGCGCCAAACCGGACAATTTACGGATGTCATCCCCATGCACGAAAGCGCCACATCCACAACTGTCATGCGCTATGTCATCGTAAAAATCATCGAAACAGTGCCAGGTGGGCAACACGAACTTAGTGATCCACGGGTACAGCAAAGAATTCGTTTAGATCTGCGTCGAAGGCGTTCAGAATTATTGACGACCGCCTATCTGGAGATCCTTCGCAACCAAGCTCACGTTAAGAATTACTTCGCTGAAGATTTCTTCAAGGCTCGTTCAAGTCCGCGTTAAGACATTCGGAGGGCGAACCGCGCCGTCTCTCGCCTTCTCGAAGACCCCAACCTCCGCAACGCGCCCATCGAGAATTACTTCTGTTTTACCGTTCCCTTCGATGCCGCTGGGGGCCGATAGAACCTCGTCCTTACTGGCTCAATTGCGGACCTGTGCCATCGGGCCGCGCCAGCTTTTCTACATCCGATTCTGGAAGCTCGGGAACAATTTGGCGGATGGCTGATTCGAGAACCTCATCGCGCCCGGCGCGGATGCCGCCGACGGTAGGATGCACTTCGATGTCCACGTGAATGCCGACACGCTGCGTCGGCGCTCCATCGGGATAAAAACGCCGAGGCCGCTGATCATGGTGCGCAGGCCGCCGGGCAAAGGAATCGTCGAGACGTTTCCGTCCGCTCCGGCCGTAGTACTGCCGATAACGATAGCATTCGGCGTTGAGCGCAGGGCCATGGCGGTATACTCGGCTGAGCTTTGCGTTACTTCGTCCACCAGGATGACGACTTTGCCAGCGTAATGCGGTTCGGAGGGCGTGAGCGAAATGGGGGGACCGGCGTGGAAGGCTCCAGGATTGGAGAGGTCCGGTGTAGTGGGGAAAACGAACGGTGTGGATTGACGAATGAGCAGCGAACCGAGCGCAAAAACGACGAAGTCTGATGGGTAATTACGAATGTCCACGATCAGACCGCGTGTTCCCTTGGCGGATTGGATGTCGCGCGGAATATCCAAAGATTGGATGGACGATAGCTTGAGATAGGCGACATCCTTTGAAAGCAGCCGGAAGGTGGGACCAGGCAGATCGTGGGTCAAGGACTGTTTCCCAGCTTCGGAAAGATTCAAACGATTCGCAGACAGGGACAGCGTGATATGGTTACGGCGACCCCAATGTGCACCGAGCCACAGTTGCCGTTCGTCAAGGCATGTGCCATATCGCGCAACCGAGCGGCCTCATTGGAAGCCGCGTAGAGAGGCGTCCACTCGGCAATGAGCCTGCTGACAGGAACGTCGTCGAGTGCACTGATCTCATCTCCCGGTTCGAGCCCTGACAGTTTGCCAGCAGTTTCGGAGGTGAATCCGGTTACGACGGCGCTCTGACCTATGAAACGTAGGTTCACAGGCAGACGGCATTTCCCAGTGGGAGGGCGGATGTCAAGCGAACTCCACAGATTTGCGTGGCTGTCGTGAATCTCGGCAATGAAGGCTATCATTTCGCGGGCATAGGAATCCTTATCCCTTGCCAGGGCGACGCGCGGGATGAATTGGGTAAGTACGCCAAGCCAGTCTTCTCCGACAACGTTACGATTGGGAGCCCAGTAGTCCACGATGTTCCAAAGCCTGAAGAGACCTAACAGTTGATAACCGGAGTCGGGAAAGCGAAGCACTTCATATGTCGATTCACGGTCGAAAACAGGATTTCTGATTCTCGTGAGCGAGACATAGTACTGCTGACCACGGACCCGATTCTGATAAATCGATTGCAGGTAGTGACTAAACAGGACGCCAAGATATTCTGTATCACCGATCCAGTCCAAATCCGGCTTCAGCTTCAGGTCAGAAGGACCGAGCGAAGCGCATGCGTTGCAGGCATCGATGGGGCCCAGGCTGTCCATCCATTTCACCAAAAGCACATCCGACTCAGCGCGGCTGCGGGCTGCGAGCACGCGGGGCATAATACGAAAGAGGTCGTAATCCCATCTGCGTCTACCGGCAGTGACGGCCGGATCGTGGTACTTGAGAAATCCCCAGACGCGCGCGAGAGTGACAAGGTTCTCGATTTGCAGCGGCGTGAGTTCGGTGAGCTGAATGCGCGAGCCCTGGTCGAATTCGTGATCGGTCTCCAACGGCTCGGGCGGAAGTTGAGGCGCCTCGGCGACAGGTTTTCCGTCGATGAGCAGTTGCAGATCATCGACCCAGGCGATGCCGGCGCCGACGAGAAGCGCGCCAAAGACGAGGCGGTGAGCTTTGGCATCGAGAGGCAGAGCTACCTTGAATTCCCGCCAGTCGTGGGTACCAGCGAGTTGCTGAGCCTTCATGTTGTCGAGGGCGAGGGTGCCGGAATCGCCGTCTTCGCGAAGCCAGAGACCAGCGAAACCAGTGACATTCCGAGTACGCAGGAAACCGCGCAGCTCGACACGAGCGCCGGTAAAATCCAGGGGGATGGAGCTGCTGATAGTGCTGAATTCACGGGAGGGATTTTGGGAGCGGTCGAGACGCACGGCCCAACGGCCGGAATGAACCACCGAATCCTCGGCGGCAATCGTGCCGGAAGGCAATCCGGACCAGCCGGCCGGCAGATCGTCGGAACCGCGCAGTTCAAAGCCAAGGATCTCTGCGATGTTTTGACGCGTGTACTTCGGAGAGTTTGGCTGCGATTGCGCAGGCAGGAACGGGGACACCGACAAGACGAGCCCCAAGATCAGCTTGCATGCCATGGCGCGATGATAACCTGAACTAGCTGCCTGAATTGTTACCCCATCAACTGCCTGGGAAGTCGGCTTTCCAGTAAATTGCTCCCGATTCGACAGCCGAAGGTGGCAAGTTACCGGGAACCCCGTTTTCCGGGAACTACAACGGCGATTAACTTCGCCGATGGCAGGATAGCCTCCGCTTTGCCGACCAACTGAAACTTGCTCACCATCATTTCTGACTGAACCTGAAGAGTCCGTGGCCTACAAAGAAAATCCAAACTGTGAGGAGAATGGTATGCAACATAACGGTGACAAAAAAGCCGGTTGCCGAAAGGATTCCAAAGAGCCCCGCGGCGAGGCCAAGATACGCTGTGGTCTTACTGAATATTCCATTCTCCTTGAGCATGACGAAGCCGATGATGAAGATCGCAAACGCAAGGTCGACGATCGAATAAAAAACCTGCGTGTGGGATGCCAGCACTGCGGACGCATAATTTGCGGCCGCAATGTAGCCCACACGCTGGACATCGTTGGTAGCTGCGGCATATGAACCACTGAGTGAGAGCAGAGAGGCGTAGTTCGTCCAGGTCACTGCCAAGTCCAAGCCGACAAACAGCCCCACAAGCGCCGTTGCGAGGAGCATCGCGCTTTTGCTGACTTGATGCAACGCAATGTAGAGCGATAACGCGAGAGGCACGAACAGGAAGTCTGTCAGGACGCAGAGAGCAAGGATGGTCCACCAGATCGTGGTCTTCCCTTGGAGATACTTGAGCCAAATCTCGCCGCCGGTGGGAGGAACTCCCACGCGTGCGAATAGGGGAAGGATGACGATGTAGGAAATGCCTATGACAAGTGCGGAGCTTGCCCCCACCCGATGCAACCATCTCCCTTCCGGGTTAGCCGAAACCGACGTCATGTTTTCCATGCGATTGTCTTTCTGCTGCCATAAACGCCGACCTGGGTATGCCAGGGATGCCGACGGGAGAGAACATCTCGTTTGCCCCGATGTCGTTGGCCGTCGCCGCTTCGTTTTTGGGACGATCAAAAGTTCTGCCCACACAACGAAATCAGCTGATGCACGGATGAATTCGTGAAACGAGTCCTGGGCCAGATTTTAGTCGTATGACGGGCAACCCGGGAGTGATCCTGCGCGGTGCCTGCAAAGTCCTGCCGGCTTTTCGGTAACTTGACCGATGACTGCCTGGTCAACAGGTGAAGTTACCCAATAACGCCGTTTCACGGGCACAACGATCCCGAGCGCAGATCATCAGGGGCAGCATCGGGCACGAATATTCGACCAGGCGGAACCGCGTGGAGGATGTGTCCACTGATAGCCCGTTCACTAGGGAAAAACGGCTGAGTGTTCGGCACAGATTCTCTCGTAGATGTGGCTCTCTTGGTCGCGCTGCAAGCTGTTCAACACATACCCGCACAGAATATCCACGTTGCCCGACTTGGCTACTTCGTCCGTGAGGTGTTCGACTTGAATCGCCGCGTCCACCTTACCTTGCGCCCATAACGTGGGTGCAAATTCACCACAAGCTGCAACTCGGGCATGCTTCCCTTTCGCAGCCCTAGCGCTCGAAGACAGGAGACCAAAGATCCTCAGGAACCGAGTCGAGTCAGCCAGATCATCGACCATGAACGTTGAGAGCGCCTCGTAAACATCCAAAGAGAGATAGAGCCCTTGTTCCATGGCCGCAGCACCATCGGTGCCGCGTGCCATCAATGTCTCAAGAAGCCCCCTTCGGTGAGACTCGGTCGCGACTACGGCCTCTCACCAAGAACGGCTTTGAGATTGTCGCCGGAGCACGACGTTACCGCGCCGCGCAGATGCCCGAAGCGTACAGGCCACAACAAGCTACTTTTCGGTGATGACCTCGGACGCCAAGGCGACCGCCGCACCGATCCCGGTTGCTACGCTGCCAAAGTCTCCGCTCACGTCGCCAAAACCATTGCCGCGAAACCGGAGCTGGTACAGATCAGCACCGCCTACGGTGCACAGAAAGATGGTAGCGCCGTACTTCCGCGCAATAAGTACACTGCGATTCGGGACGACAAGCCGAAGTCGAAGGACGACGCCAAGCGCCCCGAGTTCAAGGTGTGCAAGTTCACCACCGAGGCCATCATCACCGAGGGCAGCGACGTTGGGACGCTCCACAAGGTATGCGCCAATCCGTCCTGCGCCGTCCATCATCCGAACCAGCCAACCAGCCGCAACGATGGGAACTGGAATGCCGAGCAGGAGAAGCAGCGGAAGGAACAGGCCATCGCCAACGCGACCGGGCTTCGTGTCCTCGCCGCCATCGGCGGCGCCGTCCCGGTTCGCCTGATGAAGCGTGACCTGCTGTTCATCCTTGAGAAGCTGGTAGGCATCATGGACGAGAACCGCGTGGAGATGCTGGCGCGGCAGCACGGCATCCGCCAGAAGCGCGACGATGGAGGCCTGGCAAAGACCTTCAGTGCGTTCCTTCGCCGCGCCGATGAAGGTACGCTCTCCCGGGTGCTGGTGGAGTCGAGCATCCTGCTGGCGGCCTCGCGCGGCAACCCTTCCGCCGTGTTCAAGGATGCTGCGGTGGCTTATAAGGTGGACACCGACACCATCGCCGCCAAGGTGCGACAGGAGTTCACTGCGAAGGAGAAAGCGAAGAAGACGGCACAGCCCGCAACCAAAGCCGCAAAGAAAGTGGCATAGCTCTCCATTCATCGAGGGACGGCGTTCGCCGTCCTCTCATTTTTCGCCCACAAAAAAAGGCAGGGAGAACCCGTGCTGGTTTCTCCCAGCACCCTCTGCCCGCCTGGGTTCCGGCCTTCGCTCGCCGGCTGCGCGGCAGGAATCAAGTTCCTCCTCCTGCACCTTCCCCCGTTAGGGAACCTCTGAAGAACTCCCCAAGCAGCAAGGTGCGCGGGTAATGTGGAAGCGGGGGGCAGAGCGGGGATGCGGCGACTTACTTTGGCTTCTGAGCAGAGCTTCGAGAAGTACAGGAAGAAGACGCGGCGGGAGCAGTTCCTGGAAGAGATGGAGCGGATCATGCCGTGGGCAGAACTGGGGTCGTTGATCGAGCCGCATTACCCGAAGGAAGGCAACGGGCGTCCGCCGATTGGACTGAGCATCATGCTGCGCATTTACTTTCTCCAGCACTGGTTCAGCCTGTCGGATCCAGCAGCGGAAGAGGCGTTGTATGATTCCCCGGCGCTGCGCCGATTTGCGGGCGTTGATCTGGGCCGTGCTGCGGCGCCGGACGAGACAACCATCCTGAACTTCCGCCACTTGCTGGAGAAGCACGATCTGTGCGGAGCCATGCTGGACGCGGTCAACCATTACCTGGAGAGCCGCGGCATCCGCATCGGCACGGGCACGCAACCATCATCCACGCGCCCTCTTCGACGAAGAACTCGACCGGCACACGGGACCCTGAGATGCACCAGACGCGTAAAGGAAATCAGTGGTACTTCGGAATGAAGGCGCACATCGGGGTGGACTCGAAGGAAGGCATCGTGCATTCGCTGTGCTCCACGGCGGCCAGCGTCGCGGACGCGCATATGCTGCCCGACCTGTTGCACGGCAAGGAGCGCAAGGTGTGGGGAGACGGCGGCTATCAGGGGCAAGGCGAAGCGATCCGCAAAGCCGCGCCGAGCGCTCAGGATATGACTTCGCGGCGAACCAGATACAAGCAGATCGTAGATCAATTACAACGGCGAAAGAATCGGACCAAAGCCAGAGTGCGGGCCAAGGTGGAGCATCCCTTCCGCATCCTGAAGCGAGTTTTTGGATTCGTTAAGGTACGCTTTCGCGGCTTGAAGAAAAACCACGATCACTTGTGCGCCGCCTTCGCGCTGGTAAACCTCTACCAACACCGCAAACGGCTGGCTCCACTGGGGACGTAGTGTGCCCGGAGACCGCTGAAAACGCGCTCTCCGGGTTCAAAACCGGAACCAATGATCCCCGGAAGAACGCATGGAACACTAAACCGCTTCAGACTCGCTTGCACGCTGCCAAAAGCTAAGGCTTAGTCAGAGGCTCCTTAGCTTCTCTCGAAGCAACTCGCGACGAACAAAACGAAACGAGTAACAACAACCTATTTCGAGGGATGTTCATCCCCTTCAGGGGGAGTCGCACGGCTCGTCGCGTAAAGTCGTCCCCACTGTGCAAGGTGGTCGAGAAGCGAGCAAACTTCTTCTCTAGCTTCATGGCTGAAATCGTATTCGACGTGGAGAACCATTGACCTTGCCCTCAGAATCCGTATCCCATAAGTAGTTATAGTTCGTAGTCGTCGTGGCTGTGGGAAAGTTGGAAAGCGTCGTTTGCTTTCCTGCTTTTCCATAGCCTGCTTTCATTGGCTTGGCCTCGTCAGTTTGCAGCGGCTGCGGTGCTGCGATACCAGTCTTGTTCGAACTGCATCGGGCTGACGTAGCCCAGGGTTGAGTGCATGCGCGTTTGGTTATACCAGAGCAGCCAATTGAGGACTTCGTCCTTGGCCTGACGAATGGTTTCAAAGCACGCGCCGTGCAGCCGTTCTACTTTCAGAGAAGCAAACAGTGCCTCGCTGGGCGCGTTATCCCAGCAGTTGCCCTGGCGGCTCATCGAAGCGGTGATGCCGCGCTGCTGAAGCAACTGGCTAAACTCCTGGCTGGCGTACTGGCAGCCGCGATCGCTATGGAAGATCGGCCTGGCACTTCGCTCGGGACTGCGGTGCAGCCAGGCCATCTCCAGCGCATCGATGACCAGATGGCTGCGCATCTCCGGTTGCATCGACCAGCCCACCACGCGGCGGCTGAACAGGTCGATGACCACGGCCAGGAAAAGCCAGCCCTGGTGGGTGGGGATATAGGTGATGTCGCCGGTCCACGCTTGGTTGGGCGCGGCCACGGTGAAGTTGCGGTTCAGCAGGTTGGGCGCGATCGGCAGACCATGCCGGCTATCGGTGGGGATGCGGAAACGCCGCTTGCCGCGAGCGCGAATACCGTGCTGCCGCATCAGCTTCTGCACCCGCTGCTTGCCCACGCGGATACCTTGAGCACGCAGTTGGCGCCAGATGCGTGGCCAGCCGTAAGCTCCACGATTGGCCACATACACGGCGCGAATCTGCACCACCAGTGCTTCCGCGCTCAGGTGCCGACGCCGCGCGCTTTGCAGGCGACGAACAAAGTGCTCATGATAGCCAGCCACGCTTACCCCGAGCATCCGGCACTGCACCCGGATCGGCCACACACGCCGATGGCGTCGAATCAAGGCGTACTTCACTTCTGCCCCTTGGCAAAGTACGCCATAGCTTTTCCCAGGATGTCGCGCTCCATGGTCACCCGCGCCAGTTCGGCTCGCAGGCGGCTGATCTCCATCTGCTCGGCGGTCACCTTCGACCGGCTGTCGGCACCCTTCAGCGTACCTTCCCGATGTGCCTTGACCCAGTTGAACAACGTCTGCTCTACCAGACCCAACGTGCGCGATGCCGCCGCTATACTCTGGCCCGACTCCACAAGCCGAACCGCCTCCTGCTTGAACTCGAGCGTGTACCGCGCCCGCGTCGCCTTCATCATCATTTTCCCCTTCGCTGATTGTCAGCTAAGGGATACGTTTCGCGCGGGCAAGATCACATCTCGCTCATATCACGCCTGACAACTATCCCATCCGCTTCGAGCCGTCTCAGATTTTGAGCGAGCATCTTCTTAGAGGCTCCCGGAATGAGGCGCGATAATTGACCCACACGGACCGGCCCTGAACGCATCGCGCAAAGAATTTCAACGCTCCATTTCGCTTGAAAGAGCACAGCCGCTGCGCCACTCGCGCTATGAGCATAGCGTGTGTCCATGGTGCGGATGCCAGACGTTCTGCCGTTATGCTTACTCGTGACGAACCTTCTCCGCGGGATGGAAGCTCGTGGACCCTAGACAAGCCTTTGGTTTCTGAGCGTGTTAGCGGGATTGCGTTCCTGGTTGCGACGCCGCCGATGACGCGACGGCCTACTCGATGCTCGCGGCCCTCATCGGGAATGCTTGGCCATGAACTGGAGGATCAGGTCCGCAATCTCGTCCGTCTGTTCGTCCAGTGCGAAGTGCCCAGCGTCGAGCAGGTGGATTTCCGCATTCGGAACATCACGCCTGAAGGCTTCCGCACCCGGCGCGATGAAGGAGGGGTCGTTCTCGCCCCAGACCACGAGGGTCGGGGGCTGTTGGTCGTGGAGCCAGGCCTGCCATTTTGGGTAGGCCGCTACGTTGGTCCGATAGTCGTAGAGCAGGTCCGCTTGAATCTCGCGCTGACCGGGCCGCGAAAGATCGGCATACTCGCTGATCCAGGTATCCGGATCGTAGCGATCCGAATGGGACGTGCCGGCGAGGTGCCGCTCCTTGGTGGCGTCGAACGAAAGAAAGGCGTTAAGCAACGCAGGATGAGCCTTTGGATCCGCCCAGTATTCCGCGATTTTGGTCCATTTGGCTCCAAGGCCTGCTTTGTAGATATTGCCGTTTTGAATGATGAGCGCACGTACTTGATCGGGGTGCGCCAGAACGATACGGAAGCCGATCGGCGCGCCGTAGTCGTGAAGGTACAGAGTGTAGTGGGTGACCTTCAGCTTCTCTAGAAAATCACTCATCGTCTGGGCAAGATGATCGAACGTGTAAGTGTAGGCGGTGGGCGAGGGCGCGTCGCTCATACCAAATCCGGGATAATCCGGAGCAATCAGATGATATTTTGTCGCGAGCAGCGGAATGAGTGTGTCAAATTCACGCGAAGACGACGGGAAGCCATGCAAGAGCACAATGGTTGGTGCGTTCTCAGGGCCGGCCTCTCGGTAGAAAATCCCGACCCCGTCGACCAGCACGCGATGATACGTCGTCGTAGCGTTAATCGAAGGGAGTGGCGCGGCTTTTGCCGTGCCTGCAAAAAGCGCTGCGGCAAGAAAGTAATTTGCTATGCGGTTCACTACGATGTTCCTCCTGCGAACACTTCTTGCCGGAAGCATCCAGTAAGGGAAGCGTGGCGCGTCATGAAGACGCACTGGCAGGGCTAGGGGCGTCTAACTTGTTCGAGCGCCAAGGTATCGATGTATTGACGATGACGTTCGATTTTCCCGTCCTGGATGTCCCATACATGCGCGTAGGCAAGGTCGGCGCGTTTGTGGGTTGCACGGTGTACGCAAGCGAAGCGGCCCAATGACACCACCGTCGAGCCATCGACAAGAAATTCCGCAGGAGCTGGTGAGAAGCTCTCCCACTCCTGCATGAGTTGAACGAACACCTTTTTCATTACCTCTTCGGAACCTCTGTCCTGAATGTTGAAATCAACCACTGAGATCCACTCGATGTCGGGAGCCATCAGGCCAATCATCTTCCCGATGTCACCTGCTGCTATTGCCGCATAAAAATCGCATACTGTATCGATTGGTGTTGTCATTGCATTCTCCCTTGCCATGACTTCATCTGCCATGGCGCGACGATAGTCAGCCGCCCCTTCCAGGAGCAAGCTCCGATTAAGCGAGCTTGTTACTCCTGCGTATAGTCTCTTCAGAGTAAGGTCCCATAAGCGAGAAGAATAGTTCTAAATTCTCGTCACATACTTAAGCAAAGCTGAAGTATTGCCGACTGCTGCGTAAAGGCGGCTGTGTCATGATCGGCTCATTTGAAGTCGTGCATAGGTTAGACATGGTTTGCAGAAGCCAGAAGACGACTCGCTGGCAACTGTCCGTTAGCTTTCGCTTGCGCTGAGAAGTTGATGCGTTTCCGAGCTAAATACCGATGGATGTCCGATATGACCACCGAACCCTCGCCAACCGCTGATGCAACCCGTTTCACCGACTCAGCTCTTACATCGCCGACAGCATAGATGCCGGGAACGCTCGTCGCAAAGGATGTGGCTTCAAATCCCCATTCACCGCCGGTGAGAACAAATCCCTTGTCATCGAGCTTGACGGCGCCGTACACCCAACCAGAGTTTGGCTCCGCGCCAATCATGACGAAGACAGCGGAAATTGGCCTTCGGACTGATTCGCCAGTTCTCCGATTCGCCCACGTGACGAACTCAAGAGCCGCCTTACCTTCGAGCCCAGCGATTTCCGTATCTGTGTAGAGAGTGATGTGTAGAGAACGTTCGATTCGAGAAATTAGATATTGCGACATGGTGCTTTCCAAAGAGGCACCCCGAATGATGTGATGTACGTGTCTCGCGACACCGGAGAGGAAGACCGAGGCTTGTCCAGCAGAATTTCCACCTCCTACGACAATGATGTCTCGTTCACGGCACAGCAGAGATTCCATCGCGGTCGCGGCATAGTAGAATCCCCTATTTTCGAAATCTTCGTGGTTCTTCACGTTGAGCCGTCTGTACCGCGCCCCGCTTGCGATCACGACCGAGCGTGCGCAAACAGCCGCACCGCCAGCAAGGATCAGCCGATGCAGGCCATCCACTTGTGCTGTGCTTACAACGTCACGTGAGATGGCGAAATGAACATCAAACTTGAGCGCTTGGAGATGACCACGGCTCGCCAGTTGTGCCCCCGAAACTCCGGTCGGGAATCCAAGGTAGTTTTCAATCTTCGAGCTCGTGCCGGCCTGTCCTCCAGGGGCATTCCCTTCGATCACAATCGTGGATAGGCCCTCGGAAGATGCGTAGACCGCAGCGGCTAGACCTGCGGGGCCAGCTCCGACAACGGCAACGTCATAGATCGTATGGGATTCAGGAAATTCGGTGATGCCGAGTTCGTCAGCAAGATCGCAGATGGCCGGCCTAACCAAGACACGACCATCCAGAAGCTCTACTTCTGGCATGTTCGTCGCAGCCACGCCCTTGCTGAGTTCATGGTTCGTTGGCGACTCCTCGATCCGGTGCGGATAGTAATTGCGAACCAGAAAGCGACGGAGGTTTAGTAGATCCGGATCGCCGTTGCACCCTCGAAGTATGACTCCCGTGGATGGATCGCCGATCATGCCGATGCGACGCCATATACAAGCGGAAACGACAATGTTCGCGATATCGCCCTCGGCACGCATCAATATCCGCAAGTTCTTTCGAGAAATTCGCAACAGCCGGCTCGCCAATGTCGTTCGTGCTTCGGCGACGGATCTCTGCGAGTTCAGGAGGTTCAGCTCGCCACTGAAATCGCCCGCACCCAGAGAGCGGCAGTGTTTCGAGCCACCTCCTTCTACTAAAAGCCGGCTCTCAACCTCTCCTGAGAGAACAACGACCATGTCTGTGTCCCGATCACCATACGTGTACAGAAGTGTGTCTTTCGGGACGGTCTCTTCTTGTCCGTAGGATCCGAGTCTTTCAAGCATTTCGCCGCTTAATCTAGGAAAGGCTAGATCAAGGCGGAAATCACCGGTCGAATCCGAGGAAGTGAGGGGTTGAGGCGATACAGCCTGGGCCGCTGAAGTGAGTTCCTCATGCGGCCCGCTCACTTCCCGCATCCTCCGCAGATAATTAATGCCAAGACCACCATAAGAAGAAATAACCTCGAGGTTCAAACGCCCTTGTTCTGACCACCATCGACATCGATGATGGCTCCGTGAATCCATCTCGCTTCTTCTGTTGCGAGAAAGGCGACGAGCTCCGCGACATCGCCCGGTTCGCCGAGACGAGAGATCTTCAAACGCCGGGTCGAGTCGAGAAGGTACTGGCTATAGCCGATGCCCTCCTGGGCGGCAAGCCTCTCCATCATTTTTCTGCGGCGCGAGGTCTGGATCGTGCCCGGCTGAACCAGGTTGACATGAATGCAATCCTCAAGTCCCTGCTCGGCAACCGACTTCGACAGGGTCGCGATGCCGCCGTTCACAGCGGATACCAGGGAGAGATGGCGCTCCGGTGACCGCGCCGTGCCTCCGCCAATCATCACCAGGTGGCCTTTTGCAGCCTTCAACATGGGCCAGGTGTTCTTGATGACTCGGAGATTCGCGAAGAGCTTCAGCCCAAACCCTGTTGCCCAGTCCTCGTCCTTCAGTTCGAGGAAGCCACCTTGTGGCGCAGCGCCTGCATTGGTGACGAGAATGTCGATGCCTCCCCACAATTGCTCCACATAGGTAGCAAGCTTCGCAGCTGCATCAGGTTCTGTCAGGTCAAGAGAGGCAAATTCAACTTCTGAGGTGAGCGATCGCAGCTCATCGCATGTAGAGGAAAGCTCCTCGTGGCTCCGAGCAGTGAGATACACGCGGGCGCCTTCGAGTGCAAATCGGCGCGCGATAGCCGCACCGATCCCCCGCCCGGAGCCTGTTACGAGCACGCGTTTGTCTTTGAAGCGTTGCATACATTCCTTTCGTGCCCGGATACGACAGCGATGCTGCACGATGGTGTATTCAGCATCACGCGGCTAACTACTCTCAACTCGCGCTGAGGAATGGTAAGGCGAGATTGTTAGCGACCGAAGACAGCTTTAATTTCGCCCGCCACAGTATGCACGTTCTCGTCGAGTACAAAGTGCCCGGCGTCCAGCCAAACGAGCTTGGCTTCTGGCAGATCACGCAGGTACGCCTCGGCTCCGGGCGGCACGAAGAACGGGTCCTTCCTGCCCCAGGCAATGAGTGTTCGGGGCTTGTGCGCGCGGAAAGCGGCCTGCCACTCCGGATAGAGTGAGATGTTGGATTTGTAGTTCTCCAGCAGGTCAACCTGGTAGTCCTGCACACCAGAACGATCGAGTAGTGCTTGATCGAGTATCCAGTTATCCGGATTGATGGCCTCGGGATCCTTTGCGCCGACGAGCCAGTGGAACTTTGTGCCTTCCAGACCGACAAAGTCGCGTGCGGGCTTCTCGGTCTCAGGCGTGCGCTTCTCCCACAGCGGCATCAGCACGCGCCTGGGTGCATCACCTACACCTTCCATGTAGGCATTGGCGTTCTGGATGATGAATCCGCTGACCTGCTCTGGCTTTTCAGCGAAGAGGCGAAAGCCTACCGGGCCGCCGTAATCCTGCATGTAGAGGATGTACGACGTGAGACCGAGTTGATCGATTAGACCGCGCACATGTGCTGCAAGGTTATCGAAGGTGTACTCGAAGTCACTTCTCGATGGGGCATCAGAATGGCCAAAGCCGATATAGTCGGGAGCAATCAGGTGGAATTGATCGGCGAGAGCAGGAATCAGCTCGCGAAACATTTGGCTGCTGGTCGGAAGTCCATGCAACAGAACAATCGTGGGAGAACCGGGGTCACCGGCCTCACGATAAAAGACCTTACGGCTGTTGACCGTCGCCGTGCGATAGTGGGTTCGTTGCAGGTCTGCTTGCGGTATTGGGGATGCCATCGGAACTCCTTATTGTTCGCGTCACCGTCAGGACAATCAATCAATAACGTAGGACCGGGCAAGCACGAATAAAAGTTCCAAATATTGAACGAGTCGGTGAGTATTATTGACGAATTCTTCTGCTGTCGGCAGGCCGGCTATGCAGAACGCGATCCACACGAGACCTAATGGCCTTTCGTTGGTGGGCAGACCGAAACAGAGATGGCAGGGGGAGAAGGCGAAGCTTTGCGAAGATTGCCTCGAGGACGGCGAGAGTTTCTGTCGAGGGCATCCAAGGGATGCATCTCGCCTACGCCGCCGAGACTGTTGACCGCCAAGCCGGGGTGCCTTCCGCCTGACTACCATCCGTGCGGACTGCGGCAGAGGAAGGTGCGGTTCCAGGTCGATTCTCGCCCAGGCGTGAACGAAGATAAGTGGCGACCAACTCCTCTGTGATTTCTGCGAACCGCATCGCGTTCGGAGCCCGGAGGCTGCGTCTGCGTTGAAGCACGATGGGGATATTTCCCAATGGCGGGAGGCCCAAGTCGATGGTCTGCACGTCTGACGGCAGGCCAAGTTCAGCTCGTGTGGTCAGTCCCAGTCCCGCACTGACAGCGGCCCACAAGCCTGTCAGGCTGGGGCTCGTCATTGCAACGCGCCAGGGGCGTCCAGCTTTTTCCAGTGCCTCCAGCCCCGGTGTCTGACATCCGCACGGGGGGTTGAAAAGAGCCAGCGGTAACGGCTGCCGTACGCGATCCCTGAAAGATGGGCTTGCGATCCAGTGCAACGGCAGCTCGCTCAACAGGTGGGCCGTCTTTTTCTGTGCGCCGCCTAACGTCAATGCAACATCGAGGTCGCCGGAGTCGATCGCTTGAAGGAGCACCAGGCCGACGTCTACCGTCACCTCGAGCTTTACAAGCGGGTAGAGCGCATTAAAGCGTGCGATGACCAGAGGCAAAACGTTGGCCGTGAAGTCCTGCGCGAATCCGACTCGAACGACACCTGCAAGAGACGATCCGCGCAGAGTATCGATCATCTCATCATTGAGCTCCAGCACCCTCCGAGCATACTGGAGAGCGATCTCTCCCTGTTCGGTGAGAAGGGTCTTTCGGCCTTGCTTCCGAAAAAGCGGTACTCCTACCTCTTCTTGAAGGCGCTTCATCTGGAGACTGATTGCGGACGGTGTCCGTCCAAGGCGCTCCGAAGCGCGGCCGAAACCGCCCAGGTCTTGTGTAATCACCAACGTACGAAGGCTGTCCAGGCTGAGGTTGTTCAGAAGCATAGTTTAGATATTCTCACCGATAGTGTTAGAACTTCTCGCTTTTCGTGAGCTCCCGTCATCCGTACGCTTTATGGTAGCGCAGTTCGCGGTTGTATTGCGATTTGGCCGCTGATAAGCGATGCATCTCGAGCGCCGATCTTTTCAGCTGCCCAACAGTGGCTTACCACGTGCGTGTCAGATCGGCGAAAGGTTAATTATGAAAAAAATTCCTTCTAATGCAACGATCGTTCTGGTGCATGCCGCATGGGCGGACGCATCCTCGTGGTCCGCCGTGATCGGCCCACTGCTCAAGGCTGGCATCAAGGTGATCGCTGCCCAGATTCCAATGACTTCGCTATCCGATGATGTCTCTGCTTTGAAAGTGGCTCTGGAAAGGGCGGGCGCGGGGCCAATCCTTCTTGTCTCTCACTCTTACTCCGGCGCTGTGATCACCGCCCTCGAAAGGGACGACCGTGTCCGAGGTCTGGCCTATGTGGCAGCCATGCCGCCGGCCGAAGGTGAAACGGTGGGCGACCTTTTCTTCCGTGAGCCTCCACATGAAAAAGCTCCCCATCTGGAACCCGACGGTCATGGTCTCTTGTGGATGTCGGAAGAAGGAATGAAGAATGCGGTTGGCCATAGAGCCACGGCGGAGCAAAGCGCAATCAGGACAGCAGCGCAACGCCCGATAGCGATGAAGTGTCTTGGCGAAGCGATACAGACGCCGGCATGGAGGACGATACCGTCGTGGTATCTGCTGGCTGAAGATGATCGTATGTTCAGCCCGAAGACACAACGTTTCGTGGCCGACCGCATGGGCGCACAGGTCCGTGCGCACCACGTTGATCATGCCCCTCAGATCTCGTCGCCCGCAACCGTCGTAGAGTTCGTGCTGGAAGCGGCCAGTGCGTTGATGAGCTCGCGTGCAAACAATCGGATTGACAACAAGGAGAACCATATGACTACGTACCAGCATGCCACCATCCAGGGCCGCAAGATCTTCTACCGCGAGGCCGGCTCGACCACGAATCCGACGATCGTTCTGCTTCATGGCTTTCCGTCGTCGTCGCACATGTTCCGGGAGCTGATCCCGCAGCTCGCCAGCCACTTCCACGTAGTCGCGCCGGACTATCTCGGCTTCGGCTACAGCGATGCTCCCGCTGCGACCGACTTTCGATACACCTTCGACAGCATCACCGCTCAGATCGAGGAGCTGCTCTTCACAACACTGGGCCTGAAGAAGTTCAGCATCTACGTGCAGGATTACGGCGCGCCCGTCGGTTTCCGCATTGCCTCGCGTCATCCGGAAGCGATCGAGAGCATCGTCGTGCAGAACGGCAATGCCTACGTGGAAGGCATCAGCGCCGCCTTTGAGCCGCTGCAGGCTTTCTGGGCAAATCGAAACGAGGAGACGGAGAAGGCGCCGCGCACGCTGCTGACCAAGGAAACGACGATCTTCCAGTACACGCATGGTGCGAAAAACGCGGCGGCGGTGAGCCCGGACGGCTATACCTTCGACCAGGCTCTGCTGGACCGACCCGGCAATGACGCCATTCAACTCGACCTCCTTCACAACTACACCTCGAACGTGGCGCTCTACGATGCTTGGCACGAATACTTCCGCACGCACCAGCCGCGCACGCTCATCGTGTGGGGGCAGAACGATCCCTTCTTCATCGTGCCGGGAGCGCAGGCGTTCTTGCGCGACCTGCCCAAGGCAGAACTGCACCTGATCGACGGTGGCCACTTCCTGCTGGAAGAGCACAGCGAACTCGTCGCAGGCAAGATCATCGGCTTTCTGGGAAAGGGGCAGAAGACGGAGGCGGGCAAATGACCACCTCTGCCCTGAACCCGACCCATAGGAGTGAGCCGCAGCCGGCAGCGCACACGTTGCCCGTCTCTCGCGCCATCCTCTATGCCACGCTGGTGGTTGGAGTGCTGGATGCAACCGATGGCGTCGTCTTCCTCGGCCTGCACGGCCAGAATCCGATCCAGGTGTTGCAGTACATCGCGAGCAGTCTGCTGGGCGCACGGTCCTTCTCGGGTGGCCTTGCAAGTGCAGGCCTTGGCCTCGTCCTGCATTTCGCCGTCGCGCTGGTAGTCGCAACGATCTATATCCTTGCGAGCCGGCGCATCGTTGCTTTGCGTACGCAGTGGGCGTTCGTGGGACTGCTGTTCGGCGCTGCCGTGTGGGTAATGATGAACCTAGTCGTGTTGCCACTGACCGCGGTCGCGCACGGGCCAATCCCGACCGCGGCGTTGATCAACGGCATCATCGGCCACGCTCTGTTCGTCGGCATGCCCAGCGCGTTCTTTGCGAAGAACCTTGCGGCGGCATGAACGGCAGGACACACTATGGCTGGACGCGTGAATGCAACAGAGCCCTCCATGGCGGAGGAGATTGCAAACAGAGACGAAGCACGGATGATTGCATCCATTCTGGACGGAGATGTGCAGCTCTATCACCAACTAATCCGCCCGTATGAGCGGAGTGTCTATGTCATGTCCCTGTCCTATTTGAAGAACGAGACAGACGCGGAGGATGTCGCACAGGAGGCGTTCTTAAAAGCCTACCGTCACCTCGCGAGTTTCCGTGGCGAGGCCAAGTTCAGCACATGGCTGGTGGGCATCGCACTGAACGAGGCTCGAGAACGCCTGCGACGCGATGGAGCCGTGCGAATGGAATCGATCGATCATATGTCTGAAGAAGGCGGTCACGATTTACCAGCCATTCTTCACGACCGGCGTGAGATTCCTTCCGAGACCTTAGAACGTAAAGAGGTTCGGCAGATGCTGCAGGCGGCAATTGCAGGTTTGCCGAACATCTACCGCGAGGTATTTCTGTTACGCGATGTGGATGAATTGAGCGTCATCGAAACGGCGGAGGCTCTTACAATCAGCATCTCAAATGTGAAAGTGCGACTGCATAGGGCGCGTACACTGCTGCAAAAGACGTTGACGCCACGGCTGAAGCACATGAGCCTAAAGAGTGGCTGACTTCCATGGTCCTAGAATCGACAGGTAAAAGACGAGATGCGCTCGGCAATGTAGATCCAACGTACAGTACCGTCATTTGACGGCCCATGAATGTGCCTTCGAACTGCGGTCGGCTTCAGCGAACATCTGCATCCAAGGTGTACCGGAAGTTGATCCCTGATCGCAGGCAAATCGCGCAAAGCTTCTTCGGCATCGTTATTAGCCTCAAGCTTCATCACCGACAAGAACTCATGAAGTTCGCAGATTCGTGGTCTCCCATAAGTCGAATGGGTTATGAGATCCTGTAACCTTTTCGTCCCCGGCCACTCTTATGGATGACCTCGCGACGCACCCGCCGCGTTCTCGCCTTTCACTAGCTGAAGGCGACCCGCAAGTTCTCTGAGGACCGATTACCGATGAACCGATTTGTTCGAAGAGGGTTTCTCGGAGCGTTCGCCGGCGCAACGGCAGGCACCCCGATGTTGTTCTTTAGCTCGAACGGAGGCCTTGAGCTTACTGTGGCTATCGCCGCAGGTTCGCTCTATGGAGCCTGCGTTCTGCCGGCCCGAGACGCTTATGCCGACAACATCACGGCCGCAGCTTCGATGGGGATTCCTCTTTGGGGTATCGCGAACGTCATTTTTCTTCCCTGGTTTTCGAGCAGACATATGGCGTGGAGCGCAGCGGGGATGGAAAGTCATTTCTGGCTGCTGGTTGAATGGGTGCTCTTCGGGGTCCTGCTCGGAGCCATCCTGCAGATCGCTAGCGATGTTGCAGGTCTCGTATTTGGCCCGGAAATCACACCCATTGCATCGCCGTCTGCCAACCCCATCCGCATTGTGATTCTCGGCGGAGGGTTTGGAGGAATGAAAACAGCGGAGTGTCTTGAGCGGGAACTCCCAGGCCACGCCGCGGTCTCGATTTCTCTGGTGAGCGAAACGAACGCGCTATTGTTTACTCCCATGCTCGCAGAGGTGGCGGGAAGCAGCCTGGAGCCCAGCCATATTAGCGTGCCGCTGCGGAGCAGCCTGCGCAGGACCCATTTCGTGCGCGGGTGCGTTAATAGAATCGACTTCGAGAAGCGAGCGGTCATCCTCGATAGGGCGGGAGCGGAGGAGGGCGAATCTTCCCGTGAACTTGAGTACGATCACCTGGTCTTCGCTCTCGGGGCCGTCTCAAACTATCTGAATTTGAACAATGTGGAAAAGCTGGCACTCGATTTCAAAACACTGCTTGATGCGATTCGAATCCGAAACCACGTCATCGAGATGTTTGAGAGGGCGGACCGGGAAACATGTTCCGAAAGCCGGAAGCGGCTTCTCACCTTCGTTGTCGCGGGTGGCGGATTTGCCGGTGTGGAATTGGCCGGGGCCCTCAATGATTTCGCGCACGGCATCCTCCCCGATTACCGCAACCTCGACGCGAACGAGTTGTGTGTGACCCTGGTTCACGCGCGGGATCGAATCCTGCCTGAGTTGAGCGAGACTTTGGCCGTCTATGCTCTGGAAAAGATGAAACAGCGCGGGGTAGCATTCCGTCTCGGCGAAAGACTTGTGGATGCTCAACCAGGGATCGTGATTCTGAGCAACGGAAAGATCGCGACCGAAACCCTGGTATGGACGGCCGGAACGGCTCCCAATCCCCTCATCAAGACCCTAGCCATACCGACCAATGCCCGCGGTGCAATCCTGGTCGACAGCACGCTTGCGGTCTCGACGCTTCCGGGGGTGTGGGCGCTTGGCGACTGTGCCGCAGTGACTGATAGCAAGACGGGCATGCCATGTCCGCCAACCGCGCAATTCGCGCTCCGCGAGGCCGCAATCGTCGCAAAGAATATTGGTGCAACTTTACGAGGAGCCGCTAGGAGCCCATTTCATTTCAATTCTCTGGGTTCTCTCTGCGTGGTGGGTCACCAGACGGCCTGTGCGGAATTGAAAATTCCGTTTGCGCCAACCCGATTGCTCCGCTTCTCCGGTCTCCTCGCCTGGTTCCTGTGGCGTGGTATTTATCTCTCGAAGCTGCCCGGAATCGAGCGTAAGACCCGCGTACTGATGGCCTGGACGCTGGAGCTGTTTTTTTCCTCGCGACATCATTCAGACCATTGAACTTGGAGGAAAGGACAATCATGGCGCCAACCCAGCCGGTATCCGACACAACTGAACAGAATCCGGAAATTCCTCGGATGCGGAGTGACGCGGCTTGGGGACTCGCTTTGGGATTTTGGGCGGACTCCTTCTCGGTAGCGCGCTTCACTCCTCCCTGTTCCACGCCGCTCTGCTCGGCGCTGGATTCGGATTGATCTTCGGCTCGATATTCTTGAAACGCGCGTCCAGCGCCGGCGCAGGGCTGATTTGGGGACTCAGCAGCGCCCTGCTTTTATGGTTTCTGGTGCTGGCCATAAGCTTGATGAAAATCGGTACGCACGATGCAGGCGTCATGCTGGAGGAGGCCCGCGGGCGCTTTCTGGAGTTGGCCGCGTATCTGCTGTGTCTTGGGGGCCCCACCGGATTGGTTCTGGGCATTCGCGGGGGACACCGCCGGGATACCTCCAAGCCGAGCTTTCGTTTGAGCCGAGCAATCGTTGCCGGCGGTTTGGCGGGTATAGTCGGCGGCCTGATCTTCGGGCATTGGATGCTGGAAGGCGGATTTTTTTCCCTGCTCGCCGGTCTGGGCGAGATCCATTCGCTGGTCCTTAAGGTGCTGCTGCAGTTCTGCGTTGCCTTCACCATCGGCGCGACTTTTGGCCTGCTCTTCCAACGCGATGTTCGCGGCTACGGCTCCTGCATGGGATGGGGACTGGGCTACGCCGTGTTCTGGTGGTTCGCGGGACCGCTCACGCTATTTCCCCTGGCACAGCGGATGCCGTTGAGCTGGTCCGTCGGTGCGGCGAGTCCGTATTTTGGAGCGCTGGTAGGCCATATTCTTTACGGGCTCATTCTCGGCGTTGTCTATGCGACGTTCGATCGCGTGTGGGTGCGGCTGTTCATTCAATCTGATCCGCTAAATCGAGAGCCGGAGGGTCCGGGCTTCCGCCTCTTCCGTTCTCTTCAGTGGGGGGCTGGCGCGGGCCTCGCCGGAGGACTCATCGCCAGCCCTTTCATGCTTGCTGCGCACGTTTTGCCGACCGTCATCGGCGTGGACACGCAACTGTCAACGTTCGGCGGCCTGCTGGTTCATCTTCTCGTCAGCACGCTGATTGGAATGGGTTACGGCGTATTGTTCCGCGACGAAGCGTCCAATCTTGCCATGGCCGCGGGATGGGGATGGGTATTCGGGCTCATCTGGTGGTACGCCGGACCGTTGACTCTGCTTCCGCTGCTGCTCACCGGGGAGATCGACTGGAGGATCAGCGCCGTGTCTGCGCTGCTTCCTCCTCTGCTGGGCCATTTAATATACGGCGCCTGCACTGCTGCCGTATTTTATGGATTCGAACAGGCCTATAAGAACAAACAGATGCTCGACCCGAGAACGGCCGCCAGGGAACTGCGCCGCCTGCGCCCGATTGGAACTCCAGCCCCGGCTCTTTGGTTCTTCGCGATGAGCATGGGCACGATCATTCCTCTCCTTCTGAGATAGACGGCACCTGAACGACAGCGACATGGCAGCTAAGACCCTATTCGCCGGGTCCGTTTCGTCTTTCTTGAGTGTTAACAAACCCGGGACCTCTGCCGTCCCGCCGTAGAAGTTTGAATCACCCAAACCTAACAAACCACATATACCGAGCCGCTCGTTCAAGCATTTTCGAATGACCCTGGCCAGGCTTATCGAACCTCTAACGAACCCACGTCCTCTGTCTTCACGGCTCAATGAGAGCATCGCCCTGTTATCGCCACTTAGGGATTGCTGGGCCCAGCAATCGGCAAACACAAGCCGACTTTTCGAGATATACCGCACGGAACGGGCGCGTACACCCGATACTCACCCGCAAGTTGAGAGTGAAAATCCGCCCCGGTGTGGCACGATACTGGTCATGTTCCGTGGCTACACGCCGTTCCACATTGTGAACATCCTTGTGCACGTACTTGCCGGTGTACTTGTGATCGCGAGCGGAACCACCGCAATCGTCAGCGCGAAGGGTGGACGGGTCCACGTCAAGGCGGGGGGATTCTTCGTGTATACATACGTCGCGTTGGTCAATAGTTGGCGTGGTTGTTTTTGAATTCCGCTCGTTCCTGTCGGTTGCGATCATCGCAAGTTCTTACGATGTCTTTGCCGGCTACCGTGCCCTTCAACTGCGGGGACGCCGTCCACAATCCATCGACGTCATTCTGAGCGTCATCGCGCTACTGGCTCCCGTAGCCTTTGTCCTTGCGACCCGCGCATTGCACAAGCCCTGGTCTCCGGCACTCACGTGGTTGGAGCAGGCAGCGGGTTATCCCTTCCAACAGTGGTATGTGGCGGCGGGGATCGGTCGTCAAGTCAAACCCATTCTAAGGCCGCATTGGGAGAACATCGATCCAGACAAAGAGCACTATCTCATTTTAGGTGTCGGCTATGAGTTCCTTCGCACGACTCAATCGGGACAGGTGAAGCACGAAGACCGCATAACGATAGACTTGACACCCAGCATTCGCCCGCTCGCAAGACTCCTGCTACGCGACAGGAACTGGGTGGAGCTTCGTTGGATCGACGGAAACTACTCGACGACTTATCGAAATATGGTGTCAGGCGAAGTGGACTTTCTTGTTCATGATGTCCGTTTCACTCCCTACGGCACCGCGGAGGTCTTCTATGACGGGCCCAAGCATTCCTGGGACCAGGAATGGTATACCGCAGGCGTCCAGTGGCCGTATAAACGTGTTTTCATGCTGGAAACCTATTACCGGCGAGAACACTGCCCGAGCTGCACACCGGAGAACTGGAACGCGGGAGGTATAACGCTGCACTTCTTTTTCAAGAATGGGAAATGACGTTGCAGCCTTTGCCCCCTCGGCAGAAGACACCATTGAGGACAATACCCTTTCAGGAGGCTAAAAGCGCCTTTGAGATGCATTGCTATCACCTCGATGTAAGCAGGCTTTAGTCTTGAGTATCACTTTGACAGTACCCCCAAAACGGCTTTCCATCTTTCCATCAACATGAATGCGCCGGACCTGAAGGGGCCGCGGAAAACAAATATCAAGTCGGGGGCATACTTCACCTGAGTGAATGACCGTTTCGTCCTAAGTGTGCCGCTGTACAATCCCAATAACTCAGTTCCACGACGCCATCTCTTTCTGTTCGATATGTCCTCCAATACGTCCGCAGGAGGCTCGTCAACCACTTGTATGCCGGGGAAATCTGGCAGGTCCCTGATCTTCTGGGGCAGGGTGGTGTATGCCCACTCTACAATCTCCTCAAAGCTTTTGGGATTTGTGGTGTCGGCCATGGGGCCAACTTTACCACCAGGACAAGCGGCGAGACGTGGGCACCCGGCGGGTGAGCGCTCTCCGGGCGATAACTGTTGCAAGATCGCCATTGCACCAAGAATTAAATGCTCAAAAACTTCCTTTGCGAACCTTCGGCATACGGGAAAGTTCGAAAGTCGTCTGCTAGGGCCGACCGGCACGACACATGGGCGAACTTACTCAAAAGCCGACTTTTCAGGCACGTCATGAAAAGACGGCCTTTCAGCGGTAAGCGTAAGCTACACATATCGGAAAACCTAGCAATTCTTGCAGTTCAGGGGTGAGCTCCGGGGTGCGGGCCAGAGTACGATCCACCATTACGGCGGTGATTTTTGTTTCCGCTCACCGTATTTAGAAGGTGCAGTTTGGCCGATAAAGTGGGTGCCTGCATGTCGTCCCTTCGAGTCCTCGTGGTCGATGATTACGAACCGTTACGGCGATTCAGCTGTTCGATGCTGGAGACAAGACCGGATTTGCAGGTCGTTGGCGAGGCTTCAGACGGATTAGAAGCGGTGCAGAAAACCGAAGAACTGCAACCAGACTTGATTGTGCTCGACATCGGACTTCCCACACTTAATGGGATCGAAGTGGCTCGACGAATCCGCAAACTCTGCCCTGAATGGAAAATACTTTTCATGAGTCAAGAATCTTCTGTCGATGTGGCGCAAGCAGCATTCAGCTTGGGAGCAATGGGCTACGTCGTTAAAGCACATGCCGGAAGCGAACTATTTGCCGCTGTAGAATCAGTTTGCCAGGGTAGGAAGTTTGTCAGTAAGGGAATATCAGGTCTCGATCGGACTGGCGCTACTGATCCACAAGCACCCCGCCACTTCTCAACAAGAAGTTCCCCCACTGCCCGTACAGGATCAGGCGAAGGTCAAACACAGCCATGAGGTTTATTTCTATTCCGATGATGCAGCTTTTCTATTTGGCTTTGCTGGTTTCGTCGAAACTGCGCTAGACGCAGGCAATCCGGTGATCGTAGTCGCGACCGAGTCTCACCGAAGGGGGCTTCTTGAGACATTGATGGCACGCGGCACCGATGGTGCTGCGGCCATGGAACAAGGGCTCTATCTCTCTTTGGATGTTTACGAGGCGCTCTCAACGTTCATGGTCGATGATCTGGCTGACTCGACTCGATTCCTGAGGATCTTTGGTGATCTCCTGTCTTCGAGCACTAGGGCTGCGAAAGGGACGCATGCCCGAGTTGCAGCTTGTGGTGAATTTGCACCCACGTTATGGGCGCAAGGTAAGGTGGACGCGGCGATTCAAGTCGAACACCTCACGGACGAAGTAGCCAAGTCGGGCAACGTGGATATTCTGTGCGGGTATGTGTTGAACAGCTTGCAGCGCGACCAAGAGAGCCACATCTACGAGAGAATCTGTGCCGAACACTCAGCCGTTTTTCCCTAGTGAACGGGCTATCAGTGGACACATCCTCCACGCGGTTCCGCCTGGTCGAATATTCGTGCCCGATGCTGCCCCTGATGATCTGCGCTCGGGATCGTTGTGCCCGTGAAACGGCGTTATTGGGTAACTTCACCTGTTGACCAGGCAGTCATCGGTCAAGTTACCGGAAAGCTGACTTTTCGGGGGATGGAGTCGACTTCCGAGAAGCCGGTTACACAACAACGTGAATGTTTACATGTCGCTCCGGCTCTGTTGCATGACAGCAAACTTTGACAGTTGCTCCCTTCAGGCAGTCTTCAGGAATATTTAAGGTGCGACAGAGAGGATTGAGTTTGTATAGACGAGTGGTCGCACTGTGCAAATTCTTGTGATGGAAGAGAGCTCAAAGTGGGGAAAGCCGTTATGGATCGTCTCTTGCCTGATGGTGTTCTTTTTTGCAGGGCGTGCATTGAGCCACTCGCAGGATGTCCAGAGTGGGACGGGGCCTCTCAAGAAGGTCGCCGATATCCCGATGCCGGGACCTGCGGCTCGGTTCGATTATCAAAGCCTCGATTCCTCAGGCAGTCGGCTGTACATCGCGCACATGAATGCCGATCAGCTCGTCGTGTTCGATACCTCGAAAAGGCAGGTCGTCGCCAACCTCGGTGGTTTCAAACGCGTGCATGGCGTGTTCGCCGCTCCCGAGATTCATCGCCTGTATGCGTCCGTGACTGCAAGCCATCAGGTCGCTGCAGTCGATACTCAAACTCTCAAGATCATGGCAACTGTCGGACCCATCAGCTATCCGGACGGGCTGGCATACGCCCCTAAGCAGAAGAAGGTGTTTGTTTCTGATGAACACGGTGGCGTCGACGCGGTCATCGACGCGACCAGCAACACGCTCACCGCGAAAATTCCTCTCGGCGGAGGGGCTGGAAACACGGTCTATGATCCAGGGTCGGGACACATATTGGTGGCTGTCCACGGTGTGAACCTGATCGTTGTCATCGATCCGGCTACCGACAAAATCATTGGTCAATACCCGCTGCCCGGCATTGAGAACCCTCACGGAATAGTGCTCGATATCAGTGATCGCATCGCGTTTGTGGCCGGTGAAGAGAACCATTCGCTCGCGTTGATCGACCTGAACACGATGAAGGTCATTTCGACGCATCAGGTGGGCGATGACCCGGACGTGCTAGCGTTTGATCCAGGACTCAAGAGGCTGTACGTCTCCGCTGAATCCGGCACAGTCACCATCTTCCAAAGCACCAATCGGAAGTTGGTCCTGCTCGGATCGTTCAACATGCCCCATGCACACACGGTTGCCGTCGACCCGCAAACGCACCTTGTCTACTTTCCTTTGGAAAATGTCGACGGTCACCCCCTTTTGAGAATCATGAAACCGGCGGATCCGAAATAGGCGAAATAGAGGGCGAACATGGAACTGCGCTGGAAATGGGTCTGCAATGGGTACCATCGGAGAATAGTGCGGTCGCTCGCTGGGCTTTTGGCTATGTTCCTCCCGCTGGCTGCCGGCCTTGCGCAGGAGCCAAAAGCTCACTTTGTCGGATCGGAGAGTTGCAAAGCATGTCACGCCAAGGAGTACAACGGCTGGAAGCAAACTCGGATGGCAAACGTTGTCCGAGATCCACGCGAACATCCGAAAGCTGTCGTCGGCGATTTCACCCATCCAGACCCTTTGCGCACGTTCGATCTTGATCAGGTTGCGTTTGTATACGGGAGCCGTTGGAAGCAACGTTACTTCACGAAGCGAGGGGACGACTATTTCCCCCTCCCGGCACAGTGGGATGTGAAGAAGGGCAAGTGGCTTCCGTACCACGTTGAGGCGGGCACGGACTGGTGGGTGCCCTTCTACGGTCCCACCAACTTTGATCGCCCCACGGGACCGACGTGCGACGGGTGTCACTCTGTCAACTACGACATACAAACCAAGCATGTAACCGAATGGAATGTAGGCTGCGAGAAATGCCACGGTCCCGGTAGCCTGCACCTCGCTCATCCGACGAAGCAAAACATCGTCAATCCTGCAACCCTCGATTACGTGCGCGGAAACGACACTTGTATCCAGTGCCACAGCCAGGGACAGCCACTCAGCAATCCAATCGCCGGTAAATACTACGACTGGCCTGTTGGCTTTCTACCGGGCCAGCGGCTGGCCGATTACTGGAAGCTCGAAGAATTGAAACCTGGGATCACGAATTTCTATCAATACGCCGATCTCACGGCTCACAAGAACCGGATGCAAGGCAACGATTTCGTTCAGAGCGTAATGTACCACCGTCAGCTACGATGCTTTGACTGCCATGACGTTCACAGCAACCAGAACACAGCGAGCCTCAGAGCCCCCGCGAACGCCCTCTGCCTTTCGTGCCACGCGAAGGATAAAGATAACCCGGCGGGATTGAAGGGCACTGTGAGCGAGCATACGCATCATGCGGAAGGAAGCGCCGGCAGCCAGTGTGTCTCCTGCCACATGCCCAAGATCGAGCAGACGATCAAGGACAATTTCGTGAGTGCTCACACCTTCCGTTTCATCACACCGGCAGAAACGGAGCGGTCAGGCATTCCAAATCCTTGCACCTCTTGTCATGCGGATAAGTCAACCGCATGGGCCACAAATGAACTGAAAAGTTGGGCTACGACATCGCCTTGGCGTGTGGCTCAGTAAGCGGTTTTTCTGTAGCTCCCGGAAAACGGGGTGGTCTCGGTAGTTTCAATCCGGGACTTGCCCCAACGCCAACTTACCGCAAAGCCGTGCCAGCTCAACCGGTCGATGCAACACTATCTAATCAGCTGATCCACAAATGCTTACCCTGAAGAATCGATCTGTTTGGCTGATGTGGCCAAAACCTAGCCAGGTAAGGTTCCGGCTGATCTAACCCTAGTCAGCGCTTTTAGCTTTTGTTTTCATTGAATGTGGGTCTGAGCTGAGTGTTGCGTCGATCCATTGAGACCACCCGACTTTGGCCACGTGCGCACAGTCCCAATGCCGAACTGGGTCAAGGCCACTGTGGATGCGTGGCTGGCCGCTGGAGGTATAGAAGACGGTTTCATCTTTCGCTGCGTAACCCATGCTGGGACGGTTTGGGGTTCAGGCATTAGCGAGAAGGTCGTGTGGTGGGTGGTGCGTCAATATGCCAAGATCGCCGCAATCGAAAAGCTCTCGCCTCATGACCTCCGTCGCACCTGCGCACGGCTTTGTCACTCGACCGGGGGTGAGTTGGAACAGATTCAATTTCTCCTCGGTCATCGATCTGTAGAAACCACGGAACGATACCTCGGGTCGAGACAGAGAATCGTCCATGCCGTCAACGACAAGCTCGGCATTGAGCCGAACATCGCCTCAGGCTGAGTAATTTACCGAAATCGGGACTTTGCAGGCGTGTGTTCAGCGTGTGCGGCTAAGACTGCCTTCCGGGTCACTCTTCGCTCTCCGGGGAATCAAAAGCACGGCGCTTTTGAGGCGGAAAGTGTCAGGTGTTCGTCTATAAACCTGTATGCTCTGGAATCATCATGTCCTCGCAAATGTTGTCAGCACCCGGTAAACAGCTTTTTCACTACCTGTTTGCGCAAGCGTCATTGGGAATCGCAGTGGAAGATCTCGAAGGCAAACTCTTGCTTGCCAACCCAGCGCTTTGCTCCATGCTCGGATACCGGGAGGACGAGCTGTGCGGCATGAACTGTAGCGACTTCGCCAATCCCGAAGATTCCGAAGACGACTGGGCTCTCTTTCAACAGCTCTGTGCGGGTGCCATCGACCGGTACTCGCTGGAAAAGCGCTATGTGAGAAAGGATGGGGTTCAGTTTTGGGGACGTCTGAACGTGTCCCTATGGAGAAACGGGGATGGAGGGGCTCCGCTCGTTTTTGCCTTTGTGGAGGACATCACGGACCGCAAACTATCTGAATTGGCACTCGCTAGCGTGAGCTGCAGGTTGATTGAGGCACAGGAACGGGAACGTATTCGGATCAGCAGAGAGCTTCACGACGACATCGGTCAACGCCTCGCGATGCTGTCCAGCGGGTTACAACAACTCCGGGAAAACCCTTTCGAAGCCCGCGGGCGCATTGCCGAACTCCAGAAGCAGACCGCCCAGATAGCGGAAGATATCCAGTCCTTGTCGCATGAGTTGCATTCATCCAAACTGCAATTTCTTGGTCTTGCTGTGGCTACGAAAAGCTTCTGTCAGGAATTCGAAACGCAGCAGAAAGTGGAAATTGATTTCCGAAGCGACGATTTGCCTACCGCTTTGCCGCCGGACATTTCTCTTGGCTTCTTCCGAGTTCTGCAAGAAGCTCTCCGCAATGCCGCCAAACACAGTGGCGTTCGCCACTTCGAGGTGCGATTGTGGGGAACGTCCGGTGAGATTCAGCTCACGGTCAGCGATTCTGGCCTGGGTTTTGATACTGAAGCTGCAAAGACAAGCCGGGGGCTTGGCCTCATCAGCATGGCGGAGCGCCTGAAAATGCTGAACGGAACATTTTCCATCGAGTCGCGACCCCAGCACGGTACCACGATCCACGCTCGCGTTCCTTTCAGCTTAGGTGAGGATCTCCTCCGTGCAGTTGAATAGGGTACGCCACTTGGACTTGTTTCCGAGCCTACGTCGGTAGCGATCCGGATATAAAGTTGTGTCCCAACATCACTTCGTGAAGCGCTGGGATGAGGTCGATGGAGAGGCGAGTTTTGGTGACCTAGCCGGAGGCCCCCGGCTCTCGCGAGTAGTATTGCCGACCAACCAGATACAAATGTGACTTAACGTCTGAATGGCAACCGAAACGTTCAATCACCAGCAGATACAGCTTCGCGCTTACGAGTTGTATGAGCAGCGTGGACGAGAAGACGGACACGATCTCGAAGACTGGCTGCAAGCTGAAACCGAAATAGTTATGCAAGAAGTGGCGCGGTCACCAATCGACAGCATCGCCGCTGGAGAAGTGAATACTGTGCAGCTGATCTGATCGGCGTGGCTTTCGGTGCCCATTCAAGTCGACAGCAGGCTTGAGTGGGCCACAGCGCCTTTCGGAGATCCAAAAGATACAAGTAAATCAACTCGCACTCCACTTCCAGATTTGAACGCTGATTGTCGATTCTGGGACCAACGATGGCTCTCACTGCTGGACATCTTGCTACGGAAGACGACGCCCCGGATCCGAAATTCCCCGGGCGCTGACGCCGACTCCAGGAACTTCGGACCGGACGAACAGCTATTCCGTTCGCAGCACGCGCATGGGATGGACGGAAGCGGCGCGACGCGCGGGCAGATAGCAGGCAAACAGAGCTGCGGCCAGCAGGACCAGCGCAACCGCTGAGAATGCGGACAAGTCCAGCGCGCCTACGCCGAACAGTATGCTGCGCATGGCGCGGCCGACGAAGTAAGCTCCGATGAGTCCCAGGACGGAGCCGATGCCCGCCAGCAGGAGTCCTTCACGAACACCTCGTCTATTTTCCTTTGGAGAATATCGACGGGCGCCCCCTTTTGAGAATCATGAAACCGGTGGATCAGAAGTAGGCGAATACAGAACGATGACTTTCAAATCCCGCCAAGGTCGCATGATCTTCTCCATCTGCTCAGATTCAGGGCATTCGGCACCCAAGTTATCGCCAGAATACTCTCGCCACGATCAGGTTTTCTTCCGGGAAGACATCCGATCGAGCGACTCGCGCCCTAGCCGCTCCGCTGTCCTTTCTCCGCAACTTCAGATACCCAAGCACAACATGCTGAAAGGTTCCCCTGCCCGTCGTTTTTCTGATTTGAATGGTGAAATGGTGGTTCAAGACAAGGCACTGCGGAAATCCAGAATCCTGCGGCTGCCAACGCGCGGGTTGCGACGGGCCAATGGCCTCACTTATCAGGAATCACCAAATTGCGGAAGATCTTCCAGCTACCGTCAGCTTGGGTCTGCCACACCGTCAAATATTTGTCCACCAGGCTCTTGCCGCCGTCGAATGTCGCCTCCGCCCGGCCCCACTCGTAGACAAAGTTACCTTGTTGACTCGATCCCCACGTCTTTACCGCAGCCGCGCGCGCCCTTCCAAGACTCGTAAGTTGAGTTCTCATGTGTCGCTCGATCTGAATCCGTCCCCGGAAACACTCTCCTGTGGGACCGCAGTCAACAGCATCCTCCGCATACGTCGCGGTAATCAGTGCGATGTTCCCGGCCTTCACTCCATCGATCCACGCTTGATTTCCAGCATCGATCCCGGCCCGCGCCAAGGCAGTCACCGTGCCGCTCTGCGCGACCATCGCCACCGGAAACAATGCACCCAGGGCTATCAGGAACATGAGTTTTTTCATTCGTTCGACTCTCCTCTCCAAGATTATCCAATCGACGCATTTCAGGCTCGAAACGTGAGTTGGTCAGCGGCGCCGCAAAGCGAATCATTTCCTGCCGGGATTTCCCGATGGCTCGTTCGGGTGGGCGAAGGTTCTGCCGCATCTACCGAATGCGGTTAAGATGCCGAAACTCTTCTTCGACTACGTCGGTATGGGCGATAGCGACAAGCCCCAAAGACTATGCCTACTCCTCCGCCGAAAGCAATGAGAGCAGGCTAGTTCCCTTTTGGAACTTTTCAACAAGGCCTTCGGAAGACGATCATTATGCAACACGCGCAACTGATTGGAACTCGGCGGAGCAACGAAACTGATCACATGATGCGACCGGAAAGCTCTGCGGAAGGTCACGGCTGAGGACTAACTGCTCCGCGAATGCTCCGCGGCGAATGCGATGTTGTTAGCTAACTCTTTTCGTTTGTTGGCGTCCCCGGCGGGATTCGAACCCGCGTTAACGCCGTGAAAGAATCCGTTCAACTCGCAACATTAACGCATTGCTGAGAATCAGAATGCATCGGAACGAATCCCAGCAACAGGAACGAACAGCTTAAGTGCTCCGCAGAAGTCCGCGGGACGCTTGACGCTCAGTCTCCGGATAGCCGGTTTGATCGGCATAGGGGCGGCAGTCACCTGCCGACCCCTGCCACACCACCGTGCGAACGGGTCCGTACACGGCGGTTCGAGAAGTTGGGCTAGTAGTTCTCGAACAGTGAAGGTAACCCGAGAGAGCGGAAGTATGCATTCGAAGCTCCGACTGAGAGAGCTTTGGAACGGGCCAGATACCAGGGGCCGAGTCCACTACCGGCCGTGTTAGCAGCCAGTTTCGGACGGACCCCCAGTTGCAGCAACGCGGCCCGGCGACGGCGTGGAGTTTTCCATTGTCGCCAGAGTGCGCATCGCAGCCTGAGCCGCACCCAACGGATAAGGCCGATCAGCACCTCGGGGGTTTCGCAGAAGCCGAAATAGCCGCGCCATCCCACCATATAGGTGGCCAGTCGCTTCACTGTCGTCTCGATGCTTATGCCCTTGGCCTGTCGCGTGATCTCACGGATTTTGTCTTTGAAGCGAGCCAGAGCCTTCGGAGCAATGGCTCGTCTGATCTCTGGGCCGTCTGTAAAACTAAATCCGAGGAACTTTCGCTCCTGCGGTCGCGCCACCGCGCTCTTGGTCTCATTTACTTTGAGCTTGAGCCGCTGAGTAATGAAACGCGTAATGCTCATCATCACTCGTTGACCCGCACGTTCACTGCGCACATAGATATTGCAGTCATCTGCGTAGCGAACGTGTCGGTGTCCCCGGCGCTCCAGTTCGCAGTCGAGTTCGTCCAGCACGACATTGCTGAGCAGCGGCGAAAGC
>CAVRNK010000019.1:0-63959 GCA_963721995.1 uncultured Acidobacteriaceae bacterium | reverse complement strand
CGGAACCGGCATTTCCTTCAGTCGGCTGCGAATGACTTGAAGCCCCTACCTTAGCCCCGACCGATTGCTACGGCATGCGGCTTTGGAAACTCCTATTCGGATCGCAGTGCCAACATCGGATCAACTGCTGCTGCCCGGCGTGATGGCAAATAGCATGCAAGTAGAGCGGCTATGACCACAGCGCACGTTATCGTGGTGTAAGTAATCGGGTCTTCAGCACTGACGCCATAGAGAAGCGAGGACATGAAACGCATCGTTGCGGACGCAACTACCAAGCCAATTGCGATCCCCACAACGGTTAGCCACATGCCTTGTCGTACAAACGCTCCCACCACAGCTCCACGCGGTGCTCCGAGCGCCATCCGAATCCCAATTTCGCGAGTGCGCTGGGACACCGAATATGCCATGACCCCGTAGATCCCTACAGTCCCAAGAAGGAGCGCTATTCCTCCAGAGACGCAGAGCATCACAAGCGTAAACGATGTTCGCGCCATTGATTGCGTATAGAGGTTGCCCAGCGTATCACTGTTCGCCACGGGCACATTAGGGTTCACCATCGATACTTGTTGCTGGATAGCTTTCATCAAAGATTGCGTACCCGCGAGTTGACTCCGCACCACAAAAACAGTGGAGCGTTGTAGCCTTTGTTTTTGGCCTTGGAAATGGTCCATCATGAGAGGCCAGTACACCATTGACGGAGTGGGCTTCTCGACGCCATCGTAGTGGACGTCTTCTGAGACGCCTATGATCTCCCGCCAGGTATCGGTACTCCCGACACGTATTCTTTGTCCTAACGCGTCTTGAGGTCGATGCCAGTAATCGCTGGCAAAGCTCTTAGAGATGATGACAACCGGCCTCCTTTCATAGATGTCGGTCCATATGAAATCCCGACCAGCGAGCAGCTGCGTGCCGAGTGTTGAAAAGAATCCCGGCGCTACGAAATTGAACCGCCTTGAGGGAGGAATCTCACTGCCTTCATAGGTGCGATTCTGAACAAACACAGGATTGTTGTAGCTGTTTTTGTCCATTGGCACGGCAGAGCCAATGCTCACTGAAGAAACACCGGGAATCGAAGCGATCTTCTGCGTGATCGCCTCGTCCATGCGAACCACGAGTTCTGGAGAGGTATCGGGGATTTGGGTCTCTGGAATATAAAAGCCAAATGTTCGAACAGATTCAGGGGACGTGAATCCGGGCGACACATGCATCATCGCGCGGAATGTGCGAATCATTAGCCCCGAACAGATCAGCAAGACTACCGAAAGCGCAACCTGAAGCATGACAAGCGCTTTGCGTGTGCCTTGCCCTCTTCGGCCATCACCCACCCCGCGCCCTCCATCCCGAAGATCGCTCATGAGGTGAGAGCTGGTGCTCTTAAGAATCGGAACACAGCCAATCAAAAGGCTGGCGATCACAGCAATGGCGACGGTGAACAACAGCACAAATGGTGTGATACCAATGTCTCGGATGCGGGGAATATTTGTGGCTCCAAGTCCCACAATGACGCGCATCGCTCCTAATGCGAGCAGTAGCCCAATCAGGCTTCCCGCAAGCCCAAGCAGGCTGCTCTCGAAGAGAATATCGGCGGAAATTCCTTTCCTCGTTCCGCCGATGGCATAGCGGATAGCAAATTCATGATGCCGGCCTTCAACGCGAACGACCAGAAGATTCGCCACATTAGCGCACGCCACCAGAAGCACCAGGATGGTAGAGGCCAGCAAAACCCAAAGAACGCTCTGAACATTTCCAACGACTTCGTCCTTTAGGGGCATCAGGCTAGGCCTATAGTGTAGGGATTGAAAGAAGCTGACGCTAAAGCCCTCTGGCGGCGGGAACGTTCTTGCTACTACAGGAAGCAGACGCTCCAGATCAGCCGTGGCCTGTTGTACGCTGACCCCAGGTTTCAGCCTTGCTATAGCGTTTGCGTTAAAACTTCCGAGGGCTGTGGTCGCACGATCCCATTGCATCGGAAGTATCAACGATGGGTCTTTCTGATCGAGGAAATGGAAGCGTCGGGGAAGAACGCCAATTATTTCCCTGGGCACGCCGCCCACCGTAATCGACCTGCCGATAACCGATGACGCTCCCCCGAACCTTTGCTGCCAGTATGGATACGTGAGCACGACGGTTTGTGCAGCTCCGGGTGCATCATCTTGTCGAGTAAACAAGCGCCCCAGAGCGGGGCTAACACCCATTAGTGGCAATGTCCCATCCGTGACGTCCAGAACGCGCACATGTTCTGGCGTTCCGGCACCAGTTACGTCAAGCTCATCACCGTCATAGGCACCTATGTCCGCGAGTGTCGTATTTTGCTCGCGATAGACAAAGTAGATCGATGGAGAGATGCCCATCTTCTTGAAGCCCGCTTGCTGCGACAGGTGATCCACAGCAATCAAGCGATCCGGGTTGGGATAGGACAAAGACTTGAGCAGCACGCCGTTCACGACGCTGAAAATTACGGTGTTTGCACCAACTGCTACCGCGAGAGTGATCAGGGCGATTGCCGTGAATAACGGTGCGCGCCCCAATCGACGCAGAACATATTTCGTATCTGCCCACAGAGATTCGAGCGTGGGCCACTGCCAGACTTCTCGGCTCCGCTGCTCGATCAATGTGACGTTGCCGAACTCGCGTCGGGCGGATCGTTCGGCCTCTTGCCTCGTCATGCCGCGATCCATGAGGTCGGCAATCTTTTCTTCAAGGTGTTCGCGGATCGCCTCGGAAAGCACATCATAGCGGTCACGGCGCGAAAACAACTGTCGAAGCTGGTTCATTGGATCAGATCCTCTCTACTCGTTGCGTAGGGCCTGGGCAGGTTCGATATGCGCGGCCCGCCATGCAGGAACGAAGCCGGCGAGTGCGGAGGCTAGCAAAAGTAAACCTGTAGCGAGGGCGATGGTTGGCGGGTCTTCGGGCGAGAGGCCAAAGAGGAAGCTCGTTGCCATGCGCATTCCGACAATCGCCAAGGCGAGGCCCATCATTGTGCCGAATCCAGCCAGCAATAGCGTTTCCCGGATCACTAGCCAAAGAACTGCCGGCCTTGTCGAACCTAACGCGAGACGGACTCCAACCTCGCTCGTTCTGCATTGCATTATGTACGACATGACTCCGTAGAGCCCGAGACAGGCCATGGCCAATGCCAGAATTCCGAAGATTGTGGTCAGGCGGGCGATGAGCCGTGGCTGGGTGAGATTGTTTTGTACCTCTTCGTTGAGCGTGGCAACATTCACAATTGGTATCCTGGCATCTACATCAGCGATTGCCTGGCGAGCCTGCACAGCGACCCAGTGAGGATCTGCTGCGGTGCTGACCTCCAGACCGTCGATGTTGCCGACGTTCTGGGCGATAGGGAAATAGATAATTGGAGGCGCAGCCTCACGGATGTCATTTACGCGGGCATCCGCAACGACGCCGACGATTTGAAAGCGGTTCTTTTCGTCATCCACATATGAGAATTTCAGGCCCACTGCGTACGGGTTCCCTACGTAGCGTCGCGCGAAAGTCTGATTCACTATTGCGACTCTAGGTGCAGAGACATCGTCGGTAGTTGCGAATTCTCTTCCTCGGAAAAGCTGAATCCCGGTAGTTGTGAAGTAATTGAGTGAAACCGAGTTGACTTGAGCATTGGCATGAGCGATTTGTTTTCCGCTGCTGTTGATGATGACTACATCGCTGGAATCAAAGCATCCAGCGACAAGTGAACAGCTTGTGATACTAGCTGAGCGTACTCCAGGGATGGCATCCATTCGATCGGTGAGGCGCTGGTAGAGCGGCGGGAAATCGCCAATTTGGTAATTCACCAGATGGGTGTCGATCTGCACATTGAGGAGGTGGTTGCGGTCGAAGCCAGGATCAAGCCTGCTGTAATTCTGAAGGGTCTTGAGAAACATTCCGGCCCCTACAAGCAAAAGAAGAGAAAGCGCGACCTGGGCGATCACAAGCATTTTGCGTACGGACCAGCGAGAGACTCGCTCGTTTCCTGGGGCGGACTGGAGGCCTGCCTTCAATATGGATACCGGATCGACGCGCGCGCTCTGCAGAGCGGGGGCAAGTCCTGCGAGAATACCGGTCGCCACGGCGATCAACATACTGAAGGTGAGAACGCGCGCGTCTGGAGCAAGATTGAGCGGAATTGTCGCATTCCCTGTTGAAGCCCAACGAGGTAGGACTTCGGTACACCCATACGCAACTACGATTCCGAGCACTGCTCCTCCGACGGACAACAGCAGACACTCGGCAAGCATTTGCTGCATTAGACGTGTGCGACCAGCTCCGATAGAAAGCTGCACGGCAAGAGCATGCTGGCGCGAGGCGGCGCGAGCCAGCATAAGGTTAGCGATGTTGGAGCACGCGATGAGTAGCACGATTGCCGCCATGGACATCAGGAGCAGGAGTGGCTGCTCAAATTGTTCCCGCAGGTTGGCGAACCCGCGCTGGCCCGGTTCGAGACCGAGTTGACTCCGCTCCATAGCCTGGAGTTCATCGGAATTGTGCAGGTACGGTGCCAGGGATTCAAGACTGCTCCTGTATTGCTCATTCAGGGCAGTCATTAGCTGAGGAACTGCAGCGGCAGATTTGACCCGCACGACCAGCAATAGCCAGTTGATATTGCCCTGCGGAATCCAGGGCTTCAGCGGTTGTGCACCACCAAAGTCGCTGTAATGGTCGTGATAATGCACAACAGACTGCATAGTCAGTGGTATCCAGAACGCGGGCTGCGTTCCGGCACGGGCGCCGAAAAAGCCCTGTGATGCCACCCCAATGATCGTGACTGGGACGCGGTTCAGTTCGAGTTTGCGGCCGACTACAGCGGGATCAGCCCCAAATTGGCGCTGCCAATAGACATAACTGATGACGGCCACGGGACTGCCGCCAATCTTCTCGTCGTCGGCAGGAGTGAGCAGACGACCGAGCACCGGGTATGTTTCGAATACCTGAAAATAGTTGCTCGAGACGAGCTGCCCCTGTGCGAGCTGCGGCTGTTCGCTCCCGATGCTTACATAGAAATCGTCGGGCCAGCCCATGGCTGCTATTGATGCCGCGTATGGAAGCTGCCGACCCACGCGATCAAAGAAAGGATAAGAAAAGCGGCTCTTGTCCGCAGGATGATCGCTCTGCTTCACGATAAACAGTTGCTCAGGATTCGGTACGGGTAAAGACTTCAACAGAACCGCGTCCAGAAGTGTGAAGAGGCCGGTATTGGCTCCAATGCCCAGGGCAAGCGTGACCAGGGCGATAGTCGTAAAGGCAGGTGTCTTCCGCAACCGCCGCAAGGCATATTTGGTATCAGCCCATAAGGATTCGAGAGCGGACCACTGCCATACCTCGCGGCTCCGCTCCTCGATTCGCGTCACGTTGCCAAACTCGCGACGGGCCTCGTGTTGCGCTTCCTCTCGCGTCATGCCGCGATCGATCATGTCCTCGATTTTTTCTTCGAGGTGCGCGCGGATTGATTCTGAAAGCTCGTCATAGCGACGACGGCGGGAAAACAACTGTCCGAGCCAACTCATGAAGCCTCCTACTGTCCGGCCAAGGCAAGTACGCGGGTGACCCCGGCGAACATCTTTTCGACGCTCGCAAGCTCCTGTTCCAGGTGTTTCTTGCCTGCTTCGGTCACTTTGAATATCCGTACCGGACGGTTCCTAGCTGAGAGACCCATCTCAGTTTCCAGCCAACCGGCCTTCAACATTCGCTGCAAGGCGGGATACAAGGACCCTTCCTCGATCTGGAGATAGTCCTCCGAAATATCCGTCAGCCGCTGTGCGAGCGCATAGCCGTGCATCGGCCTCCAGCTCAGGCTTTTGAGGATCATCAGTTCCAGGGCACCGGGGAAGAGATCGCGGTATTCAGGTTTCTTTCTCACACGTTCGACAATAGTAGTTTGAAACAAGTATGTCAAAACTAGGGAAAGTTCCTTCTCGTTCGAGATTTTGCGGGAAAAGAGGTCAAGGGGAAAAAACCGAAGGGGTTTGTCCCCTTGCGCCCGCTTCAGGGGCCGCTTTGCGGCGTTCACCTTGAAGCGGGCGGCACCTGGTTATGCGTCCAGCATGAGGAGGACGGTGCGAACGCCTGTACCTGCGTCGATGAAAGTATCTGAAGGCAATTCTTCCCAGATACCCCCGCCCGCTTCAACGAGGGGCCTTAGCTTGTCGTTCTGCCTCGGCCCGTTGGCACAGATGGCTACGAGTCGGCCTCCGGGCTTCAACATCTTCAAGGCGTGCATGATGTGCTTGATATCCTCTGCGTTCGCAAACGGAGGATTCATAACAATGCGGTCGAATGTTCCTAGATCGCCGTTGCACTCCAAGAAATCGGCCTGCCGAGTGTCATCGACACAATCAACCGTGCGGAGTCGTTGCGCCATATTGCAATTCAGCTCGACTGCTGTGATCGCGCAGCCATGAGCATTGCGGCGAATCGCATCAATGATTCGGCCTGTTCCTGCGGAGGGTTCTAAAACCTGTTGCCCTGGGCGAATGTCCGCAAGCGCGACCATACGGTCCGCCAACTCGGGCGGAGTGGGGAAGAGTTGCGGAACGGCTACGACCACGACGCCCTGAGTGGCGGTCTTCTTCATTTCGTGCAGTTCATCGTGCGAGGGGATGCGCTCGTCATACTGACGCGGTGTGTGCGGCGTCGGGACTGGGTTTTGTGCCTTCAGGTCTTGCGCCATCGTTGCAAGCGTCTCGGCGGCCGTGGGCTCCGCTGGGGTCAACGGAGCTTGTTTCGTGGGTGGGTCGCTGCGCTTGGCGTCGGTGAGATAGACAGAAACGGTCTTCCAGTTTCCGCCCCATGTCGACCGGGTGCGGTGCGCTCCGTGGGTGTCGGTCGCAGCGTGAGTCGTAGACTGTGGAACGTCGGACATCTTCTTTCGCTTCCATTCGTCCGTCGTCATGTGTTTGAAGCCGTCGCCGGGATAGTTGCACATCGGGGGGAGCTTGCTTGCTGCCTTGACTGCTGCGGTCTCCTCGGGCTTCGGGGCCTGATAATCCCTGACACTCTCGATATCGGCTTTGTACTTGCTCCCGTAAAAGTACCGGCGCGGTGTGGTGGTTAGGCTGCTGATGGCGTCGCCGGTCTTGTTGATCTTCAGAATCACAAGCCACTCATCACCAATAAGAACCTTTCCCCCAACTTCAAAATTGAAGCGGTCGGCGGCGAGGCCTCCAGTCTCCCCAAGCATTGCCTTCTCGTAAGCGATGCGGTTCGTGTAGTGGTCGATCCAGCGATCATAAGTGGGAATGACACGAGGGTAGGTTTCGAGAGCAACCGCCAAAACCTCGTCCAAGGTACGGGGTGCATATAGATTCGGATAACTGCCCTGTAGGGCGTCGTAGGCGTTCGGGGTGTGCTGAAAGTCTTCGCGGTCGCCTTCCTTGCGTGGCATGTGTAAATGGCACATGCCAGCGATGCGAAGGGCAACCTTCGCCTGTAGTTCCTTGTCTTGTTCGTTGGCGCATTCAGTCCAGAGCTTGAGCCACATCTCGGCCTCTTGTTTGTTGCGCTCCTGTTTGCGCTTGTCTGCTTCCAATCCCTTGATGCGGCGATGGCGGACGCCGGGAAGCGCCTTATACTTCGCGTGGTGGAGCGCTCCTGCTGCGCGTTGTTCCCAGTAACGGGCGGTCTGCCACATCTGGACCGTCTTCTTCATGCCGTTCTCGATGCGCTCGGCGTCCTTCCGGGCATGGCGTTCGCTGTGGTGGCCGACGAGAATAGGCTGACCAAACGGGATATTGTCGGCGATGCGGTGGACGGCATCATGTGCGCGCTGCGCGTCTTCGATGCGGCTCTCTTTGTAGTCGCTGAAGCGGTCGGCGCGTTCCTCGGCGCGGTCTACTAGGCTCCTGTCTTCGTCTACGATCTCCCCGGCCAGATCAATAAGCAACTCCTCGCGGCTGGGTGTCCACATCGGCGCGACGAATAGGTCTTGCTTTGGTGCCCAAATGAAACCGGCTGCTTTCACGCGCCCGTAGGTTTCAGCGTCGAGTCGTGCGGAAGCATAAAGGCGCAGTTTGTTGTCCTCGGGGGAGTAGGTCGCTGTGTAAATCATCGGTGCATTCTTCTTTGTGTGCTGTGTGGCGAGTGGGTTGGCTAGATAACTCCGGCTGCTCGCAGGAAGGAAGGGCAACCATGCGGGCAAGTACCGTCCGGCTCCACTTCGCATTGCTCGCTGCAAAGGGCGAGGGCGTTTTCATCGCCAAACATGACTGCGTGCGCCATCTCCTCGAAGCTGCGGCCCTGTTGTTTCAGCATGTCGCTCAGGCGGATTCTGAAAGGGTTGGGTGTGGGGTTGCTCATCGGTTTCTGTCCTCCGTTTTTTGGCAGTGGCATGTGACATACATGCCGAACGCCTCCTGGCGAAGGCGGGGGTAGCAAGCCGCAAGGGGAGGGGTGTCCCCACCCTTGAAGAGGAGGCGAAGCCGGAACGGAAAGGGCGGAGCGCAGCGGAGGTCTGCACAAGCGAAGCGCGGAAGATTGGGGAAGCCCCTTGTGGCGCGCGATCGGGGCGGAGCCCCTTAGCCAGGCTTGTCTTCAGTGCATTGCACGCGGCAGCGTGCCTGATTAACTGGGAGGGCGTTGCGGGAGGGAACGGCCCTGGTTCGGAACATACAAGGTGGGTGACGCAAGACGGCAGTCCTTCGCCGGCTGCAGTAGGGAGGAGACCTCCTCCCTGCATTGGTTGGATCGTCCGTAGTTTGTGCTTACGGTTGTTTAGAGGCTATCGAAGAGCTTCTTTCGTAGTCACGGCGGTTCCTGGGTCAACACAGGTTGCTGCCATCGCTTCGGCATCGTAGGGCCACAAAAGACCGAGGGGAACGCGGTCATCTTTGAGCCAGCGTTGGTACTCACTCGGCTTCAGGATCACGGGCATACGGTTCTGATTGCTGCAATGCTCATTGGGGTCTGTCGTGGCTCCGGGCCTGAAGAGGCATGTGTCGCCGCGTTAGTATCATTAGGCACATAAAGAATTCAGTCAGACGTTGCCACCGCAGAAGGCGCGGCAAGGCGCGCATACCGGATTGTTGGAAGTGGCGCAGGAAGACAAGGAAAGAATGATCGCTGACCATCTTAATAACATTGAGCAGTTCGATGCGGATCTTTGGAAAATGGCGGACGGTTTACGCGCTAATTCCGGTCTCGCGTCGAACGAGTATTTCATGCCCATCATGGGGCTTCTCTTTCTGCGCCAGGCCACAAACCGATATTATGAGGCGCTCACAGCAATACAGGCCGACAAGGCCTCCGGCAAGATTCCTGACCGCCCTTTGGTAGAGGCTGACTTCCTACGCCGTCGAGTCATGATGCTGCCCGACGCGGCACTATATGACGTAATCCTGGAGCAGCGTAAAGACGGGGGTTTGGGTCAGGCCCTAACCGCTGCAATGGAAGCGGTCGAGAAGCATTTCACGCCGCTAGCTGGGCAACTACCCAAGGACTATGAGCGTTTCGACGACGAACTACTAGAAAGCATGATGCGCAGGTTCGATACTGAGGCGTTGCGCAAAGCCTCGGGCGATGTATTTGGTCGCATTTACGAATACTTTCTTGCTGAATTTTCCAAGCAGGGCGCTCACGACAACGGCGAATTCTTTACGCCACCCTCGATTGTGCAGACCATCGTCAATGTGATTGAACCGGACCACGGCATCGTCTTGGACCCGGCCTGCGGCTCCGGCGGTATGTTTGTGCAATCGAGCCACTTCATCGAGGATGCCGGTCAGGACACGATGCAGCGTGTCACCTTCTACGGACACGAGAAGAACGAGACGACCGCGAAGCTTGCACAGATCAACCTGGCCGTTCACGGCCTGCAGGGATCGATCCGGGCGGGGAACGAAGCCATCACTTACTACAAGGACCCCCACGAGCTGGTAGGCAAGTGCGACTTCGTCATGGCAAATCCACCGTTCAACGTGGACGAGGTGGACGCGGAGAAGGTCAAGAGCGATAAGCGCCTGCCGTTCGGGCTGCCGGGCGTGAACCAGCAGAAGAAGGTCTCAAACGCCAACTATCTCTGGTTGCAGTATTTCTACAGCTACCTCAATGAAAACGGGCGTGCGGGCGTGGTGATGTCGTCGCAGGCCTCAAGTGCCGGGCGTGACGAAGCCAGAGTTCGCCAGAAGCTAGTCGAGTCCGGGGCCGTAGATGTGATGATTGATATCCGGGGCAATTTCTTTTACACACGAACGGTACCCTGTCAGCTCTGGTTCTTTGATCGCGCGAAAGAGCGCAATCCAGAGCGTGCGAATCAAGTGCTAATGCTCGATGCGCGGAACATCTTCCGCAAGGTTTCGCGAGCGATTTATGACTTCAGTCCTGAGCAACAGAAGAATATCGCGGCAATCATCTGGCTTTATCGAGGCCAACCATGGCGCTTTCTGGCGCTCGTGGAATCCTACCTCGCAGAGGCGATCACTAAGGGCCAGGCGGCGCAAATCCCCCTTTCGAGCTTTGTAGGAGTGCTAGGAAAGCTCACCGGTCTCTTGGAACCCTTCGCGACAGAGCAACGGGACGACCCTGACCCATTAAGCGAGAGCTGGAAGGAGTTGCTGGCGGCTCAGGCTACCGTGGCAGCCGACGTCGATGCGTTTGGTATCCAGTTCGAAAAGCAGGCCAAACTTTGGACCGCAGAGGTAAAGACTGGAGGGCGCGAGAATGCCGCACTTCATAAAGCGCGGAACGGGTTACACCCATTGGCCGACCGATGCCGCGACCTGACTAAGCAGATTGACTTGGCGGCAAAGCTGGCGGGACGGGTCATCGACACCGCCGTGAAGGAACTTGATGCGCGCGAGTCCGACACTTGGGCCAATGGAGAGATCAACAAGGTACGCAAGGTGCTGGAGACGGCGCGGGCTGTAGCTGTCGAGGCTCTGCGGCTGGCGCGGTACTTCGTGAAACAGGCTGACTGGCTGCAAGAGCGTTTCCCCGATGCGACGTTGCGCAATGTCGACGGGCTTGTGAAGCTTGTGGATCGCGCTGAGATCACCGCATATGACTGGAGCCTGACGCCTGGACGCTATGTGGGCTTAGCACCTGAAGAGGTGGACGAGGACTTCGACTTTGAGGAGGCACTTCGGTCGATTCATATAGACCTGACTGGTCTAGCCGAGGAGTCGGCAAAGCTCGCAGCGCGTATCGCGCGGAATTTCGAGGAGCTGGGAGCGTGACTTGGAGAGAATGTACCCTTGGGGACGTCATGAAGCTTCAACGTGGCCACGACTTGCCAGACAGACTGCGCATCGACGGCCAGGTTCCTGTGGTGTCGTCTTCAGGAATTACGGGACACCATAACATACCGAAAGCCGAGCCTCCAGGCGTAGTGACTGGGCGATACGGAACGATCGGTGAAGTCTTTTTTTTGGAGCAACCTTACTGGCCGCTCAATACGGCCTTGTACGTGGTGGACTTCAAGGGTAACCACCCGCGTTTCTTGGCATACCTGCTAAAAAACACTTTGAGGAATTACCGGTCTGAAAAAGCGGCAGTGCCGGGCGTAGATAGAAATGTTCTACATCTCCTAAGGGTCAGAGCGCCTGACAGATCGATACAGGAGATAGTCGTCTCGATTCTGTCAGCGTACGATGACCTAATCGAGACCAATAAGCAACAAATTGCGTTGTTGGAGACAGCGGCGCAACTGATCTACCGAGACTGGTTCGTACAATTCCGCTATCCCGGACATGAGCATGTCAAACTCGTCAACGGACTCCCTTCTGGCTGGGAGCGTCACACACTTGGCGAACTGGCTGCGGACATCAGTTACGGGTTTACCGAGAGCGCAAGTCACGACATCGAAGGGCCAAAGTTCCTAAGGATCACAGATATTGCAAGTGGACCAATTGATTGGTCGAGTGTTCCGCGATGCCCGATCTCCGAAGAGAAATTGGCGAAGTTCCTTCTTTGCTCCGGAGACATCGTCGTCGCTCGTACTGGCGCGACGACTGGATGGGCTAGGCGGATCGGTCGTCAGAGTGAACCGGCCGTGTTTGCGTCGTACTTAGTGCGCTTCCGATTCAGCGGCAAGTACCGACCGGAACTGGCTGCAATTTTCATGGAGTCGGAAGCCTACAAGGCATTTGTAAAGGGAAATCTTGGCGGTGCGGCTCAGCCGAACGCAAGCGCAAAGGTGTTGGCTCGGGCTCCGGTGCCCGTTCCACCCAGCGCCTTACAGCTGCATTTTGCCGAGACCGTTTCGTCAATGTTTGAACAGGTCGATGTACTGATGGAGCAGAATCAGAAGCTCGCTCAGGCTCGAGATCTACTTCTTCCTCGCCTAATGAACGGGAAGATCGTGGTCTGATGCGAGCGGGACGGGACGAGGAGGAATTCGATGGCAGTAACCGGTATTAATGGCGAGGACCGGCTTGTTCAGAAGACCTTCTCGGACCATCTAGAGATCGTTCTCGGCTGGGATAGTGTCTATGCCTGGAATGACGAGACCTTCGGACCAAACGGCACGCTAGGCCGCACCGACACGAAAGAAGCAATTCTGGTTCGCGATCTTCGCGCCGCCCTCGTTCGCCTCAATCCCAACCTGCCTGAGAAAGCCATAGACGAGGCTATCCGTGACCTCACCGTCTACGACGTAAGCCGATCCATGGTTCAGCACAACCGCGACTTCTACCGTCTGATCCGCAATGGTGTTCCCGTGACCTACCGCGATGCACAGGGACACCAGAAATCCGCCCGCGCTCGCGTAATCGACTTCGACAACAAGCCGGGCATGAATCGGTTCCTCGCTGTCCGGGAGCTGAAGCTTACCGGAGTTCGCACACCGAATTACAACCGTCGGGCGGACCTCGTCTGCTTCCTCAACGGCCTCCCGTTGGTCTTCATCGAGCTTAAAGCTGTCTACAAGAACATCAGGGCCGGCTTCGACGGCAACCTGCGTGACTATATGGACGAAAATGTCATCGCCCACGCCTTCCATCACAACGCCTTCCTGATCGTCTCGAACGGTCACCGAGCACGTTACGGTTCAATCACGAGTGATTGGGAGCATTTCAACGAGTGGAAGCGGCTCGATGAAACGGACAAAGGAAGCGTGGATGCCGAAGTCTTGCTCAATGGCATGTTGTCGCACGAAAGGCTGCTCGATATCGTCGAGAACTTCATCCTGTTCGACGAGAGCAAGCCTGGATCAACCCGCAAGATCGTCGCCCGGAACCACCAGTTGCTCGGGGTAAACCAGGCCGTCGCATCCGTTGGCAGGCAGGAGATCATCAAGAGGGAGATCCCGCTCACTGAACGCCTCACCCATCGCGTCGTCGAACTTCCTCTGGAGCGTCGAGCGCCCAAGCGTGAGCTGCAGCAGAGCAATGAGGAGTCCGCCCTTGCCCGGACAGAGCTCCCATCGTTCATACCGGAGGGTCCGATTGAAATCATCGAGCGCGCCCATCCTGAGCTGGGGCGCCTCGGTGTCTTCTGGCACACGCAAGGCAGCGGAAAGTCATACTCGATGGCGTTCTTTGCTGAGAAAGTTCGCAGAAAGGTTCCGGGCAACTTCACCTTTCTGCTGATGACGGATAGGCATGATCTCGACAGCCAGATATACAAGACCTTTGTCGGCTGCGGAATTGCAGACGAGCAGACGCCGCGCGCGTCGTCCGGCGAAGGGCTTGAGAAGACTCTGAAAGAGAATCACCGCTACGTCTTCAGTTTGATACACAAGTTCAATAAGGACGTTGACCCGAGGAAACCTTACAGCGACCGAGACGACATCATTGTGATTTCAGATGAGGCCCATCGCACCCAAGCGGGAAGGCTCGCCCGCAACATGCGCCTTGCATTGCCAAACGCAGCCTTCATCGGATTCACGGGTACACCCCTCTTCAAGCAGGACCAGATCACTAAGCGCATCTTCGGGGACTACGTATCGCGCTATGACTTCAAGCGATCGGAAGAGGATGGGGCGACCGTCAAGTTGGTATACGAGAATCGAGGCGAAAAACTTGGCGTCGCCAGGATGGACCTCAACGATCGGATCGCCCAGAAGATCGAGGAAGCTGAACTCGACCCGGATCAAGCTGCACTTCTTGAAAAGCTCCTCGGCAAGGACTACGAAGTAATAACGGCAGACGAGCGACTGGACAAGATTGCCGCGGACTTCGTGGAGCACTGCGCTACTCGCTGGGAATCGGGCAAATCGCTCTTTGTCTGCATCGACAAGATCACGTGCGCGAGGATGTACCAACGTATTTTCCCCCGCTGGCAGGCGAAAGCGGCGGAGGTTCGGGCCGAAGCAGAAGCGAAGCAGGCAGCAGCGCTCGGCGCAATCGATGCCGCTAATCGTTCGACGCTCACCGACGAAGCCAACAGGCTGAAAGCGCGGGCTGCGTGGATGGACGAAACTATCGTCGAGATCATCATCAGTGAAGCGCAAAACGAGGTCGCCGATTTCCAGAAGTGGGACTTCGACATCATCCCGCATCGCGCTCTCATGAAGCAGGGCTTCGATGCCGAGAGCAAAGAACGGGTAGATGTTGAAAGCGCCTTCAAGAATCCGAAACATCCGTTCCGTGTCGCTATTGTGTGCGCGATGTGGTTGACCGGTTTCGATGTGGAATGTCTGTCAACCCTGTACATCGACAAGCCTATGAAGGCTCATACATTGATGCAGGCCATCGCGCGAGCGAACCGAGTTTATCCAGACAAAGACTTCGGTTTGATTGTGGACTACAACGGGATGTTGAGGAGCCTGCGGGAAGCGCTTGCGCAGTATGCCTTGGGCGATGATGGGGCTGCCGGCGGGGATATAGTGGCTCCGATTGAAGAGCGAGTGCAATCGCTACTGGAGTCGATTGAAGCGACTGAGTCGCATTTACGCGATCTGGGATTTGAGTCGAAAACGCTCATTGGTTCAAAGGGGTTCATACGCATCAAGGCTCTGGCAGACGCCGTGGACGCCGTTTACACATCCGACGACTCTAAGCGACGCTTTGAAATCTTGGCTCGGCAGGTGTTCATGCGCTTCAAAGCTCTCATAATGGAGCCGAGCGCGTTCGTCTTCGCCGAAAGACACGACAATATCGAGGCAATCTACAAGAAACTGACAGAACGTCGCGATACAGCAGACGTTACTGAACTGCTGAAGGAACTGCATCGAATCGTGAATGATGCAATCCGAACTCACGCGCCTGGTGATGATCAAGCCGATGGGTTGACATTCGACCTGAGCAAGATCGACTTGGAAAAGCTTCGTGATGAATTTGCGAAGAAGGTCCGCCATAAAGCGACGGTGTTGCAAGATATCCGTGACATTGTGGAGCAGAAACTCGCTGACATGCTTGCGCGGAACGCATCCCGCATGAACTATCAGCTCAAGTATGAGGAGATCGTCGCCGGTTACAACAGCGAGAAAGATCGCGTCACCATTGAGGAGACGTTCCGACGACTCATGGAGCTGATTGGTGCACTAGACGAGGAACAAAAGCGCGCAGTCGAAGAAGGGCTGAGCGAGGATGAGCTTGCCGTGTTCGATCTACTCAAGAAGGACAATCTTGGAAAAGCAGAACGAGAACGCGTGAAACAGGCGAGCCGCGATTTGCTTGCTTCAATCAAGTCGCGCCTCGCAGAGCTTGACAGGTTTTGGGAGAAGGAGCAGACGAAGGCCGATGTTGAGGTTTTCATCCTCGATGAGGTTTTCACCAGTCTCCCAACGCCACCCTTCACAGCAGAAGAGAAGAGGGTAGTTGCCGCCAGCATCTATGCCCATGTCTGGCAGCAAGCTGTCAATGGAGCGTACCCGAAGGCTGCTTGATCAAAGTCTGAGTATGGTAGCGATCAGTCGGCTGGTTCTCACTATGTGGCATTCCGGGGAGCAACGGAACAGAAAACTCGCTTAACGAATCAGGAAAGCTCCTCAATCGCTTCGGACGAGCTGCGAAGGAGACGTAGTTGGGGTTTGAGACGCAGTGGAACCGAAACCGGGCTAAGGATCTTCACGAGTCGTTGTCCTCTGGATTGCGTAGTGGGGTGTGTCATATCGCAATTCCTGATTCCGACGGTGCGCATATACTGCTGGTGTGTTGCGTGGGAAGACGCCGACATAGAAGTTCTGGAGTTGGCCCACCACAAACAAGCCCTCGCGGAGGTTGACTTCGGGTTGGATCTGCAAGTTACGCTGATGGTTGCAGCCGTGCTGCGGTGCGGTAAACGCCAACTCCATCGGTAGAAATGTGTTCGTAGGTCTGTATGTCTCCAAAGGTGTTCAATTGTTGTCCGATCAGCATGGCAAGACCGACGGGAACCGCCATGAACAAATGCACGACCCCAAGCGGTCGATACTCCTGCCTTGCGGATCGCATGGCCTCAATGACAATCGCCGCAATGTCACTTGCCTGACCGGCCGAAGTGATGTCAAAACGCTTCTGGTCTCGAGAGAATATACGGGTGATGGCACGGAAGGGGGGGAGCGAATCCTTCGTTTGCGAGAACGCAGGCTCTACATCCTCCGTGACTGACACTAAGACGGCGAGGTCCTTCGCCGTGATGTCCCGCTCTGTTGTCTTGGCAATGAAGCCCGTGGTTTCTCGCGGCGCCTCGATACACCACTGTTGCTCCGGCCGCCCTGGAGTGTACTGACTCCAGCAAATCTGTTGACCAGCCTGCGCAAGGAAACTTACTCCAAGTGCTGTTGCAGCAGGAATAGATGGCAGGCCGCCTGCCAGGACACGACGCCCACCACCGTGTAAACGGATAGAGATTGTAACTTCACGAAGTGCCGGCAACAGAATCTTCTGCCAGGTCGCGCTGTCGGTTTCGCGACCGGAGAACCGCTCTGACCAATCCAGCGCGAGCGCGATCCCTGGCCGGAAAGTCGGACGGGTTCGCGTGTGTAGTGTTACCTGTAGTGGCAACGTGTTTTCGAGCTGTCGGTCTACTGCCTGAATCCTGCGCTTCAAGACATACCGTGCGACCGTAGCCGCTTCCTCGGCATCGATCGGATCAACCTTTACCTTCCGGAGATTCCAATCACTGAGATTATCGATCGACAGATTCTGGTCCACGACTTCACCGGCGCGCCGATAATCGATTCCTCCCGCACATACCGGTATTAGGAAAAATCCGTCTTCTGTACGGACCCGTTTGAGAATACCCGGTACCTCTATCTTGCGGATTACGTCGGAGCTTTCTACATCCGGTGTGATCCAGAGCAAAGCATTCGCTGTGAAGCGATCAGCGAGGATACGACGCAACTCATCACCCGTAGGCGTTTCGAGGAGATCCCTCTGATCCTGCCAGGTGGGTATTCCATGGTCATGCTGAGCGGCGATCAACAAAGATGCTTCCGACGAACGGCTCCTCCGGTAGCTGAGGAAGCTCTTGCCGGTAGCATCAGTCATGCTTATCTTCCTGAAATGGTGCTGTCGGAGGATGTCTTTCGAGAACAGCTTTGGCTAGGTCGAAAGTGGCCGGTCCGGAAGGATAGGCGGCCAGCAGCAGTCCCGGGAGAAGGCGCTGTGTGAGATCGGAATAGGTATAACCGTATTTGCGCCCGTGCGACGGTCCGGTTCCCGTTACCAACGATTGGATCTGGTGAGCGGAGAAGCCAAGCTCTTCGAGAATCGGTTCGAGCAATGCGCGACGCTGCTCCTCATTCGGTCGTTCAAAGATAAAGGTTGCCGCAGCTCTACGCCGGATAGCTGGATCAAGCGCCTGAAGCCGGTTAGTACACATGACGATGATGGCCGGAAGATTTCCCGTTGCGAGGTCGTCTATCCCTCGGATCATCGCATTCACGCCAGCCCGATCCTCGTGGTGCATCTGCGCAAGTTCCCTTGACTGGGCAAGGGCATCGGCCTCATCGATGAGAAGAATGATCCCCGAGGTTCGCTTCTCGCTTCTCCCCGCACCACGCCGAGCCGCCTGTTTTACTTCTGCGAACGCCATCGACAAAAGGTTTGTGATCTCGCCTACGGCTCCGGTACCGCGTGCGTTAAGACTGAGTGCATACAGCGTTACACCAATCTTGGCGTCTCTCGCGACCGCATCTCCGAAGGTTTCTGCAAGAGCTGTCTTTCCTGTACCGATATCGCCGGCAAAGATGAACAGCGGTGGCCGATCCTCGAATAGTGCAACAATTTTCGCTTTCTTTTTGTGAAACTGTTTGCTCCACGTAGTCAGGCTCTCCGGGTCGAGAAGCAGCCGCGCCTCTTTGAGGAGGCGCTCCTTCGTCTCGTCCAGCCCCACAAGAGATGCAAAACGCCTCGTAGCGGAGGGATCGGGAAATTCCTTTACCTCCTCGAAGATGCCAACCCGTTCCTCACCATGGTTGCTCATATGCTCGGCTGGAAGGTCAGGCGCCCCAGCCCACAGCCGCCAGAGAAATAATTCCGGTCAGAGGTCCAGTAGCCGGAGCCGTCTGCTGGCGGGTATCCGTCGCTACGGGTGATAGGTAGGTCAGACTTGAAGCGGCTCTGCGCGTCGGAGGACTGCGCAAAGAAAGCAGAGTTTTGGGCGAGATGGTTGAAAAAAGTAGCGCCCGAAATGTCAACGTAAGCTGCAATCTTACCGGGACGATCGTCGGTCGAGATGGAGCCGTTGGCATCCACCTTGTACCGCCAGGTTACGACGCGGACGCCATTCTTCTTGTAGCCGAACTCATACTCTTCGAGGTAACCAGCGTTGAGATATTGGGCGAGCTCCTCAGCATAATTGCGTATCGATGCTTCGGACGGATTACCGTAATACTGCGCGCAAAGATGCATGTCGGCGGCCACCTTAGACGCAAGGTAGCGCGCATGAGTGATGGTGAACGAATTGGATCGTGTAAAGCTGCCGGTCATCTGGTCTACCCCCTGAACGCCGCCCCCAAAACATCCTGCCAGCACTGAATGGCACGACCCCGGGTTGTGGCAAAACGTGCTTCTGTGATCGCTTCGAGCGCATCTTGCGCGGCGCTCACGATTTTCTTGCGATGGTTCTCGTCATAGATCATGGCGACGTTGTTCGTCGGATTAACCGGATCGAAGATCTCGATCGGCTTGCCGCTCGGCGCTGGCAGCGCAGAGGCGGTGTAGTAATCCCCGAAAAATATGCGCGTCTACAACTGCGACCTGACGATGTACCCGAAGACCTTTTCGAGCGCTGTCGGATAGTCATCCATCTTCACCCCGGAGTCCGCAAGGTGCGCGACAATCAGCTCTGCCATGAAGGACTTCAAGCGAAAGTCTTCGTCCTTCTCCCTTTGCTTGCGCACCCACCACTTCACAAGGCGAATCACCTGAGCAAAATGGTCCTTCTGCAGCGTCTTCCTGATGCGAATGAACTGGAGGTGAAGGGGGATGCTTGTAAGCACCGGGTCTCCACCATCGAACGGGAAGAGGTAACCCCGGTCATCAGGATCGCCGCAGTATTGGACAGGCACAATGTCGACGTTCAGGCCGCTTACCGCATAGCTGATGCAGACGGAATGCCTGTTCACCTTGATCTGATCGGCCTTCATCTGCGGATAAGCTTCGCGGACCCGCTGCGCCAGCCATTCCAGAAGCTCTCGTTCTTTGCTGGGGGCCTTCTCGCCCTTCACGTAGAAGGCGATGTCGATGTCATTTAGCGTCTTAAGAGCTGTGCCCTTCGCCAGACTGCCGGAGAGCAGTGTCTTGATCAACCCGTGCTCAGGATGGTCTGCTGCATACCGGTCGAGTTTGTCGCGCAGGTTGCGTACCTGCTGCCGGTATTCTTCCGCGTCCTCGCGTTTGAGATTGACGCTATCTGCCGCGAACTCCGCGATCTCGGTATGACCAATAAGTGCCGCTAGAAATGGACTTGCAGCCGCCATAGAACACCTGCCTGTTGGGGGTCCCATTTTGCTAGGTACTAGATAGAGGACCCACCATGTGAACACCATATTGGGTCTTGACATATTTGTCAAGCATGACTAATGTGTTCACCTGTGGCGGACGATGATACTCCAGTGATCCCTTCCTTTCAGCAGGATGGTTTATTACCGCCGGGAGACTACGAAGTCTCGTTCGATGAGCTTCGCAACTCTGTTCTGACCCATGGTCCGGTCGTGGATTCAAGCCCGCGATGGGATAAGGATTGGCGACGGCGGCTCATCGATAACCTCGAAGTCCTGACCAAACAACTCTGGTCGATCGGGATTCGAGAGGTCTATGCGGACGGATCGTTCGTTGAAGATAAAGACCATCCTAACGATATCGATGGATACTTCGTCTGTAAATTACAGGAGCTGGCGTCTGGCGAATTGGCAAGACAGTTGAATTTGCTCGATCCGCACAAGGTCTGGACGTGGGACCCGCTATCCAGAAAGCCCTATCGGGGATACCCGAAGAAGCAACTCCCCATGTGGCACCGCTATCGTGTTGAGCTATATCCGCATGTACCTGGCCTTGGCATGATCAGTGGTATTCGGGATAAGTGGGGCCATGAACTGGAGTTCCCATCGGCATTCCGCCAGTCCCGTCGTGACGGGACACCGCGAGGCATCATCAAAATCAAATATGGAGGGTCCTTATGATCCGTAATGAAGCCGAATATCAGAACGCCTCCACGCGACTTCAAGAAGAGTACGCTCGACTCGTCGAGCATCGCGCTCGTTTGAAGAGTACCGGCATGTCCGATGAGGAGATCAAGCGCGTCACCGATCCAATTGAGTCATTTCATCTGCAACTGAAGGAAGAAGTCGAAAGCTATGAGCGATTGAAGAGAGGAGACTTTGACGAACTAGAAAATCTCCGAGGTTTAGGACACCTGCTCATAGCAGTGCGGATCGCGCAAGGCATCTCACAGAGAGAACTGGCTCGGAGGCTCGACGTTCATGAGTCTCAGGTTTCGCGGGATGAACGTAACGAGTATTTCGGGATTACGCTAGAACGTGCCGTCAAAGTTCTTGATGTGCTCAATGTCCGCTTGCACACCAAAGTCGAGATGAAGCCAGAGCAGTTGATGGCTATGGCCTGACCGTCCGGAGAGGCCCCGCGAGCGGCCGGGCCGCGACCCGCACAAACTACGGCAGGGAAGCACAGAGGGGATACCGAATGATCCATCCTGGACTCGAAGCGCTGAAGGGCCATTGGGACAAAGATGAGTACGCCGCTGGCTATCGGGCACGTCTCACGGCCATCCCTGACTTCGACGGAGCGCATCACTGCTGGCGCGTCGGTTGGGAAGATGCTGACACGGAGATGCTGGAGCTGGCCCGCCACAGGAAGGCTCTGGGAGAGGGCAGGGAAGATGATTATCCGGAGACCTGGGGCCTCCTATTCGACGCTGGCAGCGATGCGCGAGTGAACGGCATCCCCTTTGACGAGGAGCGTACGGCGCCTTGGAAAGAGGGTTGGATCGAAACAGACATCAACCTTGGAGTAGACGGAGTAGAAGCATAGTGAAGAAAAGATCACAGAGGGCGATGCTGTGCCCGTGCGGGAATCCCAAGATTCTCGCGCATGGTCTATGCGCGACCTGCTACACCCTCAAGCGACAGGATGAAGAGTATTTTGGCGGCCTGCGCGAAGCGGTATTGGAGCGCGATGGGTACCGCTGTCGAGTCTGTGATGCATCGGGTCGAGACAAGCGCTCGATCATTGTTCATCACCGGGTACCAGGGAAGTCGGTACTTAGTTTGATGATCTCCCTCTGCCCTGGTTGTCACGCGAAGGTTCATCGGACGAAAGCTGTCATGTCCGAAATGTCCCCGCTGCTCTTGATCTTGTGGCGAGAGCAGCATCCAGAGGGCCACGAACAAACAACACTGAACTTCAAACCTTTGAGGGCGGCGCCGCAAACTGACCTTATATATAACGATGAGGAAGGCCGCATTGTGAGCCTGCAATAACGGTTCTAAACGAAACCGCAGCGGCTATACAGAAGATGTGTTACCAGACCTAAGTCGTTTATTATATTTATCTTGTGAAAGAGTACATTGGCGTATGCCGTCATGCAAGGGCCATGGAGCGCCGTGTAGAAACTGGCCTAATGTTTCGCCTTATCTTCACGTACAATTCTTGTACGTAACTCGATGCTCCGCAACCTCGACGTCACAAGGTTCTGATGTCCTTCCGGTACTGGAATTCCTGGAACGTGATCTTCTTCGACACCGACCGAATGCGCACGGCGCTGCTAAAATCTAAAGCGGCAGAAATTGGCCGTCCAAGTCCCGGCTCAGGACTGATCTGATTCCAGCAATCCGCGTGGCGCTACTGGGAAACATATTGTGTCTCAACCTCTCAACCTCTGAAAAAATTAGGCCCGGTCATGGGATGATCGACTGACAGCAATGGAAACGGGATTTCGCCAGAGAGGACGAAGACCGCATCGTGCGCCTATCATGCTTTGAGTGCGATCCCGAGTTCAATGAGGCAGACAGAGAAGAGATACGCATGAACGAAGCATCCGAGCGCGCGCGGAAGGCAGCCCGTGTTGACGAGGCTAGGAAGCTTACGGAAGCGATCTTCGCTCGGTGGGATACAAAGTGGGCAGCGTTGCCCGAGCGCATGAAACAAGAAATCGAGGCAGCGCTTGTTAAGAGCCCGCTTGTCAGACATCAAGATTAGGATTCTGGCTCTCTCCAAGGTGACCGAAACGCGCGCTCTCACAGCGAAAACGTGGGCGCGTTCTTATTGCTAAATGTGCACGTACTGCTTGGGTCCATCTGGTTGGTAGATGAAACCGCCTTCGTCTAGCTGCTTGTTAATCTCGCGGCAGACTACATTGAGCTGCTCGCCGTGCATAGTTACAGAAATATGACGAACCACCTCGCCAAGAATCTTCTTGTCTGCTTCGTCAATGGGCGTTGAACCCCACACTTCGATTCGGTTAGGGTGTCGTTCGCCTGGCTCCAGACAACTGAAATAATAAGCAATCGCATACTTAAGTCGAGGATCCAAGAGTGCGATTTTAGTGAGGACAGCGTTCACGTCCTGCTGTTCTTCAGGCATGAGGACTTCGATCAGCTTGTCGCGTTTCTCGGTCATCACTTGTCCGCCTTCTTCCGTGCTGCCCAGCGCTTTTTCATGGCGGCGCTGATCCGCGCTCGTCCAGCGGCACTGATAACGTGCTTACGTCGGTGGGTCGTCCCCGTGCCACTGCCAGCGAGCAGTTTCCGCGCTTGTTGTAGTCGCGATATCTCGGCGTCAATAGCTGCGATCAGGTTAGGATAGTTGATAGGCATATAGGTCTACTTTACCCTCCTCCAGAACCTCGGGACCTTCTCTGTTCATTTCGATTCCACCGCACTCCATGTCTTACCATCTTCAGTCAGGCACAGCGTGCGACCAGAAGCCGTCCACTCAAGCAAGCCGCGGTTAACCAGAGCGTGCACGGTTCGCGCACTCACGATCTTGTGAACATTGTCATTGGACAGGATGAACCGATATCCGTGTCGAGTGTACTCACCAACGCGATACAAAATCGAACTGCGTTGCAGACTGAACACCACGTCCTTCTGGCTCAACGTCAGTTTGCTGTTGAGTGTCTTCACGCCTCCACCTTAAATCCCGGCTGTGAACAGGCCGGAGCGCATCGTTGGACGCGCTCGGAAATTGAGTGTTGCAGAGAAGGTTCGCCTTACCTTGAGATCGCTAGCGGGGTGGGGAATCGATCTGGTCGTCAGGTTAGGCGTTTGCATTTCAGTAAACAAGATCACTGGAGGACAGTGGCCTGTCGCGATCTCGGTAACCAGTTTCGCGCATCTGCCCCCTATACGGCGGCAATTCTGGTCGGTGAGGAAAAGTGTCAATGAAGCCGAGGGTCCTTGTTGCCGACGACGAACGCGTGATTGCCGACACTCTGGCTCTAATCCTCAATAAAAGCGGATTTGAAGCCACGGCCGTCTATTCAGGTGAAGAAGCCATTGAAACAGCGAAGACTCTTCAGCCCGATGTGCTCATCAGCGACGTCATCATGTTCGGCTTGAACGGGATCGACGCTGCGATAAAATCCGTAAAATCTGGCCTGCCTGCAAAGTTCTGCTCTTGTCGGGACAAAACTCAACGGCCGATCTTCTTGACGAGGCAAGTAATCAAGGCCACGATTTCGAAATTATAGCCAAACCGGTCCCGCCAAGCGACCTTCTCGCACGACTGGAGAAACTGCTAAATGCCTCGGATGAAACCGGGCTGGCGAGCTAATTCGCCAAGAAGCTGCTGCCCGTCGCATAGAGAAGCAGAAGTTTTTTGCCCGGCCTTTGAAACACATTTTTAGAGTTGACAAAGAATCCTCGCCGTCACGAGAATTTCATTGAACCCCGGCTCTAATTTTTGGGAGGAACCATTGTGAGTGGTTTCAGTCATCGCCCAAATAACGACGGCAGCGTGGATTCCATTTGCCTCCGTTGCTTTCGGACGGTCGCCTCAGACAATCATGGGAGAAGTCTCGCCATGATGGAATCACAGCATGAATGCAATCCTGTGGACCTCATGAGGTTTGAGCATTTGGAAATCGAGAAAGGCCAGATCGAGCGTATTGATCGGTCGCGGGGCTAGTCTCCCGGCTATCGTCACCCATCAGCGCAGTCTGCAACTCCTTAGCTTGCTGATTCGATCTTGGAATTTTTCGGGCTCGCTCGTCGTTCGTGCTCGTCGATAGTAGGTTTTTCGGCAATCGCTGCAAATGCCACGGGTATAAACCGAGCAGATTGAGAATGTGATTTTGAAGGAAGCCGTAACGGTGCCGACGTTCCAACGGTTGCTGGCATCCTGGGCACGACAGCATCAATACATATCATCCCGTTCTTGTCATTAACCTGAGAGCGTTCAGTGCGACGAACCGCAAATGCACTCGATCAAGAAGTTCGTTTTCGAGTTCTTGTCTCGTCCCTGCGGACATCGACGTGGACCGCAAGCGTTGCTGTATTTCCGTAATCGCCCACGACTGTGCGGCGATCTGCAATTGAAGCTGTTCCCGATTCATCACCGCGCGGAACCTCTGTTGATGCCGCAGCGGGACTCCACCAAGTTCCAAGCATGCCTTGCGGGCGGCTATTTCTACGGTGTACTTTCTCACCCGTGCCTACAGAAGATGCACCGTTCTTGAACGGGGGTTGTTCCGTTAGGCGGCTCACGATTTCTCAATTTCCAATTCTGTGATGATCAACAGGATGGTACCCATCGAACCGAACTGTCCGCGCCAGCAGGGAATTTGACGGCACGAACGACGGTACCGAAATTGAAATTAGGATGATCTTGGGTACCTTAGGGTGCCACCGATGCTCCCAGAATCAAGGGGTTACGACCATGGCCATAGCGGACGACGATTACCTCACCTGAATCACTGGAAAGACCAAGCGGCGAGCGGAATGTGATTCAAAAAGCATAGAGAGTTGCGGCATTATCGACCAGGATGGTCTTGCGCAAGGTCGCGTCCGGAGCCCACGTCGCTAGCAGGTTAAGGAGATGACCGTCGTCAATGCGAAGCAGCGGAGAAATATCGCTCGGCTTGCGACCAGAGCCGATGTCAGGATGTGGCCAGTCCGAACCCCACAGAATCCGTTGAGGATTTGCTGCGATCAGCGCGCGCGCCAACGGGGCCATGTCGGAATAATCGGGCGCGTTGCCTGAAGCGCGATATGCTCCCGAAATTTTGACGTATCCCTTCCCACTTCTGACGAGCTGTAAGAGTTTGTCAAAACCCGGCTGCTGAAGGCCGGCAGCGCCTTGTGCTCCGCCAAAGTGGTCAAAAACCACCGGGATCGGCGACGCCAATACGAGGTCGCTCAGTCCCGCAACCACCGGCAACGCGGCGTAAACCTGTACATGCCACTTGCGGCCTTGAATTTGCTCAATCCCAAACTCGAGGCGATGTCGTGCATCGGCAAGGTTCGTATCTCCCGTGGTTCCCAAATTGATCCTGACACCGCGAATGCCTGCGCGCTCCATGTTGTCGAGAGTGGTTGACGAAATCGCACTGGGCAGAACCGCAATTCCCCGGGCCCCTGAGCCGTATTGCTTTATGGCGTCAAGGGTGCAGGAATTGTCCGTGCCATAGACGCTGGGCTGCACGATCACTACGCGACTGATGTGCAGAGCCCGGTGCATCGTTAACAATTCCGCTGCGGATGCGGATTCCGGTGTGTAAGTGCGCAATGCTGCGAATGGGAATCGACTCGCATCACCGAAGACGTGGACGTGGCAATCGCAAGCTCTTTCAGGAACATCAAACCGAACCGGCGCTATCGAATGCGGGGTTTCGGCAGAAATACTAAGCCTCAGCGATCGAGCCAATCCACTGGCGGCTATTCCGGTTAGAGATCCGCGGCGCGACAGCATAGGCGGAACATTTTATTCGTGCGGATCTTCGTTCGCAATAGGATCACAAGGCCAGATGTAGTTCTCAGTCAGCTGCGAGCGACTGTCTTCAGTCGGCGCCGAATCGCAAATGCACACGCATCGATCCGGCAATAGTGAAGAACATCCATCCTGCCCGGCCGCTTCTTAGCGATGCGGAGAACGTCCTGCCGCCCATGTTCTGTCTTGTTCTTTTTCGCCTCTCGTAACTAGACGCGGATCATGGCGCAGCGGCGGTCCCTGTCAACGGCGCTGCCCGCTCCCTTCGCTTCACTCCCGTGTTGGCCGTTTCCCTCCGGTGACAGGTCCCGCTCTGTGCCGCGCTTGTTCATGCCCGCGTTACGAGAAAACGCGGAAAGGACAAGACCATGTCGAACACAGAAGAAAAGCAGGACGTTTACACCCGCATCACCAACAAGATCATCACCTCACTGGAGCAGGGCGTCAGGCCGTGGATGAAACCCTGGAACGCCGAACATGCGGCGGGGAAGATCACGCGCCCGCTTCGCCATCATGGCCAGCCCTATTCCGGCATCAACATCCTGATGCTCTGGGCCAGCGCGATGGAGCAGGGTTTTGCGGCGCCGATCTGGATGACCTTCAAGCAGGCCCTCGAACTGAACGCGCATGTCCACAAGGGCGAGAAGGGCTCGCTCGTGGTTTACGCCAATTCCATCACGCGCACCGCGCACGACGACGACACCGGTGAGGATATCGAGCGCGAAATCTCGTTCCTCAAGGGCTACACCGTGTTCAACGTCGAGCAGATCGACGGTCTTCCGGAAATCTACTACGCCAAGGCCGAAAGCCAGCTCACGCCAGTCGAGCGCATCGAGCGCGCCGAGGAATTCTTTAAGCATATCCCCGTCACTTTGAAGCACGGCGGCAACCGCGCCTATTACGCGCAGGAGCTGGACTACGTGCAGATGCCGATCATCGAAGCCTTCCGCGACGCTGAAAGCTACTACGCCACGCTCGGGCATGAATTCATTCATTCGACCAAGCATCCGATGCGCCTGACCCGCAATTTCGGCCGCCAGCATTGGGGCGATGAGGGCTACGCTCGGGAGGAACTCGTTGCCGAGCTGGGCAGCGCATTCCTGTGCGCCGATCTGGAGCTGACGCCGGAAGTGCGTGATGACCACGCCGGCTATATCGCCAACTGGCTCGAAGTCCTAAAAGACGACAAGCGCTGCGTCGTCCAGGCCGCCTCTTACGCGCAGAAGGCCGTCGATTACCTGCACGGGCTGCAGCCACAGCCCGTCTCGGCGGCCGCTGCCTAAGCGGTCTCCGCGGCTGCTTACTCGTCAGGTGAATTGGTGAATTTCCCGATTCGCGAGCTCGCGACTCAGACCGAAATTGGCGTCCAATTGCGTCCAATAACGGGGACAACGGTATCCAAAAGGTCTTCAGGAAGCCATCCGTGGCCTGCTGCGACGGCGGTGATGTTTTCCTCCCTTCGGGTTGGCAAGACAGATCAATGACTGAGGAACGGCCTCAACTGACGCAGCCTGTTCGGAATGAGAACCCATCCAAGTTCAACCTACCCGTGAAGCCAGCGCGAAGCTTAGATCGCTCCCGCGCGGCACTCCGCAGAATCATGAGCCTCGAGCGTCATTCAAGAAAATCGAATCTCAGTCCGCTTCGGCCCTCTCCCTTGCCGACAGATCTCTGACGGCCTATCCACAGGAAAGCCGCCCCGTTGAGCCCCCTTGCATAGCGATAGCGCCGTTCCAGAAGGACTCCTTCGCGGGACACCTCCTCAAGACGGAACCCGCTATCCGTGTCTTCGAGCATTCGTCCCTGTGCGCTGGCTGCAGATGTTGGCAGCTTTCCACGTTGCAAGGTCACTGTGCTACTCCCATCCGGGGGCACCGAAAATACTTTTGTGGGTATGAATGGTATCCAGTAATCGGGTACGTTAGACCCGAGGCGGTATTGTGGCGTTGCGTCCGCCAATGGGGGCAATACGATCGGCAAGCTCGTGTTCCAGGCAGTGGTTCGATCAAGAGGTTGACCTGACGGCCCCGGAACGATCCGTTCGATTCCCCACACCATGGTTGCGAGCTCGTCCCGCAGGAGCAGCACCTCTTCGATCGCCGCTCCATCCACGGGAGCGACTGCGCCCGGTGTGATCAGGATCGACGTAGAAAAGGCTGGCACGGACGAAGACGGTTGAATTGCAGAATCCGGGGACGTTGTAAACATGCGCCAATTTCCCGAAGCCCCGTCCACGACGGAATAGTGCGGAATCTGCGTCGCGATTCCAAATGTGTCGGTGACGGTAAGGGACGTGATCTCGACCTCGGAACCGATCGGAAACGTCAGGGGAAACTGAAACCAGTCGCTCCCATAGATCAGTGCAAAATCGCGCAGCAACAGCCGTCCCAGATCCTCCGCTGCGGCCGAGAGCTGGCCGATGTCCGTGCTGGCATCTTCCATCTCCCAGAAGCGGCGCGCCGGCATCCCGCGAAACGTGACCGGGGTTGCGGAGATGCTCGTCGATCCGCTCGAGGAGTGGACTGTTCCTCCGGCAATGGGAGAGGCGGAACGATCCAGGGTGTACCAGTCCACGGCTCCTCCGTCGTACTCTTTTGCGGTGTAAGAGTTCGCCCCGCCGGCCACGCTCACGGCGAAGGTGTACTCCATCCGATCACTGCTCCAGCCCACCGCTTGCGCAGGCTCACTGAACAGGGAACTGTACCAGGCGAGCCAGTCACGCGTTGCCTGGAGAAGAGCGGATTGCTGACCGGCAGGAATCGCCGGGAGCGACGGAAGATTGCTTCCCGCAGCCACGAGAGCATCGCGCAGCTTGACGCCGTCAACCACACGCCCGGCTACGATCGAAGAGATTGTCTGCGCATCCCCGGAAGCAATGGAGAGCGGATACTGCGCCAGATAAAGCGGCACGATTGCGGATAACTGCCTGGCATTGAGAAGTCGCGCAAAATAGAGGCCGGCTTCGGCGGCCTGGCGAAAGTCGCTAGCAGCAACCTTTGGCCGTACTGTTTCCTGTTCGATCTGCGCTTCCATCGGCTTAAGGCTGTCGAAGGCCTGGGTCTGCCCACCCACCGAGAAGCGATCGAAGGAGGCGATTCTCCACTGAACGGACGTTGTCACTGGCGACCCGGTGTTGCGTGCTTCGAACTCCCCAACTTGCCACTGGCGCGTAAGGAACCAGAGTGGATCGTGCACGCGCGCTTCAAGACCCGCTTGCAGGTCAGCGGCACGAGAGCGCGGCTCGACTCGATTCCAGGTAGTGATCGACGGCATCAAGCGCTCCTTTGGACGGTGGTTTTCAACACGGTGTTGAAATCGATCGACGCAGTTTCCACCTGTGGTGCGCCAGTGTTGTAGGCAAAATAAAGCGCCGGGAGATAGTGGCCCAGCGCTGTGAGTGAGTGATTGAGCTGCAGGTTGCCGTTGCTTAGCAGGACCAGCGTCTCAGTATCGGACAGCCCCTGGAAGGCGCTGACATTGACTTCAATTGCCTGGCGGGGTGGCGGAATCGCGCCAAAAGGTCCGCTTTCAAGCCAGAGATTTCCGGCTGTATCGAGAACGAGAACCTCCGTCTCGGATAGGGCCTGAAACTCCTTCACATTCGCGTCCACCTGCTGGCGTGGGCTCGTTGCAGTTCCGAACGGGCCGGTCTCAAGCCAAAGAGTACCGTCATGGCGAAGCACAAAGATCACGGTGTCGCTGATGGCCTGATACGTATTCACATTTCCGTCGATGAGCTCACGGCTTGCCGGCGGGATTGCGCCAAATGGACCGTGTTCGAGCCACAGGTAGAGATCGTCGCCGAGAACCAGGACCTCAGTCTCCGAGAGAGCCTGGAAAGTCCATACATTGGCATCGACCTGAGTGCGCGGCGGCGGAACTGTCGTTGGAAATGGTCCGCTCTCAAGCCACAAGTTGCCAGCGGTATCGAGAACAAAAACCGTTGTCTCGGAAAGCGCCTGAAAGGTGTTTTGGTTTTGCATCACGGCATGACTCTCCTCATCTTCCGGAACTAATCTTTGTTGACACCGTAACCAGAGTCACTTGGGTGCCCTTGTCGACTTGCGTGCCGGCTACGGGAATTTGACTCGTGACCTTGGGTATACCCCAGCCTGGGCCGGGGCTCTTCGTGAACCCGTCAATTTTCGGGACCAACCCCGCGGCGGTCACAGCGGCCGTTGCTTGCGTAACGTACATGGTGATAAAGCTCGGCACCGTGATCTGGGTCGGTGGCGGGATGATGATGACTGGTGGAGTGGGAGGGCCGAGGGTTACGTTTTGGTCGACTGTCTGTGGCGCTGGCGCGCCGGTCCCGAATGGCCCATGCTCCAGCAATAGAGTGCCGTCGGTCCTGAGGACGAAGACGGATGTGTCGGACAAGACCTGGAACGAGCTCACGCTGCTATCTACAAGTTCCCGGACCGGCGGAACTGTGCCGAACGGCCCATGTTCGAGCCACAGGCTTCCATCCGTACCCAGTACGAAGGCCTCGGTATCGCTGATTGCCTGAAACTTCGTGACGTTCGCATCAATCGGTACCGCCGGAGCGTCGCCAAATAACACATCGGGATCGGCCCCTCGTATCTTTGCCAGATCCAGTGCCTCGAGCACCGAGCCTTCCACCGATTCCAGAGTCCACTCCGGGAAATGATCCGGGCGTACAGCAAGCAGAACGGCCTGAGGTGCACGCGCGATCGGATCGGAATACTGAAACGTGACGCCCGTGGTCTGATCCGTCGAGGGCCAGACCTCCAGCCACTCATCCACCATGAGCCCCGCGAGAGCTGCGCCCGCAGAGAACGGTGTGGGAGAGAAGGCGACCAGAGACAGAGTGTTTGGTGAAGCATCTGTGGGCCCCTCGAGTGCTACCCATCGGTCATTCGCCGCGACGGGTAGCTGCGCGACGTCAAGCTGCAGTAGAGTGCGCCCTGCAAAAGCTTCGGCATACATGAGCGCGGTATCCATGTACCCGGCGCCGGCACGCACTCTTGAGGCTCGCTGCATCCATCGGACGGCCGCGAGGGTATCGTCTACTTGTAAAGACGTGCTGTTGGCCCAAAGTTGCGGCCAGTTCGCAACCACCCCTGGGGCCATGATTGGAAGCACCACGAACGATGTTCCAAAGATCGCCTTCAGGCGCGCCGTATCCTGATCCCGCAAGCTGTCGGAAGAGGCCGTACTCCGATCAAAACCCGCTGCAAGCTTATCGAGCGCCTGGGCACGGGAAGCTAATTCCAAAGAGGCTGCCTTGATTTGTGCCGGCCAGAGTGACGCATCAAGCGCAGGAACAGCCCCCGCTACACCATACGCAGCGGCACTCATCAGCGCCACATCTGAGGCGGTGGGAGTTTGAAGAGCGGCAAGCCCAGCCCGCATCTGGGTTTCAGCGGCATCCGCGCGCCCCTGGAGTTCAGTCGTGTCGATTGTCCCTGCAGTATCACCCTGCGCCACGAGGTCAGCCGGTTCAAGGGGCCGCGCCGCACCTGTCATTCTCGTGATTGCGTTAACAAGCGCGAGCCATTCCGGGAGACCTATCCTCTGCGATGGCCATGCGGGATCGCGTCCCGATAAGATTTCGACGGATGCGTTCGCGGGTACGGATGCAGGCCGCGCCTGCGCGATGACGCGCGTAATCCTCTCGGCAAGCTCGCCCGCAATCCCTTGTGTCTCGGCATAACTCAGTAGATCGACCGGCGCAAGCGCGAGTTGGTTGAGACCGATTTCAAGGCTGAGCAAACCCTTTCCGTCGGCGCCCACAAACCGCGCGCGAATGCGCACCAGGGATGGATCGCCGAGCAGAGCGGCAGCCCAGGCATTCAGGCGGGGCTCCGCTCGCGCGCGAGGTGTTATTGTCCAGCCTGGCGCCTTGTCTCCCGCTGCGATCGTCATCAACCGGTAGGTCAGCGCTGTCCCGCTTCGCGGTGTCGTCACGAAGTCGATCTCAGGAGGAGGAGTATCCCCGCGAGCGATGCTGTCCAGCGTCGCACCAGCGCGCAAGGTGTTTCCTCGAATCAACTGGTGAACGCTCTCCGTCAGCGTCAGATCGGCGACTGAGTCAAGCGCATCTCCAAGCATGGTGAGCCCCGTGGTGAGAGCGTTCTGTAAAGTCGCACTCAGCGTTGCACTCCAGGCCGCACTCACGTTTGGATCGGCGGCCATGCGAAACAACGCCAGCCCATCCACCACATCGAGCTGGCTCGCCGCATCCATAGGCGCAATGGAGCGCAGCTTGTCGATCAAGTCGTAAAGTCCGGGTTCTTTAGGAGCCATATCCTGCAAAGTTCTCTCCAGGCGATACCCCAGCAAAGCCCCTAGAGTCTGTCCCTGGCGGATGCCATCGAGAATATGAAGAGCCAGCCGAACGCGGGCAGAGGACAGATCGATTTCAAACGGTTTTCCCTCGCCCCCCTGATGGCTCAGATAGCCGGACCGAAGTATAGCTGTTGTTGTCGACTGGTTCAGCGAAGGAGCGTGCACATACCCTAGTGTGGGAACTTCATCAGGCCAGTTCTCAACGTTTTCAAGCCATCCATACGCCCCCAACACGATGCCGCCGCTGGAATTCGCGGTACGCGTTTGATCCAATCGATAATGCGCGAGCGACGAAATCCATGAATCGAGGCGGTACGACGACAGATCGAACACCTCTCGTGTCGCCGCATCCAGGTCCGCGGCGGAATACAGGGCAAGTTGCGAGAATGCCTTCCAGTACGCCACGAATGCAGGCAATGTCGGGTCGTTCTTCGACTTATCCAGCACATCGCCAACAGCGCCACGGCTCGCTAGAGGGTTCCCTAAGAGATCCGACGCAGTGGGACGAAGCGCCGTTCCCGCAAAGCCAACCAACTCCGCTTCGATCCGTTCGCTCTCTTGCACGACGTTGTCCGCTATGAGCAGATCAAGCGCTGTATCCAGGTACTCTCGAAGAGCCGCATGCCGTAATAGCAGAAAGAGTATCGGGATCGGTGCTGGGGGCGCCGTTGCATCAATGAGCGCCTGCCATCCCATTGCGGCCAGCGCGGTGATATATCCCTTCGCCGAATCCGGAGAATCCAGCGCAACGATGAGGTCGGACAAAGCGCGATGCCAGGTGGTGTAGGTCGCGTTGGCTAGCCTGGTTTTCGCCATCGCCGCTGCCAGAGCGCTGCCGTCGGTTCGAACCTGTGCCGCGAGGTCCGTCCACCACTCCGCGGTGAGGTCGCTGCGAACGTAGTTCCAGTAGGCAAAGCTGTACTCCGGGCCGAGCACACTGCGAGCGACCGTGCTCGACGTCGAAGGCGTCATTCCCAGCAGTTCAACTAATTCCGCCTCGGGATCAGTGGCCTTCGGAATGCGCGGCACACCAGCGATGTATTGTCTCCAGATGGTTCGAAGCTGCGTGAGCAGGCTGAACAGCAGAGCTTCCAGGGCGCCACCTTCCAGCGGTATCCAGTTCGCGCTCCAGCACACGGGCAGAATGCCATAGGGCTGCCGCCCGATGCGCATCGCGGGAAAGTGCCCTCGCGCGCGGACGTGGCCGGCAAAATGATCGCGAGCGGCGGGGAGAAGTATATCAGGGGTCGGGACGGCGCCGGTAACGATCTGGCCGAGATAGTATCCCCACGTCGCGGGCCAGAGTACGGTGTTCATGGCCTGGGCCTGCTCGTCCTGGGCGCCATTTGCGCCGTTCACGTGGGCGAAGGTCGCAGGTGCGATGTTCAGAGCGCGTGCGAGCCGGTCTCCGTCAGCAGTAGGACGCGAGGGACAAAGAGACGGCCCTTGCTCCAGCGCGAATAGTTGTGCGTAATCCGGATCTTTTGTCGTGAAACCCGATGACACGTCATCCGTATTGTTGGTCGGCGTGTTGTTCGCCAACAGCTCCAGTCCATCCGTGTAGTGGTGTGCCTGCAGGAGTTCGGCCAGGAGCAGCGCTGAATCCTTAGCGTTCAGACCCGTCTTGAGGCCGAGCACGACGATGCGCGTAAACCCTCGCTGCTGGACTGGGGTCAGCGGAATGCGAAATGCCATACCAGCCAGAATTGCGGTGTTGAAGTCGTTAATCCACTTCGTGTCATCGCTCTTTACGTTGCCGCTATCGTCGAGTACGGGTCCCAATGTCAACGAATCGGCAATCAGGTCTCCCGTCGCCAGCGGTTGCCCTGGCCCATCACCCTGATATCCGATGACAATCCATCGCTCGGGGAGCACGTTCGTGAATGGCGCGATCGTCCAGTCTGTCTTCTTCGTCCCCGCGGGGACTTCGGCGCTTGTAATCCAGGCAGCTCGTGCAGCGCCGAACTGGCGGGCGACGGATGCAAAGGCAGTCTGTCTGGTCTCTACATCGGCCGCTGCCAGAGAAGCATAGTTTGCACGCGCGATTTGCTCATCAGCCGTCGGCAACGGCTCGAAGCTGTTGACGTGAATATCGTCGGGATAGATACGCAGCCATAACTCGCTCGTTGTGTTCGACGTTTTATGGATACGAGTTTCAAGCCGCACTGGCAGCAACACCAGGGGAACCTCGGCTCCGGGTGGCGACAGAAACTTGCTGGTGCTGGGAAACGCTGCGCCGTCGGGGATGAAAGTAAGATCGTCAGCCGTAATTGGAAGGAGGGTCCTCAAGTCGTGACCTGCGTCACGAAGCGTAGTCGCATTTGGAAAAGCGAGTTTCAGCCCCCCCTGCATCTCATACGCGAACGGCTTACCGGAGCCCTTGTACAACGTTCCATCCTTGCGTGTGGGAAGGGCCAGGCCCTCAGGGATCTCGGCAAGATCGGCAGCATCAACCTGCAGAATCGGTGGTCCGCTGTGTGCGAATTCAGTCTGCGTTTCGATATCCGGAACCCTTCGCCGCAGCCCCCTAGCCATGAAATACAAAACGATGGAAGGCGGAGGGGTCGGATACTGCTGCGTCAGGAGCGAACCATCTTTCCGCGTCGGCATCGCTGCTCCCAGTGGGATGGCGGCGAGATCGGCCTCGCTGATGATGCGAATCGTTTGGCCTGCAAGGAGGAGGAGCGTGGTTTGTGAATCTGGAATGAGCCGGCGCGTGCCGGCAGAAAGATAGTAAGCATCGGGACTGCCGGCGGTTCCGCATACGAACTGGCTTGGAAGCGGAGTCGATGTCGAACTCATAGCGTCACCGCATTCGTTTCCTGCGGTTCAAGCAACGCAAGCGCATGCAAAGCTACCCGAACAGGTTCGCGCATCAAAATGTAGGCCATGGACGCCGCGTTTGCACCCCACGTCACACCTTCCAGTTGCGGATATTTTGTCGGTCCCGCGGCCGGATCGAGAAAAGTTCCAGGGGCAATGTCCTGCCAGCTGAGATCGCTCCAGGCGGGCGCAGTGGAAGCCGTGGTAGATTCCTGGCCTAACACTTCATCCGGCTCAAGTCCGAACCGTGGCTCCGTAAGGTGTTCCTCGATCACGAAGTACCACCCCGGCTTCCCCGCAGCAGGATCCGCTGATCCCTGTAGATCGGCAGGCCCCTGCAAATTGAGGGGAGCCGTTAAGGCGGGATCGCCCGTTAGGCTTTCGAGTGAGAATCCAAAGAACGTCACATCCGATCCAATCTCGCCGCGGAAGGCCGGATAGTTGAAAGGACCCGCGAGAGTTCGAACCTGGCCCGTACCTTTAGGATTGGCAACCCACTTCGCCTGGGCTAGCGAGACCACCGCGTTCGGATAGCGGCGAAATAGATTTGCTCTTACCAGCAGCACGACAGTCTTCCCGCTGGCGAGACTGTTTACGTGATCGCCCAGATGTTCACTCGGGTCGAAGTTCTGGATCGGTGGAATGTCCGCCTTGGTGGAACTCCAGAAATTGCTGAAGTAGGTGAAATGCAGATCAGCGGGAAACTGCCGCCACAAAAGCTCGCGGGAAAGTTCTTCGTTCAGCCCGACCATATACGACTCGATAAATCGCGCGTTCGATTCCATCAGGGTTGCAGCGTCGATCGGAATGGCCGAAATGCCAGGCAGCATCCACTCCGGCGACAGATCTGCTAGAGCCGTGAACATTGGAGTTGACGGGAACTCCGGTCCGGTGCGCATCGGTTGTAGCGGATCCGGGCCATTGCCCAGCGGGATACGTGGTCGCAAGCGTGCCGGGATGGTCGTTGCGGGATCCAGGCGCGCTTGCAATAGATCCTTGGTAGCGGGAAGCGAGGGAGCGGGCGTCTCAGCCGGCGGTGCGGTCCCCAGGTATTCGATAACCCTGCTCGCCGCCGATTGGAACTGGGCCTGCATCGTGGTCAGGTCGGCCGGGGCTGTCGGAACAACAAGAGGCGCGGGAAGATTGGCGCTACTCGTTTTGAGGAACATCGGTACATTCGCGTTCCAATTGGCGAACGTTGCGGTAGCTGTTGGCGTGGGGTCAGGCTCGATTGGAGTAACCGGAGCAGGGCCAGTCGGCTGGGTTGTCGGCAACGGTGCGTGAGGTTCAGCTTCACCGGACGCGCCCCTATCCGAAATGACTGGACCGTCGGTGATCTGAATTTTCACTCCGGTAGCAACTTCGAAAACCCCCAACATCTTGCTGATCTGAAAGGTCGTCGAAGACTTCAGATCCACGCGGTCGAACGCGACCATTCCACGTGGCGGCGAAATGGGAGCTGCCACCTGCAAGGCTCCTTGGACGGAGGGCTGAAGGTTCAGTCTCTCGATGATTTGAGGCGTCCCCTTTGTGACCTGCCGCCCGATCGGGCCGCGCGAACGAGACACTTTTCGCATGGCAGCAGAAACCGCCGCTGCCGGCAGGATGCTGGACGCGATACTTCCGCGCAGCGTCGCGCTCGCGCCTGCAACGATGACTCGGCTGTGCAGCGGTGCCGTCATCTGCAGAAAGACGCCCTCGCCGGTCACCGTCTGAAGATGGCGTTTGAGGAGCGAGTAAGAGACTTCCTGCGCCAGCTGGCCCTGGCTGAGAAGACGGTTCACATTTCGGAGTTCGCCCACCTGTTCCCACGCGGACGCTACTAGCGCGTCCTGGTTCTTTTGGACGACTTGTGCTCCGGCTGCGGCTGCTGCGCGCGTACGCGGATCGAAATTGAGATCGCCCAACCACACTGGCGGAGTCTGCGCTGCGGTGGCGGGAAACAAAGGGATACTGCTCTGCGAATCGCCGTAAATCGGGGGCGAAACGACCGGTGGCGTTGCTGACTCTCCGGTCAGGGAAGTTCTCAGGGCGCCTTCGTAGGTTGCCTCGACTCCAGCGGGCGACAGAGCGGGCGGATTCGCAGTTGTATCGGCCGGATCAACCTTGCGCAGGGCCCCCTCAAGCTCGAGGGTTGGTCCGGGAAGTCCGGGTGACGGGCCTGGCAACGCAGGAATGCCAAAACCCGGGGCGCTTACGTCCATCGTTCGCGTCGCCGTAATGTTCACAGTCGCAGGCTTGATGTTTCGGGCCAGCGATCCGAAGTCGCCTCCCATGCCCGTATGAAACCGGAAGTAGTAGTACACCGGAAGCGTGAAGGGAGCGCTTACGGAAGAATTCCACGCAGGGTTGACATCACTATCGTCTACGGGCAGCCCGAGCGCGGCATTCACACCAGCGTGATAGGTCGGGACGATGCACGCGATATAGCCTTGGTTGGCTTGCAGGCGTCGCGGCGATATCAATCTCGAAAGCGTGGCTGGAGTATCGCCGTCGAAGGCCGCATTCAAATCGTCGCCGGAGGCGCCGGTACCGACTACCTGAGCATGCGCCCAGAAGCCGATCGTATCGAGGTCTGGCAGCTCCAGCTTCGGATCGAGCGGTGAATCCAGCGTCAATACGCTTAGGCCGCCGGCCTGAGCTTCAATTGTTGCCCCCGGCGCGTCGGGAACAACAATCAAACAGATCCAGGGTTGAAGATAGCCATTTACGTCACCTGAGGGCGTAAACATCCATGGCAAATCCGGCAATGCCAATTCGACCATTGCCAGGTAATTCGGTTCAAATGCATCGGCCGTATCGCGCGGATCGGTTCGGATCACCGCGCGCGCATCGAGTCCCGTGACATCCCCAGGCCCCATGAGCCGTATCGGAGGCGCGTTGACTGGCGCCCCATTGACGCTCACCGAAACAGGCAGTGACGCATAACTTGCGGCGGCCTGTCCCGTAACCAGCGTTCCTATGCCTCGTCGAACCCAGGAGGCGATGGAATACGACGTTTGCGTTGCGGTCGTGTCCGGCATATCAGGAAGCCGCCATTTCGTGCAGCGCAACGATTTGCAATTGATCCCTGCTGCTGGGCTGTGCGGCAACCGCCGTGTTCAGCAGCGCTCTCGCAGCAGTGTAGGCCACGCCCGTAACAGGAGCGATTCCGGCAGACTTCAACGTGGTGGTATCGGCAATGGTGAACCTTTGAGGAGCAACCGTGACTGGCTTGCCCGGCGCGTTGTATCGCCGGTTGCCCGCCTTCCAGATTTCTGCCCGCCCGGCGGCGCCGATACTGAATAACCCGGTCATATTCGTGAACGGGAGCGTCTGCGGCTGCCCTGAGTCTTCCCGTAACTCTCCTCCGGCGTCGTCCACATAGAAAGTTTCGTAAGCGATCGGCTTCACCAGCGCGGGCAATCCGGTCTTCGCTGCCGGCGCAATTAAGGTGATCCCGGAGTCGTATCGCTCAAAGGATGGCCCGGAAAGCTTCTCCACGTCAGTGAGGTCAAAGAACTGCGCCGGTGCAAAGTCATCCTGCGCTGGCGTCGTCCCCACCAGTGATCCACTGATGGAAAAATCCGTGATCGTAAACATGCTGGCGCCCGTGAGTGGGGCCGCACCGAAGCGCGTAATCTGCAGCCCCAGTGGCACGATGCGTTCCTGCACATTTAGCAAAGCGAGCGGATTTGCAATCACGGTCGTCCCATCCTGAGATCGCAGCGACACCAGCGCCGGAGCGTTCGCAGGCAGTGACGTTCCCCAGTTCCGCGAGTCTTCCAGTGCCGCGGTCAGGAGCGGCAAAACATCGATCGCCGGAATCGGCTGCGCCGGCGTACTGTCGCCCCATGTGGCCGAGAACTTCTTTTGCACATCGAAGAAGAGAACGTGGATCTTGAAGTTGCCTGCAATGTGCCACGGCGCCGGCCCGTCCAGGCTGGCATCCAGGCCAATTGACATCAGGGTGTCTCCACCCGCCATCAATGCGACCGACCCTGAGATGTCTGCGTCGAAATGGAACGGGTGGATCTGCAGCATTGCGTCGAATCCGAGATGCCCGGACAGACCGAACCCCGACACGCCGATAAACACATCGAGATTGGCGCCAAACTGAACCGTGTTTGAAGTAAGGGCCAGATATGCCGCCAGCCGCAGCTTGCTGACTGAGCCCCACCGCATATCGATCGTCATCCGCTGCAGCGCTGGAAACCCCGTGGGCGGTGTGAATTGCGGATGGAATCCGCCGACGGCCAGCAGAAATTCTCGCTGTGTCCCCCAATTCGCACGTAGCGCCATATCCCCGCTCAGTGCAAACGTCATGATCTTCGAATCGTAGAGAGTGGCGTCCAGAGACAACTGCCCCTGGCTCAGATCGAGAACGCCGAGCGCGTCCATATTGATCTTCACCACTGGAGCAGACGCCGAAGGCAGTTGCGCAGCCAGCCGCGCCAGAAGGATGATGCGGATCGGCTCCGGCAGTTCCAGGATCACAGCGAGGGCCACCGTCAGCAGCGTAGGAGTACCCCACCCGATCAGGGCCATCGGACCAAACAGAAATCGTCCTTGCGCCGTGGGAAAGAGCGCATCTAGCTGCGCCAGCACCAGCGGGGTGTTGCTGATGACGCTCGTAGGAAAGAGGATCGTGGAGAGCTTATCCGCCTTCAACGCGGCGCGTAGCTTGTCTGTATCGGCAGTCCGGTGCATGGCGAGCAGCCCGCCCACACCATTCAGCGTGAATCCCCATCCCAGCTGCTCCGGTGGGAAATTCGCATCGACCAGCGCGAGCAGAGAATAGCCACTACCCCCAGCTACTTGCGTTGTTATTAGCCCATAAGCCTGCAGCGCCAGATCGTTGAACTCCAGCTGCAGCATGCCGCTGTACTCGTGCTTGGCATCGTCGTGCGAAAGCATGCCGGAACCGGTCACCCCGGCGGCGTCAATCGACAGGCCAACGCCCGACGGAGGCTTGAACGCGAATTGCAGATCCGCCACGCCCAGGTTGCCGCCATTTTGGGGAAAGGTGAGATCCGCCGTCAGGCCGATGCGATCGACGAGTGCCTGCACTGCAACGATGGTGAGCCCAACGCTCGCGGAGACCTCAAGCAAAACGCCGGTGTCGCCAACCTGCGCTCCCAGGTGAACCGTGGGAATGGTGAGTACCCCGCCGATCGATATCCCGACCGGCAAGGTGGCATCCAGGCCGGCCGCTCCGCTGAACGAAAGCCCTCCCGTATTCGACCATGCGATGCCCAGGTCGAAGTCTGCACGCAGACCGTTGGCCGGCAGAATGCTGCTCAGGAAACTATCGCCGTCGCCCGGCGCCACTACGATCGCGGTTTTCGAGACGCTTGCCGAAAGACCCAGGGTCTGCTGCGCTTCGGAAAGCGTGGTTTGCGCCGACAGCTTCGCTCCGCCTACTTCGATTCGCGAACCGTCCTGCGATCCGATCAGGAAGGCAGGCCCGGAATCCGGCGCTGCCAGGGTTGCGGTGAAACTGGCATCGAGTTCGGTGGTCGATGCGCTGGCCAGCAGCGTCACCCCGTGGCGGCCGTAGGCGACCGCGTTCACTTCCGCAGTCACGTCCAATGCCAACGTCCACAATCCGTATGTGTCCTGCAACTGAACCGACCCGAAAGGCGTCGCCACCAACCCCAGGTCTCCTTGATCCGCAGAGGAAAACGCCAGTATGACGCCAGCTTCCGCGGGCGCGCCGGCGAGCAGGTCGGCGACGAATATGATGAGTGCGTGGTCCACCAGCGGCGCGGCGCCGCCGAATAGGGGCGCATCCGCCGGGTTGAAGCCATAACGGCACGACACTCCGAACTCACGCAACAAGCCCAGGATTCTGGGAAAGAGTTTATCGGTAACCGCATTGGCATCGGTCACCGTCTGCAGGTCATTGAAGTAGAAAGCGTGGAGCGTGCCCACCGGGTCGCGCAATAAGCTGGGCAGCCGTTCCAGGTGGACGCGGTCAAGAACATAAGGCACACGCTCGTTTGCGCCTCCCATGAACTGATCCGTCTGCAGGACCTGGGCTTCGGCGGGGTCGACCAGCGTCAAGAGCGAGGCGATCTGCCGCGCCACTGGATGCCACCGCATCAGGTAGATCGCAAACAGCAGGTCCATCACGTCCAGACCGAGGCTCTCGATCAGAGCTGCGGGGCCGCCAGGATCGCTGACGGCGCGAATGGCGTCAAATGCCTTCTGCGCGGCCGCGAGCACGGCGGCGATTCCCTGGAAGGAAGGCGATGGCTGCGAGGCAAGCTGGTCGAGATCCCGGTACAGATCGACGACAGCGGTGATGGCCTTTAATAACTGATCGCCGCCCGCGGTGTCCGATTGCGTGCCGATCTCCGCGAGGAACTGGTCCAGGAGCAACGGATTGTCGACCACCGTCGCCAGCGGCTGGAATAGTTTGGCCGCCTCATCCGCCAGAGCGCTGATCAGTGGTGTTCCCATGTCTATCCTTCTTGGGATGCCTTGATATCGGGGTAGACCTGCTTGTCCGGTGCAACACTCTCCTCGGTGGGATCGAGGCTGAACGTATAGGTTGCCCACCAGTCAATGCCGGGCGCATACAGATTCACGTAACGCAGAGTATGGTTGACCCACTTCAAGGCATCGTTGGGATCCCAGTGAAAGGTCACCTCCGAGATGTTGTTGACGCCGACAATATCCTGCGACTTGGAGATATTCGTAAAGGAATCGCGGTAGAAATTCGTCGCCTGATTGTAGTAGACCGCGGCCTGCTGCCGCTGGTCGGCAGTCGCTCCGGGACCGAGCGGTGGAATCGCGGGCGGGGTCTTAGACTGAACCCCCTGGAGGATTGCGGTTATATAGTCGAGGCGGAATCGATAATCCGGAACTACCGACAGCTTCATTATCGACGCGTCGAAAGATGTCTTATCCCCCCAAATATTGAAGGCAGCCGTGCCCAGGGGGAAGCTGCCGCGATTCTTGACTGGCTGCCAGCTCCCCCGGGTCAGCGCCTTCTGAACGTTGGTTACGGAGTCATAACCGACATAGCCCTCGACATAACCACCCTTCGACTCCGGCGCGGTTCCCATTGCTGGCACGGCGTACTTGTAGCCTTCGCGGTACATATCCCGGGTATCTCCGTTTTCATTCTTGAGCGCGCTGGATACGAATTGCGCAAACACCGCAACCGCGGGTTGAGGTTTCGAGCCGTCATCTATCCGCTTCACCGCGTCGTACTTGAGCCGCGAGGCGAAGCCGTAGTGCACATCGCCGGATAACAGAATGACCGAACCATGGCGCCTACCCTTCGCATCCAGCGGCAGATTGTCGGTCAGGCGAGCTATAAACCGGTCGAATGGGAGCGAGGGAACTTCCCAGCTCTCAAAGAGATCGGGATGGGGATCGTCCTTTATGAAGCTCGAGCCGTGAGTAGAAAGGAAATAGTTCCTGGTCAGGGCGCGCAGAGCCTCGGTTTCGGGCGCGTTTGTCGTGATCACGACGAGGAGGGCTTGGTCTGTGGTGATCGATGGAGCGCTTGAGATCTGAGCGGTGAGCTGATCGAGAGGGAGAAGCGTGGGAGAAGTGTTGTTTCCATCCGGATAAGAACGCCAGGTGCGGGTGTCCGTGACAATCACTATGTAGCCCGCGGTATTGATGACGTAGTTATAGGTAAGCGATAGGGGGTCGTGGAAAACTCCGCTGTCAGTGTGGTTCTGCTGCACCTTCCAGTCGTGAATTCCGAGGTAGCTTTGGATCTGCGCATCGTTGGCGTCGTAAGACGTGGCGTTCCCTCCGTCCAGCAGTTTAAGCAGCTTGCTTCCAGCGAGGGACGAATTTGATGGATCGAATTGATCGGGCGCGTTTCCCCAATGCTGGCAAAGGGCATATGCGGTGAGTCCGTTCTGGGTGACTCGTTTTCCCAGCGAGCTGCTGTAGACCTTCTTGCAAAATCCCAGCGTCATGTTCCAGTCGTCGGTGATCTCGTGATCGTCGCAGATCATGTAGGTAGGAATGTTGGCGAGCACGCGGCGGACAGTGGAGACCGTGCTGTAGAAGGTGGTCACGTCCTTGGCATCGCTGACCACACTGTCGATTCGCATCACAAAGTCTTTCCCGATAGGTCCGGCCATGTCGCTGTCTTTGACCAGCGTGGCAAGATCGGCTGGAGTGGGCAGCGCCAGGGATTTTCCTGTAGAGTCTGTCGGCCACAGAACGTCCGACCAGACGAACAGATACATGGCCAGGTATTCGCTGAGCGACATGAGATGACAGCGCGTGTCGACGGAGGTGAAACCAGCGTCCTGAAGCGGCTTGGTGCGATAGTATGGCGGCAGGGACTTGGCGGTTTGGTTCACGCCCGATATCGTTTCATTCCATCCCATCAGCGTCTCGCCGGCATCGGTGAGCAAGAGCAACAGCAGCTCCGCTACGTCATCGGCATAGATTTGATCTCCGCCCAGCAGTAGCTGATGAGGACGGTTGGGAGCGTTGTTGGCGGTCTGCTGAATCAGCGGATCAAGCAGAGCCAGCGCATCACCGCCATCGCCATGGGGTTTTCGGCATGAGCCGAAGAAGAGCCGCACCTTGCTGAGGTCCTTGGGTGGGAGCACAAAAGTCGGGAGTTTGTACGACCCGTAAGTAATCTCCGCGGAGTTGGTTGCAACCGCGAGATTCTTGCTAAGAGTCCCGGCGGTGAAGGCGAGATCGTATTGGTAAACAACCCCTTCTATCAGATCCTTATCGTCGGGTTTGGCCGTTATGGCGGCGATATGAAGGTTCTGCCCGACGGCGAACGTTGAAAGGGTGCCGTTCCCGAGCGCTGCGCCGCTCTCATCCTTGATCGTGAGCTTGACGCTCGAAGCAGTCTTCAGAGCCACCCAGACCGTCACACTCTTCGGCGTAACGCTTCGGAGAACGGGACCCGCCAGAACCAAGGGCAGCGTACTAAGTCGACTTGCGAGCGTGGTGATCGCCAAGAAATAGCCCCCGGACTGAGAGGTCAATTTATCGTACGAATGGGTCGGCGGTCACCCTAATTTCGGGACCATCGTGTCAACTCGGGTAAATTCGCTCTATGTACTTCGATTTATTGACGAATAGAGCTTGGGGAAGGCCTCTGTTCCGGGCCTACGGGGCGGCTTTGGCAGGTACGTAGATCATCGACGCCCACTGGCTCGGGCTGGGAGATTTAATCCGACCAATCGGCACCTTCGGCAAGTGGCCGTGTAACGTCAGGACTCATGTATGGTCCGTCGCCTGATTGCAAGCAAAATCTAGAGATGGCAGAAGCGGTCTGCGACAATGTATTCGTCAATAAGGGCGAAGGCGTTGTCAATGGCAGAAATATCCTGATCGCTGCCTGAAGCGACGCTCCGTGCCAGGGTTTAGAGACCGAAGCTCGAGCGGAACCTCATCGAATCACTTTCGGTGGAATGTTCTCCACCAACCATCAATACGGCCACGGACTGCGGCCATGATTCCTCTATTCGGACACCCAGCCTTTGCTGGGTGCGAGAGCGCCTACTCAGCCTCACGGTCCGGCTTGCGCTGACCAGAATACATTTCAGGCTACTCTCGATGAGAGAACTTTCGGATACGGTGTTTGCGTGCGCAGGATCCAGTACATCCGTATCGCAAGCTTGCGTGCTGCTGCCACCTTGGCCACAGTGAAGTGTTTCTGATGGCAGCGGTGTAGATATTCTTTGCGAAATCCAGGATCAAAGCGCACGGCTATGTTTGCAGCTTCGACCAGAAGAAACCGCAACAGGCGATTGCCCTGTTTGCTGATTCCGCCCATCCGCTGTTTACCTCCAGACGAGTACTCGCGAGGAATCAGACCCAGATAGCTGGCGACCTGTTTGCCACGCGGAAAGCGGCGAACATCTCCAACTGTCAGCACAAACGCGAGTGCTGTTACTGCACCCACTCCCGGCTGGCTCATCAGCAGATGCACGTCAGGGTATTGCCTGGCTACCTGCGTCACTGCATTGTTCAGCTTTTCCAGTTGATCATCCAGCATGCCGAGTAAGTTGAGGAGATCTCGCCTACGTCGATCTGTCCATGGTTCCAGTGGCAGAGATGCGAGCATAGCGCGGCCTTCTTCACTCCACAGCTTCTGCTTTTTCTGCGTTCCCTGGTTCAACATCAAGTGTTGGAGTTCATTCTTGACCCGCGTGCGTATCTGCACCAGCTTATGTCGATGGATAAGCAACTGGCGATGGTCACGCATCTCGGCGCTGGGTATCCAGATGCGCGGAAATCGTCCTTCCACCAACAGTTGCAGAATATGTTTTGCATCTCGTCGATCCGTTTTCTGCTTCCGGACATAGCTGGCACGGATCTGAGATGCATCTCCGATCCACACTTCATGGCCAAGCTTCTGTAGTAAGCATACAAACCACTGATCGTTGCCGACTGCTTCGATCCCCACCAAGGCAGGGAACGCGATGGCTCGATAGAACCGCTCAGCTTCTCCGGTTGCGTGCATCAGCTTGTGGTCTTCAGTTCTGCCAGTCTCTGTGTCGAGCATGGCGACTTGTTGATAGCTAGGATGAAAATCACAGCCTACAATGATCATCCGGGCTCCTTCCTTCCCGCTGCCCCTGGTCTCTAAACCAACCACAGTCTACCGGGATGCGTTGGAGCCTTCGCCCTTATCTAATCAGCTTCTGGTGAAGCGATGGTTCTGCTTCGAGCCATGATGGAATCCACGCCCGCCCTCTCCTAATTATCGGAGCGGTCTCAACTGCAGACCGTAGAGTCCTTAAGGTTCAAGGTGGGCCGGATGGACCTGTTCGGCCATCAGCGAATCTGCGTGCAAACCTGGTGAGAACTCGTAGCCGTGCAAGCTGCCGCGGAATAAACCTCGCCTTTGGTCAGCACGGCCCAGGCGATGCGTGCGAGTTTGTTAGCCATGGCAACGACGGCTACGTTGCGCGGTGATCTGGCCTCGAGGCGATCAAGCCAACTGCCAAATTTGTGATTTTCGCGTTTCAAGCGTGCGACCACGGCTCGACTTCCGTGGATGAAAAGCCTTCGCAAATAGGGATCGCCACGTTTGCTAATGCCCAGAAGTCTTGATTTGCCCCCTGTTGAATGCTGGCGTGGAACCAGACCGAGCCACGCTGCCAGATCACGGCTTTTGTGGAAGGCCGCACCGTTTCCGACGGCAGCTGTAAGCGCAGTCGCTGTGAGGGGTCCTATGCCAGGGATGGTGAGTAGACGCTGGCAGTTGTCTTCTTTCTTTGTCGCTTGAGCGAACTCCTGGTCTACTTCCTTAATCTGTTCCTCCAGCTTTTCCCACTCAGCTCTGAGCTCGATCAGGAGAGCTCGCATGCGCGACGACAGCAGGTTGTCAGCGTCTTCAAGAATGGAAGGAATCCTTCGCTTGAGATGAGTCGGCCCCACGGCGACAGTAATACCGTGTTCCAGCAGAAACCCACGGATCTGATTCATGACCGTGGTTCTTCGGCCAATCCAGCCATCCGCACGCGGTGCAGGGCCTGAAGATCCAATTGTGCTTCGTTCTTGATAGGAACAAAGCGCATGGTAGGTCGCTGCACAGCTTCAGCAATGCTTCAGCATCGACGTAGTCGTTCTTGTTCGATTTGACGAAGGGCCGAACGTACGCGGCAGGCATGAGCTTCACGTCGTGCCCCTGCACCCTGAGAACACGTGCCAGAAAGTGTGCTCCGGAACAAGCCTCCATGCCGATCAAACAGGCCGGCATGTTCACCGTATGCGTGATGAGCTGCTTCCTCGTGAGGCGCTTCTTGATGACAATATGGCCTTCCTTGCTCAGGCCGATGAGATGAAAGACTGTCTTGCCGATGTCGATACCGCAAACGTGTGCCGTCATGAGATGACCCTCCTTTGCCCGCCTATAGCCCTCCACAAATACTCTTGGAAGGCGACGGACCATCCCATTATCGGAGCTGCTCCGTGGGTTCGTCGGCGGTTGGCGAGGAAGCCGCAGTAGCGGATGCGCGGAAGCGGCCAGGATCATCCGCACGTCGGCCCTATGACGAATGCGCTCGGCGAGCTCTATCGGAATATGGAGCGATACGACGAGGCGGAGCGACTTCTCATGCGGTCGCTCGCCATTACGGAGCGCGGACCTGATCATCCGCTGGTCGCGGCCTGCATCAACAACCTCGGGCTTGTCTACCAGGCGACCGGCCGGGTGGACGAAGCCGAGCGTGCAGCGCGGCGCGTGTCGGCGATCGACGAGCGGGCATATGGCACCGACCATCACGAAGGTGCGCTGGATCTATTCAATCTCGCACTTTTGCTCAGCGCGACCAACCGCCTTGCGGAAGCGGAGGCCGCATTCGAACGCGCGCTGGCGATCCAGGAGGCGAGTCTAGGGCGGGAGCATCAGCATGTGGGGCATGTATTGCTTTAGCGCACGGGGCGTGCGCACCTCCGATTCGCGAATTGCAGCGCCTCGGCCACGCGCATCGAAGATGTCGGCAACGAACCCGGCGATACTGCAATAACCGAATCGAGTCCGACCACCGCCACGTCAAACGGCGCCCGCGCCCGATGCAATCAATGCTGTGGCGCCTCGATGAGCGACTCGGCCTGTTCGCAGTATTTCAAAATCAAGTCCAGACCGGGCAGCGACAGGTCAAGGGCTGCCGACGTACAACTTCTTAACTATGATGCTCATAGCGGGCGGACGTGGATTGCGATGTCATGGCTGTTCTGGAGGATGGGGAGAGGATGTAAGCCCCGAAACTGCCCCATTCACCGAATTGTTGTAAGGCTTGTGGGAGACGATCGAATGAGCCACTTAATTTCGCCGAGTCGCGATGGGTGCTTAATGCCTTGCACTGCGCCGGCGAGGGACCGATCCACGCGCGCTCATCGCTGCATCGCTCTCTTGATTTCCTCAACATTGGCAGCCACCGTCTTCGTAGACGGATTGTCGGGTCCGTAGACCTTCTCGTCGATCTTCAGCGCCCGCTGTTCGTATTGGAGGGCCCCGTCAAGGTCACCCTTAGCCTTGAGAATTAGGCCGATGTTGTTGGCACGAATGGCCACCTCGGGATGGTCGGGCCCGTACACGTTCTCGTCGATCTTCAGCGCTCGTTGCGTGTACTGCAGAGCCCCGTCCAGGTCCCCCTTATCCATGAGAATTAAGCCGATGTTATTGGCACGAATGGCCACCGTGGGATGGTCGGGCCCGTACACCTTCTCGTCGATCTTCAGTGCCCGCTGCGTGTATTGCAGGGCCCCGTCCAGGTCGCCCCGGTCCAGGAGAATCTGGCCGATGTTATTGGCGCGAATGGCCACATTGGGATGGTCGGGCCCGTAGATCTTCTCGTCGATCTTCAGTGCCTGCTGCATGTATTGCAGGGCCACGTCCAGGTCGCCCTTGTCTTTGTGAATTAAGCCGATGTTGCTGGCAAAAGTGGCCACATTAGGATTGTCGGGCCCATAGACCTTCTGATCGATCTTCAGCGCCCTCTGAGTGTATTGCAGGGCCCCGTCCAGGTCCCCCTTGGCCTGGAGAATCCTGCCGATGTTGTTCGCGAAAGCGGCCACATTTGGACTGTCGGGTCCGTAGACCTTCTCGTCGATCTTCAGTGCCCTCTGGGTGTATTGCAGGGCCTCGTCCAGATCACCCTTGGCCAGGAGAATCTGGCCGATGTTGTTGGCGTCTCTGGCCACGGTGGGATGGTCGACTCCGAAGACTTTCTCGTCGATCTTCAGCGCCCTCTGGGTGTATTGCAGGGCCCCGTCCAGGTCGCCCTTGGCCTGAAGAATCCGGCCGATGTTGTTGGAGAAAGTGGCCACATCGGGATAGTCGGGTCCATACACCTTTTCGTCGATCTTTAGCGCCCTCTGTGTGTATTCCAGGGCCCCATCCAGGTCGCCCTTGTCTTTGAGAATCATGCCGACGTTGTTGGCGTGAATGGCCACATGGGGATCGTCAGGCTCGTACACCTTCTCGTCGATCTGCAACGCCCTGTGCGCGTACAGCAGGGCTCCGTCCAAGTCGCCCTTCGCTTGGAGAATCGTGCCGATGTTGTTGACGTCTCTGGCCACATTGGCATGGTCGGGCCCGTACACCTTCTCGTCGATCTTCAGCGTCCGTTGCGTGTACTGCAAGGCTCCGTCCAGGTCGCCCTTGGCTTGGAGAACCTGGCCCAGCTGATTCGCCAATTCGGCTTCGTGCTGCTCGTCGCCGCCGGCCTTGAGCCCTTCCCGCAGGACCCTCTCTGCCTCACTCAGGTTCGGCAACTCTTTGTAAGCGTATCCCAGCGCCAGGTAGAAATCTGGCAGCGGAACTTCGGCCAGAGCCTGTTGCAAATAAGGTATGGCTTCTGCGAAGCGGTATTGGTCAAGAAGCGCATAGCCCTTGTTATAGGCCGCTTCAGCCTCATCCGCCTTGCCCAGCAGGCTCTTCCTGAGGTCGCTGATGTGCTCTCCAACCTCCCTCGGCGTGGGCAACGGTGCTTGTTTATTTGCCTTCTCGAGTGCGTCCAGCCTTGCGCTGATAGACTGAATATCTCGCCGGTCGCTGGTTTCCTGTTCGGAGATTGCTTCAATCCGCTCGAGGATGATCTCTTTCCCGCTGGTCTGCGCGAACTGGCGCAGATTGTTGTAGATGCTATCGCTTAGCTGTTGCAGTCGCTTGGCATCTGCTTGCTGTCCGGCGTCGATCGCCTTGCGCATCTCCTCCAGAGCCGCCCCATCTTCCTTCAGGCGCGGATAAATGCGCGTCACGCCATCGGCATATTGCTGGCGGGTAATCGCGCAGGTGTTATACCCAGCCGCAAGTCCTTTCAGGAATTCATCCCACTGCTGTGTGGCGATTGCGGCCTCCTGCAGCTTGATGGGCTTCACTTCCAGGCGCGCGCCCAGCACGCTGAGGCTGCTGAGTGTCCCGGCAAACGAGGACGCGTCATACTGGATGGAAATCTGCTTGATATCAATTTCGATGTGCTCACCATCCGGGCACGCGATCTTCTTTTGCGCCGCGGCAACCATCGCCGAGGCCGCCAGTAGCGAAAACAGGCAGGCATCCCGGGCGCGAACAAAAGTTGGCAGCAGAGCCATCGGAAATCTCAGGTCTTGTCTGTCCCGAGCTTGTGCGCCAGATCGGAATATTCAGAAATCAGGGTTGTCAACCTGGTGCTGTCTCCCGCGGAACGGGACGGTTGCGCAGCGAGTCCGTTGATCTCCCGCGCCAGGCTGTCGAGCGCCTGAAATCTTGCCCCGAACTGGGCGTATTGAGCCTTCGTAATGGCGCACGAATTGAACCCCGCCACCACATATTTCCGGAATTCGTTCGCGCTTTGCATCGCCTCCGAAAGCTTCTCCTGCTGCACGGGATCGAGCTTGACCGAAACCTTGGCCTTATCGTTCAGGCCGGCCTCTAGCTGGAGTGAGTAAGCCGAATACTGCGTGGCGAACTGCCGGACGTCGATGGTGCACCTCTGCCCATCGCCGCAGTCAAAGCATCGCTGATGCCGATTCCAGAGGTCCCAAACCACCAGGAGAGTAGCCAGGACGACAATCCCTGCAACGACTGTGACCGCCAATCGTGCGCTTTTGCTCTTTGCCGGATTAGCGTTCTTCGCCATGACGACTTGCGGTGGAAATCACCCGACGTTAGCACAGGAGGCGCAGGCGCGCAATATATGTAACTTAATGTGATTGTGGGGGGACGCCGCACCCTTTCCCTCACCCGTTCATCTATCCCGTGCACACCGGAAGCAGACACCATGAACGTCGTCCTTTACTCCGCTACCTTGAGGTGATATTCAACGTTGCGCTGGAGCAGTTCGCCGCGCTTTACGCCAATCGCGTCCATGATGCTGCCTTGTGCGAAGACAACTGCGTTCTCCCCGCATTGCTGCCACGTTTCCGGCGAACCCAACCCTGCCAGGAAGGCGTCAAGGAAATCTCCTGTTAAGAAAGTCGCCAATAAGGCTGTAAGGGAGAAGGCCGCCAAGAAGTCGCCCGCGAAGAAGGCTGCTAAAAAAGCGGCGGCCAAGAAGACTGGGGCTAAGAAAGCTGCGAAGAAGGTGGTTAAGGAAGTTCCGGCTAATAAGGCCGCCAAGAAATCCGTGAAGAAGCTTGCGAACAAGGCTGGCCGACTGCGGCGATGAATGGAACTGCGGCACACAGAGGCTGCTCTCTTGTGCGACGGGCTTCTGCTAGGGATAAAGCGGCAACAACTGAGGCGACACCGTTGAAAGGAGTGGTCACATATACAATTCCTATGCAACCGAGGAGACCAGAAATGGCCAAGGACAAGTCGAAAGAGAAAGCCGTCAAGAAGATCGATAAGGCCGTCAGGAAAGCAGTGCGCAAGGGCGTCGACAGAGATCTGGTAACGCAGACGGTCGACCAGGCAATTGTCGATGTTTCCGATCGCAAATCAGCGAGGAAGGACACCAAGAAGCCTGCAAGCCCCGTAAAGAGGGGCCAGAAAACCAAGCGCGTTTCCGCAGAGGAAGATGCCGCATAGGGATGTTTACCCGCATGGGTCATGATTCTGCCGATGTCAGAATCTTCTCCCTAAACGCTTCAGTGTCCAGCGTGCTTTCGGTGAGCATCCTCGCAAGGCTCTGTGCCGCGCCATTCCATGCCCTGAATGCGGCATGCGTGGCATCGTCGGCGTATTGACGCAGAGGACAGGGAAGTACGGCGGGAGCTGTGTCATAACCCCTCGCGGGCTGCCCAGAGTTCGAAGGGAAAAAGCCCGCACATTGTGGGCGGAGCCGCAACCGCTCAAAGGCCCCGGGCCCTGCCAAGAATAGGCCGAAAATCCCCTCCTTCCGTGAATAGAGGAGAAGGGCATCCTGAAGGTCCGGCTAAAAGAAGCCCAAAGCGGTGATTTCCTTGGACTGCAATAGAGTGCAATCCAAGGGTCACGGTAGGGCGCTTCCAAAATACCAGCATGGCAGCTCGCGAAACTGACGGCGGGACGCCTCAACGATAGCGCGCACGAAAACAGCCGCGAGCGGCGGCCCGTGCGAGCGACTCTCTTCTGGTTAGCGCCGAATCGCAATGCACACGTCGACCCCGACACTAGCTAAGAACATCCATCTGCCCGATGCTTCTTAGCGACGCCGGGAACGTTCTGCTGCGGTGTTCTGTCTTGTTCCTTTCCGCCTCTCGTAACTTGTACGGATCATGGCGCGGCGGCAGAGCGCATCGAGGTGTTGCGAACTGTGGGCTTATTGGATGGCTTCGGTGTCGCCATCTCCGAGTTGCAAACGGTTCTGACGCAGATCCAGAAAGCGCGTGACCACTTTGCGTCTGTGTCTTCGTCTTCACTGAAGGGACATTGAGCGACAACAAAAAAGCCTATCGTCCTGTCAGCCAAAAATAGGGTGGCCTCTTCGCCACTCAGTGGATATACCGGAAAAGAGCACAACTGCAATCGAAGCCTCTATACTCACGGTATAAGTCGTGCGGTCCAATTCCCCCACCTGAGGCACCGTGTCGATTCTCCTCCAGGACATTCGCTTTGCTCTACGGCAACTGTTGAAGCAACCGGCATTCTCTGTCGTAGCAGTTCTTTCACTTGCGCTGGGGATCGCGGCCAGTGTGACGCTATTTAGCGTGATCTACAGAGTCTTATTGCGGCCAACGCCGTATCGCAACGCCGATCGCGTTGTGCGTTTCGTCGATCTCAACGACAAAACTGAAACTGAATACACGCCGCCCATATATCGCGACCAAATCCGCCAGCTGAAGGAAAGCCGCTCCATCGATGACGTTGTGGAGATGGACGAGCGCTACTTAGCTGATAGCACGCTCGAGATTCCTCGGGATACTGACGTGGTGCTTCTGTCTGGGAATGCCTTTCCCTTCTTCGGAGTGCCGGCAATGCTGGGAAGGACATTTTTGCCGTCGGACGCTCCATCAGGCCAAGCCCCGCAGCCCGTTGCGGTATTGACGTACCAATATTGGCGCCGCCGTTTCAATGGGAACCCGGCGATTCTTGGCCAAACGTTGCGCCTCGACAACCGCAGCTACACCATTCTTGGGGTCATGCCGCGGAGCTTCAATTGGTGGGACTCGGATCTCTATCTACCGCTCGATACGTCTGATCCGTCCAGACAGGCCTTCATGACCGTCTTGCGCCTTAAACCAGGCGTAAGCAAGACGCAGGCGATGGCGGAAATACATCCGATTCTGGAGCAGATGATCCACGAGCACCCGCATTCAGGTTTCGACCAAATGAACATTCAGCTTATGAGCACCGCCGATCGCTACCGGCGGTCTTTGGGCAATGCGCTCTATATCCTGTTGGCTGCGGTCCTACTGTTGCTCGTCATCGGCTGTGTCAATGTTTCGATCCTGCTGCTCGCCCGTGGGGTGACGCGACAGCGTGAATTCGCCGTGCGTCTTGCCCTGGGTGCAAGCCCTGCACGCGTTGTTAGGCAGCTGTTGACTGAATCCCTGGTTCTCGGATTTGCCGGTACGGTTCTTGGGGTGATCGCCACTTACCGCACGGCGACTTTGGTTGCCCCTCTACTTCCGTGGCAACTCTTTACTCACGGTCTCGAGATCCCCGTGCCGCTGCCAGTGTTAGGTTTCGCCGTCGCGCTTGCGACTCTCACCGGCGTCTTTGTGGGGCTCTTTCCTGCCGTCCAGGTCCTGAAGCCAGAGATTCGCCCCATTCTGCAGGCCAACTCCCGCCATGCAACGGCCAATATTCCTGGACGTAGACTGTACAGCATTCTGATTGCGGGGCAGATCGCATTCGCTATGGTCTTGCTTACGGCCGCGGCAACAGCGATCAACAGTCTTCGTCTCTTACAGCAGACGGACCTGGGTTATGATCCCAACCACGTTGCGGACTTTCCGATTCCCATCCATCCTGGCAGCTACACCACCTGGGAGAGCCGTGCTAACTACCTGCGGCAGCTGCGCGACCGTGTGGCTCAGGTCCCTGGTGCGGTTTCGGCGTCGCTCGGTGTGATTGGACCGCCTGCCAGTGACTGGGATTTTTCAGTCGAGATACTCGGGCAAAATGCAACCTCCTCACAGACCGTCAACGTCAATTTTGTTGATTCCCAATTTTTTCAAGTGCTTCGCATCCCTCTTCTTCAAGGCCGGCTTTGGGATGAAGCCGAAACCGCGCGAGGCGCACGCCTGGCACTGGTGAACCAGGCATTCGTTAGACGCTATTCCCCCAACCAGGATGTGCTCGGTCATTCAGTCCGAGTTTCTGACTTGGTGAATCATCCTCCCGGCATCTTGGCCGCTGTTGGCAGCAACGAATGGGGACAGATCATCGCTGTCGTCGGCGACGCGCGCAACAATGGCTTGGAGGATCCTGTGAAGCCGGAAATCTATTTCCCATACTCCCTCTACATGATTGATTGGATCCAGGTCTTCGTCCGTGCACAGGGTGACCCGATGTCGCTCGAAACGGATGTGCGGCGGCAGATTGCCAACGTGAACCCGGGTCAGCAAGTGTCCGACCCTGTGTTTTCACTAACCACCCGCCTCGAGCAGGAATCCGCATGGGCGCGAAGTCATCTGCTCGCTGTGCTTTCAAGCATTTTCTCTGTTTTGGCCCTGATCCTCACCAGCGTAGGTCTTTACAGTGTCATCTCTTACACAGTCAGCCAGCGAGTCAACGAATTTGGCATTCGCATAGCGTTAGGAGCCGAGCGCCATCATATCCTATTGAATGTCCTTCAATCACAAACCCGCCCTCTAGGCGCGGGCCTTCTGATAGGTCTTTTTCTTAGCGTCGGTGCTCACCGTCTACTGGCCCACCTGATCAGCAGTACCCCGACTGACCTATGGACTCTGGGCGTGGTGTGCCTGGTATTTCTCATCGTGTCACTGCTGGCCAGTGTCATACCGGCTATTCAAGCCTCCAGACGACCACCGATGGATGCATTGCGCATGGAATGAGGGGCGAATGGCTAAATCTCGGCTTCGGCAGTCCGAAGTGGAAGACCGTCGCCCAAGACCTCGGCAAGACGGGGGTAAAGCCCTGCGTGGCTCGTCCGATAAAGTGCAAGCAGGCGTTTCGTCATTAGATGATAGGCCCCGATAGAGTCATGCAAGTAAAAGACCCCACGCATGTTGCCGACTCGAAACACTCTTCTCATGATCACCTGCAAGGTCGCACGCCGGAGGTGCAAAGCATCCTGCCGCATTCGCTCTTTAACAATGACGCTCTCTGTGAAGTTCCAGCGTTGCGCATAGGCGGCCAACGCGATCAGGATTCGCGCATTGAGGCGCATTCGCCTGATGCCCTCAAGACCACCCAGGCTGCGCCAGATATCAACGGGCTCCGGGCCGAGCTGATGCGGAGTGGGGTTCAGGTACTCGTCTCCTATGGCCGTAACAGCGACCACCGAAACGGGCCGAAGTTTGCCGAGCAGATCGTTCCAATCACGCTGATACAGTTGCCATGCTGCTAAGTACCGATAGAAATACCGGCTGAAGAGGACGCCGATGATAGACCAGAAGATAAGAGTTACAGGCAACATAAGTCATTTCCGCAACCGCGACAACGACTCTTCGCTTCTCGAAAGATCGAACTTAACACGGTGATGGAGATCAAGCAAGTATTGCTCCATTTCCGGCGAGAGCGGGTTCCTTTTCCTTTCCGGCTTCCAAAACACCACGGCCCAATAAATCGCAGCTGCTATCCACACGGTCACGCGCATGTTATCCAGCGTTGTAAACCATCGGTATCCGCCAAGAACATTGTGCAGTGCGTCGACCAGGACCGCTATCGTGGACCATACAAACAGCCCTTGCCCAAGACCCATCACATGGCTTCTCCATTGGAGTCCCAGACGGTTGGCGGCCCCCATCATTGCCGAAAACAATTCAACGATAATGATGCCGGTGAATAGGTTGCCGCGAATTTCCCATACGTCGAGCGGGGAGTTGGCGTCTGGATGCAACAGAAGCGCCGTACCTGCTGCAACAATAATGCCCAGAAACCCAGAGACCAGAAATCGCCCCCGGGCGTCCGATAACCATGTCCCGGTGGGACGGAGCACAATCCGCGCCATCTCCATGACGACGCCCAACTGCAGGAGAAAATCAACAAGGACGCAAGACCAGTAAACTGCCGAATAAGAACGGGCCGATCCCCAGCGATATATGAGGAACAGCACTGCCATCTCTGCCGTCAGGAACCCGACCCAGACGGTGAAGACAGGGAATTCCGGTGCCCGTTTTTTCCACACTAGAACAAGCAGTAAGGCAACGTTTGCGGCAAAGCTTGCTGCCCATAGCACGTTCTGTAAAACGGAGAAATTCATTGCGCCCTGCGGCAATCATTCTCTCTTACATAAACCCACGGCGCAAAGATGCTTTTCGAGATACTAATCCTAACGTCCTGGGCCTCTGGTTGGATGGGGCGCGCCTCCTCCCTGACTAAGATCGTGAAAGGGCGGATGTGGTGCGCCTCCTGCCTGACTTGCAAATGCGGGACTAAAGATGGCAGCAATCGCAATGACGACCACGGAGCGAACGAGCTTTCTCATCGGATTCTCCTTCGGCCTAACGGCTACTAAAAGCCTAACTGGAGAACCGTTCCATTGTGAACAATGAAAAATGCCCCTCAATTGGAATGAACGGCGGTTTCCCGCTTTTGGGAATTACCGCGAATACCGATGACGATATGCCGTGATCCATTCGAGGATATGCTCGATCCCTGTGACCCCTCCTTTATTGGACTCAAGAGCGGAAGCAAGCGTGCTCCAATTCATCGCGTCTGCCGTCTTTGCGTCGGCAGCCGCAGATCTAGCACTTGCCTGGTCTTGTTCATCCTGTAATTCAAAACAAAAGCTCCGATATTCCCGAAAACACTCGGAACAGGAAGCGATGTGGAGCAATGCTGAATGGCCCGGCGGAAGGCGACCCTCTGCTAGAAATCGCAAAATCTCTTCAGTCGGACAGTCCGTACGTTCCGGGTTGGGGAAAGCTTCCAAAAAGAAATCTTTAATCAAGTCCATTCTTTCGCGACCGTCCTTTCTCTCATCCGTAGTTGTTTGGCTCTCGGGTTTTGCTGCTTGCAGGCACTGTGCCACTCGAGCCCGGACCCGCTGGATGGCCTTTGTGGCAGCTTCATATTTCATGCCTAGGGTCATGGCAACTTCTGCGGGGGTCGCATCTGATTGGAGCAACATAAGGATACTTCGGTCGCGTCCACGAAGCCTGGACTTCAATTGTTCAAAAAGAATCGCTCGGTCAACCTTTCCATGGAGTCCTTCATGCACTCCGGCAATGCTTTCGAGTTCGCGATCCAGGCCAACTGCTAATTCGCTTGCTCGTTTGGTCTTGAGCCAGCGCCGCACGGTTTCGTGCATTGCCTTGTGTGCATACCGTCGAACCGAGCCTTGCAAATCCTTGTTTGCGATGCTCTTCGCCAAGCGTTCGGCCCAATTCGCGAGAAGCGCCGGGTCGATACGGGGGAATTCTCGCACCGCCCAGTAGTGTGCGGCCTCGACGGCAGACTGTATGGCCGGTGATAGAGGATCGTTGTTCTCGTCTACGAGATGCAGTCGTTGCCGCTTCATGCGAGAAAAACTCCCACAAAAGGCGGCCAGGAGACCGATTACTCGACGGCAATCTCAACCGCATTGTTCCGCGGACTCCGAGCTGAATGCCGAACTGATCACCTGGGCCACTACTGAGTTCACGCAGATAAGCTGGAAACGGCATTTTGATATGAAGCTTTGGGTTGGAACGTTTTATCCGCGTATATCTTCCACACCCTCAAGCAATGTTGCTGCCTATCGATCGGACGGCCACAACGTCTCATCCTCTGAAGCAAACAGAACCGAGTTTGACTTTTTCCCCGTTCCTTCACATCTCGGAAGAAGCATTTGCACAGCGGTACAAGTGAATAACTCGATGAAAGCGACGGCCATCCCTGTGTTCCTCTAGAAACACCTGACATCACTCGTGGATCCTATCCTCCGGCAGCGTATCGCAGGTCTCTCTAGGTGTCCAAAGCCGCGCTAACCGGCGCCTCTGGATCCGCTTCATCGAGCAATAAGTCCGCCTTCGGTGGCAGATTAACCGGCATTCGCACTCCTCCCCAAAAAGTGCCTCTACTTATATATGGCTGTGGAAAACTGCAGAATCGGACATCTATTGTGAAATTTTTCGAAAATCGACATTCCGCATCACGTTGGGATGTAGCTGGGTCCACTTCTGGGAAAAATGCGGAATCGGACACGCCCGAAAAAATCCCCCCCAGGGGCGTCCGCTTTTGGCGATTTCCACAACCCTTCTATATAGAGGGCCTTTTCAGCCTTTTGCAGGTCCCCTTGCTCGAGGCGTATATGGCTGCCATTCAATCGCTCCCAGGGCTTCATTCCCGATGGGGAGATAAGAATCGTTGTGTCACGCGCATTCAGGGCAAATGGGCATTCAGGATTCTTACCCAGCTCCAGCGTGGCCCAACTCAGTTAAGCCGGCTACGCAGCACGCTTCCTCCGGGGTTAACAGGTATTTTGGCAGTCCCAGATAGCTTGTAAGTTATTGAATTACCGAATACTTGGATTGACACGGTAGAGGTCAGCGGTTCGAATCCGCTCGTGCTTACCATCTTCTTACCGAGGTAGACAAGTTCAACCGTCTTCCGGTCCGTTTTTCATTCCGTTATTGAATTGACGCGCCGAGCCGCAGTGATTCTAGCGAGTGAGACGATGCGGTTGTGGCACGCGCGATTTGCGTGCGCCAATAGTGGGGCGTGTGTTCTGGGCGGAAATGGTCCAGCTTATGGAGAGACGCCGAAGTGCTCCGCTAAAGCCTCCAGCAGATGCGCTGCAAAATCGCTGAGTTGTGCCCCCTGCGAGTGCAGCGCGTGCAGAACGTTGAAGCATCGATACAGGCATGCCGACTCTGCCCTCCCATCGCCCAGTTTGCCGTGCACTTGCCCTAACTTGAACAACCCGATAGCAAGATCTTGTTGCCACTCCACGCTTGTGGAATCTCGAGCGGCAAGTTGTTGCTTGCCCGAAACCGAAGATTGGTAAGCTTCGAGTGCGGCACTCCAGTCTTCCAGCGCTTTTTGGGCGTCCCCGATGTACTCATTGCAAATCGCCAAATCCCGCTGCAGTTCCAGGTTATTCGGATTGGTTTTTACAAGCGCGATCCAGATCTTTCGTGCACCGCGAAGTGTTCCTAAAGCATCCTCGAGATCACCTGTCCCAAGCAAGGCCAAGCCCAGCAAGTCCGAACTGATCGCCCAAGCCTTGGCATACTCACCGTCATCTGGGAACTGTTCCCACAGCGAAGCGCCGATGCGCTGAGATTCGGCGAAGAAGGACGCCGCAGACTTCTGATCGCCCTCAGCAAGACACACACTGCCCAGCTTGTTGCCAAGCACAGAAAGTGCGTGCAGGACGGTCCCTTCTCTCGAGGTGTCCGTGAGTCCGCGGGCATGCTCGAGGCCAGTAAGAAATGCTCTCTTTGCTTCCGCAGATTGGCTTAGGCTGAGAAGTGAATCACCTATCTTCCCATAAACATCCGCCAGATCGATCGCATGCCCGGTTGTGTTCGCTTCCCATAGCGTCGCCGCTAAGCGATAGTGATCTAACGCATTCTTAGCATCGCGGCGGCCCTCTTGCAAAGCAGCTCCCCAATGAACATGAGCCTCCGCCAATTGCGATTTTGTAGCCGCCCCGTTTTGTACTGCCGTTTCTACTAGGACCGCGGCATCTTGATAGAGCTTCAAGGCCCGCAACAGATCCCCTGTTCTATACAGTTCATCAGCCTTGTTTAAGTACGGATGCCAGATCGAAAATTGGGGCTCGGACTGCTGAGATAACCGTATGACTGGTTTCCCGGCGACTTCCGCTCCATGGATCAGACGGGTTTGAAAGTCCGATGCGTCATCTGCTTGGCCACCTAGCTCCTCACTGGCCATTTCCTCCGAGGCACCTATTCTCGCATCGACGAGCCGATCAAACGCCGACGATTGGATCCCGCCTTCGATGATCGGTATTCCGTCGCGTGCCATCTGTTCCAACAGTCGGTTTCCCATCCGGGCATAAGAGGCCGCAGTGGCGCGATCCCCTATCTCGTCAAACATCGCAGCCATTTCGCCAGCCGATCGCCATAGCCCAGTCTTCCACTCGCCATTCGAGGGATCAATCTGGGCCAACTCTTCAAAGAGTTCCAGGGCGAGGCGAGTATGTTCGATGGCTTTGGGAACATCCTGGTTCGCCCTGCAAGCGTGGCCGAGCTTATAAAACGCCCACGCCTTCAAATGCCTCCATGCTGCGTTCGTGGGCTGCTTCCGTATGAGATCGTTTGCGACCGAGAGCATCGCATCGTATTCGCTTGCTGAATCCGTCTGCGACCCGAGCGATAGCAAGATATCGCCGATTCGCTGATGCGCGAGCGCTTTGTCGAAATCCCACTCTGGATTTAGGGGATCATTACGGCGAAGGCGATCGGCGATAGTAACCATTGGACGATAACAGATGAGAGCTGCGTCCCAGTCCCGAGCTATTTGGCGGATTTGCCCCATTTTCTCAAGAGAGATGGATAGGTCGTGCAGCAAGGTGGGCGTGCCGGGAAACCTTGAGTCCAGTTTGATTGCCTGCTCATGGGCTGCAGCGTAATGCCTCTCAGCCGTGGTGAAATCCCTTCGAGACCAATAGCCGTCTCCAATCTTGCTCTCGGCCACCGTAAGATTTCTCGCCATGACGAAATTGTCTGGCTGGAGCTCTGCCAGCTCTCTACTGATGGGTAGAAGATCCAAATAGAGACGGAGAGCCCGCTCAGTATCACCGTGCAGATTTACAAGGTCGCCCTGTTTCTGAAGCGCCACTGCGAGGTCGTACAGGGCATCAATGTCATGCTCATTGATCTTGCCTGCTTCTCGAGCGATCTTCTCCAACTCCGTGAACTCTTGGACCGCGGAGTGGATTTGGCCCGTTTGCCAAAAAAGGTCACCTAATGTGTGTAAGACCTTTCTCAAGGTCGATCGTGAAGAAGCTGCCCGTTTCGTTCTGAGCAGGAGTTTGATCTGACTTTGAGGCGCAATCGATTGAATGCGCGGCCATAGTTTCCAGAGGATTCGAGTCGCCAGTTGATCCTTTTGATCAGTCTGATTCGGCAGGATGTCGACAAAGCCGCACACGGCTTCAAGCCCATAGTTCGAAAGCTGCTCATCGCCAGCGATAATCCACTCGGCCAATACCTGGCTCGCACCTTCGACTTCACCGGGATGCAGATCAGAACTGTACCATTCAGCAGCCCGGGCAAGATCACCGCTTTGAACAATGTGATACATGATCTCCGATTGTCGAATCGGGTCGTCATGAGGCAACGTTTCGAGGAAGTCAGCTATTACACGATGCGGGTCTCTTCGGGCATTCTCTCCCGCGAGGACGTGGTTGGTGGCAGCCTCGCGGAGCTGGGAGTGTGCAAAGCTCCAGAGGGCGTGGGGACCGCGGCGAGAAAGATGCGATCCCAGGGCACGCCGAACAGCAGCGAATCTTAGATCAGTCCATTCCTGTCCGAAGACACATGAGATCAGCTGCCGCAGATCGCTCTCCCGCCATCCATCACGTCCGATGACGAGCAAAGCGAGCAGCGCCCGAACCCATTCATCGCCGTAGAGCTCTTCGACGCGGTTTATGGTCCACGCGTAGAGGGCCGGAATTTCGGGCGGCATCTGATCGGCGAACCAAGTGAGCAGCTTCTCGACACGTTCACCCGGCGTACCTTCAAATTGTGTGCTCACGCGACGGTAATCATCTTGATCGAGTAGGTTTAGCTGCTCCGAAGCGAGTCCTAGCCACAGGGGACTACGATACGCGGGTGCCTGCTCGGTATGTGGCTTTGACAATAGTTTCTTCCGAACAGATTTCGGAAGCTGACGATGATACTGAGCGCAGAGTTCATCGATAATGCAGGCGGATTCGGCTGAATCGAGGTCGGGGACGGCAATGATCTGGACGATACCCTTCTTCACTAGATCATCAACATACGATCCAGGCCTGGATGTAATGAGAACTCGCACCGTGGATGGGAGCGGATTGGGCAGCCAAGTCAAGTAGCGAGCGCGTACGGTCGGCTCAAACTCATCGAGAGCATCTATAAGGAGAGTGATCGGTCGCTTGAGAGCGGCCCGTCCGAGCAGACGCGCAAACCGACGCTCCACAGGTTCTGCTGAGCCCGGTTGCTCCTCTGCGATCTGGTTTGTTTCTTCTTCTCCTAGCAGATGCGTGAGATCGCCCGCCCAACGCTCTAACATGGAATCTACGCGATTAGATCGCGTGCTTATTCCTGCAGCGTGGATCAGGACCCAGTTGCCGTCGCCAGCAGAAAGCCGACAGAGGCGAGTGAAAAGAGCGCTCTTCCCGGCCCCGGGTGGCGCGACTAGACAAACGCAACACCCGTTTTCCGATTTCAGCAAGTCGACCGAAGTTCGGATGAGCGCTTCGCGGCGGACGAAACCTCGCCCCTTGACTTCAAGGAACTCATTGAGCGCAAGCCGTTCGAGATCCTGCCAGGTTTGATCAGTCGCTAAAGTAGCGTCCGCGGTGAGAGCAGACAATTCCCGCCAAAGGTCGTCGATGACCTGCTCTCCGAATTGCTCAAGTCCTGTGAACCGTTCGTGCTCATTGTCCCAGCTCACCGAGAATTGCCTGACTCGATCCGGCATTTCCTTCTTAAGCTGTGCTTTTAGGCGGGCAAGCTGCTCAACTGCTTGCGCCCGGTCAGGCCGGTTGGACAGGGAATCAGAGTACCGCCCGGCCAAGTGCCTGGGAATCTTGTCCAACGCTGACGGATTCCGGATATACACGAAGGAGCGACGCTCGTCGGCTGGTACGCCGAGAAAACCAACATCCAGTTCGATATGCGAAATGCTTTTCTGAACGACTGGAAAATCACAACCTGCTTCAACCGCCGCAGCCTGTGAGCGTTCGACCGGTGGAATCCAGCCGTAACAATCACCTAAGACAGCAATGGCGAAGGGTCTACAGCGCTGTACTTCGCGGAAGCAGACCTTGAGAACCAAGAGATCCTTGGCGCTATCACCGTCGATCCCCGAGGTATCAACGCCCCAACGCAAATCCACCGGTTCCAGATGAACAGCGCGGCTTCGAAGGCGCTCGCGCAACGCCGGAAACACGTGAAATTGCAGCCAATCACGCTCCGCATGCGTGTCGGTGAAAGGTCCGGCCACGAAGATCGGAACGGTCTGCCACTTCTGCATGCGCAAAACAATAGCTCGTGCGTGAGATGGAGTCGAGTTCTACCTGTCAGAGCACGCCGCGCCTGATATGCACAACCAACGCATGATCCCTGGATCCATATAGGCATCCGAACATCCCCAACAGTGCAAGGCCAACACGGCCTTTCGAGCACTTCCTAGGTTCGACAATTGAACGATCAACCACGCCGTCCGGCGAATCGGATTTAGCCAACAATTCTCGGTACAACTTCGGCCTATTTGAAGAGTGAGAAAGAATGGATTTCTGGAGCCTAAGCGACACCATGTCAAGCATTTAGAATTTGACCTGTTACAATTCGGGACCAGGGGCTCGGAGGTTCGAATCCTATCCCCTGACCATCTAAATCCCAAGTAATCAATGAATGAGAGTACTCTTCATTTCCGGAACAGCCCGAACTAGG
>CAVRNK010000018.1:0-100942 GCA_963721995.1 uncultured Acidobacteriaceae bacterium | reverse complement strand
GCGATTGCCGCCGCCGTTGAATTACGTAACCATCACAGTTACAATATATCGCCTGCGCAGATTGCCGAAGGAATTCGCCGGACGCGATGGCCGGGAAGGCTGGACCGGGCATCCCAAACTGGCTGGTGCTCCCTGAAACGCGCGGATGTGCTGCTCGACGTGGCTCACAACCCTGCGGGCGCCTGGGCTCTCCGGTCCCCGCCCTTGTCGCATCTGGACCCCGAACCGCGCGGCCTGACTGCCGTCTTCGGCTGCCTGGGCGACAAGCCGATCGCCGAGATAGCACAGATCCTGTCCCCGCTTTTCGAATCTGTGATTTTGACGGAAGTCGACTCCCCGCGCCGGGCAACACTGGCGCAGATGACCAAGGCAGCGAAACAGACCGGGGTTACAGTCCTATCCGCAGAGAGCGTGCACGACGCCCTCGAACAGGCCTGGGCCTTAACTCCGGCGGACGGCCTGGTCGTGGTCACCGGATCGGTCTACCTGGTAGGCGCGGCGCGGTCGCAGTTGATGGAGGCGGGCAGGGTGACGAACCGCACGCTGGGACCCCTGGCCAGAGCCCTTGCCCTGGACAGAACGCTTGGTCAGCTTTTGTTTCCGCGCGCCGCTCTTCTTTCTCTGCACCGGACTGTTTGGCAGCCTGTCGTTGATCGCATCCTTGTGGGACAAGGACGGCAAGGCTGAGCATGCGATTGCCCTGGGCCTGGGCCGGAACATAGCTCACATCAGCGGTGCGCGCGTGACCCTGCTCGGGGCCGACAGACTTGACGGTCGCGTCGCGGTTTATGTAAGCGCAACGACCTTTCCTATATGGATACGCCCGTCATCTTTTCGGCGCTCCGTTTTCAATTCCGGATTGTGGCCCGCCATGACCTCTTCAAGCTCCCCTTCGTCGGCTGGCATCTCCAGCGCTCAGGACAGGTGCCGGTTAACGTAACCAACCCGCGGCGTGTGTTCATCTCGAGTTTCTCTTGGCGGAGCCGTGAAGACGCTGCGGGCCGGTATGCCCTCGTCCATTTTTCCCGAGGGCGGCCGCTCCGCGACCGGTCACCTGGCAAACTTCATGAACGGCCTCGCCTTTATGGCAATCCGGGCAGGATGGCCGATCGTTCCCATGGCTCCCTCATCGGCACCTATGAGCTTCTGCCCATGCATTCCCTGGAGTTTCACCCGGTTCCGGTGACCCTCGCAGTCGGCGACCCCATCGAGACCACCGGCTACGGAATGAAGCAGATAGAGGACGACGGCGCGAATAAGCGACGAAATTTGCCGCCTGTATTACCGTCATTCTTATCTCCAGCAACCGAAGAAGCCCGAACTTGAAGCAATCACGGTGGCTGCCGCGAAGGAGGACCTCAAATGAAGAGGCCACGGATCGCCATACCGGAGCCGACATCGAACGACCTTGAATATAACCAGCGCTCCTGGCCCCGAGACGCTGAGGCTGTTGAGGCAGTGGGCGGCGAAGCCGTGAAGATCTCGCTTGCGGCTTCTCCCGCAGAAGTTGCGAATCTGGCCAGCTCCTGTGAAGGTGGGCTTCTCCCTGGCAGCGGCGCCGATGTAAACCCCGAGAAGTACGGCCACGTTCGGATACCGGAATGTGCTCCGGCTGATCCTGCGAGAGAAGCAGTAGACGAGCTCCTCATGCAGGATGCCGCCAATCTTCACAAACCGCTCCTGGGCATCTGCTACGGGACGGAATCCTGGAATGTCTGGCGCGGCGGCACCTTGCTCCAGGACCTGAAGACTCCAGTTGATCACAAGCCCGGGCGGCAAGTCCGGGAGGCGCACCGAGTATCTGTTGCCCGGGGCTCGCGTGTTGCGAAGATCACCGGACAGACAGAACTGGCCGTCAACAGCAGCCATCATCAGGCGCTCGATCAACCCGGGGATGGATTGTCCGTCGTTGCCCGAAGTGTCGAGGACAACGTGATCGAGGCCGTCGAGGGAACCGGCGACCAGTTCGTGATCGGCGTGCAGTGGCACCCCGAGAGAACCTTCGACTCAAGCCCCGCTTCCCGGGAGCTTTTCACCGCATTTGTGGACGCTGCAGCCAAATGGCACCCTCGCGAGATCCGGGAATCGGTAGCAAAGTAACTACCCGGGATATCGACTCGGTGGTTGCGGCTGCCGGGCTGGGGGCTCTGTCCGCAGAGGCCAGTGATCGGCTGCTCGCCTACCTTCATCTGCTCCTTCGCTGGAACTCCCGGCTCAACCTGACAGCTGTCAGGGAGCCCTCAGAGATCATTCACCGGCATCTTGTTGAATGTATTCAGTGTGCGCAATCGTTTCCCGCAGCGGCAACGCTGCTGGATTTCGGCTCTGGTGCCGGTCTGCCCGGAATACCAATCGCCATCGTGCGACCCGACATCCGCGTAAGCCTGGGTGAATCCCAGAGAAAGAAGGCCGCCTTCCTCCGGGAAGCAGCGCGTTTACTGTCATTGCCTTCGGAAGTCTATGACGGCCGGATAGAGCACATGCCGCCCAGCCGTGTTTTCGACATAGTGACACTACGCGCTGTAGACAAGATGGCCGAGGCCTGCCGGGCCGCTACCGAAAGGGTCGCTCCCGATGGCTGGCTTGTCGTGTTTGCTACATCGACGACCGAACCGGTCTTGCGACAACTGGCGGACATCGCATGGAGCCAGCGCCTGCCAATTTCAGGTCTCGAAGATGGTCTGCTGCTGCTCGGCCAAAAGCAAGGTGTTTCACGTGGAACATCTGGCTAGTCGCGGATAATTTTTGCTCCAAGCAAACCGAGCCTGTTCCACGTGGAACACAAAGATTTCCACTCCAGCCTCAAAACCAGCAACATCCCTCTAACAATTCGCAGACGTGCGTATCCCTATTTGATCCTTCGGGTTATACCCAACTCCCGCGAGGTCGCACAAAAGTCTTCCACAGATACTGACTCGTTCTGCACAGCCGATCTCCGTTGCACCGGATGCCTGCAGCCCGATAGTCTTTTTCTTCATGGGCAGGGTGTTAGCGGTCGTCAATCAGAAGGGCGGGGTCGGGAAATCGACCACCGCAATCAACCTGTCAGCAGCCCTGGCCCTCGAAGGCCTGAAGACCCTCCTGATCGACTGCGATCCCCAGGCAAATTCCACCGGCGGCTATGGGTTCTCCCGGGACGAGGACCGGAAATCGACCTATAACATCCTCATCGGCGAAAACACCCTCGCCGACGCAATTCTGCCCACTGAAATCGACACACTCTCCATCGTCCCCTCCAGCAAAAACCTCATCGGAGCCAATGTCGAACTGATCCAGCACGAGCGCCGCGCCTACAAGCTCCGCGAAGCTCTCGAGCCCGAGCGCGAAAAGTACGACTACATCATCCTCGACTGTCCGCCGGCCCTCGATCTGCTTACCCTCAACGCTCTGGTCGCTGCCGACCGCCTCCTGGTCCCCATGCAGGCCGAATATTTCGCTCTCGAAGGAATCAGCGAGCTGATTCACACCCTCGAGAGAGTCCGCGGGGCCTTCAACCCCACGCTGGAGATCGAAGGCGTCCTCCTGACCATGTATGACGACCGCACCAATCTCGCCCAGCAGGTCCGAGAGAACCTGCGTGATTTCTTCAAAGAGAAGCTGCTCACCACAGCCATCCCCAGAAACGTGCGGCTCGCCGAAGCCCCCAGTTACGGCAAGCCGGTGCAGCTTTATGATCCCCGTTCGCGTGGTGCCGAGAGCTATCGCGACCTTGCAGCAGAATTATTAAGCCGGAACGAGATCGAAAGCCCGCGCGCCCGGGAAAGGAAAGCTGCTGCTGCCGTTCACAGCAAACCCACCGTGCGCTTCTGGCCGTACGCCTAACCGATCCGATTCCCCCAGGATTTAACACCCAAAGGATTCGAAAAATGAACACCGTAGAGCTTCCAAGAAGGAAAGCATTGGGCAAGGGACTCGAATCTCTGCTGCCGAGCGTCAAGGTTAGCGTCGACACCGCCCCTCCTCGTCCCGCTGACGGAACACCCCGAGAGATTCCCGTCTCCGAGATCGATCGCAACCCCTACCAGACACGTACGCGTTTCGACGAATCCCTCCTCTCCGAACTGGCGGCCTCCATCAGAGCCACAGGAGTCGTACAGCCCGTCCTCGTCCGGCCGCTGCCGAACGGGCGCTTCCAGCTCATCGCCGGTGAACGCCGCTGGCTGGCTTCGCAGATGGCCGGCAAGGAGACCATCCCTGCCATCCTTCGCCATGTCTCCGACGAGCAGGCGATGGAGATGACAATCGTCGAAAATCTCCAACGCACGGACCTCAACCCCATGGAGCAGGCCCGCGCATTTGATCGCCTGAGCCGAGAGTTCAAACTCACGCAGGAGCAGATGGCCCAGCGCACGGGCAAAGACCGCGCTTCGGTAGCCAATTTTCTGCGCCTCCTCCGTCTGCCGGTTGAGGTACAGGGCAAGGTCGAAGCGGGAGAGCTGACCTTTGGTCACGCCCGCGCGCTCTTGGCTCTGGAAAACCCGGACACGATCCTCAAGGCCGCCCAGAAAGTTACCGCGCTCTCGATGTCTGTCCGGCAGACAGAGAGCTATGTCCAGGGAATTCTCCATCCGGAAAAGAATCATAGCGAAGAAAAGGTGAAAGAGCCGCTCGATCCGAATGTCCGCGAGGCCCGGGACCTTCTGCAGCGCGCTCTCGGCCTCAAAGTCACAATCGAGGACAAGAACGGCCGTGGCCGCGTCATCATCGAGTACTCCAAGCTCGAAGACTTCGACGCACTGATGGAGCGGCTGGGCGAATAACCGGGCTTAGTTATATCGCCTTGCGAATCCTCATGCCTGATCTCTCCCAACTCCCGACCGAATCCCGAAATCTGGCAACAGAAAACCTCGACCGCCTGACCCCGCTCGAGTTCGCCCGGGCGATGCATCAGGCAGACGCCGAAGCCCTCGCTGCCGTCGAGCGCGAGTTGCCCCGGATCGCCGAGGCCATTGAAGCCATCGCGACACGACTCGAACATGGCGGCCGCCTCTTTTACCTGGGAGCGGGTACCTCCGGCCGTCTCGGTGTCCTCGACGCCTCCGAGTGTCCCCCAACCTACAGCACGCCGCCCGAGATGGTGCAGGGCCTGATTGCCGGCGGAGACGTCGCTCTGCGCCGATCCGTCGAGCGTGCCGAGGACGACGAATCGCAGGGCCGCCGCGATCTCGAGCAGCATGGCTTCTCCGCCAAAGACGTTCTGGTGGGAATCGCCGCCAGCGGACGCACACCCTACGTCCTCGGCGGCATCCGCTACGCACGCGAACTGGGCGCACTCACCATCGGCCTCAGTTGCGTACCGGAATCCGCAGTTGCCCAGGCCGCCGAACTCGCCATCACGCCCGACACGGGACCTGAAGTGGTCACCGGATCGACGCGCATGAAGGCCGGCACAGCAACCAAGCTCGTTCTCAACATGCTCTCGACGGGCGCAATGGTTCGCCTCGGTTATGTCTACGGAAACCTGATGGTCAATGTGCAGCCAACCAACGTAAAGCTGCGCGACCGCGCGGCGCGCATCATCGCCACCATCACCGGACTGAGCCATTCCGAGGCCGCCGCCCTGCTCGAACGTGCCGGATCGGTGAAGACCGCGGTCGTCATGCACAAACTGAATCTCGACAAAAATGAAGCAGAGCAGCGGCTCCAGGCCGCGCGCGGACGCCTTCGCGCCACCCTTGAGTCCCCGCCAGAACGCTGACACAAAACTGCTACACTTGCCGCAATTCACTCTTCCCCATTAGCTGGATTCCAACGATCCTGAACGAGGCCAACGATGCACGTCTCTCACCGTACGCTCATTACGTCACTATTACTGTTACTTATTGCCGTGCTCGCGGCTGCGGCGCAAAACGCCACGCCATCGGCAGCCCCATCCCGAATACTGATTCGCGCCGGGCACATCGTCGATGTTCACACCGGCAACGAGCCGGCGGACCAGACCATCGTCGTCACCGGGGACCGCATCACCTCGATTGCGCCGACTTCGTCGACACCAAAGCAACCGGGAGACACCGAGATCGATCTGCGTTCTCTCACCGTCCTGCCCGGACTCATCGACGTGCACACGCACCTCACCGACGACAACAACTTCGATCCCTACCATGAGCTCTCGACCAGCGTCGCCATGAGCGCACTCATCGGAGCGCGCAACGCCAAGGTAACTCTCGAAGCCGGATTCACCACCGTGCGCAATGTCGGAGCCGCGGGCTACGCCGATGTCGATCTCCGCGACGCCATTAGCGCCGGGCTCGTCGAAGGTCCGCACATGCAGGTCAGCGGGCCGCCGCTCGGCATCACCGGCGGACACTGCGACGACAATCTGCTGCCGTTCTCTTACCACCAGACTGCCGAGGGAGTCGCCGACGGTGTTGAAGCAGTGCAGCATAAAGTCCGCGAGACCATCAAGTACGGCGCCGACCTCATCAAGATCTGCGCAACCGGCGGCGTGCTCTCCAGGGGAGACGACCCGCAGGCAGCGCAGTACACCCTCGAGGAAATGAAGGCCATCGTCGCCGACGCGCACCGCCTGGGCCGCAAGGTCGCCGCCCACGCCCACGGCTCGCAGGGAATCCTGTGGGCAACCGAAGCCGGCGTTGACTCCATCGAGCACGGCTCTTATATGAACGACGAGGACATCGCCGCCATGAAGCAGCACGGCAACTACTTCGTTCCCACCGCGTACCTTGTCGACTGGATGCAGCAGAACGGCCACCTGCCGCCCTTCTATGCACAGAAGATGAAGGACGTAAGCCTGGTCGAAAAGGCCAATGCCAAAAAGGCCATCGCCGCAGGCGTCAAGGTTGCGCTCGGCACCGACGCGGCCGTGTACCCGCACGGATTGAACGCCCATGAACTGGATGTCTACGTGAACCAGTTCGGCATGAGCCCGCTCGCCGCATTACAGACCGGAACGCTCAACGCCGCCGACCTGATGGGATGGACCGACAAGACCGGTTCGCTCGAAGCCGGCAAATGGGCCGACGTCATCGCCATCTCCGGAGATCCGCTCAAAGATGTGCGCATTCTGCAGCACGTAACCTTCGTCATGAAATCCGGCATTGTCTACAAGAACGAGAGCACGCAGCAGTGAAGGCAACCCGCTTCGAGTTTCGCTATCGCCTGACTATCGGCTTCTTCATTTACCTGCTTGGCTTCTGGGCACCGTGGATCCACTATGGCCCGTTTGCCGGGCGAAGCAGCTCCACCTGGCTCGAGCTCTGCGGATTACTGACGAGCACCCATGTACTGTCGCTGCAATACGCAACTTTGGTAGTTACATTGCTGGCGATCCTTTTTGCTGCGGCAGGCGCAGCATTTCGCGTATGGGGGACCGCCTATCTGGGCGCAGGAATCGTAACCTCCGGCGCCATGCACGCACAGGGTGTCGTCGCGGCCGGACCCTACCGGTATGTGAGGAACCCACTCTACCTCGGCAGCTTTGTCTTCTCTCTGGCGATATCGATTCTCATGCCGCCCACCGGAGCCATCTTTTTCGTCGCCGCAATTTTCCTGCAGATGCTGCGTCTCATCCTCGGAGAAGAAGCTTACCTTGTTGCGCAGCAGGGAGAGCCTTATCTAGCTTACAAAGCGCGCGTGCCGAGGCTCTTTCCCAGTCCAGTCCCTCGCGTCCCGGCATCCCCGGCACAGCCGCGATGGCTCGAGGCTATTCTTGCCGAGACTTACCCGGTGAGTATGACGCTCTGCTTCGTTGTGCTCGCCTGGCGCTACAACGCCCTGTTGCTCACCCAGGCCGTCATCATCTGTTTCGGACTCTCGCTGGTCGTGCGTGCTTTCGCCATTAAGCGACCGCAGACGCCCTGACCAAGAGTGCGCCGCAAAAGAAAAAGGGGAGACGAGCCTCAAGCCGTCTCCCTCTCCCTATTAGAGTTAGCCGCTGTTTTTATGTTTGGCGGCGGCTGCCGAGAATCTGGTTTACTTCTTCGGCGGTGCGATCGAGTCCTTCGCGGCCTTGGCCACGCGGAACTTCACCACGGTCTTCGCCTTGATCTTGATCTGCTCGCCGGTCTGGGGATTGCGGCCCATCCGTGCCTTCCGCTCTGCCTTCACCAGGCGGCCGAGGCCGGGAATGATGAATACGCCGTTCTTCTTGGTTTCCTTGACGGCGGTTTCTGCGAGCAGGTCCAGAAATGCCGCGGCCTGCTTGTTGGTCAACTCAAGCTTCTCGGCCATGAGCCGGACAAGAGCTGTCTTGGTGAGTGCTGTTGCCATGTGTATTCCTCCTGATTTCTGTTTCAGTCAACGGATGCGGCTGCCGCGCGCCTCCGGTTGTCTGCTGCCGGTTCTCCCGTCTACGTCACTCGCTTCTCGACTACTGCTGAAAAGCCTGTATTCATGCGGGTCCGAGAGAACCCACCGCCGTTAACCTTGCGGCTTTTCGCGGCCTTTGTCAACTGCAAAAGCCGGGTTTCCACAGGTTTTTTACGGTTTTCTTAGGGTTTTTCCTGTTTTTAGTGGAATTCATGCGATTTCTGGAGTCCGCCAGTCTTTCGTTACTCAGAGAAACCCTTGTCCAGAGCGGTTGTTGCGCCATGTCTGAAGAGAAGAGATACCGCCGAATATAGGCGCGCCTCGGCAGACTAGTAAAGGCCAAACAGCGGCTTTTTCCGCTTTTCCGTGCTCTTCAGCAGCGGCTCGTTGAGGAAATCCACCAGCGGCTGCGCCAGCCGGAAATACCCGCCAATCGTCTCCGCCAGCTTAGGTTGAAGCGCCGGATCCGCGGGCAGAGTGACGATAACACCCCACTGCCGCGACTTGATCCACTCAACCGCCGGATGCTCCGCCGGGAATCCCTTCGGCGGCCGGCTCAGTGCCGCCGGATCGTGCAGCGTCATCTTGGTGCGCATCTTCTTTGCCTCGATCAGCCGCTTGAATTGCTCATGATGCTCGAGCAGGTGCCGCCGTATGGCCAGCAGCTGTTCCTTGGGCGGCATGTAAACACCCGCAGCAATCACCAGCTCTGTCGGGCTGACGTGAAAGTAATATCCGCTGCCCGAAGTCTTCTCCATCCCGCCGCGCGACCACCACGCGGCCAGATGCGTTTTATATGGTGTCTTGTCCGCCGAGAAGCGGGTGTCGCGATAGATGCGCAGCATCGACTTCTGCGCCGGCCGCACATGCGCCGGAGCGTACTCCGTCATGCCCTCGGTAATCTTCTCGATCAGCGCCAGCATCGGCGCCTTCAGCTCACGTTCGTAAATCTCGCGCCGCGCTTCAAACCACTCACGCCGGTTGTTGCGCTTGAGCTGGCGCAGAAAATCGAGGGCATGCTTGCTGAAGTAAGGAACAGCGGGCTGAAGTGTTTTCGCAGGAGCAGAGTTTTTCGCAGGAACGGACTTTTTTACAGGAGTCGACTTCTTCACAGAGCGCGTGGGCATGAACACATTTTATTGGGCCAGTGGATCCGAGTGCCCCACGTCCGGATTCTCGGACGTAGGATTCTCTGCGGCTAGCGCTGAGTGATCCCTGAGCCTCTGATCTCTGATCTCTGATCCCTGTGCCCTGATCCCTGATCCCTGTGCCCTGAGCCCTGAGCCCTGAGCCCTGAGCCCTGTTTACTGCTTGAACTCCACCACCGTCGCCCCCGCACCGCCTTCGTTCTGACCCGGCTCCGTCACCCCCGCTACCTGCGGATGCCGCCGCAGATATTCGCGCAGCGTCCGCCGCAGCACGCCCATCCCTGTGCCGTGAATGATCCGCACCTGCGGCAGTCCGGCGAGAAATGCGCGATCGAGAAACTTCTCGACCTCATCCTGGGCCTCATCCGCCGTGCGTCCGATCACGTTGATCTCCCAGCCGACGCTCTCGTCCGGCTCGGCCATCGATACCGACACACCTCGCCGGCTGCGTGCTGCCTGCAGCGGAGTCTCTGCCGCAGCCGTCCGCACCACCTCGGCGATCTCATCGCGCGCCACGCGCATCTTCATCGGTCCGACAGCCACCTCGAACGTCTTGTCGTCGACCTGCCGCTCCACGCGTGCCGTCTTGCCCAGCGTCTTCAGCTTCACCATATCTCCGGTTGCGATATGGCGAACAACATGTGGCTGGGCGTGCGCATCGCCCTTGTCCGCACCGGTATGATGCGCGACGACCGAGGCATTGAATCCTTCGGCAAACTCCCGCCGCAGCCGCGAAATCCTGCGCTCTGCCTCTTTGGACAACTTCTGCTGCGCGGCTCTGTCGTCGATCGCCCGCACCGTTTCGCGTGCCTGGTATTCGAAATCCTTTAGCAGTGACTCGAGCTTCTGCTCCATCTCGCGAACCTTCGCCCGCTGCTCCTTCATGCCCTCGCCTTCGAGGCGCGCTCGCTCGCGCTTCAACTCGCTCTCCAGCTGCCCAAGCCGCGCCCGCTCCGCCGTCGCCGCGCGAAGCTGCTCATGCAGGCTGTCAATAAAGCGCCCGATATCCTGGGTCTGCGTGCTCAACCGCGAACGCGCCGCGTCGATCATGCTGCGAGCCAGGCCCAGCCGCGCCGCAATGTTGATGCCCGCCGACGCACCCGGAACACCCTGCCGCACCTCGTACGTGGGAGCCAGGGTCTGCTCGTCGAAGCCGACAGCCGCGTTGATCACCCCCGGCGTATTGGCGGCGTACACCTTCAGCGAAGTATGGTGCGTCGAGATGATCGACCATGCCTGTGCCCGCAAAAAATGCCCGGCAATCGCCACCGCCAGCGCCGCGCCTTCTTCCGGATCGGTCGCCGAACCCAGCTCGTCGAGCAGCACCAGAGAGGACGCATCCGCGACCGCCGCAATGCGGTTCAGATTGACGATATGCGCCGAAAAGGTCGACAGGTTCTGCTCGATCGACTGCGCATCCCCAATATCCGCCAGCATGGCGTCGAATACAGGCAGCACCGCCTCTTCTGCAGGAACGGCAACCCCGCTCTGCGCCATGATCGCCAGCAATCCCACCGTCTTCAGCGCAACCGTCTTGCCGCCGGTGTTCGGCCCGCTGATGATCAGCTGCCGTGCATCCGAGGTCAACGACAGGCTCATCGGAACCGCGCTGCCGCCGGAGCCGCGCAGCCGCTTCTCCAGCAGCGGATGCCGCGCGTCCTTCAGTATCAGCTCCGGATTTTCGGTCGCCGCAAACCGCGGCTCGACGCAATCGAACTCCAGCGCAAAGCGCGCCCGCGCCTGCAGCGTATCGACTTCGGCAAGTACCTCCGCACCCTTGAGAATTACCGGAGCATACTGCGCGATCTGCCGCGTCATGGCCGCAAAGATACGATGAATCTCCGCCTGCTCGTCTTCGAGCAGCCGCACCAGATCGTTGTTCAGCTCGATCGTCTCCAGCGGCTCGACGTAGACCGTTTGCCCGCTCGAGCTCGCGCCGTGCACCACTCCCTGCACTCTGCGCTTCCACTCCGCCTTCACCGGAATCACAAAGCGCTCGCCGCGAATCGTGATCAGGTCGTCCTGCGTGCTCCCGCCCTCGGAGAAGCGCCGCAGCGCCGACCGCAGGCTCTCCTCAATTGCTCTTTGTTGACGCTCCATTTCCCGGCGAATCCGCCGCAACTCCGGCGAAGCATCGTCGGCCAGCGACCCATCGGGAAGAATCCGCGAACGCAGCGACTCGATCAGCGGCTTCAGGGGCAACGTGAGCAGCTCTCCGGAAAGCTCCCGCAACCGCGTCAATCCGTCCGCTAAATCCCCCGGCGGCACGCTCATCAGCCCCGACCAGGCTGAAATATCCTCGCCCAGCGCCACCACCTTGCGGATCTCCTCCGCCTCAAGCGCCGCGCCATCAACACGCGACTTGGCCAGCGCCTCGGAAGGATCGAACAGCGACCCCAGCGACGGCCGTACTCCGGCGGCAAGCAGTTTGCGCATCTCTCCGGCCAGCGCATGCTCGCGTCGAATCCAGTCCAGGTCCGTTGACGGCCTCAACCCCAGCAACCACTGCTTTCCGGTCGCCGATTGCGCATAGCCCACAAGCAGCTCAAGAAAGCGGCCCCATTCGAGCGCGGAAGGGCTAAAATCGCTCACTGCACTGGGAATGGGCCGAGCCAATGTCATAAGCTCATCCTAACGGGAGCAGGCCGACTCCCGGAACAAGTGCGGGCAGCGCTGCGTAACTTACTGCAGGTCTTTCGCAGCAAAGGAGGGACCAACAATGTTCTGTAGTGGCTGTGGACAACCCGTCGATCCCAATCAGCAGTTCTGCCTCAAGTGCGGCAGAGCAGTTCCGCAAGTCGCTCCCGTAGTGGCGCCCACCCCCTGGTTTTATACCCGCGTTCACCGTCATATCCAGTCGCTGTCCATCCTCTGGATCGCCTATGGCGTCTGGACCATCCTGGGATGGCTGCTGGCCATGTCCTTCTTCGCCGGCATGTTCGGCGGGTATTTCGGACACTGGCATCACGGTCCCTTCGGCGAATTCCCCTTCGCCAACCTGCCCTGGTTCGCCCCGCTCATCACCGTAATCGTCCTCGGGCGTGCGATTCTCTGCTTCGCCACCGGCATAGCGCTCCACCGCCGAACATCCTGGGCCCGCATTCTGGCCATCGTCGCCGGATTTTTGACGCTCATCAAGCCCATCACCGGAACCGCGCTTGCTATTTACACGCTCTGGGTGCTCCTGCCTTCGCCCTCCGCGCAGGAGTACGACCAGATGGCCACACTTTGAGTAAGTAAAATAAACGCATGGAATACCCCATTACCCGGTTGCGGCGGCTCCGCCGCACCGAGTCCATGCGAAACCTGGTCCGCGAAACCCATCTCGAACCCGGCGCACTCATCTATCCGCTCTTCCTCTGCCCCGGCGAAGGCGTCCGCAAAGAGATCAGCTCCATGCCCGGCGTCTTCAATCTCTCCGTCGATGAGGCGGTGAAGGAAGCCGAAGCAGCCGCTTCGCTCGGCATCGGAGGGCTGTTGCTCTTCGGCCTTCCCGAATCAAAAGACGAGCAGGCCACCGGAGCTTGGGATGACGATGGGATCGTGCAGCGCGGCCTGCGCGCGCTCAAGCAGTCAGCGGCTTCAAAGACGCTCGTCCTCATCGCCGATGTCTGCCTCTGCGAGTACACCTCGCACGGCCACTGCGGCATCGTTCGAAAAACGGAGGGCGGTTCAGAAACAGACTTGGACGTAGACAACGACTCCAGTCTCAGCCTGCTCTCGAAAACCGCCGTGTCTCTGGCGAATTCAGGGGCCGACATCGTCGCCCCCAGTGACATGATGGACGGCCGCGTCGCCGCCATCCGCGACCACCTCGACGACGAGGGCTTCGACCAGACCCCCATCCTCTCCTACGCTTCGAAGTTCGCCTCGGCTTTCTACGGACCGTTCCGAGAAGCCGCCGACTCCGCTCCGCAGTTCGGCGATCGCCGCAGCTACCAAATGGACGGGGCTAACCTGCGCGAGGCCATGCGTGAGATCGACCTCGACCTCGGCGAAGGCGCAGACATGATTCTCATGAAGCCCGCCATGCCCTACCTCGATGTCATCCGCGCCGCTCGCGAGCGCTTCGACGTACCCATCGGCGCCTACCAGGTGTCAGGAGAATACTCGATGCTGCAGGCTGCCTTCGCCAACGGCTGGCTCGACCGCGAGCGCGCCATGATGGAGTCGCTCATCGCCATCCGGCGCGCCGGTGCTGGATTCATCGTGACCTATTTCGCAAAGGAAGCTGCGAGGGTGCTGGGCTAGACAATGGACGCCCTAGAGCAGCTGGAATCTTGCCAAACGCTCTTCCTCATCGGAATCTGCGAGCCATTTGAAAATCAACTCCAGATACTTTTGCAGGAAGCAAAAACACATCACGACAAGCCAAAATCGTCGGTGATCGGTGGTGTTGATCTCGGAATCGGCTTCCCGATTGTCCCGTCGGAAGACTCCCGATTCTTCCAGCTCGAGCGGAGACGGTACATCGCATATTTGGTTACCGATGAGTCTTATGGAATTTACCCTGAGAAAGAACAATTCACAGGCAGGAATTTACGGGTATTAGCGGATTCGTCGTATCTCCGATTTTTACGAGAAACGACCAACGCCACCGGCGGTTATCCTGGACCTTATCAGCAGTATGAGGTTGTGTCTCAGATGCATGTTGTCGACGTTGCTGCGGAAGAGGCTCCGGAGATCACCTTACTGAGCAAAGCCGATGTTGACTCTGGCATGTCTCAAGTTTGCCGTATTGCATTTCCAAGGGGAGCTCTTTAAGCCCTGTCCAACTCCGCAAAGAGATCACTCAGCACCACGCGAATCTCAGTATCTGGAATAGAGAGCACGCCACCCTCGGGCTCCTGCATGCCGACCTTCGAACAGATATAACCCTTGCGCAACTCGGGCCCAATGATCCACACGTGCTCCGCGCCGAAATTTAGGTAGTCGTCCACACGCTGGCGCATGCGGCTCAACGAGTCCTCAGGGGAGAGAATCTCGATACATATCAGCGGCGGATGCGTGACCACCTGCTCCTTCGGAGTTTCCCGGCGCATCACGCAGACATCGGGAACCCGAAACTTGCTCGGCGAAAGCTGGATGCGCTGTTCAGGCGAAACCCGAACCGCCCACTTCTCGCGGTTATCGTAAAACAGTCGGAACAACAGACCCTGCAGGAAGGAATGATCAAACTCGCCCAGACTTCTCTCCTCAACGACACCGTCCACGTAGTCGCAGTCCGGGCGGTAGCTCGTCGCAAGGTATTCTCCTACGGAGACACGTGCCGGGATGGGAACCGCGTTCATGTCTACCAGTATCGCGCAAACCTAGCGGCGCCACTAGCCTCGAATCTTTCCCTCCCGTCGCGCATCTTCCATATCGGAATCCTTGCGTACAATAGAGTGTTTGGGTCGAACCCGGATCGTCCGGGCCCGATCCCTCACGCCATCGCAAACCTGAACGGAGCTTTCCTTTGGCAGAGACCATCTACGACGTAGCCGTCATCGGCGGAGGACCCGCCGGATACACCGCAGCCATCCGCGCCGGCCAGTACGGACTTAAGGTCGCCCTCATCGAAAAGGACAGCCGCCTCGGCGGCACCTGCCTGCTCGTGGGCTGCATCCCCACCAAGGCACTCCTCTTCAACGCCGAGATCTACGACCACTTCAAGCACGCCAAGGAATACGGCCTCGACGGACTCGGCGAAGCCACCATCAACTGGAAGGCCATCATCGACCGCAAGAACGGCATCGTCGCCAAGCACGTCAAGGGACTCGAGTTTCTGATGCGCAAGAACAAGGTGACCGTCGTCCCCGGCTTCGGCCGCCTCACCGGCCCAGCCAAAGACGGCATCCACTCCGTCGAAGTCACGCCGCAGGACAAAGACAAGGGCAAGCCGACCGTAGTCAAGGCGAAGAACATCATCCTCGCCACTGGCTCCGACGCGCGGATGCTGCCCGGCGTCGAAGTCAGCGACCGCGTCCTGACCAACATCGAAATCCTCTCCCTCGATCGCATCCCCAAGTCGCTCCTCATCATTGGAGCGGGCGCGGTCGGCGTTGAGTTCGGGTCAATTTTCCGGAGTTTTGGCTCGGAAATCTCCATCCTCGAATACCTGCCGCGTCTCGTCCCCGTAGAAGACGAAGACATCAGCAAGGAACTTGCCCGCTCCTTCCGCAAGCGCGGCATCGAGAGCGCGACCGGCGCAAAAGTCGAGAAGGTCGAGGAGACCAAGGACGGCGTCAAGGTCACTTACACCGGCTCTGACGGCAAGCAGACGTCGAAGGAAGCCGAGAGGGTTCTCGTCGCCGTTGGCCGCGGCCCTCGCACCGAAGGCATCGGTCTCGAAAAGACGAAGATCAAGCCCGAGCGCGGCTTCATCAAGGTCAACGAATACATGCAGACCGACGAGCCCGGCATCTACGCCATCGGAGACATCGTCGCCGGCATGCCCCAGCTTGCCCACTCCGGATCGATGGCCGGCCTGGTCGCCACCGCAAAGATCGCCGGTAAGTACGCGCGCCCGGTGCGCCGCGACCGCATCCCCGGCTGCACCTACACCGAGCCGCAGATCGGCAGCGTCGGCCTCACCGAAGCCAGGGCCAAGGAACTGGGCCACACCGTCAAGGTGGGCAAGTTTCCCTTCGTCGGAAACTCAAAGGCCACCATCGTTGACTCGCACGATGGCTTCGTGAAGGTCGTCGCCGACGCCAGGTACGGAGAGATCCTAGGCGTGCACATCATTGGCCCGCAGGCGACGGAGCTGATCGCCGAAGCCGTCACCGCCATGGAACTCGAAGCCACCGTCGAAGACCTGATGTGGACCATCCATGCGCACCCCACCCTCTCCGAAGCCATGCTCGACGGCTTCAGCAGCGTGGAAGGGATGGCAATCAACGTCTAGCAACCAGAGTAGAACTGGTAGCCCACGTCCGGATTCTCAGACGTGGGCTATCATTCATAACTACATACGCCCGAACTATCGAGAGTGCCGACATATCTAATGAAGAGGGAGCTTCTGGAGGATTCATGAAATACAAAGTCGAACTCATCCCTTCGGAAGAAGGATTCGCGGTGGGCTGTCCGGAACTGCCTGGCTGCTGGTCGCAAGGGGCAACTGAAGAAGAAGCACTTGAAAATATCAAGTTGGCGATATCGGATTATCTGGCGGCTGTGGATGAACTCAACCGGCGCAAACAGACTCGCTATGTGGAAGTTAAGGCTTCCTGATGGGGAAGCTACCCGGGATAAATCATCTTCTCGCAGTGAAGGCCCTCGAGCGGGCTGGCTTCGAAGTCACCCGGGAAAGCGCGCACATTGTAATGTCGGATGGCCGGAGAACCGTAACGATTCCCCGCCACAATCCAGTCAATGCTTTCACAATGTTTGCCATCGTACGCGACGCCGGGCTTACCCTCGAACAGTTTCGCGAACTGCTGTGAGATGATCCTCAACCTCATCCATCTCGGCCGCGTCGACTACGCCACCGGACTCGACCTACAGAAGCAGCTCGTCGACGCCCGCCACGAAAACCGCATCGGCAACGCCCTGGTTCTGCTCGAGCACCCGCCCGTCCTCACCCTGGGACGCAACTCCTCGCGCGCCAACATCCTCGCCAGCGATGAATTCCTCGCCTATCGCGGCGTCGAGATCCACGAGATCAATCGCGGCGGAGACGTCACCTACCACGGCCCCGGCCAGCTCATCGGCTATCCCATCCTCGACCTGAGAAGTTTCACGCTTAGCGGAAAGCGCGTCGGCGCAGTCGACTACGTCCGCCTGCTCGAAGAATCGCTGATCCGCGCCCTGGGAGACTTCGCCGTCCCCGCGCAGCGCATTGCCGGCCGCACCGGCGTCTGGACCATTCCCGGCGGGACTGTCCCCGAAAAGAAAATCGCCGCCATCGGCGTGCACATCTCGCGCGGCATCACCTCGCACGGTTTCGCGCTCAACGTCACCACCGACTTGCGCGACTTCGACCTCATCGTGCCCTGCGGCATTTCTGACCGCACCGTTACCAGCCTCGAGCTCGAAGCTTCCGGCTCAACGCCCGCCACCATGGACAACGCCATCAACTCCGTCGCCCGCCACTTCGGACGAGTCTTCGAGCACCAGGTCCTCTGGCTCGAACCCGACCAGCTCCCGATAAGTCTGCCAGCGGCAGCCCACTAGCAGTATCTACTCCTCGCGCAGCGCCTCCATCGGCTCAATCGACGACGCTCTTCGCGCCGGCAGCAGCGCCGCAATCAGCCCCGCGCCCACCAGTGCTGCGGTCAGCAGCAGAATCCGCCCGGCGTCTTTATCAAGGTCAAGCGCCACCACCGAGCCGATGTACTTCCGCGCCGCCGCCGTCAGCAGCAGTCCGATCGTCACGCCGCCGCCCAGCATCCAGCCCACCCGTCGATAGATATCGCCGAGGATGCGCACGCGCGGCGCGCCCAGCGCCATGCGCACGCCAATCTCCCGCGTCGACAGCTCGACTTCGTGGCTGATCAATCCGTACAGTCCGACGATGGCCAGCAGCACAGCCAGCGCGGCGAAGGTTCCGAAGAGCCAGTTCTCCAGCCGCTCGAAAATCAGCGTGTCGGCGATCACCGCGCGCATCGATTCCGGCGTCCGGAATGGCAGCGTCGGATCCACATCGTGAAAGGCGCGCCGCAGGCTGGGAATGATGTACACCGGATCGCCGCTGGTGCGGATCACCATCTGCATGCTGCCCAGAAAATTCATGCTGTCGGCCAGCTTCACCTGCGACGCCGGATAGTCCATCTCCGCCAGTGGCGAGTCGTAAATGTTCTGCCGGATATTCTTCACCACTCCCACAATCGTCTCGTGATCGTGCCCGTCCAGCTGCATTCCGATCGGATCGCGCCCCGCCGGAATAAACTTCCTCACAAACGCCTCATTCACCACAATCACCGGATGCGACGTCGGCGTATCCAGGCTCGGATCGAGCAGCCGCCCGCGCACCAGCCGGTCCTGAAATACCGGATAATATCCCGGCGATACCATACGGAACTCCGCCAGCTGCTCCACATTCGCCGGCGGCGTCGGCGTTCCCGTCACGTGAATATCCGAATTCCATCCGTAGCTCTGTATCGGCAGCAGTTGGATCATCCCCGCTGCCTGCACGCCGGGAATCGCCTGAATCTTCTCGATCAGCGGCTGGTAGAAATTCACCACCACATCGCGCCCCTCATAGCGCCCCGGAGACAGATCCACTTCCGCCGTGAGAATCCGGTCCGGTGAGAATCCCAGCTCGGTGTCGCGCAGCCCGGCCAGCATGTGCAGCAGCAGTCCCGACACCACCAGCAGAGACAACGCCAGCGCCACCTGCGTTACGACAAACACTGCCCGCAGCCTGTGCTGTCCACGCGTTACGCCTGTGCTCCCGCCTGAGCGCAGAGCCTTGTTAGGATCGGCCCCCGACAGCCGCAGCGCCGGGGCCAAGGCCGCAAGTAGCGTAACTACTACGGTGACAAACAGCGCCGCCAGCAGCACCGCCGCATTCAGCTCCACCTCCGCGCCGCGCGACAGGGCCGAAATCAGCAGCAGCCGGATCACCCGCAGCAGCCCGAATGCCAGCACCACTCCGGCCACTGCCCCGAAGGCCGCATAGACCAGGCCCTCAGTCAGAATCTGCCGAACGATTCTCGATCGATTCGCACCCACCGCCGCGCGCAGCGCCATCTCGCGCTCGCGCTTCACACCGCGCGCCAGCAACAGCCCGGCCACATTCACGCAGCCGATGGCCAGCAGCGCCAGCACCGCGCCCAGCAGCAGACGGAGCGAGCTGGTCGTCTTGCCCAGCACGTAGGTGCCGATGTCCACCAGCTGCATCGTGCGTCCCTGCGAAAATGTATACGTCCGGCCAAGGTCGCTGAGCACCTTGCTCATGTCCGCCTGCGCCTGGTTCACCGTTACACCCGGCTTCAGCCGTCCCACCGTGGGCAGCCAGTGATTGCCGCGCGTCTCGCGCAATGGTTTCGCGGCGTGCAGCGGCCGGTATACCGCATCCATCCGGCTGATGGGAAAGCGAAAGCCCGCCGGCATCACCCCGATCACCGTGTGCGGACGCCCCTCCAGCTTCACCTTCTCGCCGATCACATTCCGCCGCCCGCCAAAGTACTGCCGCCACACCTCGTAGCTCAGCACCAGGACATCGTTCTTCCCTTCCTGATCCTCACCCGGCGCAAACGTCCGGCCGAGTATCGGCGCCACTCCGAATACTTCGAAGAAGTTGTCCGTGCCCTCGGTCGCGTGCAGCGCGACCGGCCCCTGCGGTCCTTCAAAGTTCACCGTGCTGAATGCGCTGTACCCCGCCAGCACAGCCAGCGAGTGGTTCATCCGCCGCCAGTCGAGGTATTCGGGATACGACGCCGGCTGGGTATATCCCTGCGGAGACCGCGGCTGAATCGCGACGATGCTCTCGGCGTCGCGGTACGGCAGCGGCCGGATCAGCATCGCGTAAAGCACGCTGAAAATCGCCGCCGTGATGCCGATACTCAGCGCCAGCGTTGCGATCACCGTCCCGCCGAACCCCGGCGAATTGTGCAGTTGCCTCAGCGCGTAGCGAAGGTCCTGCAGGAAGGAATTCATGGGCGGACTCCTCTCGAAGCAGTCTGCAAGCAGTGTTCCAGCCTGTCTCGGTAAGTAAATTGCTTAGAATGTGCAGCTAATCAGGGATTCAGAGGGATACGAGCATCGCGATTTGGCCGTTTCCAAATCCCACTGTCCATTTTCGAGCAGTACCTGACCACTCGCCATGTCCACTCGGCAGCCGATTGAGTGCCTGCTCAATACCGGTAAACCCGCGCCTCCCACCCCGTCAGGTGCAGCGACGCCGTGTTCGCTTCCGTGCTGCCCAGGTTGGTCATCAGCAACTCCGTCGGCATGAGCCCGCCCGGAATCGCATACTCCATCGCCTTGTCGGAGAAATTCAGCACCACCAGATACCGCTCCGCCCCCAGCGTCCGCGTGTAGGCAAAGATCGACGGATTCGCCGGGTCCAGATCCTCATATGTCCCGTACACCAGCGCCGGCGTCTTGTGCCGCAGCGCAATCATCGCGCGCGTGTAGAGATACACCGAGTGCGGATCCTGCACCTCTTCCGCCGCATTGATCTCCTTGTAGTTGGGATTCACCGCCAGCCACGGCTTTCCTGTCGTGAAGCCGCCATTTGCCGACGCATCCCACTGCATCGGAGTCCGCGCATTGTCGCGGCTCATGTGCCGCAGGTTGGCGAGATAATCCGCCTCGCTCAGCTTGCCCGTAACCACATCCGCCTTGTAGCCGTTCTTCGCCTCGATATCGTTGTAGTCCCCGATGCCCTCGAAGGGATAATTCGTCATCCCCAGCTCATCGCCCTGGTAGATAAACGGCGTTCCCCGCAGCGTTAGCAGCATGGTCTCCAGCAGCTTCGCCGACGCCACCCGATACTCCGGCGAATCATTGCCGAAACTCGACACCAGCCGAGGATTGTCGTGGTTCGAAAGAAAGACCGTGTCCCAGCTATGCGCATCCAGTTCCGTGGCGTGCTTCGCGTAGATCGCCTTCAGATCCGGAAGCGTCCAGCTCTTCCACAAACGGCCGTCGCGGTTCACGCGCACCGCGTCGAAGTTGAAAATCATGTTCAGCTCGTGCCGGTCGTCGCCCACCATCAGCGGAGTCTGCTCGAGCGAAATCCCCAGCGCCTCGCCCACCGTCATCACGTCATAGTGCGACATGACATTGCGGTTCATCTCTTGCAGATACTCGTGCATGTGCGGGCCGTTCGCGTACGCCTTGCCGACATTCTTCAACTGTTCCGGAGTCAGATCCGGCAGCCCCGTAGGCTTCGAGATCAGCGGAATCACATCCATCCGGAACCCATCCACGCCCTTGTCCAGCCAGAACTTCATCAGGTCGTAGACCTCGGCGCGCACCTTGGGATTGTCCCTGTTCAAATCCGGCTGCTTCACCGCGAAGTAGTGCAGGTAGTACTGCTTCGTCGTGGGATCGTACTGCCACGCCGATCCCGAAAAGAACGAAGGATAGTTGTTCGGCGGCTGGCTCCCATCCGGCCCCTTGCCGTCGCGCCAGAAGTAGTAATCGCGGTAGGGATTGTCCTTCGACTTCCGCGACTCCACAAACCAGCGGTGCTCGTCCGACGTGTGATTCACCACCAGGTCGATGATCAGCCGCATGTGCCGCTGCTTGATCCCCGCCAGCAGCGCGTCGAAGTCGGCCATCGTGCCGAACTCCTTCATCACTTTCCGATAATCGCGAATGTCATACCCGTTATCCGCATTCGGCGAGTCGTAGTGCGGGCTCAGCCAGATCACATCCACGCCCAGTGCCTTCAGGTAATCCAGCTTCGACGTGATCCCCGGCAGGTCGCCGATCCCGTCTCCATTCGAATCCTTGAACGACCGCGGGTACACCTGGTAGACCACTGCTTCCTTCCACCACATTGGCCTATAACCATTGATCGTCTTCGCTTCCGGCGTGGCCGCATCCTCCGCGTATAAGCTTCCCACGAATGGCAGCGCGATCACGGCAAGCATCAAGGCAAGTCTCCTCAAGGCAAACTCCTTCTTCTATCCAACATCGAACAAGTCTATTCATGAGTATCTGGAACAGGACAGCCCATTTGCAAAGCAGCAGGACCGCCGATAGCATCGGCGTGACCGCACATATCCCACAGGAAAGGCAACTCCCCCCAAAAATGACCAGCCTCGCCGAGCCACGCTACGAAAAGCGCGACAGCTTCCTTCTCGCCGGCCTGACCCAGCGTTTCACCCCGGACACGATGAGCAACATCGCCAATATCTGGCAGCGCTTCGCCCCGCACATCGGCAAGGTCCGCGGACAGGCAGGCAAAGCAACCTGGGGAGTGATTTCCAACTTTACGAACGTCGAAGCCTTCGATTACATGGCGGCAGTCGAGATCTCACCCTACGCCGGCTTGCCGCCCAACCTCGACGTCATCAGTATTCCCGCCCTCACCTACGCGGTCTTTGCTCATACCGGCCATGTGTCGGGATTGAAAGAGACGATAGACGCCATCTGGCGTGACTGGCAGCCCAACTCGCCGCGCGCCATCAAATCGCCGCGGCCCGGAATCCCCAGCCTGCTTGAGCGCTATGGCGAAAGCTTCAGTCACAAAACAGCCGTGGGAGAAGTCGAAGTCTGGGTGCCGATTCAGCTTTGATCCCTACTCGTACCTCAAGGCCACCATCGGATCCACACGCATCGCCCTGCGCGCCGGAAAATAGCACGCGGCCACCGTCACCAGCGTCAGCAGAGCCGCCACGCCGACAAAGGTCACGGGATCGGTCGCGCTCACTCCAAAGAGCAGACCGCTCATGACCCGCGTGAGGCTCAGTGCGCCCGCCAAGCCCGCAGCAATGCCGATCAGAGCCAGCCCCATCCCCTGCTGCATCACCAGCGAGAGGATCGTTCCCCGCTGCGCGCCCAGCGCCATGCGGATCGCGATGTCGCTCGTCCCCTGGGTCACCAGGAACGACATCACCCCGTAAATGCCAATCGCCGCCAGAATCATCGCAAACGCGGCGAACGCGCCCAGCATCGTCATCGCGAACCGCTGCCGCGCGACCGAATCATGAACCCGCTGCTGCATGGTCGCAATGTCAAACACCGGCACATCGCCATCGATGGCATGCACCTGTTCGACGATTGAGTTTGCGAGTGACGCCGGGTCGCCGGTAGTTCGCACGGTCACAAACATCTGGCCGTTTTGCCACACCGCATAAGGGAAATACGTAACCATTCTTGTATCAATATCCAGTCCGTACTGCTTCACCACTCCTACGACTCCCACGATCGTAAGCCATGGCTCTTTATCTCCCTGCCGAATGCGCTTGCCAATCGCGTCTCCCGCCGGCCAGAAGCGCTGCGCCATCTTCTGATCGATCAGCACGACCTGCTGCGACTTCTCCGTATCCGCGGGAGTAAAGAAACGGCCCGCAATCAGCGGAGTCTCCATCGTGCTGAAGTAGTCCGGCGTCGCCGAGCGCTTGTCCACCTGCAGCTCAGGCGCATCCTTCGGTGGCACGTATCCTTCGATCTGCATGCCTCCCCATCCAATCGACGGCGTCATCGGAAGCACCGAAACCGCGCCATAGCCTGTCACTCCGGGCAGGCTCCGCACCTTGTTTCCGAGCTCGTCGTAGAACTGAAGCCGTAGCGCGTGGTCCTTGTACTTCGGGCCGTAGGCTGCTACCTCCATCGAAATCACGCCCTGCGGATTGAAGCCCGGCGGAACATTCACCAGGCGCACAAAGCTGCGGATCAGCAACCCTGCGCCCGCCAGCAGCGTAAGCGAAATCGCCAGCTCGGCAATCACCAGCGCGCCGCGCAGTTTGTCGCGCCTCACCCGCAGGCCCCCGCTCGACGAACTCCTTCCGCCCGCCTTCAAGGCCGTATTCAGGTCCACGCGCGACGCCCTGATCGCCGGCGCCAAACCAAACACAATTCCGGTGAGAATCGAAATCCCGAAGGTAAACGCGAGCACCCGGAAATCCATCCCCAGTTCGTCCAGCCGCGGAATATTTCCCGGATGGATCTGCCGCACCACCTCGAGGCTCAAGGCTGAAACCATGAGTCCCGCCGTGCCGCCCAGCAGGCTCAGCAGAACGCTCTCCGTCAGCATCTGCATCACCAGCCTTCCTCGTCCCGCGCCCAGTGCAGTGCGCACGGCGATTTCCTTTTGCCGCCCAGTCGCCCGCGCCAGCAGCAGGTTGGCCACATTGGTGCACGCGATCAGCAGCACCAGCGCAACCGCGCCCAACAGAATCAGCACCGCCGTGCGCACATTGCCCACCACCTGCTCGGTCAGCGGAACCACGCTGATCGTAAACGTCCGGTCGCGGTGCTTCTCCTCGCGCAGCCGCGCCGCGATGATGCTGATATCCGCCTGCGCCTGCTGCATCGTCACACCCGGCTTCAGCCGCGCCAGTATGTTGTAATTCTCCCCGCCGTAATCCAGCTCCTCTTTCGCATCCATCGGCATGGGCAGAAAAATCTCCGGCTTGTCGATGCCGCCCACCGTGGGAATCACTTCATGATTCAGCCTGAAGCTGGCCGGCAGCACGCCCACCACCGTGCGGGGCTTCCCGTCGAGCGTGATCTTCTGCCCGAGGATCCTTTCGTCGCCTCCGAAGACCTGCCTCCACAGCCCGTAGGTCAGCACCACGGTATCGGTCTTTCCAGGCCGGTCCTCGTCCGCGGTAAAGATGCGGCCCAGCATCGGTTTCGCACCCAGCATGGGCAGCAGGCTTGATGACGCCTCAATCCCGTCCACCTTGATCGCCTTCGAAAGCCCGCTCAGGATGTATTCGTCTCCGATCGCGAGTGCCGTGTCTTCGAATACATGGTTCTGCGTCTTGATGTCGTGGTACTGCCCGCGCGAGGGCCAGTCCTGCGGAATCCCGATGCCCGGCGAGCGCAGCCACAGAATGGCCAGCCGGTCCGGATGAGGATACGGCAGCGGCTTGAGCAGCAGCGTACTGGTCACGCTGAAGAGCGCCGTATTCGCCCCGATCCCGATAGCCAGCGAAAGCACGACCACCAGCGTGAGCCCCGGATTCTTCCTCAACTGCCGCAGCGCATAGCGCATATCCTGTATCAGCCTCATCGCCATTGCTTTCCCCTTCCAAGGCCCAACGACAGGAGCAACCCGCACAGTTTTCCAGGGGGATAGACGGCACGTATCTGCCCAAACCCAGAATTCGCTAACTCTCTATCTTTCAGCAATTTCTCCGCAGGCGCCCACTCGCGCCTGTCCACTTGCGATTGCCAGCGTCCGGAAAAGAACAGCTGCCAGACGGAATCGCGGGCGCCCGGCAGCGGAGGCAAACCGCCCCGCCAGCTGTCAAGGCCGCGCACCGAATTATTCGTGATAACCTGCTCATTCCAGGAGGCTTCCTGCTTCCGGAGATTGGCTAGGGATTGCGTTAACCCGCTATAATGGAGATAGAGAGCGATGGCCCGGCAATGTAGCCGGGTCTTTCGGTTCTGGAAGGCTGGCGCGGCGAAGGCTAAAATAAATGCTTTAGAATCATATCTATACTCGTAAAGCCTGTCGTTTCAAATCTTTACCGTTTCAAAGATTGTAAGTTATTTCGAATCAAATCTTTGCCGAAACACAGGGGGAGGGGGTGTTACCACTGGGTTCGACTCCCGGAGGCAACCAGAATCCGCGCGTCTTCCTCCGATATATCCAGGCACGAGCGCACAGAAGAGCCGGCTCGGCCCGATGCGAGGCATCGCCTCCCATCGAAAACGATAGAGCCAGTCGCCCTCGTAGCCCGCCAATCCGCTCGCAGGCAGAAAGTCCGACGGCCAAAGGTGGATATATGCAAACACTGCGCCGGATCGCCTGTTTCCGGGTGCGCAATCTCCTGCTGATTGCGCTGCTTTGTACGTTGCCCTGCGTGTCCTTTTCGCAGGTGTCGGTCGGAATAGCCATTAACGTCGCCCCACCGGAGCTGCCCGTCTACGAGCAGCCTGTCTGCCCGGGCGCCAACTACATGTGGACGCCCGGTTACTGGGCCTGGGACCCCGCTTCCGGCGGCTACTACTGGGTTCCCGGAACCTGGGTCATGGCCCCCGCCGTAGGCCTGCTCTGGACACCCGGCTACTGGGGATGGGGTAACGGCGGCTACGCCTGGAACGCCGGTTACTGGGGCCCCCAAGTCGGCTTCTACGGAGGCGTGAACTACGGCTTCGGTTATACCGGCACAGGCTTCTACGGCGGTCGCTGGAATGGCGGCTACTTCAGCTACAACACCGCTGTCATGCACGTGAACCGGACCGTAATTCACAACACCTATGTCGACAATACTTACGTCCGCAATGTGAACATCACCCGCGTCAGCTACAACGGCGGACACGGCGGCATCATGGCCCGCCCCACTGCCGCGCAGGAAGCCGCAGCTCGAGACAAACGCTTCGGCCCGCGGCCGGCTCAGGAGCAGCAGAGAACATTCGCCCGTCAGGAAAGGGCCAACTTTGCCTCTGAAAACCACGGCCATCCTGCCTACGCGGCGACCGCTCGCCCCGTAAGGGCGACTGCTGACTTCAAGCATGCGGTCCCGGCAAGCGGTGCGCGACCCGTGAACGTGAACGAAACGCGTCCGGTCAATGGACACCCGGCCCCGAATGCTCGCCCGGCGAACGAAAGCCGCCCCACGAACCACCCCGAGTCCAGGCCCGAGTCCAAACCCACACCCCCCCGAACAACGACCGAAACACACCCTACGGCCCGACCAACGACGAATCGACCAGCTGCCGAGGCACGCCCGGAGTCAAAGCCGGCAACAAAGCCAACCCCGGAATCGCGACCGGCCCATGAGGCGCGACCCGCAACAACCCGTCCGGCGAACGAGGCTCGCCCCGCCGAGCATCCTGCCCCGGCACCGCATACAGCTGAGACTCGTCCTGCTCCCAAACCGCAGCCAGCCGTGAAACCAGCCCCGGCGCCAACCCGCGAAGCTGCTCGCCCGGCAACGCCTCCACGACCCGCTCCAGAGGCACGCCCTGAAACTCGACCGGCTCCGGTGCAGCAGGCAAAACCCGAAACGCAGCCCCGACCTGAAGCCCGACCCGAGAGCAGACCCGCTCCCACGCACGAGGCCGCCAGACCGCAGCCGGAGTCGCGACCCGAGTCCCGGCCCGCTCAGTCCGCGCAGCGTCCGGAACCCGCAGCGAAACCTGCGCCGGAATCGCGCCCCAGCACCGCGGCCCATCCTGCTCCTCAGCAGCACGAAAATGCGCACCCGAGCAACGAGAAGCCGCATCCAAGCCAGAAATAACAGGCCAGAAATAACGGCGAAATTTCTGGTCCGTACCGAGCCCGGAGCTCTCCACTCCGGGCTCATTTATCTGCGCGTGAAAGACTCGAAGAGGCCCTTGATGGCCTCTGCACAGCTCCGCATGGAGTATCGCCGGCGAAAGACGTCGCTGGTGCGGGAAATCATCGTGTTGCGATCGGCTTCAGGAAGAGCGAGCCAGCGCGAAATCAGCTCCTCGGTTCCCGCAAGTGTGTCCGGTGCAACCAGGCCCACACCCTCTTGCTCGATCTCCGGCCAGATATTCACCTGGTTCGAGATCAGCACGGGACGGCCGCAAGCCAGCGACTCGGCCACCACCACCCCGAAGTTCTCCTGGTGCGAGGGAAGGATGAAGGCTTCGCAGTTGCGTACCGCGCCCCACTTGGGGTCGCCTGTAACCAGACCCGGCCAGTGGACCCGGCTCGCAATCCCCAGCTCCTCAGCCTGCTTCTGCAGCTTCGCCTGCAAGCCGACCTGGTCGGGACCGGCGATCACCAGATCGACTTGCGGATGTTTTGACGCCACGCGCGAGAATGCCTCAATCAGCAGGTCGCAGCCCTTCTTCTCGTGAATACGGGAGAGAAAGAGCAGGTAGCGGCGTCCACGCAGTTCAGGAACCCTGCCGAACCACGCCTCAGTCTGCGCCTCGATGTTTGCCGGCGGCTCGCCTGTCCCGTAGGGCACGACGAAGCTCTTCCAGTGGTTTGGCCAGAAGCTTTGCGGTGCGAGATCGCGTTCGAGTGTGCTTGTAAACATCACCCTTTCCGCGTTGCGCAGCACCCAGTACTGCGCCGGCCAGTAAACATACTTCTTCATGTGCTTGGCCGGATAAGTACGCTTAAACCAGGGATCGAGCATGCCATGGGTGAAAACCACGTAGGGCACTCGCCCGCGAGCGGCAATCGCTGCCGCCAGACCGTGAAAGGTCCAGATGCCATTGATGACTACGCCATCGAACCGCGCCACATTCAGCTTCAGCCAGTCCAGCAGCTCCCGCGAATACGCATAGGTGCTCTTCTGGGAGCCTGTGGCATGCACCGGCACCGAGAAGTTCGCCAGGTACGGCGCCGCCGGATCGTCCTGGGTGGCTATCTCCACCTCGACCCCTGCTTCGACGTACGCCCTCGTCAGATGGCGCAACGCTTCCGGCGGGCCTCCGGTAGACGGCGACAGGGATTGAATTACGTGCAGGATCTTCACTTGGGGGGAATGGCCGTCCGGTTCTTATCGTTGGGAATGCTTCTTTAAGACTAGCAAACACAGAATTACGGAAATGGCGGTCGAACCTGGCAGCGCTGACCGTGATGATTACGACAGTTGGTATCAATCGGAAAACGAACGCAAGGCATTCGCCTTCTCCCAGCGAAAAGACGGCGCCGCCGGATCGTATCGCCGTGCGCGTAGCACCCTCAGATGCGCATGGGCATGATGATGTAGCGGTACTTGTACTCCTCGTCACCATCTTCAGGACGCACCTGGCCGGCCGACTGCGCGTCTTTGAACTCAAGCCGCACTTCGCCGGAGTTGCCAATCGCCTTCAGGAAGTCGATCAGGTAAGACGAGTTGAACCCCACCACCAGGGGATCGAAGCTGTACGGTGTCTCGATGGTGTCTTCCGATTCACCCGAGTCCGTCGACGACGAGGAGATCTTCATCTCGTTCTGTTCCAGCCGAAGCTTCACTGCGCCCGAGCGCTCATCGGCAAACTGCGCCACACGCTGGATCGAGCCCATCAGATCCTCGCTGCGCACAACCACGAACTTATTGTTGTCGCGCGGCATGACGGCTTCGTAGTTCGGAAACTGCCCGGTAAGCTTGCGGCTGGTCAGCACGCGATGGCCGATGCGGAAGAAGAGCGTGTTGTCATCATCGGCAAACTCGATGGTTTCAGAATCTGTGTTTGCCAGTAGCGACTGCAATTCCGCCAGCGCCTTGCGCGGAATCAGGGTCTTCCGCTCGCCGCTGACATTGGACAGCGTCTCCCCGCTCTTCTCGATATGCGAGAGCCGATGGCCATCGGTAGCAACCATGGCCAGAGACTCCGCCTTGAGTATGAGCAGAGCTCCGTTCAGCGTGTAGCGCGATTCCTCGTTCGAGATGGCGAAGATTGTCTTCGCGATGCAGTTCTGCAGCGACGGCGCGGCGATGCTGGTCACGCTGGTCTGAGGAAACTCCGGCACCTGGGGAAAGTTCGCGCGCGCCATGCCCACCATCTTGGTGTTGGAGCGGCCGCAACGGATCTGGATCCAGTGGTTGTCCATCAGCTTGATGGAGATTTCACCGTCAGGCAGCAGTTTTATGTAGTCATACAGCTTGCGGGCGGGAATCGTGCATGACCCGCCCTTCTTCACCTTCGCTGCGCACGATGTCTTGATGCTCTGATCAAGGTCGGTCGCGGTGATGATGACCTTATCCCCTTCGGCTTCGATGAGGAAGTTCGACAGGATGGGGATCGTGGTCTTGCGTTCCACAACTCCCTGCGTCGCAGTGAGCTCACGTAGCAGGTCTTGACGGCTGATGCTGATTTCCATGACGGATCCCTGACTCGAGGGTGAAGCTGTGCCCGCTCCGGACTTCTCGTGCTCAACGCTGATGCTTGCCATACCCACCCCCAAATGCGATTGTGCCCACTGTACACCAGCCGCCCGTAAAACTTCGACGCGGCTGCGAGACAGTCTTTTCAATGGCTACATTCTAGTAATAAAAGTGCAGGTTGCGCTCTCTGGAAAACAGGACTTTTGTCAGGGAAAGCCCGGACAGCCAGTGTCCCGGTCAAATCGACTCGTGCAGCATGATGCGACTACTACGAAAAGCAGATTTTAATAGATATCTACCCCGTAGCAGTAGTCGTTCGCGCTGGAAAAGTGGAAAGTTGAGGGGAAACCGCCACTGGAGCGCTTGAGAGCAGCAGCCACGTTTTAGAAAACCCGTCCCGAAGAATCGCAAAAGCAGGAAGACTGGATCCGAGCCTCGGAAAACGGGAGCCGTTCTCCTCATTCTTCACAGCGCGATTCCCAGCCCGTGTGGAAACCACCCCGCAAGGAGTGGAAAGCGCGGTCCGGGGCAGTTCAGCAGCGGGTACGAAGAACACCAACCTTCCACACATGACGGCTTATCCAAAACTTCCACAGCGTATCCACTCGATGTGGAGATCTGGAAGCCAGATACTCCGCGCACTAAAACGTTTGACCAGCTTATGTCACGGTGATAGCTTCGCCTTCCAGGGCGAGGAGAGAGAAAAATGGACCGCCGTAATTTTGTTCGCACATCGATTGGTGCAGCGACCGGAGCTTTACTCAGTGCAGGGAGACTTGCATGGCCGGAAGGCCCTTCCACTCAGCAGGTACCCGGTGCAGTGCCTGACGCTCAAATCAGCGCGGCCCGCTTTCCCGAAGGCTTCCTGTGGGGAACTGCCACCGCCGCCTACCAGGTCGAAGGCGCATGGAAAGAGGACGGCAAGGGCGAGTCCATCTGGGACAGGTTCACGCACACACCCGGCAAGGTAAAGGGCGGAACGACGGGCGATGTCGCCTGCGACCAGTACCATCTCTACGCGCAGGACATGGCGCTGGCGAAACGCCTCAACCAGAAGAGCTACCGGTTCTCGATCTCCTGGCCTCGCATTCAGCCCTCGGGAACCGGCGCGCCCAACATGAAGGGCATCGACCACTACAGCCGGTTCGTGGATGTCATGCTCGAGAACGGCCTCCGTCCCTTCTGCACGATCTATCACTGGGACCTGCCCCAGGCTCTGGAAGATCGGGGAGGCTGGCCCAATCGCGACCTCGCTGGCTACTACGCCGACTACGCCGGCATTCTGGCCAAACATCTCGGCGATCGCATCACTGTCTGGGCTCCCTTCAACATGCCCTGGTCGTTCACCTACATGGGCTACGGCGTGGGAGCCTTTCCGCCCTGCCGCTCGAATTTCGGCGACTTTCTCAAAGCGGCCCACACCGTGACTCTTGCCCAGGCCGAGGCCCTTCGTTCGATCAAGGCGGCGTCCTCGAAGGCCACCGTTGGCAGCGCTTACGGCATGTGTCCCGCATACCCGGCAACCGACTCCGATGCCGACCGTGCCGCCGCGGCGCGGTATCACGCCATGAACAACGTGTTCTTTCTCGAGGCAGCCATGAAGGGCCGCTATCCTAAGGTGTTCGTGGGCGAGGCGCCATACGAGCAGATGGGCGTCAAGCCGGGCGACGAAAAGCTGATGCACGCGCCGCTCGACTGGGTGGGATTTCACTACTACACGCGCCGCATCGTTTCCGACGCAAGCCACACGCAAGCATTTGCAGGCGGAGGTTTCAGCGGCACCGAAATCGAAGCTGACCCATCCACTGGACGCGACCCGTACACGCGCTTCCGTGCCGTCATGCCGACCCAGGGCCCCCTCACCGAATCCGGACTGGAAGTCTGGCCGCGCGGCATCTACGACCTGGTGATGCAAATCTCACGTGAGTACAACTACCCCAGCATAGAGATCACCGAGAGCGGCTCCGGTTATCTTGACGCACCGTACGAGAAAGAGAATGGCCGAGTGCCCGACCTGAGGCGAATCGAATTCTCCCGGCAGGAGCTAGCCGAACTTGCGCGAGCCATCGCCGATGGCGCTAAAGTTCGCTCCTTCCATGCCTGGAGCCTGCTCGACAATTTCGAGTGGGCCAATGGTCAGACGGAACGCTATGGGCTGATCTACGTCGATTACCGCGATCAGAAGCGCACCATCAAGGACTCGGGGTTGTGGTACGGCCGCGTCGCCGCATCCAACCGCCTCGATGACTAGCGAGTTCTACGCTTCGCCGTGGCTGTCGCCTGGACTATCGCTTCCGCTGTCAGCGGTAGCAGAGCTGTGACTCAGCGTGACCCCGCCGTTGGTCGTCTCTGCGTGAATAGTGGGGCCGCCACCGCCGAGATCGGTGGCAAGGTGGTGCTTAAACTCGCCCTGAACCGTGATCGGGAAGTTGACCTCGATGCCGCCGTTGACGGTGCCCGTCTCCAGATGCGCCGAATAGTTCTCCGGGATATTGAGCGTGATTCCGCCGTTGGTGGTCTCGGCCTCAAGGCCCTTGCCATTCCAGCGATCACCCGACAGTGAGATATCCAGGCCGCCGTTCACCGTGCTCCCGCGGACGTTGCCTGCCAGGTCGACGAGGTCAACTCCACCGTTGGTGGTATCGAACTTCAAGTCGCCGTTCAGATGCTCGAGGCCAATGCCGCCGTTCATGGTCTTCAGTTCGGCTGAGAGCTGCCGCGGCGCATGGATGACGTAGTTGATGCCGTAACCCTGATGCCCCCAGTGAAAATTCGGGCCCTTGTCGTGGATCGTGCCGCCGGCAGTTTCAATCTGAATCTCGCGCAGAATATCCGCCGCCTCGGAGGAACTGTTCGCCCAGGCCTCGATGCGCGCTTCGATGTGCACGTCCTGCCGGTCTTCGCCCACCACATGAATGCCGCCATTCATGCTGGAGACGTTGAGGCTTCCTGGCTTGGCGATGGTGATCGAGCGAACCTCGCAGACGTGCTCCTGGTGGCCTCCCCAGCCCCAGTTGGTGTGGTTCTTGTCCGCACCTGAGCAATCGCTGATCGCCCATCCATCGGCGTTGGCAATCGCTTTGCCGTCGTGTTGGTCTGCGGATCTGGCATGTGGGCGAAAACTATTGAAGAAGCCGCGCAAGCTGTGGGTCCCGCCGCCATGCCATGGCTGCGAGCCGATGCCGACGACGATGAGCAGGACGGCCGCAAAGATCGCGAATCTGCGCATGGGATGACCCTCTGAAGAACGGTACGGCGGCTGTGTCATGGGAGTTCCTCGCAACTTCAGCCATTAGCAGATGCACGCGGCGAGCCAAACGTTTGGACGGATAACGACCTACGAATCAATCGTTTAACAAATTTTTACAATAGGCGCAGGTGTCCAACGGTGACATGAGCTGTTCGCGAGCGGACAGTGATCCGCTCGCTCAGAGAGCTGTCTTCGACGGCGACGCGGTGCTGGTAGACGATGCCCTGGACGTTGCTGCCGTCCTCGTGATGGTTGCCGTACTGGTCGCCGCCCTGTTGGTAAAGGACTTCAACATCAAGCCCGCCCGCGACGGGAGGCAGACGCACCAGGACTGCTTCGACGAGTTAGCTTTCCACGGCTGGGAGCCGGCGATGACTACCACCAGCAGGACGGTTGCGAAGACTGCAAAGCGCCGCATGGGATGACCCTCTGAGGGACGATACGGAGGCTGTGTCATTGGAGTTCCCCGAAAACCTGAGAAATAAAGAAGCACGCGATGGGCCGAAAGCCACGCTGCGTAACTGCTCTTGAATCCGCGGGATTGATCGGTTCGTAAAGAAACACAGTGTCCAATTCAGGCCTTACCCGTCCGCAAATGGACAACGGTCACAGAATCAGCGTCTCTTCTCCCAGAACTCCTCGTGGCGGTCGTCGTGATAGCGAATTCCCTTCACCTCGCCATCGGCATCCTTTTCGAAGGTCAGCCGGGTGGGGCTGCCCGTGGGATAAAAGAAGGTGGTGGCGCTTTCCGGAAGCAGCTCGATCGTGTCGCCGACCCGGTTCTTACCGAAGAGGCGGTCACCCTGCCGGAAGATGGTCTCGACGATCGTTCCCGCGTCCTCGTAGTCGCCGATGTAATCGTCGTAAATCTCCGGGCTGACCTTCGCCGGAACGGGATGCAGCGGCACGATGACCTCTTCGGCGGCCGACAGCAGCTTTGCGTCCGTGCTCAGCCGGTGCGCCAGCAGCCACCTCGGCAGTTCAGGATTGGCGTACGCCTTGTCCCATGCGTTGTGGCGCCAGCCGGCATACTCCCAGTAGCGCACATTGCCGCCCTCGGCCTTGAGTGCCTCGTACATGAGGTCGGCCTGCTTCGCGCTGACCACCTTATCGTCCGCGCCGTGAAAGATCCACACCGGTGTGCGCCCGATCGCCCGCGCATATTCGCCGGGCAGGGTCGCGCTCTCGCGCCAGCGGTCGGGCTTGTAAGACCAGAAAACCCCTCCGCTCACCGGAACAATCGCCGCGAAGCGGTGCGGATTGTCGCGCGCAATCTCATACACGCCGTACCCGCCGAGCGAGAGGCCGGTGAGATAAGTGCGGTCGCGGTCGCCGTGAAACTCCTTCGTGTCCTGGTCGAGTGCCGCCAGCGCCATCTGCATCATGTCGGGATCGGTCCAGTGGTGGTGGCTGAAGGGCACCTGGGGCATCACCACGACGAAGGGCCATCTGTCCGGATGCAGGCGAATAGCCTGCGGCAGCCCGATCTGTGTCTCATCCATGCCCTCAGCGCCGCGCTCACCCGAGCCATGCAGAAAAAGGATGACCGGCCACAGCGAGTGCTCATTCCACTCTTCCGGCAGATATACCTGGTACCTGTAGATGACACCGTTGACGGTCACAGTGCGATTGAGAAAGCCGGTGTCAATGTGGTGATGCGGAAAGGCGCGCGCGGCGGGCGGCGCCAAGAAAAATATAGCGGTGAGCAGTACAGCGGCAGCGATAAGCCATCCTGCATAGCGGGACCCAATCATTGCCGCCCAGAATATCGTGAACGGCCGGTGAAACGTCTGCCGAATTCCGCCGCGTCGCTCGAAGATCACGCTCAGCCCACACAATATGCCTACTTGTCCGGCGGGCTGGCGCCGGAGCATACTGTTTGGACCGCGAACAATCGCACCGTCCCGAGGCACTCTCAATGAATCTCTCCCGCCGCGGCTTCAGCCGTCTCGCAGGTATGACCGCTCTCTCTTCCGCTCTGCCCGTTGCTGACTGGCTCGAAGCGCAGACCAGAAAGCCGATCGGCTGGTGCGTCGTTGCTCTTGGCCGCATCTCCATGGATCACTTCATGCCCGGAATGAAAATGTCGCAGACCGGCAAGATCGTTGCCCTGGTAAGCGGTCACCGCGACAAGGCGGACAAGCAGGCAGCCATCTACGGCGTGCCATCCAGCGCAATCTACAGCTACGAGAACATGGACGAGATTCGCGACAACCAGGAGATCGACGCTGTCTACATCGCGCTCCCCAACAGCATGCACGCCGAGTACACGATTCGCTCCGCGAAGGCCGGAAAGCATGTGCTCTGCGAGAAGCCCATGGCCACCAACGTTGCCGACGCAAAATCGATGATCGACGCCTGCAAAGCGGCGAACAAAAAGCTGATGATCGCCTATCGTTGCCAGTTCGATCCGGAACATTTAAAAGCGATAGAGCTGATCCGCAGCGGCCAGCTTGGCCAGGTGCAGGCCATTGAAAGCGCCTTCGGCTTCAACATTGCAGCCGGAGAGTGGCGACTCGACCGCAAGCTGGCTGGCGGTGGTCCGCTGATGGACGTGGGTGTCTACTGTCTCAACGCCTCGCGCTATCTCACCGGCGAAGAGCCGCATGAGATCAAGGCCTTCTCTTCTGTGATCGATCACGACGGTCGATTCGATACCGTCGAGGAGAACGTCTCCTGGACCATGAAATTTCCCTCCGGCATCGTGGTCGCCTGCAACACCACCTACGGCGCAAACATGATGGGTTTCTTCCGCGTGCACGGCGCCAAGGGCCAGCTCGAAATGGCTCCCGCCTTCAACTACGACGGCATGCACCTGACCGGGCAGATCGGCCGCGACCAGAAAATCGACGAGGTCTCTCCGATTCGCGACCCCCTGGAGTTCACCCGTCAGGCCGATCACTTCGCCGACTGCATCTGGAACAACAAAACCCCCAAGACCCCAGGCGAAGAAGGGCTGCGCGACCTGGAGTTGATGTCTCAGATCTATCAGGCAGCGGGCTTGCCGGGATTATAAGCCTGACCCGACGGGCGGTGTCTTGCAATGCAATACAATGTAGGCATGACCCGACATCAACAGAGCGTCAGCATCAGTTTTCGGACGGGAAAAACCGAGCTACGAAAGCTGGATACGCTTGCCCGGCGACAGAAGAGAGACCGCACGCAGCTCATCGAGGAGGCAATCGAACAATACATTGCCCTCCACAAGCTATACCTCGAGCAGATCGATGAGGGACTTAGAGCGGCTGATCAAGGCGACTTCGCGACCGAGGAGGAAGTCCGCGCCGAATTCGCACGCTGGCGAAAGAAGTGAAGGTAGTTTGGACGCGGCCGGCCTTGCGCCAGCTTGGTGAGGCCCGTGAGTACATTGCAATCGATAATCCGGAAGCCGCTTCCCGCCAGATCGATCTCATCGAGAAGAGCGTCAGTCAACTCGCGATCTTCCCCATGATGGGACGGACCGGAATGCGCGCAGGCACACGCGAATTTCCGGTTACCGGGACCCCTTACATTCTGGTCTATCGTATTGCCAAATCCAGCCTGCAGATCCTGACGGTCTTACATGGGGCGCGCAACTGGAAGGCGCAGCGTTAGAACACTAGCCCGAGGAGCCCTTGGGCCAACGGGCGCGTCCGCGTGCGGCCAGCACTCAGCCGTTCAGCGTTTCCTGCAGCTTGTTGATGGTGCTGTTCAGGCTCTTGTCCGTGCGGCGCTGCTCGTCGATCTTGCCGATGGAGTGCATCACCGTCGTGTGGTGCTTGCCGCCGAACTGCCGCCCGATCTCCGGCAGCGACGCCTCGGTCATCTGCTTGGCTAGATACATCGCGATCTGCCTCGGTACCACCACGGCGCGCGAGTTGTTTTTCTGCTTCAGTTCGGCAATGCGCATACCGAACTGTTCTGCCACGGCCCGCTGAATGGCCTCAATGGTGATCTTGCGCACCTGGGTATCAATAAATTGCTTCAGGCACTGTTGGGCAGTGGGCAGCGTAATCTCGACGCCATTCAGGCTCGACCACGCGAAGAGCCGCGTGAGCGCGCCTTCCAGCTCGCGCACATTCGTCCGCACATTGGACGCGATGAAGAGCGCGACATCCGTCGGAATGGTGACGTGCTCGTTCTCCGCTTTCTTCTGGAGAATCGCGACCTTTGTCTCGAGGTCCGGCGGCTGAATGTCGGCTATCAGTCCCCACTCAAACCGCGAGCGCAGACGATCTTCAATTTCGGGCAATTCCTTTGGCGGCCGATCCGAGGCTATGACAATCTGCTTCATGTTCTCGTGCAGCGCGTTGAACGTGTGGAAGAACTCTTCCTGGGTCCGCTCCTTCTGCGAGAGGAACTGGATGTCGTCGATCAGCAGCAGATCCACCGTGCGGAACTTGTCGCGGAATCCGGTCATCTTGTCGTAGCGGACCGAATTAATCATCTCGTTGGTGAACTTCTCAGCCGAGATGTAGCTGATCGAAGCCGAAGGTTGACGCAATTTCACTTCGTGCCCGATGGCATGCATCAGATGCGTTTTGCCCATGCCGACGCCGCCGTACAAAAATAGCGGATTGTAGGCCTTGGAGGGTCGCTCGGCCACGGCTTCTGCGGCGGCTCGCGCAAACTGATTGCCGGAGCCGATAACAAACGCATCGAAGGTGTAACGCGGATTGAGTTGCGCTGCAGTCGACCAGTCGAAGCGGGCCTGCTGCGGAGCCGGTGGCGCAGGACGCGATCCCGGATTACGCTGGTGGTTGGCCGGCGCGTTTGGAGCATGCGTCGAAGCCGGCGCGAATCCGCCATCTTCGCGAACCCGCGGCAGCGTCGGATCCTCTTCAGGCGTGATGAACGTCACATCGTCGAACTCAAGCTTGAGCGTGTCGATCGCCTCCTGGATCAGGTCGGTGTACCGCTCCGCAATGTGCTGAAACTCCGGCGTTGGGATGCGCACGAAGAGCATGCGCTCCTTCGCGTGGCTGAAGCGCGTGGGCTTGAACCAGGTGTCGAAAGACTGGCGGTTGACCTTCTTCTCTAATGCGCCCAGGATCCGCACCCATGGGTTGAGCACGGCGGCGGGGGTGGTTACAAAAGACATGCCGATTCCTTGCTTGATCGCTCGCGGGCAGGTCGAAGCCGGGCAAAAGTGAAATGCCCAAATTACGCTTGGCCCGAGGAAGGGAAGCGCTGGGGCATTTCTCGCTGGCCGGGAGGTGCATCGGATCGATGTTGGCTCCGGTGCTTCGGTCGATCGACTAACGCCCGCGAGGCGTCAGGAAATTCTCTTCTAATCGATGCCGATACTAGCACAATCAGCTGGCCTCGACGATGTGGTTTTGCGTCATTTTTCTCGAAAGTAATGAGGTTGCACCAGACATTGTGAAATTGCTGTCGCCATGCACCTTTTTTGCCGCAGAGGGGTTGATACGATATACTTAATCTTTGTCCGGATGTGGCATTTTTCTTAAGTGTGTCTGCCGGGCAGCATCTTCCTTAGAAAAAGTTCAGGAGCGCAGTTCCATGCCGAAGCGCACATTTCAACCCAACCGCCGCCACCGCTCGAAGGTTCACGGCTTTCGCACCCGCATGAAGACCAAGAGCGGAGCCGCCGTGCTTTCGCGCCGCCGCGCCAAGGGCCGCAAGCGCGTCTCCGTCAGCGCCGGCTACCGCGACTAGGCCATTCCCTCCTTATTGATCTTCGCATCGACGAGTTTGTTTCCCATGCTGTTCCCTGCGTGGTGCGATGGCAGCGAGGCGAGCTCTGCTGCCGCGCCGTCACCTGCGCGCACGCGGCGTGCGGAGCACCAGTGCAGGCTCAGGAGGACAGTCGCCGCCGGTTTCGAGGACAATGAGAATATGCCCGAAGGGTCGATCGATCTTCGCACCGCTCGTCTGCGCAAGCACGCAGACTATCAGCGTGTGTACCGGGAGAGCCGCAAACATTTTTCACCGTCGATGAGTTATTTCTTTCGGGTCAGATCAGCTGGTGATACCGCGCCGCCGGGTCCGCGCGTTGGCCTCACCGCCGGCCGTGTGCTCGGCAAGGCCGTCGAGCGCAATCGCATCAAGCGCCGCATGCGCGAAGCCGTGCGTCTCAATATCAGTTGCCTGCCGCAGACCGTCGATGTCGTGCTGCATCCCCGCAAATCCGTCCTCGATATGGAATTCGCAAAACTTCAGAGCGAAGTGGCGCGTATCTTCTCCTCGGTGACTTCCCAACTCGGGCCAAAATCCGGTGGGAAGAAGGCCGGTGAGAAGAAGGAAGGTGAACGGCAGTGAGCCTGCGTGACCGCACCATCCCGGTCTTGCTCGGCGCGTACAAATGGGCGCTCTCGCCGATTCTTCACGCGATGCCGGGAGTCGCCGGGGCGTGCCGCTTTCAGCCCACATGCTCGGAATACGCTGCCATCGCCATCAGTGAATATGGCGTCGGGCGCGGCACATGGATGGCGCTCCGCCGGCTGCTGCGCTGTCACCCTCTGCATCGCGGGGGCTTTGATCCGGTGCCCGCGAACCCCTTGCGGCACGCGGACGCAACCCGCTCGTGCAACCACCATCCGCTCGCGCAGCGCCAGTTACCATGAAGAGAGTTGCACTCCACCCAGCCAGGAATAGAACAACAACGGAATCGATAGGAACGCAGTTTTGGCAGAGATAAGAAATCCGAATCAACAAGGCGGCGGCGGTGGTGGTCAGGACTCGCGCACGATACTGATCTTTTCAGCCGTCTTTCTGGTGCTGTTTGTCGGCCTGCAATACTTCAAGACCAAGAACCAGCCGCCTGCGCCTGCCCCTCACTCGCAGACAGCCGCTACAACCACCACGACGCCTCCCGGCGAGCCGTCGGATACCGCGAGCACGCCTTCTGCGCCCGCTGCAGCTGTACCCGGATCGGAAAACTCCGTAGCCGCCTCGGCCGAAAGCACGACCGTCGTCGAAAACGAGCTCTACCGCATTACCTTCACCAATCAAGGCGCGCAGGTAAAGTCGTGGATCCTCAAAAAGTACAAGGACGACGACGGCAAGCCGCTCGACCTTGTGAACCACGCAACCGCACCCAAATTCGGCTACCCGCTCTCGCTTTACGCCTACGATCAGGGGTTGCGCAACCGGCTGGCCACTGCTCTTTATGTGCCCTCAGCCACAGGAGCCGTCGAGGCCCCCGGATCGATCAGCTTCGATTATTCCTCCGGCGGCCTTGTCGTTCATAAGACCTTTCATTTCGATTCGACGTATGTCGTCCGTGCCGAAGTTTCCGTTACTCAGAATGGAGCGCCTGTAACCGCTCTGCTCGCGTGGCCGTCAGGCTTCGGCGATCAAAGCACCTTGCCGCAGTATGCGGGAGGCACGGTCGACACCTCGCAGAACGGCAAAGACGATCAGATTGCGTATAAGAAGGTCGTCGGCGGGGAAACGCTTCACGGGCCCTTCGACTGGGCCGGCGTCGGAGATCTTTATTTCGCAGCTATCTTTCTGCCCGACGATCCTTCGAGCGCTACCCTGGTAAGCCTGCACAACAGCATCGCGGTGCCCCGCAATCTCAAAAAGCCTGAGTCCGGCCAGACCGATCAGGCCTCGGTTCTCGGCGCAGCCATGGGCGACACCGATGGCTCCACCCGCCTCCGCATCTTCGTCGGACCGAAGTCGCTCGACGTCCTCGGATCGGTGCACGCCGTGAACGGCGCGAGCCTCGAGAAGGTCGTCAGCTTCGGCTGGTGGGGAGTTGTTGCCAAGCCTCTCTTCATCATCCTCCGCTTCCTCTACGAACACATCGTGCCCAACTGGGGATGGTGCATCCTCCTGCTCACCATCATCCTCAACGTGGCCATGCTGCCCACGCGCTTCCAGATGATGAAGTCGTCGCTGAAGATGCAGCGCATCCAGCCGCAGATGGAGGTCATCAAGGCCAAGTACGCCAAGTACAAGGCCACCGACCCGCGCAAGCAGGAGATGCAGCGCGAGATCATGGACCTGCAGAAGCGCGAGGGGGTAAACATGTTTGGCGGCTGCCTGCCCATGCTTATCCAGTGGCCGCTGCTCTTCGGCTTCTATCGCATGCTGGGCAACGTCATCGAGCTGCGCCAGGCGCACTGGCTCTGGCTGCCCGATCTCTCCGCTCCCGATCCGTGGCACATTCTGCCCATCTCCGTGGTCCTGTCCATGTTCCTCACGCAGTACTTCACTCCCTCGCCCGGCATGGACCCCGCGCAGCAGAAGATGATGGCCTTCACCATGCCCGCGGTCTTCGGGTTCATGATGTGGAACTACGGCTCCGGTCTCTCGCTCTACTGGGCCTGCAGTAACTTCTTCGGCGTTGCGACCCAGTTGGTCATCAACCGCAGCAAGATGGGCCGCGAGATGCGCGAGATTGCCGCCAAACGCGCGGCTAAGCGCAGTGGTAAAGTGATTAACGCGCGAAGATAGTAAGTTGCTCTAACTACAACTTGGCGTCTGGTTTCCAAGCGCCTGTTCACTTAGTCGTTATCGCTGACGAATTAGACCGGGAGTGAGATACTAAAAAGCGATGCCCATCGAGGATTACTCAGCAGCCGCCCAACGCATCGCTTCCCTTCTTAAAACCCTCACCGCTCCCGGCAGGCTTCGCCTCAAGTACCGAATCACCGCAGGCGCGGGTGCCGCCGATCCGGATCAACTCGAAGCGCGCGAAATCTATGTGGAACTGGCCGGCCCGGACGCGGGGTTGCTCACCCAGCGCGGCGGTGAACTGCTGCGCGCCCTCGAACACGTTGCCGCAAAAATGATTCGCCTCGAAAACGAAGAACACGACAAGGTTTCCTTCGACGCGAACAACTTCAAGGCCATGCGCGCCCGGGAACTGAAACTCGCCGCCGAGACGGCTGCCGAAAAGGTCCGCCGCACCGGTCAGCCTTTCAGCTTTGCTCCGATGAGTTCGCGGGAGCGTCGCATGCTGCATCTTGCTTTCCGCGCGTATGACGACCTCGCCACCTCTTCCACCGGCGAGGGCCTCAACCGTTTCGTCGTGGCGCACCCCAAAGGATATGACACGAGCAAGATCGCCGCGCCGCCCAAACGTCCTTTCGCCGGCGGCGGCCGGGGCCGACGCTAAGTTCGTAGAATATTTGCGAACGCCTGAGCTCTGTCCCTGAGCCCTATCCCCTCTGCCCTTGCATCGAACGCATTGGCCCGTTAGCTTCATCCTGAGCCCTGAGCCCTGAGCCCTGAGCCCTGAGCCCTGAGCCCTGAGCCCTGAGCCCCGAGCCCTGTGAAATGCAGCCCCATCCCCAACTCGCCGAGCAGGAATCGGTCGCCAACGAGACCATCGCTGCCATCTCCACTCCGCCCGGCCGCGGAGGCATCGGCATCGTACGCCTCTCCGGACCGCACGCGCTCGAAATCGCAAACGCGCTGCTCACCTTGCGCAATCCGCTCGCCCACGCCCGCGCCCTCTTCGCCGAAATCCACGATCCGGAAACGCAACACAAGCTCGACGAGGCGATTGTCACATATTTCGCGCGCCCCAACTCTTATACCGGCGAGGACCTTGTTGAAATCGCTGCCCACGGATCACAGGTCATCCTCGAATTGCTGATGCGCCTCGCCCTGCAGCGCGGCGCGCGCCTCGCGCGTCCCGGCGAATTCACCGAACGCGCATTTCTGTCCGGCCGCATCGACCTCACGCAAGCCGAAGCAGTGCGCGACCTGATCGAATCTCAAACCCTCTACCAGGCGCGCATCGCCGCCGAGCAGATGGGTGGCGCTCTCTCCCGCCGCATCCAGCCGGCCAAGCAGACGCTCGTTGAGCTGATCTCGCTGCTTGAAGCCGGCATCGACTTCGCCGAAGATGATGTCGAAGTTACACCGGACGCTGAAATCGTAACTCGCATTGATACAATTGCTGCCGACCTCGAAAAGCTTGCCCGCTCCTTCGAACATGGGCGCCTCGTACATTCCGGTCTGACTCTGGCCATCGTCGGACGGCCCAACGTCGGCAAGTCGTCGCTCTTCAATCGCCTCATCGAACGCGAGCGCGCCATCGTCACGGCCACGCCCGGAACCACGCGCGACCTCGTCACCGAGCGCGTCTCCCTCGGAGGCATTCCTGTCGAACTCGTGGACACCGCTGGCCTCCGCGAGGCCACCGAAGAGGCCGAATCGATCGGTATCAAAAAATCCCGCGAAGCGCTCGCCGACGCCGACCTGGTACTGGTCGTCCTCGAAGCAGGAATACCGATGCGCGAGGACGAAGCAGACCTGATCCAATCCCTCTCAGGACGCCGCGCCCTTATCGCCCGCAATAAGAGCGATCTCAACTCCGAGGATTCAGGCTTGGCGAGCATTACGGAAGAAGAGAGCCCGGCAGATGGATTGTTCTCCGTTTTCACCTCCGCCCTCACCGGACGGGGAATCGCCGAGCTGCGCAGCGCATTGCTCGGCATGGTGCGGAGCCCTGCCTCCGAAGCGGAAAGCGGCATGCTGACGAATCTCCGCCATCACGAAGCGGTGACCGCTGCGCTCGCATCGCTACAGGCCGCGAAGGCGGCCGTCGGCGTCAGGATCCCGCACGAGATGCTGCTCCTTGATCTCTACGCGTCCCTGCGGCAACTGGACAGTCTCACCGGCGAAACCACGGCCGACGACATCCTTAACCGCATCTTCTCCTCATTCTGCATCGGAAAATAGATCAACCGGCTACCTCCTATGGCAGCCGGATGTGCAACCTCATCCCGGCCGCCGCCCTCTAAGAGGCTACTGTCCTTTTTGCATCTCCGCTGGCGCGGATCTGTTTCACCCTGGGTTTGAACGATGACTCGACGGATTCCTACTGCGACATACCGGCTGCAGCTTCACAAGGGGTTTACCTTCGACGATGCCGCGGCCATCGCCGGATACCTCAGCGAACTCGGTATCTCGCACGTCTACTGCTCGCCGTACCTGCAGGCCGCGCCCGGCAGCATGCACGGCTATGATGTCGTCGACCCGCAGCGCGTGAACGAGGAGCTCGGCGGTGCGGCGGCGCACGAGCGTTTTGTCGCCCGGCTCGCGGAGCTCGGCCTGGGCCAGATCCTCGACATCGTGCCCAATCACATGTCGCTGGGCAAGGAGAATCGCTACTGGTGGGACGTGCTTGAGAATGGCCCTCTGAGTCGCTATGCCTCCTATTTCGACATCGACTGGAATCCGCAGGAAGAGCGGCTGCGGGATAAGGTACTTGTTCCCGTCCTTGCCGATCAGTACGGGCGCGTCCTGCAAGATGGAAATATCAAGGTCACACGCTACGGCATCCGCTTTCAGGTCGAAGCCGCGGGCCAGACGTTTCCCGTCGCGCCTGTCTCGCTTCCTGTTATCCTCCATCGCGCAGCCGATTACGCAAAATCGGACACCTTGAATTTTCTCGCCGCCTCCTTCGGTCGTCTGCCATCTCCCGAATATGTCGATCGCAGAACCATCCTTGCGCGTGATCGCGACAAGGTTGTGCTCCTCGGGCTGCTTGAGCGTCTCTATGCTGAAGAACCAAAAGTAGCCGAGATGATCGACCAGTCTATAACTGAGCTCAATGCGAACCTCGACGCCCTCGACGACTTTCTCAACCAGCAGAACTATCGCCTTGCCTACTGGAAGGCGGCCGATCAGCAACTCGGCTACCGCAGATTCTTCGACGTCAACACGCTCATCGGCTTACGCGTCGAGCGCGAGCACGTCTTCGAGGAAACCCACGCGCTGATTCTCGATTGGCTGCAACGCGGAGTGCTCGACGGGGTCCGCATCGACCATCCCGACGGCCTGCGCGATCCCCTGGAATACTTCCGCCGTCTGCGCGAACATGCGCCGGAGGCTTGGATTGTCGGTGAAAAGATTCTCGAGCCGGGAGAATTCCTCCGCGAAGAGTGGCCCATCGAAGGTACCAGTGGCTACGACTTTCTCAACACCGTCAACGGCGTACTCGTTCACCGCGAAGGCGTCGCGGAGTTGCGCAGCATTTATGTCGACTTCACAACGGAGCCCGGCGATTTTGGGGCTGTCGCCCACGACAAGAAGATCGCCGTCACCCAGGAGGCGCTCGGCAGCGACGTCAACCGCCTGACGTCCCTGTTCGTTGAGATCTGCGAGGCAAACCGCAACCAGCGCGACTACACGCGCGCGGAAATACGCCGCGCCATTCGCGAGACGGCCGCTTGCTTTCGCATCTACCGCACCTACGTCGTACCGGCGCGCAACGAGATCACTGAAGAAGACAGACGGTGCATCGCCGAAGCCGCCGAATGCGCCAAGCAGCATCGCCAGGATATCGACGAAGGCCTCTTCGACTTTCTCCGCGACGTACTGACAATGGTCGTCACCGGAAGGAAAGAAACCGAGTTCCTCCTTCTCTTCCAGCAATTCACCGGGCCGGTGATGGCCAAGGGCGTGGAAGACACAGCGTTCTACTGTTTCAACCGCCTCATTGGTCTGAACGAAGTCGGCAGTGACCCCGGCCGAGACGGAATCTCCGTCCCCGACTTTCATTCTTACTGCGAGAAAATGCAGGCTACGCGCCCGCTGACCATGACCACTCTCTCCACACACGACACCAAGCGAAGCGATGACGTACGCGCCCGACTCACGGTTCTCTCTGAACTGCCCGGACGCTTCCGCTCCGCGATCCAGCGCTGGTTCCGCATCAACAGCGAATTCCGCATCAAGTCCGCATCGGGCGTCGAATATCCCGATCGCAACACCGAGTATTTCTATTACCAGACCCTCATCGGCGCGTGGCCTCTTCCTCTCGACCGTGCGCAGGCCTACATGCTCAAGGCCGTGCGCGAGGCCAAGCAGCAGACGTCATGGGTTGCGAACAACAAGGAATTCGAAGACGCCCTGAACAGCTTCATTGAAAAAACGCTCGCGCATGAGCCCTTCATCCAGAAGCTTGAGGAATTCGTTGCCCGCATCGCCGAGGCCGGCCGCATCAACTCGCTCGCCCAGACACTGCTCAAATACGTCGCGCCCGGTGTTCCCGATCTTTACCAGGGAGGCGAGCTCTGGGATCTCAGCCTGGTCGATCCCGACAACCGCCGCCCGGTCGGTTACACCCTGCGCCGCCAGCTCCTCGAAGAGTTACAGCAGCTCTCCGGCGACGACGTTGCCGCCCAGATCATGCGCCGCGCCGACGAGGGCCTTCCCAAGATGTGGATCATCCATCACGCACTTCGTCTACGCCGCGAGCATCCGGAGTGGTTCGGAGCCGACGCCGCCTACCTTCCGCTGAACGCCGAAGGCTCGAAGGCCGACCACGTCGTCGCGTGCATGCGCGGAGATTCTGTCATCGCCGTTGTTCCTCGACTGATCATCAGGCTCGACGACGCCTGGAGAAGGACGCGCCTCACTCTGCCCGAAGGCCGCTGGATGAATCGTTTGACGCGAGAAGCTCTGACCGGCGGCAGTATCGAAGTCGAAAACCTGCTGCGCCATTTTCCAGTTGCGCTGCTTACTCGGGAGACGGATGCCAATGCATGAGTTCACCCTCTGGGCTCCGGGAGTGAAGAAGGTTTCCGTCAAAGTCGGCGATGCCACCTACCCTGCAACATATCCCATGACCGGGCCGGATCTTCGTGGATGGTGGAAAGTCTCCGTCGACGAAGCCGGGCCGGGCACCGACTACGCGTTCGCTCTCGACGACGATCCAACTCCCTATCCTGATCCGCGCAGTCTCTGGCAACCCGAAGGAGTTCATGGCTCCTCACGCATCTACAACCAGGCGGCTTTCTCCTGGAACGACGCGGGATTCCAGCCTCCTCCGCTCTCCTCGGCGATCATCTACGAGTTGCACGTCGGGACCTTCACTCCCGATGGCACCTTCGACGCCGCGATCGCTCGTCTCGACTATCTCGCCGGCCTGGGAGTTACGCATGTCGAGCTCATGCCGGTTGCTGAATTCCCCGGCGAGCACGGATGGGGCTACGATGGCGTTGCGCTTTTTGCCGTGAGCCACGCCTACGGCGGTCCGGATGGACTCAAGCGCTTCGTCAACGCGGTCCATCAGCGCGGCCTGGCAGTGCTGCTCGACGTGGTCTACAACCATTTCGGACCCGTTGGCAATTACACCGGCAAGTTTGGCCCCTATGTCACCAGCAAACACCGCACGCCATGGGGCGACGCCGTCAACTTCGAAGGCCCAGGCAGCGATCAGGTGCGCCGCTTCTTCTGCGACAACGCCCTGATGTGGATGCGCGACTACCACATCGACGGCCTGCGCCTCGACGCGATCACCGAGTTTGTCGACCGCTCGGCGATCCACTTCCTCGAGCAGCTCTCCACCGAAACCGAAGCGCTCTCCGCCGATCTTGGCCGCTCACTGGTTCTCATCGCCGAAAGCGATCTGAACGATCCCCGCGTCGTCACTCCGCGCGAGGCTCATGGCTATGGCCTCGACGCGCAGTGGAGCGACGACTTCCACCACGCTCTCTTCACCGTCCTTCACTCCGAGCCGGGCAAAGGCTACTACCAGGACTTCGGCACCCTCGAGCAGCTGGCCAAATCTCTCACCCGCGTCTACGTCTACGACGGTGCATACTCCCTCTATCGCAGGCGCCACCACGGCCGTCCGGTTGAGGGACTTTCAGCGCACCGCTTCCTCGGCTACATCCAGAACCACGACCAGGTCGGCAACCGCGCCATCGGCGACCGTGTCGAACAGATCGTTGGCATGCAGCGCGCAAAGGTCGCCGCCGCCCTGGTCTTCACCGCGCCCTTTGTCCCGATGCTTTTTCAGGGAGAAGAATTCGCTGCTTCGACGCCCTTCCAGTACTTCGCCGATCACGACGATCCCAAAATGGCGAAGTCTGTTTCCGAAGGCCGCCGCCGCGAATTTGCTGCCTTCGGCTGGGATCCTGCGTCCATTCCCGATCCTGAAGATCCCGCAACCTTCCGGCGCTCAAAGCTTCACTGGGAGGAAATCGGCGACGGCCGCCACGCAGAGATGCTTGAGTGGTATCGAAAGCTCATCCATCTTCGCCGCAACTCGCCGCCGCTCAACGACGGCGATCTCCGCAACATTACAGTTGCTTTCGACGAACACGACCGCTGGCTCACCCTGGACCGGAACGGAGAGCACGGCGCCGTGAGAGTCCTTTGCAACCTCGGCGATCAACCGGCCGAGCTCCCCAATCCCGGCCTCCTGCCCGTGGTGCTTGCATCGCCGAATGGAGTGCAGACGACCGGAGAAAAAATCTTCCTTCCGCCCGACAGCGTCGCCATTCTCTCGAACGAATCGCGCTAAGTTATGGCGAGATGAGTGATCGATCCGCGATCCAGTCAAAGTGGCGAACGCTCCAGTCTTTCCCCCTCACAGCGAGAGCTCCGGCGAATTGCGCTCCGAGGTCAAGCGACACGAATGACCAGCGCCTCGTCTCCTCCGGATCCCATTTGCATTCAAGAAGCGCGGGCGTTTCTTCCCGGTCGAGGCTCACCGCAAAGGAGTCGAGCGGTATGGAGAGTCCTCGTCCGTGAGCCTTGAGGAAAGCCTCCTTGCGCGTCCAGCATCGGAAGAAGGCGTTCTGCCGGTCGGCCTCCGCCGTTTCCTGCAACGCCGCAATTTCGCTTTGCGAAAAATGCGACTGGGCGATGTCACTCCAGTCATTCATCGGCCGCACGGCTTCGACGTCGATGCCCACCGGAGAATCAAGACAGAGCGCCAGCAGACTCAGCCCGTTTGTGTGGGAGAGATTGAAGCGCAGGGAGGCGGAGACATCCGCCAGCTCCGGCTTGCCGAATTCATTGAAGGTGAATATAAGATCGCGAGGCGCAACCCCGGCATAAGCGCCGAGGATCAGCCTCATCCGGCCGTGGTCGACGATGAAGTTGCGGGTTAGATGCGGGAAACGGAAGCGCGCAGCGCGTTGCTGCTCATCGCCGCTGAGCAGATCGGAATAACCCGAAAGATCCACAAGAGGCTCCGGCTCAAGCCTCCAGATGTGGACTTCGTTAGCTCCGGGGTGGCAGGCGGGACTTTGATCCGCAACGGGAGGATTACCCATAACGATGAGAATCAGGCGTCGGCAGGTTGAGGCCGCTCCAGGCTGCCGCGGAGAATATCGCCCACCACGCTCAGATTCGGCTCGATGAACATGGTCTCATGATTCCCGGGAGCCCACTCGACGTCGACGCCCTTGGAAGCCAGTGCGCCCCAGCCGCAGCCCGGCTCGGCTCCTGGAATGTAGACGGCGTCGGTGGCGCGAATGAGCGTAATGCGTCCGGGAAAAGACTTGCCGCTGTAGGTGCGGATCGATTCGAAGGTTTGCAGGCTCACGTTGTGCATGAAATGCGGCAGCGGCAGCCCGAGAGACTGAAAGAGCCGCTGCGCAAATGCCCAGTGCTTCAGATAGACCTTGCCGCGTGTGGACGACACCTTCTGCTTGATCGCATTCCATGCATATCTCGCCCGTTCACGGGGAGACAGCGGCTGAAGCTTGCCGCGGTGGAACCGGAGTTTCCTGTCCAGGCGGGCCCGGAGCGTCATCTCCGGCATATGCTTCTGCTGCACCGCCAGTTCCGCAGCGTATCCGGGGCGCCAGGAGTCAAACAGCACCACCATCGCCACTTCCTCGCCCGATTCGATGATCTGCCGCGCCGTCTCGACCGCCAGCGGGCCGGCGGCGCACCATCCGCCGATGTAGTACGGGCCGTGGGGCTGGGCCGAGCGGATCTCCTTCGCATATAGAGCCACACGCTCTTCCATTGCCATCGACTCGTTAAGCTCGCGCAGGCCATAGAAGGGCCGCTCTTCGCCCAGCACCGACGGCAGTCCTCCGTAGAGCAGGTACGAGTGGATGAGGAAGAAGGGCGGCTTCGAGCCTTTGGGCTGCACCGGCACCAGCGGCGAGTAAAGCGTACGGCCGCGAATGATATCCGCCAGCTGCTCAATGGTGGGCGCATTGAAGATGGTGGTAATCGGCAGCGACAGGGAGAGCGCGCGGTTGATATTCGCAAAGAGCCGCACGATCATCAGCGAATAGCCACCAAGAGTAAAGAAGTTGGTGCGGATGCCGATGCCATGCACACCCAGCACCGACTCCCAGATCGAAACCAGGGTAGTCTCAAGCTCGTCGCGGGGCGGAACAAATCCGCTGTCCTCGACCGTGGCCTGCGGCGAAGAGCCGGGGATAGGAAGAACCTCAACGTCCACGGAACCATCGAGCCGGCGGGGAATGGAGACCACCGGAACGATCTCGGCTGAGGCAAGATGCTGTGGAGCAACAGACTTGACGTGTGTCCGGATCGCCGCGATGGAAGGATTTTGCCCGTTTCGGCCCGCAACGTAGGCGACCAGCACAGGTATGCCGTTTACATCGGGCCGAATGGCGGCCCCGGCATCTGCCACCAATGGTTCGTTAAGAAGCAGGTCCTCCAGCTCGCACAAACGAAGGCGGTGTCCGTGAAGACTGACCGTGCGATCGAGCTGATCGAGCACTTCGAATCCGCGATCCGGAGAGTAGCTCGCGGCATACCCTGTACCGAGCCGATCGGAACCACGATGAACAACCAGTTCGCCGGGGACAGCAAAGGGAGCCGGATTGCCCGATTCATCGAGAATCCGCAAAGTATCCCCCGGCAACGGTGCTGTCGGCCACTGCCGCGGCTGCTGTGAAACGTCGAGGCGCGCGACTCCGGCGGGACCCGCGGTGCTGGCCGACGAAAACAACGACCAGGCGCGGCAGCGGGACGTTGCTACCTTGGCGGCGAGGCTCGGAGAGAGTCGGGACCCGCGGGATACGAGATTGATCCTGCGATCGCCAGGCCATGTATCCAGAAGATGAGACCATTCAGGCGGCGTGCCGAATGCGAAGGAAACCTGCTCCCGGTCGAAAATCAGGTTGAGCTGTTCTGACCTGCCACTGCCGGGATAAACGATGCTTGCACCGGAAAGCAGCGGCAGAAGCAAGTCGGTCCATGCATCGGTTGCGGCGAGCGGCGAAACCTCGTTTGCCGGCGAGACGAAGACACAATCGCCCGCCTCGATTCCAAGCGCGTGGGCAGCACCGTGCAGGCTTCTCAGGGTAGCGCCATGGGAGACAGCCGTAAATTCGTATCTTTCATGGTTAGTTATTCTCGTTCCAAGCCACGCTGCGTCGGTCGCGGCAGGCGGATCGCCCACAGGCCGGTCAACCACAACATCCGCTTCCAGTTGCTCGTACGCCGTTACCGACGAGAACTTTTCGGCGAAGTCGCGTCCGGCCAGGCACAGAGCGGGTTTCAGCTGGCTCCGGATCCCCCGCCATTCCGCGGAACTGACGCTGGCAGGGACAGGCAGTACGACGGCGCCTATGCGCAGAGCGGCGATCGCGGCAGCAGCGGAATCAGCGTCCGGCTGCAGGCGCAGTGCTACTATCTGGCCCGCAAGCAGACCCCGCCGTTCCATTGACTGAGCGAAGCTGAGGCTGCGATTGCGGAGCCCCTTCCAGCTGATTTGCGATTCACTCAGGATGATGGCAGGCGCATTGCCGAGGGCGTTGGCGTGGCGATCGAACACCTCGACGAGCGAAGCGAATTCCGCTTCGGTGCTCCCGGAAGCCTCCGCGCTCGCCGCGTGGCTCCGGCCAGCACTGCTCAAAGCCGCATGCTCCTCCTGGGAGAGCATTGGCAAGTCGGAGACCCGCAGCACGTCGTCATCCATCACCGCTTCGAGGATGCGCGTGTATTGATTGAGAAGCCGCAGCACGCGCCCGCGCTCGAACAGGATCGTGTTGTATTCGATCTGCAGCCGGGGGCCTTCGTTGCGCTCGACGATGCTCACCAGCATGTCGAAATTAACCCCGCCACTCACCGACGGCCGCGGAACGATGCGCAGTTCACCCGCAGCCTGCGGCTGCATGAAGGCCTTCTGATAAACGAAATAGACCTGCAGGAACTGCGAAGTTGCGCCCGCCTGGTCTATCTGGAACTCTTCTGTGAGCCGCGAGAAAGGCAGATCCTGGTGAGCGTAAGATTTTGCACTCCAGTCGATAACCCGGCCGAGAAGCTCGCGATAGCTGGGATTGCCGCGCACGTCCCCCAGAATGACCTGCGGATGCGCAAAGCGCCCGACGATGTTTTCCATTCCCGGCTGGGTGCGGTTGGCGATCGTCGAGCCGAGCAGGAATTCGCTCTGGCCGGTGTAGCGCGAGATGAGCGCTTCGAAAGCCGCGAGCAGCACCTGGTGCATGGTGGCGTCATGCCGGCGGCAATAGTTCTTGAGTCGCGCCGTGAGCTCCGGCGACAACAGCCGGCCCTCGATGTCGCCTGGGGCGCTCTTCTGCGCTGTGCGCGGTGAATCGGTCGGCAGGGCGACGGCCGGCATCTCCCGCCGGATATGCTCCTTCCAGAAGCCCAGTGCCACCTGCGCGGCTGCGCTCTCCAGCCATTCCTGCTGCCAGACAGTGAAATCGGCGAACTGAAACGGGAGCTCAGGCAGAGAAGGATCGCGGCCGTCAGCGGCAGCCGCATAGAGATCGGCAAAGTCGCGAATGAGAATTCCATTCGACCAGCCGTCACAGGCAATGTGGTGCACCGTGAAGGCCAGGAAATGCTCGCGATCGGTTACGTGAATCAGGTGTACGAAAAAAGCCGGCCCGCTGGCGAGATCAAGCTGGATTCGGCTGTGATCGTGGATCAGTTCTTCGGCGCGTTCGGTACGTTCAGAAACATCGAGATTGCGCAGGTCGGAAACCGTAAAGCTGTAAGCGGGCTCCTCGGAGATGATCTGCGATAGGCTTCCGTCGACCATCCTGAACGTCGTCCGCAGCGCCTCATGGCGCAGCACCAGCGAGCGCACACATGCCTCAGCGATGTCATCCCGCACCGGACCCTCAAGGCGGAAGGCCACAGCCATATTCGAGGCCGTCGAGGCGCCCGCGAGCTGATCCAGCAGCCAGTAGCGGCTCTGCTCGAGCCCGGCCGGGAAGACGTAAACCCCGTCCAGCGACGAGTCCGCCCCCACGGCACCCTCGGCCACGGACGGATCGTCAGAGTTCAAATTTTGCACCGTACTCACAGAATCAGAACGAACCATAGGACGCCAGTAGATATGCTGCAGGTTACGGAGATCTAGTTGCAATTGATCGTTTGTGTTATTGCAACACCGTACGCGGTCGGCGATGCAGCGAGCGGGGAACTGGCTGGATCGTCGCTCCGATCAGTTCGGCGGTCTTGTCGTGCCGGTTCTCCTGAACCTGCGCGCAGATCGCCGCGATCGTCTTGTATTGAAAGATATCCCGGGCAGATAGTTTGATACCCGCCTGGTTGGCGATCGTGTTGATGCGGAAGATCATCAACGAATCGCCGCCTAACTCGAAAATACTATCTTCGACGCTAACTTCCTTAAGAGTTAGAACATCGCACCATATCTTTGCAAGCTTTTCCTCCATCGGGTTGCGCGGGTAGACAATCGCCCGTTCGCGCATCAGTTGCTCCGGCTGGGGCGCAGGCAGAGCACGGCGGTCTACCTTGCCGTTCACCGTCCGTGGAAAGCTCTCAACCGCCATGATCGCTGCCGGCTGCATATATTCGGGCAGCTGAGTCTTCAGGTGCGCACGAAGTTCGGCAACCAGACCGCTCGTGTCCCCAGCGCGCTCTGGAATCACGTAAGCTGCCAGCCGCTTGTCTCCCGGGGCGTCATGCTCGGTGACCCAGTCAGTACGCACACAGGCGACGGCTGCCTTGACCAGCGGCGAGCGCTCGAGCGCATATTCGATCTCGGCCAGCTCGATGCGGTAACCGCGAACCTTGACCTGGGTATCGGCCCGGCCCAGGAATTCGACTGTGCCATCGGTGCGGTAGCGGGCCAGATCGCCGGTGCGGTAGAGCCGTTCGGTAAGACCCGGCGCGAAGGTGTGGCTCAGGAACTTCTCTGCGGTCAGCTCAGGGGCATTCATGTAGCCAAGCGAAACGCCGTCTCCGGCGGCAAAGAGCTCGCCGGTCACTCCCGCAGGCACCGGCTGCATTGCCGCATCGACGATGTATATGCGAGTGTTTGAGATCGGGCGGCCGATCGGCACCGTTCCCGAGGTCAGGCTGTCGAGAGTAATCGTGTGGCAGCATGTGAAAGTCGTGTTCTCAGTCGGCCCATAGCCGTTGATCAGCCGCAGGTGCGGCAACTGTTCAAGCACACGGCGCACGTGGGTGACGGAGAGGACATCGCCGCCGGCGAGAAGCTGACGCAGCGGCCGCAGGCTCTCAAGATGCGTAGTGGCGATGAGATGGAAGAGCGCCGCGGTAAGCCACAGCGTCGTAATGTCATGCCGGCGAATCAGCCCGCCGATGTCTTCCGGTGTCACCCGGCCAGCGGGGGCCAGGACCAGGCGGCCGCCATTCAACAAAGCGCCCCAGATCTCGAAGGTGGCAGCATCGAAAGACAGAGGAGCGAGCTGCAGGAACACCTCTTCGGCAGAGAAGCTGGCGAAGGAGTTGTTTTTTACCAGCCGCGTGACAGCCCGGTGCGGCACGAGAACACCCTTGGGATTCCCGGTCGAGCCTGAGGTGTACATCACGTACGCCAGGTCTTCGGATCCGCCGTTGTGCCCGAGATTAGCGCCCGATTCGAGCGCAATAGCCGGCCAGTCCGCATCGAGACAGATCACATTGGTGTCCAGCTCCGGCAGCTTGGCAGCGATGGCGCGGTCGGTCAGCAGCGCCTGCGCCTGTGAGTCTTCAATCAGGAAGGTGAGACGCGACGCCGGGTAGCTCGCGTCCACCGGCACATACGCTGCGCCCACTTTCAGAATCGCCAGCAGTCCGGCGATGACTTCGAGCGAGCGATCGAGGCACAGCGCAACCCGCGCGCCCGGCTTTACCCCGTTGCTATCGAGGAAATGCGCCAGTTGGTTTGCCTTCTCGTTCAGCTCGGAGTAAGTCAGCGACTGGTCGCCCGCAGTCAGTGCGATCGCATCAGGCGTACGCCGGGCCTGCTCCTCGAAAATGCGATGGATGGAGCTCGTCCGCGGATAGTCGGTCGCTGTCTTGTTCCAGTCGATAAGCAGTTGCTGCTTTTGAGCGGCGGTGAGCACGGATACCTGGCCGGAGGCCTGTGCAGCATCATCGACAAATGCCTGCAGGATTGCCTGCAGATGACCGCACCAGCGCACGATGGTTGCTTCATCGAACAGTCCGGTGTTGTAGTCGCAGTCCAGCCACAACTCGTTGCTGCGATCGATGAAGTTGAAGAACAGGTCCATGTTGACGTGGGTCTTCGGGTTACCCGCAAGGTCGACGTCGAGGCCGTCGAACTTCAGGCCGGCGCCGACCGTCTCCACGTTGAACTGCACCTCAACCAGAGGAAGGCGCGAGGAATCGCGCTGGATCTTCAATTTACGCAGCAGCGTTCCGTAGGTGTAATTCTGGTGGTCCTGCGCGTCGAGCAGCTTCTTGCGCGCCTGCTTGAACGAGTCAGCCAGCGACTGGGCGGCATCGAAACGGCTGCGGATAGGAAGGAAGTTGACGCAGTGTCCGACAAGCGTGCCGCCATTCTCAAGCAGCGACTGCCCAGCCATCGGTATGCCAATGACGACATCGTCCTGCTGCGAAAGCCGATGAATCAGTTGAGAGAAGCCGCCGAGCAGCGTGGCGAACAGCGTGCTCCCCTGCTTTGCGCCGGCCTTCTTCACTGCCCTCAGAAATTCGGCCGGAAAGACGAAGCGCCGCGTTGCGCCTTGGTTGCCGCGCATCGCGGGACGCGGCCGGTCGGTGGGCAGCTGCAATACCGAGGGCGTGGTCTTGAACTCATTCAGCCAATAGGCCTCGACTTCGCTGTTCTCCTCCGACTCGTGACGCGCATTCTCGTCCGCAGCATACTGGCTGAAGGTGAGAGGCGCGGGCAGTGAGGCTGCCTTGCCTGAGACCGCAGCGTTGTAAAACTCGCCAAGCTCGTAATAGAGGACGTTGGTCGACCATCCGTCAAAGATGATGTGATGAGCGCTGAAGATCAGCACATGCTCGGCAGGAGCCAGACGAACCAGCCGCATGCGGAACAGCGGGCCGTGCTGCAGATCGAAGGGCGTGAACGCCTGCTCGCCAATAAACTCCTTGAGACTCGCATCGCGCGCTTCGGGCGCAAGCGAACTCAGGTCTTCTCGCTCCAGCGGCAGCGGGATCTCCGCCGTGATGTGCACCGTCTCGCCGTCTTCGCGCACGACAGCGCGCAGCGCTTCATGCCGGGCAACAAGCTGCTCGATGCTGCGGACCAACGCCGCTTCATTCAGTTCGCCCTTGAGGCGCAGCGAGGTGCCTTCATTGAAAGAGCAATTGGCTTCATCGCCAAGCTGCGTGCCAAAGAGAATTTCGCGCTGCGGCTCGGTGATCTGGATGTCGCGCTCAACTGGCGCGGATGCAGCAACGGGCAAGCTCGCGGCGGCCTCCGTCTTTTCCTGAGCAGCCGGCGCGTCGACAACAGCCGATGTCTCGCCATGACCAATCGCGTGACCGGCCTGCATCTGGCGCAGGCTGGAGCGGAATGCCTCGCGGACAAACTCAAGATCGGCATGGGTGTGCGCCGTGGTCAGGAAGCATGGGAAACCTTCCTGAATGTGAATGCCCTTCTCGCGCAGGTGATAGTAGAGCAGGCGCGCCAGCTTTGGCTCAGTGGGCGCGCTCATGTAGAACCACGATGAAAAGGTCTCGATCGTCGTGTGATACGAGAAGTCGCGGAACATCGAGTTCAGATCGGCGACCAGCGAGCTGGTCTTCTTAGCAAGATCGGTCTGCAGCGATGCTCCCGACTCTTTGATGTGCTCGAGACTGGCGCGAACCGCAGCCAGCGCCAGCGGATGGCGCATGAAAGTTCCCGCGTAGAAGGTGACACCGACCTGCGGGAACGAGTCGTCACCATACTGCCAGGCGCCGCCATCGAGTGCGTTCATATATGCCGGGCTGCCCGCCAGCACGCCGACCGGCAAGCCGCCGGCAACCACCTTTCCATAGGTAGCAAGATCGGCGCGAATCCCGTAGAGGGACTGCATGCCTCCGGAGTGTGTCCGGAAACCGGTCACAACCTCGTCGAATATCAGGCACGAGCCGCTCTGTTCGGTGATCTTGCGCACCTCGCGCAGAAACTCCACCGGCCGCAGCTCAGGATGACGGCTCTGAACAGGCTCAACCAGCACCGCGGCAATCTCATCACCGCGCTGGCGAATGATCTCCAGGCTCTCCGGAGTGCCGTAGTCAAGCACCAGAATATTGGCCACGCTCTCGCGCGGAATGCCCGGCGCCACCGGCATCGACCGCTGCTTTCCGACGGCCTTCACCAGCACTTCGTCGAAGCTGCCATGATAGTCGCCGGTAAAGAGCACCACCAGGTTGCGACCCGTCACCGTGCGAGCCAGGCGCATCGCGCCCATCACCGCTTCCGAACCGGTGTTGCAGAAGGTAACGCGCTGCATGCCGGTCAGCTCGCTGACCAGCTCGGCGCAGATGCCGGACAGCTCCGTCTGCGGCCCGATGGCAAAGCCAAGATCGAGCTGGTTGCGCACAGCTTCAACAATGAAGTCCGGCGAATGGCCATAGAGGATTGCACCGTAGCCGTTGAGGATGTCGATGTAGCGGTTCCCGTCGTTGTCCCAGAGATAAGCACCGGAGGCCTTGTTCACGACCAGTGGATAGACCAGCTCCTTGGTCTGCGCATTGAAACCGGAAACGACACGCCCGTCGGCAAAAACGCCACGGTGATCCTGCGTGAAGCGCTTGGATCCGGGCGTCCGCGCAGTGTAGCTCTGGATGAGGTCCTTGAGGTAAGTCTCCTGCGCCGGATTCAACCCGCCGGTTTCGCCACGCTGCAACGGCTTGAAGGGAGTGAAGGCGGCCTTCGCAGGCTTCGATTCGATGGTCGACGAGCTCGTCGGTGCCGCAGGCGGCGCAGCAGCTGCCGCCAGCAAAGTCGCTTTTGTATCTGAAATAGTTACTGATTGCGCGGGTACCGGCAAATTTGTAACTGTAGCAAGAGCAGAAGCCGTGGCGACCGGCGCATGGCCCTGCAGAAACGCCATCTGTTGTTGGAACAGACTGGTAAGCGCCTGCAACTGCCCCGCAAAAAGCGCTTCATAGGAGCCGGCCGGAGCTGGAGCCAGAGCAGGTGCAAACGCTGCCGGAGGAATCGGCGCGACAGGACCAACCTGAACCGGTGCCGCCGCCTGAACCGGGAATGTCTGAACTGCCTGCACCGGAATCGGTGCCACCACGGGAGCGGTGCGAAGCTCGGGCGCGACAGTTGAATCCAGGTGCGCACTCAGCGATCCAAGCGTGGGATAGCTCTCCATGATCTGCCGGAACGTCAGCTTGACGCGGAACTTGCTCTGAATACCCTGTGTGAGCTGGGTGAGGAACAGCGAGTCAAAGCCAAGTTCGAGGAATGAGGCGTCAGGCTCAGCGTCGCTCAGTTCAGTGCCGGAGAGATCGGTAATCAGAGCCTTGAGCTCAGTCAGCATGGTGTCGCTTGGGGCGGCAGGAGCAGGTGTAGCCATGATTAAAACCTCAGCAGGTGGCACAGATGCCTGAATTTGATCGAAGGAGAGAAGCGGTCTTGTTGCCGCTGTGGCCAACTGTGGCTGCGCGGGTTTCGAAGCCGGTGCGTCCACCCAGTGTCTGTGGCGCTCAAAGGGATACGTAGGCAGCAGAACTCGCTTACGCCTATAGCCGACGTGGAAAGCATTCCAGTCGGGATTTGCGCCCAGTGTCCAGAGAGAGCCAAGCGCTGTAAGAAGGGCCTTGTCGTCGGGCGCATTATCGCGAGCAGATCCGAGTGACGAAAGCGCGGCAGGCGCTCCGGATCCCGGGCCGGCAGTCTGGCGAATGAGTGGCACCAGCGTCTCCGCTGGGCCGACCTCCAACATGATGCGCTCAGGTGTGTTGAGAATCTCGCGAACCGCATCCGCAAAGCGCACCGTCCGGCGAAGCTGACTCGTCCAGTATTCCGGCTTCGAGACTTCGTCCAGCGTGATCCATTTGCCGGTCAGCGTCGAGACGTAGGGAATAGAAGGCTCGGCGAACTCAATGGTCCGCACGACCTCGGCAAACGGCGCTAGCGCGGGTTCCACCATACGGCTGTGGAAGGCGTGCGAAGTCGCCAGCGGCCGGCTCACGATCTTTTCGCCATCCAGCTTCTGAATGAAGCTGTCGATGGCTGCACCCGGACCGGAGACAACGCAAAGCTGCGGACTGTTGACAGCAGCGAGGTCGAGGTCGGGCCGATCTGCAATCAGTTGCGCGACCGTGGCTTCGTCTTTGCGGACAGCCAGCATCGAGCCGCGCGGCAGATCCTGCATCAGGCGGCAGCGGGCGTCGATCAACCGCAGCGCGTCTTCGAGCGAGAAAACTCCGGCCACGCAGGCGGCGACATACTCGCCAACACTGTGGCCGACCATAGCGACGGGCCCGATACCCCATGACATCCAGAGCTGGGCAAGCGAGTATTCAAAGGCGAAGATCGCGGGCTGCGCGTAGAGCGTCTGGTTCAGCAGCGTCTGCGCTTCGGCCCCGGGCTCAGCCGGATAGATCACCTCGACCAGCCGTACCCGTAGCGGACCCTCAAGCAACTCGCTGCAGCGATCAAGCGCCTCGCGGAAGACTGGCTCTGAGTCATAGAGCCGGCGCCCCATGCCGATCGACTGCACACCCTGACCGGGAAAGCAAAAAACAACCGAGGGATTCTCGAAGGGCTTGTCCTGCTTCAGAATGGTTGCGCCTTCGCCGGCATTGAGAGCGTCAGTTGCCTCCTGCGCCGAGGCAGCAACCAGCGCGCGCCTCAGATGATGACGGCTGCGCCCCGTCTGCAGAGTCCACGCTGCATCGGCAAAATTGAGATCTGCGCTATTCGATAAGTGGCGGGCAAGCGATCGTGTGAGGCTGCCGAGCGCCGCGGACGTCTTCGCCGACCAGATAAGAAGCTGGTGCTCACGCCCCGCATCGGAAGCCGGAAGCTGCGGTGGCTCTTCGACCACCAGATGCGCATTGGTGCCGCCAACCCCGAAAGCGCTCACCCCGGCGCGCAGCGGAGATCCGTTCGCTTCCCACGGTTCGAGCTTGCGGCTGAAGTAGAACGGGCTGTTCGCGAGTTCGAGATGCGGGTTCGGCTCCTCGAAATGAAGCAGCCTGGGAATCGCCCGATTCTGGATTTGCAGGACGGTCTTGATCAGTCCGACGCCTCCGGCAGCTACGTCGAGATGGCCGACGTTGGCCTTGGCAGTCCCCAGCGAGCAGAAACTTGTTTCCGAGGTCGATGCCCGAAACGCCTTGTTCAGTCCCGCGACCTCGATCGGGTCGCCGAGCGGCGTGCCTGTGCCATGGGCTTCAAGATAGGTGATCGATTCGGCCGAGACGCCAGCCATCTTCTGCGCGCGCTGGATCACCTGCGCCTGGCCGTCGACACTGGGCGCCGTGTAGCCGACCTTTACCGAGCCGTCGTTGTTGATCGCAAAGCCGCGTATGACAGCCAACACCTGGTCCCCGTCTGCGACAGCATCTTCCAGGCGCTTGAGCAGAACCACGGCCGCGCCCGACCCGAAAACGGTCCCGCTCGCCGCGCGGTCGAAAGGCCGGCAGTGTCCGTCCAGCGAGGCGAGACCGCCTTCCTGCGGAACATATCCGCGATGCTGCGGAAAGGTGATGGAGACGGCTCCCGCCAGGGCCATGTCGCAGCCGCCGGTAAGCAGGCTCTGAGCCGCCTGACAGATGGCGACAAGCGAGGTCGAGCACGCCGTCTGCACCGTCATGCTGGGTCCGCGCAGGTTGAGCTTGTAGGAAACGCGCGTGGGCAGGAAGTCCTTATCGTTTCCCAGCATGGTCACGTAGTTGCCCACCTGGTAGGACCCGGTGAAATCCTCGAGAAACTCGCGGCCGGTGGCGAGGTTGCGCATGAAGTAGGTGTTCATGCTGCAGCCGGCGAAGACGCCTACCGAATGCGTTGTATGGGAAGGATCGTAGCCGGCGCGCTCCAGCACCTCCCATGCGCATTCCAGGAACACGCGGTGCTGCGGATCCATATGCGCCGCCTCTTTCGGATAGATCCCGAAGAAGGCGGCATCGAATTTGTCCGCGTCATTCAGTATTGGGCGCGCAGCGACGTAGTTATCGGAGCGGCTGGCAGTCTCGCGCTCGAAGCTGTCGAGCTGCTCGCGCTCGAAAAAGGTGATCGACTCTACTTCGTTGGCCAGGTTCGTCCAGAACTCTTCGACGCTGTTGGCTCCGGGAAAACGGCCGGTCATGCCGATGATGGCGATTGCCGAAGAGGGAATCGAACCTGTAGATGCCTTCGCTGAAGCGATCGCTGGGGTTGGAGTGCCCCTCTCCGGCGTCGTGCCCGGCTTGCCCAGAACCAGCGAAGTCATGGCGCGCAGTGTGGGATGTTCGAAGATCGAAGCGATCGACAGCTCGTCCTGATTCTCCCGGCGCAGCATCTCGTTGATCCGGGAAACGAGTACCGTGGCCAGCAGAGATGTGCCGCCGCTCTCGAAGAAGTTATCGTCGATGCCCACGCGCGGCAGGCCGAGGACCTGCTGCCAGATTGCGGTCAGCGTTTCGGAAAAACTCTGCGCTTTCTTTTCAGGGACGTGCGGCTCCGCCGTGTTCGACACGGGATGGTTGCCGCCTTCCGGGATTTCGTTGTTCCTTGGCATGCATGACCGGGATTCGATTTGAGCTGCGTTTACGCTTCTCGGACGGCCGGAACCTCTTCAGCCTCGACGACATCCTCGGAGGCCACAAACGGGACGAACGGAGACACATCGGCGGCGCGCTGATATTTCGGCTGCCACCGCAGATTCATCTTGTTGACGCGTGTTTCAAACTCGGTCAGGTCCTGCTTCAGACTCTTCTCGGCGCGCAGCAGACCGACCTTATTGATGATGACGGCCACACCGCCCACGTTGAGCCTTTCCAGCAGACGGGCCGAACGCTTCAACTCCGCTTTCTTCGTTTTGGCCGACTCGCCGACCAGAATGGTGACATCGGCAAACCGGGCAAGGTACTCGGTTTCGGCAGAGGTGAGGATCGGAGCGGCATCAATCAGCACGATGTCGTATTCGTTGGTGAGTTCCTGAAACGCCTTGGCCATGAAGCTGGTCGCCAGCGGAGTCACCTTCGAATTCAGAGGCTGGGTGACCACGGTTGACTGGATCTCCGTGCCGGGTCCACGCTGCGCAGCCTGCTCGCCGCTGGTCTCAGAGACTCGAGATGCGTCCGCCAGGTTGACCGTGGCATAAGCGACCGGATTGGTATTGCCGGAAGAATCAATCGTCAGCGTCTTGCGGCCCAGCTTGGCGAGTGTGCTGCCGATGTGGCCCACGATGGTCGTGGTGCCTGCGCCGGCCGTTACTCCTGTGACTACGAATGTTCTCACCCCGGCCGAGTGGGCCGCGTGATCGATACCCGCGGCGAGGCGCAATGCGCATTCGTCGTAGACAAGCTGCGTTACTTCGCGATCGTCAAGAAGCACACCGATCGGTGAGAAGCCCATCACGGCTTCGACATCTGCCCCGGTGTAGAGATGCGGATCCAGCAGGTCAAACAGTATTGCCGCCGCGACTCCCAGCAGAATGGAGATGGGAAACAGCATGAGCAGATACTTGTGGGTCTTGCTGGGCGCGGGGCCAAGCGGAGCTCGTGCCGGCTGGAACAGATGCACGGATCCCGGCGAGCTGCTCTCGAGCTCGAGATTGCCGATACGTTCGTCGATCGCGTTGTAGCGCGTCTGCAGGCGTTCGACATCGGCCTTGATCTCGTCGGAGCGTTGGAATTTCGGAGTAGCGGTGGTGGCGGCATTCGTCTGCTGTTGCAGATCGTGCAGCAGCCTGGACTCTACAGTTGCCGCGCGATTCACCTCTGCGTGAAGCTTCTCTTCGAGGCGGGCCGCTGCCTTCGCGCGCAGGCTGGCCTGCATCTTCTGCAGCGCGGCTTCGGTGTCGGCCAGCTGCTCTTCCGTCTGCTTTCGCAGCGGATTGTTGGGAGTCAGGCCGGCAAGTGTTCCAAGCAGCTCGCTCCGCTTCTGGCCGAGCGACGTTTTCAGAGCGGTAAGCTGAGGGTCGCCGGCAACGATTTCGTCGGCAGCCGCGCTCAACGCGGAGTTGGGAGCTGACGGATCGCCGTTCTCGATCGAGCTGAGCTGCGCCTCCGCCTGAATGCGCTGCGAATGCGCGGTGTCGAGGTCGGTGCGCATCTTTTCGAGCTGGCTGTCAAAGGGATCGGATCCCTGGCCGTTCACGATGGCTACGCCGAGGGACTTGGCGATGGTGGCCTGTTCCTGAAGAAGTGAATCGAGCTCGGACTGAATGCGTGCGCGCTCCTGGCGCAGGGTGTCCAGGCGTTCATCGCGTCCGTAGAACTCCTCATCCTTCGCCTTCTCGATGTAGGTGTTGGTCACGGCATTCACGATCTCGGCCAGACGACCGGGACGCGAGCCCTGCAACGTGATGCCTACCTGGTAAGTATTGCCGATACGAGCGATATCCAGAGATCCCTGCAGACGTCCCACAGCGGATTCTTCACTCTCACCCGGGAATTGCCATGTGCCCGGCGGCAGCTTCTTGATCGCGTCCGCGATTACGTCGTAACGCGCGACCGTGTGGATCTCTTCCTGAATGTAGGTTTCGTACTGATACTGCTGTTCGCGGTCGTCGGTGAGCGTCTTGGGGAAGTTGGGCGAAACATAAATGATGCTGGTCGCCGAGAATGTCGGGCGATGGCGCAGCAGGACCGCCAACCCCAGCCCACAGGTCACGAGGGCAATCAGGCTCGCCGTGATCGCATGGATCTTCAGGCTCCTGAGCACATTGATCCGTATTGCACCTGCCGGTGCCGACGGACGAGGTGCTGGCGGAGGCGGCGGAGCTGCCTGTGGTTCGAGATGCCGTGGGGTGATGTACATGAATTTCGTGTCCTTGGGGGTCCGGTACTGCAAGTAAATCCAAATCTCTGATACTCGCCGCATCCGGCGGCGAGGAACCTTACTGGCCTAGGGAAGACCGGCCAGGGTACCCAGCGTCAGCAAACTTGTTATCGGGCTGATCTTTTGCATGACATAAGCCACCTTGTTGAAACCGCTCCTGGGAACGACGACGACATCGCCCGGCTGCAGCCTCACCTCGGCCACGCCAGTTGGGGTCATCAACTGCTTCCAGGGAACAACCCGGGAGGTGTTGGCCGACTTCTGGATGATCTGGATGTTGGGTGACGTTCCCGCCATTTCGCCAAGGCCGCCGGCCTGAGCCAGCACCGAGGGCAGCGTCGATTCCGGAGTCAGCGGAATGGCGCCGGGATTTCTGACTTCGCCGAGCACGGTGACGAACTGATCGGCCTGCGAAGGGATAAAGACAATGTCGTTGCGCCGCAGCCGGATATCAGCCATGGCGCTGCCGCTTCTCAGCAGCGTGCGCAGATCGACTTCCAGTACCTGATCGTTGCCGCGATAAATCATGACGCGGTCGGGCAGGCCGTCCTTGTTGGATGGAGTGGACTGCAGCCCTCCGCGGGAAACCGCGTCGAGCAGGGTCGGGGTGTTGTCGAAGTAGAAGACGCCCGGATGTTGCACGTTGCCGAGCACCGTAACCCGGTTCGAGCCGTACTTATCGATGTTTACCGTGACGGTCAGGTTCGTGTAATCCGATGAGAGAGCGTCGACAATCGCCTTGGCCGCGCCGGCGCGAGTAAGATTGGCAACCGTCATCGGACCGGAGATGGGCAGTGTGATGCGTCCGTCGGGACCGATAATATATTTCCGCGACAGCTCCGGCCGTCCGGGAAAATCAAGGCTGATCTCATCACCTGCACCGAGCTGATACTCTTCATCCACCGCGGGCTCAAAGCTCTGCAGCTTCTTTTCCGGGCTCTGCTTCAGCTGCGGCACGGCGGTGGTCTGATCTGGAGTTGACGAAGCCGTTGTTCCCTGTTGAGCAAGCAATGGCAGCGCACCCAGACTCATGACCAGTCCGATACAGGTTGTCCGAGTTGACCGAAGTGCGAATCTCATAATGGCAGACCTTTCGTAACAATCGAGGCCAGGAACGAATAATGTTTGCTCAGGCCGGTGCCAGTGTTCCTAATCATGCAATCAGCCTGAAAATTAGGAAATACTCCTAAAGTTGGAGTCCCGATTCGTGCGAACCCAGGCCGCATTTCCCGCCGATCCGCGCAGCACAGAAGGCAGAAGTCGCAGCTTCCAGACGATGTAAATCGGCGCCATCGCCAGGTAGCCAAGTGTCTTCATAAAGTCCGGTCCGCTGGCCGCCGCGGCCAGCACATGAAGCACGATCACCAGCAGCGAGGCGAGAGCGTAGATGCGAACCCCCGTCACCGGTATGCAGAGGGCCAGCAACAGGACGAAAACTCCGTAGGCCATGGGCAGGCCGGCAACGTCGAGCAGTGGCTCGGCCATGCGCAGCTTTCCGCGCACCACCTGCTTCAGCAGAGGCCAGGTCCAGGTTCGGGCAGCGTGGAATCTTCCCCCTTCCCAGCGCGAGCGCTGCACATTTTCCCCCTGCTTCGAGGCCGGCAGAGAAGCCAAAACCCGCGCAGTCTCAAGGTATTGCACCCGCTTGCGGGCAAGGACCAGATGGAGGTGGTGCTCGAGATCCTCAACCACGGAGAAGGCTCCATAAGGCACCTCGTTCAGCAGCCTGCGGGTGAGCGCAAAGCCGTTGCCGAAGATACCCGCCGAAAGGCCAAGCCGCTCGCGTCCGCGCGGCCGGATCACGTTGAAGGCCCGGAAGGCCACGGCCGCCAGGCGGCCGCTAATCTTCTCGGTCGGGCTCTCCATCTCGTACCGGCACTGCACCGCCTGCGCGCCATTGGCGAGCGCACCTTTTACTTCCGAGACCAGGTTCTTGGAAACCACCGAGTCCGCGTCGATCACCATGACCGCCTGCGCCTTTCCGTTGAGCGCATGCTCAAAGCCGTGGCTCAACGCAAAGCCTTTGCCGCGTGCGTCAGCATCGTTAAAGACCAGCACTTCGGCCCCGGCCCGGCGCGCTGCTTCCGCTGTGCCGTCGGTACAGTTGTGCGCGACCACCAAAACCCGCGTCCGCGAGCTGTGTCCGGCAGATTCGAGCACGCTGGCGACGCACCGGGAGATAAGCATCTCTTCGTTGTGCGCCGGAATCACGATCGCCAGCGGGTACTCCTCGCCAGACTTCTCTTCGCGTCGGCTCCGTGCCGGCAGCCAGGAGGCCGCTGTCACCAGGGCCAGCTCCAGGACCAGCGGAAGAGTGACTGCCACCAGCACGAGACCAAGAGAGACATAGAGGAGGTGTGTCATAAGCAAAATGCGCCTTTCTTTCGGCGACGAATCATTGCCGGTCCTAAAAGATTGACCGTGCAAATTGTGAGTCAGCGTCCGCGGGGCAATCCCGCTTTTGTGTCGCTGGTCTCGCTAAACGGAGACCTTGAAGCCGTATCGCGATGCACGGGTGAAGCCGGAACCGAAGCCGACATGCATGCTCTGGCTGCCGACTGCCACCGTCTGGCAAATGCTCTGCATGGCCTCCACGCGCATCTGTACTGGGGAGGCTGTTTTCCACCGCAGCTCCGGGAACGTCGAAGTCTGCAACGCGCGTTCGCTCTTCTCGATCCTGTACAGCGCATCGTTCACGCTCGAGGTTGTCTTGAAGTAGCTGTCCAGCCTGGAGCTGCGCAGCAGCCGCGTAAGATGTGGACGCATCTCGGCCAGCCACAGCTGCAGGTTGAGTCTCTGCATCGATGTCATCAGCTGCACCAGCGAGCCCAGCGTGTTCGGCCCGAAGTAGCCGCTCTGCGCCATGTCCAGCACTACGTGCATTCCCGACTGGCTGGCATTGCGGGCGTGTGTCTCAAATTCGGTCAGCAGGCGCCCGGTCAAGTTGCCCTTGATCGAGATCACCACCGTGTTGCCAAGCAGGGTGGGGATGATCCGTGACTGCCCGGAAGTCCTGGGCTGCGAAGCGGTCGCTGCCATCTGCAGCGGCAGGTAGCGGCCCAGGGTGAGAGCGTCGCTGATGTAGCGGCCCACCAGCCGCCGCGGCTCCTGGGCGGCGCGGTAGATCCACTCCATACCCGTCTTCTGCATCCAGCGCGGCGCGCGGTTCAGCTTGCCGGCGATCATGTCCAGCGAGCCGCCAATGCCGATCGACACCGGTACTTTGAGCCGGTCACGGTGCATGGAGAGCCACTTCTCCTGCTTGGGATTGCCGAAGGCTACCAGAAGAATGTCCGGACGGGCGCGCTCAATGCGCTCCAGAATCTCCTCGTGGTTCATCTTTTCGAGCGGACGCACGGGCGGCGAATAACGGCCGGCAATGCGCAGTCCGGGATAACGCTGCTCGAGGATTTCAGCCGCGCGTTGCGAGCTCTTCTCGCTCGCTCCCAGGAAATAAATGCTGTAGCCGCGCCGCGCCGAGAGCTCCGCCAGGCGAGGAACCAGGTCGATGCCGCAGACGCGCTCCTTGAGAGGAGTACCCATCAGCCGCGCCGACCACAGGATGGGCATGCCGTCGGGAACCACCAGCGAGCAGGAGCAGAGAATATTCCGCAGTTCCTCGTCGCGGATGGCATGCATCAGGAAGTCGACGTTGGCCGTCGCCACCTGGTGGCAGCCGCCGTCTTCGATCTTCTGCTCAATGATCTTCACAGCCTCGTCCATGGTGACATTGTTGAACGGCACACCAAGAACAGCGACAGAATCGGGGCTTAAGCAAGGCATAAATCTGAAACCTCAAGTACTGCAAAATCGGTCAAAATCGTGGAACCTGGGGGAGCCTGCGGGTCTTCTGAAAACCAGAGCCTTTGGTGCTCACAACAAAACGGCCTTACACGTGAAACAACTTGTTCGAGGGGCCTGTAAGCGCCTCGATCTCCTGTTGAGCGGCATGCGCGGGCATTTCGATCAGTTCGCACACGCCTGATTCCTGTTGCAGATAGCGATCGGCGAACGCGGCTTCTTGCGCATCGATCGGCGCAACATCTTCGCGGGCGACTTCGACGGCGATGGCCTGCCCCACCGATGCCACACACACCACCAGCCGCACCGCATTGGCCGTCCGCACCAGGCGCCCTTCAAGACCGGAGAGAGGGCCCCGCTCGATGCGAAGCAGCGTCCCGTTTGCCAGGTATGGATGGCGGATGCATGGCGCGCCGCTCTTGAGCGACCGCCGCAGCGATTCGATCTCGCCGTCCGGAACCGCTTCGACCTCGCCCTGGTGACCGAGCAGCCGCACCACCCCGGTCGTCTCGAGCACGCGCACGCGATTGCGCTGCGTCGGCTCAAAGCGGGCGAAGAGGTAGCCTCCGAACGCCGGGACCTCGATGGCCTTCTGTCGGTCTTTCCAGTCGTGAACTTCGCGCAGCAGCGGCAAATAGTTCTCGAGTCCCTTCGCGGTGAGATCGCTCGCGACGCGTTGTTCGTGGCGGTACCGCGTTTGAATCGCGAACCATTGAGGCCGGCTTGTAGTCAAGGCTTCCATTTCGCATCTCGTCAGTCGTAGGCTTCGGCGCTGTCAACCTTGAAAGGGGCTGTTGTCGAAGCTCAAATTCGCGGGGAAACGGTCTATTCCAGTGCAGGCAGAAACAATTCAGCAAATTCAGAAACAGTTCAAACTTTGGCCGGGCTCTTCAGCTCAGCCGACAGATTTTCGTCATTGATCTGCATCCGGTAGAAGAGCCACTCGGGATCGCTCTGCAGGATGGTCGCGATCTGCTCGCGGATGTCTCGGCTGGGCTGGCGAAATCCGTTAATGATCCGGCTCAGATGGGCTTCATCGATGCCCAGCATTCTCGCCAGGCGGTTCTGTCGAATCCCGCTCGTGTAGATTCGCAATTTAAGGTTCGGATAAATTTCTCGACTGAGACTCACTGTCTTCTTACCCTTCGCGTTTCTGAAGATCTGTGGTTACTCATGGGCCATGCCACAGCAACTACTTGACCTGCGAAGGTGCAATCGGCTTGCCAAAGCGACAGCGGGCCGGTTTGACAATATTTTGTTGATCTGTAAAGAGGAGAGAGCTATTTCGTCGATCCGAATAACTTTCTAAAAGTCCGAAACAGTTGGAACAGTAGAAAAGAGTGGGAAGGCACAGTCGCAAATCGAAGCCATTTTCACGGTTCCAACGGTAACTTTTTAGTGCGTTACTTCTACTACCTATGTACCGTCAGCAGGTAATTCAAATTGGTAATTCACACAAAAGTGGTTTTGCTCCGCCACTTTGCAGACGCTATGATCCGCTTACCAAGTTGAGTTGTCGTGTCACGACAGCCGTAACTAACGTCGATTGATTTTTTTGTTTCCTCGACCTTTCGAACTCTGCGTGGGGTACGTATGTCCGGCCTTGTTCTCCTGATTGGCGAAAATCCACAGGCTCATGACGCTCTGATCCAAAGTCTCAAAGCGGATGGGCTCAGTGTGCTTCCGGTCCGGACCTTGCCCGAAGCGCTCCTGCATCTGCGCAATCCCGCCCTGGTCGTCGCGGCGGTGGTCTCGAATGTAGGTATGCGCCGTCAGCAGGATCTGGACGCCGTCCTCGAGATTTGTTCCTCGCGGCCGCACCTGCCGCTGATTCTGGCGGTGAACGAGCTCTATGACCTGCACAGCGAGTTCCGCACCTCGATCCGCGGCCTGCATATTCTCAAGACGCCGCTCGAACACCCGAACTCCTATTACACGATTCACGATGTCATCGAGTCCGCACGCACAACCGCCATCCCAATCGACGGCAGCTCACCCGGAGAGCTTCCCACTCCCGTCGTGCCGCGATATTCGGAGACCTTCCTCTCCCGCGTCGGAATGGCCGATGTGCCGGTGCTCTTGCACGGAGAGACCGGCGTCGGAAAAGAGGTTATGGCGCGCCGGCTATGCGCCTACTCCTCGCGTGAGAACAAGCCATTCCTCAAGCTGAACTGCGCAGCCCTACCCTCCGAGCTGATCGAGAGCGAATTATTCGGCTATGAAAAGGGCGCATTCACCGGGGCCACCATCGACAAGCCGGGCAAGTTTGAACTCGCCCAGGGCGGCACAATCCTTCTCGACGAGATCGGCGACATGGACATTCGCCTTCAGGCCAAGCTCCTCCAGGTCTTGCAGGATGGTGAAGTGCAGCCCCTCGGCAGCCGCCGCATCGTTAAGGTAGATGTCCGGGTGATGGCCGCAACCCACCGCGATCTGCGCCGGGGCATTGAAGAGGGCACTTTCCGCGAAGATCTTTATTACCGGCTCAATGTCATCAATATTGTGATTCCGCCTTTGCGCGAACGCCCGCAGGAGATTATTCCGCTGGCCGAGACTTTGCTGCGCAGACATCTTCCCCCGGGAATGACGGCCCCGATTATCACCAACGAATTGCAGGAGGCGATGCTCAGCTACAGCTGGCCGGGCAACGTGCGCGAAGTAGAAAACGTGATGCGTCGCTATCTGGTGTATCAGGATGCCGACGTGCTTGCTCGCGAGATCGTGCAGCTCCGTTCCACCTGCGCTCCCCAGTCCGAGAAGCCCCACTCCGCGAAATTCCAGACCGAGAGATCCCACGAAACCAGCCGCGTGAACGGGAGCAGTAACGGCAACGGAAACAACGGCAATGTCGTAACCATGGACCACCTGGAGCAGAGTTCGCGCCAGGCGGAAACCAAGCTCCTTCTTGATGCTCTCGGCGCAACCCGCTGGAACCGGCGTCAGGCAGCGGCGCAGTTAAAGATTGACTATAAAGCCTTCCTATACAAGCTGCAGAAATACGGCATTGTCGAGAAGGCTAAGCGCGGTGAACTCGGCGCCTGACATATTTCCCCAGATCGGCGTTGCACCCGGGCCCCCAGAAGTGTCGATGCAGCGAATGCGCGTTTCACCATGCGTGCGATTCGCCTTCCGTTAGGAGCAGGTCGTGTTTGAGAACCTCCGCGAGGATTGGCGCACCCATGACCGCCAGTGGTCCCGTCAGGGACTGTGGATCATGGTTGCCTACCGCTTCGGACGCTGGCGCTACACCATCCGCCGGCGCTGGATGCGGCTGCCATTCTCCTTTCTCTACAAGGTGCTCAAGCCCGTATCGGAAATCCTCACCGGCATCGAACTGCCCTGCGAAGCCACCCTCGGCCGCCGCTTCCGCATCGATCACTTCGGCGGCATCGTGATCAGCGGAGACGCGGTCTTCGGCGACGACTGCGTGATTCGCAATGGCGTCACCGTCGGACTGCGCCACACCGGAGTGCGCGGAGCACCGGTGCTCGGCAATCGCGTCGACGTGGGCGCGGGCGCCAAGATCCTCGGCCCCATTCACATCGGCGACGACGTGGCCATCGGAGCTAACGCCGTCGTCCTCACCGACGTGCCGGCGAACCATATCGCCGTCGGCATCCCGGCCCGCATCCTGCCGCGCAAGGACAAGCAGCCCGCTCCCGAATTTTCCTCGCACGATGATCTGCTCGAGATACGCGCATGAACATGACGACCGCCGCCCCTTCCATCTCGGTAGTCGTCATCGGACGCAACGAAGGCCAGCGCCTCGCGCGCTGCCTTGAATCCGTCCGTCGCACGCCTGGCCTGAAGAACACCGAACTCATCTACGTCGATTCCAACTCCAAAGACGGCAGTCCCGAACTCGCCGCAAGCTATGGCGCGCAGGTGATCGTTCTCAACGCGCAGCGAACCACCGCCGCACTCGGGCGCAACGCCGGATGGCGCGCGGCAAAAGGCGAGTTCATTCTCTTTCTCGATGGCGACACCATCCTGCATCCGGATTTCGCTAACGCCGCGCTTGCTCCCATGCTCGAGGACCCCTCAGTCGTCGCCGTCTGGGGCCATCGCCGCGAGATCCACCCTGAAGCATCCATCTACAACCGCATCCTCGATCTCGACTGGGTCTACGCGCCCGGCATCGCCGAGTTCTGCGGAGGAGATGTCCTCATGCGCCGCAGCGCCCTCGAGGAGGCCGGCGGCTACGACGCCGAGCTGATCGCCGGCGAAGAGCCCGAGCTCTGTCGCCGCATGCGCGCCCGCGGCCATCGCATCCTCCACATCGATCACCCCATGACCGGGCACGATCTGCAGATCACGCGCTTCAGCCAGTACTGGAAGCACGCCGCGCGCGCCGGCCACGCCTTCGCCGAAATCTCCGCGCGCTTTCGCGCGAGCGACGACAAATTCTGGGACGCCGAGCGCAAGCGCAACCTCATCCGCGGCGGCTTCTGGATGAGCAGCTTCGTCCTCGCTGCCACCATCAGCGCACTGCGGCTCACAATTCTCCCCCTGCTGATCTGGCTCGCCCTGCTGCTGGTCATGTCAGTTCGCTCAGCATGGAAGTCGCGCTGGAAATCGCAGCATCTCCCCGCGCTGCTGCTCTATGGCATTCATTCTCATCTCCAGCAAATCCCCATCTGCGTCGGACAAATTACATACTCACTCGATCAGAGGCGTGGCAACCGGCGCACGCTGATCGAATACAAGGAACCCGCAAAGTAGTCGCCGGCCAAATTCACCAAGGAACCAGAAAACCCATGCATGTCCTCACGATGCCACCACCCACCACCCGTCTCTCCGCCAGGGACACTCCGCCCCGCGCGCTGAATTCGCGACTGCCCGCAATTCTCGCCCTCGCGTCTGTCCTCGTCGCGACCCTCCTCATCTTCTGGAGCTACGCCAGGCTGAGCCAGACCTGGGACGAATCGGCGCACATCGGCACCGGCATGGAGTGGTTGTCCCGCGGCGTCTACACCCTCGACCCCATTGATCCTCCGCTGCCTCGCGTTTCCACCGCCGTCGGGCCCTACCTGCTCGGCATCCGCTCCTTCGGCAATCGCAATCCCTGGGATGAAGGCAACCTGGTCCTCGACGCACACGGCAATGCGAACCTGCACAAAGTCCTGACCGCAGCACGCCTCGGCATCCTTCCTTACTTTTTGATTGCGGCCTTCCTCACCTGGCGCATCACCCGCCGCTGGCTCGGACCATGGCCGGCAGCCGTCGCCGTCTTCTTGTTCTCCACCTGCCCTCCGGTGCTCGCCCACGCTTCGCTGGCTACTACCGACATGTCCTTCGTCGCCATGTTCCTGTTCGCGATCGACATGATATGGCTCGCATTCCAGGACCCGAAGCCCCTGCGCTGCGCCCTTGCCGGCCTCGGTTTTGGACTCGCCTGTATCGCCAAGCTGTCAGCGTTTCCCTATCTCGCGCTCTGCGGCTTCGCCTTTCTCGTTTACATGCTCTGGAAGAAGAAACGCCTCCCGCGCGTTCCCGCCTGGGCCGCATTCGCTGTGGTAGCCATCATCACCATCTGGGCCGGATATCACTTCTCGGTCGGCTCGCTTGCAACAGAAAACATCAAGTCGCAGCACACCGTCGAGCACGCACTCACCAGGCTAGGACCAGCGCGCGGCGCGGTCGCCGTCGTCATCAATCATCTCCCTGCATACCAGTATTTCCAGGGCTTGCGCATCGCCCAGCGCATGAAGCAGTTCCCGCCCCCCGGCTACCTTTTCGGAGAGGTCTACTACGGCGGTCGCTGGTACTTCTTCCTGCTCATGCTGCTGCTGAAGACTCCGATCGCATTCACCCTGCTTGTCATTCCGGGATTCATCCTCGCCATCCGCCGCCTGATCAGGCTGCACGACGGCTTCGCGCTCGTCCCGCTCGCCGGAATCGTCTTCCCCATCCTCGTCGCCACCATGTCGCACATCAACCTCGGCGTGCGCCACGTGCTAGTTGTCTATCCGTTCTTCGCGATGCTCGCTGCGCTCACCGGCCTCAGCTTATACAGGAGCTTCCATCGCTCCCACAAAATCGCCACCACCGCCGTAGTCCTGCTGCTCGGCTGGCAATTAGTCTCCTGCCTGCGCGTCGCACCGGATTTCCTCACCTACTTCATCGAGCCCGTCGCCGCCCGTGGCGGCTACATCGCCCTCGACAGCGACTACGACTGGGGACAGGACCTCTTCCGCCTCCGTGATGAGCTCCATGCCCTCAACGCCTCGCAGGTCTGGATCGCCATCAGCAACAGCGCTGACTTCAACTCCTACGATCTGCCCGGATGGAAGAAGCTTGAGCCTGGCCAGCAGGTCACCGGGTGGGTCGCTATCAGCGAAACCATGGTCCGCGCCCATCCTGACGAGTACGGATGGCTGGCCCAGTACCAACCGATCGCTACCGCCGGCAACACTATCCGCATCTACCGCGTGGAATAAGCACCCGGAGTAGTCGGGTGAAATAGTTGCAATATCCTGAGTGACGCCTGCCCACCCTGGGCAGGCCACTCACCGAGCCTCGCACCTGCAAAGTTGGCTATACTTTTCGCATACAGGGGCTCTCCCATTCACGACATCTCACTGACATCTGTACTTGAGACCGCCGGGCTCGACATCGGCCCGGTGCCCACGCACGCGCCCGGACCATCCGGCTTTCTACCCCTCACGCCCGAAATGCTGCTCACCCAGCCCTCAGGCAATCTTTTCGGATTGAGCCAGAACGCCGGCATGGGCTGGGACCCGGCGCGTCTCTCCGGCCCCGAAATCCTCATCCTCAGCACCCATGGCGGCCTTCGCGCCGAAGACGGCAGCCCCATTGCTTTGGGATTTCACACCGGCCACTGGGAAGTCGGCCTGCTCGTTGCCGAAGCTGCCCGCGAGCTGAAAAATCTGAACGCCATCCCCTTCGCCGGAGCCTGCACCGACCCATGCGATGGCCGCACCCAGGGCACGCTGGGCATGATGGACTCGCTCCCCTTCCGCAACGACGCAGCCGTCGTCCTCCGCCGTCTCATGCGCTCGTTGCCCACGCGCTCCGGCGTGCTGGGGATCGCCACCTGCGACAAGGGTCTGCCCGCGATGATGATGGCCCTCGCCGCCGCAGGTGATCTGCCCACCGTCCTTGTGCCCGGCGGCGTCACCCTGCTTCCCGAGAGCGGAGAAGACGCCGCCAAAGCGCAAACTATCGGCGCACGATTCGCGCAGAAGCAGATCACCCTCGAATACGCCGCAGAGGTCGGCTGCCGGACCTGCGCCTCACCCGGCGGAGGCTGCCAGTTCATGGGAACCGCCGCGACCTCGCAGGTCGTCGCCGAAGCTCTTGGCCTTGCCCTGCCGCACTCCGCGCTCGCTCCCTCGGGACAGCCCATCTGGCTCGACGCCGCCCGCCGTTCAGCCCGCGCTATGCTGCGCCTTCGCCAGCTTGGCCTCGGCACCTCAGACATCCTGACCTCCGCCTCGATTCAGAACGCCATGATCGTCCACGCAGCCATCGGCGGATCGACAAATCTCCTGCTGCATCTGCCCGCCATTGCTCATGCCGCCGGTCTGCCGCGTCCCACCGTCGCAGACTGGACGCGCCTCAACCGCCAGGTCCCGCGCCTCGTTGACGCGCTGCCCAACGGTCCGCAGAATTTCGCTACCGTGCAGGTCTTTCTCGCCGGGGGAACGCCCGAGGTCATGCTGCACCTGCGCCGCGCCGGCCTGCTCGACACCAGCGTCACCACCGTCACCGGCGAAACGTTAGACGCGTGCCTCGACTGGTGGGAGCAAAGCCCACGCCGCCACCAACTCCGGAAACACCTGCGCGATCAGGACGGGATCGATCCCGACGACATTATTATGTCGCCCGACCGCGCCCGGCTGCGTGGCCTCACTTCGACCGTCTGCTTTCCCGTCGGCAATCTCGCACCGGAAGGCTCGGTCATCAAGAGCACATCCATCGATCCCGCCCTCGTCGACGAAGACGGCCAATACCGGCACCTCGGCCCGGCCCGGGTTTTCATCACAGAAGAAGCCGCCATCCTCGCCATCAAGCAAGGCCGCATCTCCGCCGGAGACGTCATCGTCCTCATCTGCTGCGGACCAGCCGGAGCCGGCATGGAAGAGATCTACCAGATCACCTCTGCGCTCAAGGCGCTTCCGTTCTGCCGTCACGTTGCCGTCCTCACCGATGCGCGCTTCAGCGGCGTCTCCACCGGAGCCTGCATCGGCCACATCTCCCCCGAAGCGCTGGCCGGAGGCGCAATCGGGAAGATCGAAGAAGGCGATCAGATAGAGATCGTAGTCGACCGCGTCAATTTACATGGCTCCGTCAACCTTGTTGGGATGGCAGGCGAGATCTTCAGCCCGGAAGAAGGCGCTCGCCGCCTTTCTCGGCGCTCGCCTCGTCCCGATCTCCGCCCCCATCCCGCGCTCCCCGCCGACACCCGCTTGTGGGCGGCGCTCGTTCAGGCCAGCGGAGGCGTTTGGGGCGGCTGCGTCTACGATGTCGATGCCATCACCTCTCTGCTGGAAAAGGGCCGTGCCGCCAACCATCAAAGACCTGCGACAAATACGCCACTCCCGCCGTCGAAAGAGATGCAATGATTCTTTACCGAACCAAACAAGGCTTACTGGTTGAGGAAAGCGAGAACTATTACTCCGTCGAGGAAACCTCGCTCGACGCTCTCATCTCGCTCGACGACATCTATCTGCATCTATCATCCATCGTCGCCAGCACAACGCCAGTCGAGCTGCCCGAATCTCCAGCGTTCGAAGCGCCCATCGAGAACCAGGAAGTCTGGGCCGCCGGAGTCACCTACTATCGCAGCCGTGCCGCGCGTATCGAGGAATCGAAGGACGCCGGCGGCGGCGACTTCTACGACCGTGTCTATTCGGCTGACCGGCCCGAGCTCTTCTTCAAAGCCGTCGCCCACAAAGTCGCCGGGCCCGACAGCGAAGTCCGCATTCGCCGCGATGCCAAGTGGTCCGTCCCCGAGCCCGAGCTGGCGCTGCTGGTGAATCCCCTCGGCCGCATCATCGGCTACACCATCGGAAACGACATGAGCTCGCGCGACATCGAGGGCGCCAATCCCCTCTACCTTCCGCAGGCAAAAGTCTACGACCGCAGTTGCGCGCTTGGTCCTGGCATCCTCATCCAGCCGCATCCCATGCCGGTCACCACCGAGATCCGCATGGAGATCCTCCGCGCCGGAGTCGTCGAATACTCGGCCTCAACCGCGCTCACCGAAATGAAGCGCGATCCCGCCGTGCTCGTTGAATATCTCTTCCGCGACCAGAGCTTTCCCCGCGGATGTTTTCTGCTTACCGGCACCGGCATCGTTCCGCCCGACTCGTTCGCGCTGCGCAGCGGCGACGAAATCCACATCAGCATCGACGGCATCGGGACCCTAATGAACCAGGTTGCCTGACCTCACAGCGGGGGCTGCGGCTGCTTCACCGGAGCATCGACCGCAGTGCCCGCCACTTTCGCCGGACGCCGATACACTCCGCCTCCCTGGGTCACGTAGAGTACCGTCCGGTCCTTGCCTCCAAAAACTATCGCGGACACAGCACCCGGCACCGGCGGATTCAGGATCTCCGCCAGCCGCCCGTTCGCCTCACACACCTGAACGCCCAGCGGTGTAGCGAAATAAACCTGCCCGATCGAATCCTCCGTCACTCCGCGAACCCCGCTCGTCCATCCGGTCTCCGGCATCTCCAGCCGGAAGAATGGCTCGCCGTTGATCAGCGAACCATCCGTCGCAATCTGAAACGACCAGCTGAACCTGCCGAACTCATCGGTGACAATCAACATCGCCTGGTCCGGTGAGAGCGCCAGCCCCGAAGGCATCGCGATCTCTCCGCCCTGATAAACAGTGCGAACCCGGCCGACGGCGTCGACCATCCCAACCGTCCTGTTAACCGAATCCGTAAAATAAACGGTCGACCTCACGGTAACCGCGATGTCGTCCGCGTCTACGTCGTCCGCGATCGTCTTTTCGTCGCCGCCCGGGCCATAGGAAACAATGCGCCGCGTGGCGCTCTGGACGGCATACAACCGCCCGTCCGCCCCAAACCGTATCGCCGCTGCTCCGTTGCTCTGCCCCTTGAAGACGAGTACCGTACCGTAGTCTCCCGACTTATAGATACGGTTCTCTGCCGGAACCGAAAAAAACACGTTGCCTTGGCTGTCGACGGCCATCCCGCCAATCTGGTCGTAGCTTCCGCTCAATTTCTTCCATGGCTCCTCGGGCGAGATCGTCGAATAAACCTTGCCCCGCGGATCCCATCCCGGCTGATTCATCGCTCCCGGCAACCGTGCGAGTACCGGCTTGGGATAATCGCGCCACAGCCAGCGAAGCGCGTCCGGCAGGATCGCCGCTCCCTGCTGCATGTTGTGGCCTTCAGTACCCATCACCAGCTTGGCGTCATATCCGGCATACTCCAGCGCTTCGTACATCACCTGGTTGTTGATCGGCCAGCTTCCCGCGTAGAACGTGCCATAAGGTTCTCCGGGAACAATGTGATCCGCCGTCCCATCCTGAAGAAAAACCCGTAGCGGCTTCGGCTCCGTCTTGCGCACGATGGCCGGCAGCGAGTCAGCCCCCTTCATCGCGACATAAGTGCCGATGAAGCTGAGCACGCGATGAAACTGATCGGGCCGGTTCCACGCCGCCATGAATGCGCCCACCGCGCCCGTGCTCACGCCGGCCAGGCCACGATCATCCGGATTCTTTGACAGATTGTATTTGGCGCTCACCGCCGGAATCAGTTCTTCGACCAGAAAGCGCGCGTAGCGGTCGCTCAGCGAATCGTATTCAAAGACCCGCTCGTAGCGGTTCTGTGCATTCGTTGAAATCGCCGGCAGCACTCCCGGATCGATGAAGATTCCGATCATCGGCGGCAGCTCATGCGCAGCAATCAGGTTGTCGAAAACCACCGGGGCATTGACATTGCTCTTCAGAAAACCGCTGCCGTCGAGAAAAATCATGAACGGCGTCGGCTTCGCGGCATCGTACTGCGCGGGCACGTACACCGAATAATCGTGCGGAGTTCCCGGATAGAATTTCCCCGCCGGCAGGATGTATTTCGTTACCGTGCCATGAGGCACTCCGGCCTGTGGCTGCGAATCCGGGCCCAGCGTATATGTCTGTGCGTGCAACGACAGTGCCGCAACCAGCGCGGCAAGGGGGAATAGTCTCATAAAGCCTCGGTGTCCTGTACACCGGACCCGTTCAGTCAGTGTACGGCTTGGGCCTTATCCCTGTGATGCGGGCCACGCCACCGAGGGCGAAAACGCAGAGCAGAGGATCGCACGGAAACCGGAAGCGTGGCTTGGCGATAGTCGCCGCCGAGCTCAGGATCACCAGGCCGAGTGCTGCCAGCGTCAGCCACGTGAGCGCATGCCTCCAGTAAACCACCAGTCCGATAACTCCGAAGATCATTACCGGCAGCAGAGACCAGGCGGCAACCTGCGCCAGCTTGCCCGAATGCAACCCTTCAGTCTTTGGCTTGCCCTCTGAATCGAAGACCGCGATTGCCCGCAGCACGACCAGTTCCGCGTAGCGCTCGCGATGCGCACGAATCCACGCCTTTGCCTCTTTGGCTTCTTCGTGATCCAGATAGACTTCGCCCTTTGTCCAGTCTGGAGTCAGCTCCACCCAGTTCCCCGACCGCGGCGTGGCCTGGTCGTTGGCGCCGAGCTGCAGATTGTAACCGCCATTGGTCGCTATTGCGAAATCGTGCAGCACAATCTCATTGCGGATCATCCACGCCAGCGCCGGCGCCATGCCGACAACCAGCACGAGAACCGCAATCTTGAACCGCCGTTTCCACGCAAGCACCATTGCCGCAAGAAACGCGAGCGGCGCGAAGGTGGTTGTCGCCGATCCCGCGATCCCCAACGCGATCCCCGCCCACAGCGCCAGGCCCATCCGATTACGCTCGATTGCCAGCCAGCAGAGCCACACACCCATCGTCAGCGCGACGGTCGTCAGGACCGTCGGGTAGAGCGTCGTGCACGCATAGGCCAGCGCCGGATGAAACGCCGCCACCGTCGCTCCCAGGTTGGCCAGCAGCGGGCTCAGTCCCAGTGCCCGTCCCAGGCGCGCGCATCCAAAGGGCAGCACGGCAAGCAGCAGCGCTTCGGCGATCTCCACGATCAACGGATGATGGCCGAAGATCGCATAGATGATCCCGACAAAGACCAGCTGGCCGGGCGCGCGATACGCCGTGTAATAGGTGATGTTCTTGAAGCCCAGCCCATGAGCGATCGCGAGGCCTATGTTGTCGTAATCCAGCTCGTCATAAAAGCGGTCATGGTGGCGCGTTCCAAAAATCAGCGCCAGCCGCAACAGCGTTCCCGCAATCGCCAGCAGCCATAGCCAGCGATCGCTTCGCAGCCAGTTGAGACGCTGCCCTTTGAGACCCTGGCTGTCGAAACCATGGCCGTTGAGACCCCGGCTATCGAGAGTAGACCGTTTCTGTTCTCTCAAAGCGCTCTCCCCTGCGGTTGCAGTCAACATCGTGTCATTACTCATTTCGCGGCTGGCAACAGGCCGCCGTAAATTTCCAGAATCCGGTCAATCTTCTTATCCCAGTCGAACTGCTGCTCCACGCGCTGCCGTCCGCTTGCACCCAGTCGATCGCGCAATCCGGGCTCGGCAACCAGTCTATTCATTGCCGCCGCGAATCCCTGCACAAGCGCCTCACGGCTCGATGGCTCGATGAGAAAACCGCACGAGCTGTCCAGATAGTCCGCCGGGCCGCCCCACCTGGTCGCAATCACCGGAACGCTACTGGCCATCGCCTCAAGCACCACCGCGCCTCCGCACTCGTAGATGCTCGGCAGCACCAGCGCCTGCGATGCATGCAGATGCGGCGCGCATTCCACCTGCGGAAGAAATCCGGTGAAGGTCACCCGGTCGGCGACGCCCAGCCTCTCCGCCGCCTCTCGCCACGGCGCGCGCATCGGTCCGTCGCCGATGATCACAAGCTCGGCCTCCGGTACGAGGATTAGCGCCTCGATCACGATGTCGAGCGCCTTCCAGTCGACCAGCCGGCCCATAAAGACGAAGCGAGCTCTACCGAATTTCTTCTCAATCTCTTTCGTGGCCGAAGACCATGTCTTCAGATGAACTCCGTTCTCGACCAGCTCGATCACCCGCCCTCGCGCACCCGCAGGAAGCGCCAACCGCGTACGATCATTCGCTACGAGCAGCACATCCGCGCGTTTCTTGCCTGGTAAAAGTGAGTTGAAGAAATCCGAAAGCCTGCGTCCAAAGCCGATCGCCACTCTGCTGACCCCCGACTCAGCATGCCGGAACGCCGCGGGATACTCCATGCCGCCGTTCATCGGCCCGATCGCCACCGGCACGCCCAGCCCGATCATGAGTGAGGGAAAACGCGGCGAGACCGGAATAGGCTGATGCACAAGATCAACGCCCTCCCGTGCGATCAGTTCGAGCACAATCTTGCGCGCCAGGTGCTGCGTTGCCAGCTGGCTCAGCAATCCAAGCGTCGCCTCGCCGATACGCCGGGGAAGAAAGCCGCTCAACCGAAACAGCAGTTTGTGAAACCACGCATCGGGAATGAAGCGCAGCCGCTCCCGCTCACCAGGAAGCGCCGCTTCGAGTTCGCCGCGCGTGCGTGTGTGAACCACCAGCCATGCTTCGATGCCGCGCGCGCGCAGCCCCGCGAAGTAGTGGAGAGGCAGCACGGCCTCTCCGCCAAATTTGTAGGAGGCATGTTCAGCAACAATGCAAATGCGCATCTTCAAGCAGGCAGAACAAACGTTTGCCGCGTGGGGCGGTTAGCAATAAGGACGGCGTGGGAGCAGTTCCAGTATCTCAAGAGTTCCACAGGCAGTACCCCCGCAGCCATCCCTCAAAGGTCGTAACTGATTGATTGCGAATCGCTCTTCTGCATTAGTTGCCACTGGAAATGGTTGTCACGAGCCGCCGTTCAAAGCCAGTAGCGTCAACCGAGATCTGTGAATGGCATGTAAAAAAATGGCGCAGAATTTTCGAAAATGCCTTAGCATCGGTGCGTACTTCACCGGCCGTCACGATGCCGGGGCAAGAGCCGATCAAGTCTGAGCCGCAGTCGCTTCATCGAAATAGAAATAGATACTGCACGCCTGTTTTTCTCACTACTATCTGTGGCCCATCCCCCGCGGCCCTGTCTTTAGGAGTTCCATGCTGCGGAACTATCTCATGCCGGGATTTGCACTCGTCCTGCTGGCCGTCTTTGCGTCCCCGCGTCCGACACCGTCGGTGGCGCCGGAATCCGGCAGCAGGAGTGCCGGTGCGGCGCCGGTGCCGCCCGTCGCCAGCCCGGCCCGCGCTGCAGCGAGTTCCTCACAGAGCGAGCAGCCACAGCTTCCGGGCAGTGAGCAGCTCTTCGGTCCAAGTGACGTCTGTGCTGTCGCCATGCACGAGATGCGCGAAAAGCTCGGCGAATTCGGGCTGAATCCTGAGAGTGCAGCCGGCGCCGGGAAAGAGGCCGCCGCCGAGGCCATGATCGCCCTGGTGCCCGATCCGGTCCACACCCACCTGGCTCTGCTCTTCGATCGCTATATTGACGTGATTCAGCAGGCGCTGCAGGACAGCACGTCGGAGAATGCTCCCGGCTGGATCTACGCCAGCCAGTGGCTGCCCTGGGATCCGCTTCCGTACCAGGCCTCTCAGGATCCAATAGCCCGTACAAACATCCACGCGTTCGACGCCGACCGGGAGTGCGCTCCGGGTTTCCTCATCTTTCGCAGGAATCGGTTTCAGAGCAGCAGCGTCGGCGATAAGTTTCTGGTTTTGTTCCTGGTGGGAGAATCCCCGACGAGCGGTATTCTCCACCAGGATCAGTTCATCAACGCCATGCGCGGCTGGCGCCAGATGGAACAGAGAGATGAGGACCAGCCCGGCAGGACGCTGCGCATCCTCGGCCCCGCCTTCTCGGCTTCTCTCACCACGCTCGATAGTCTTCTACTGGCGCAAAAGTGTAGCGCGAAAGATGCCGATCCCAGCGCTTGCTTTGACCACGCACAGGTCATCAGCGCTTCCGTTTCGACAAGCCGCAAGATCATCCACGATTCGGGAAACTTTCCTGGACTGCACGACGCGAACTTCATCTCCATGAATGAGAGCGCCGAGACCATCCGGCAGATGCTGCTCAATTACCTGTCGACAGAAGAGCGCATTCCCGCAGACAAGGTCGCGTTTGTATCGGAGGATGAAACCCCTTTCGGCAATCTGTTGTCGTCAACCGTGCACGGTGAGTCCGTCAGGACGAAGGCCGAAAATGCCCGTTCCTTGCTCTTTCACTATCCGCGGGAGATTTCGCAGCTTCGCAATGCTTACGAGAAGAACTCCATCTTCAGCCGGCAATCTGCGACACAGAGCCCTGGAACTCAGAATTCACCGGATCTGCAGCTCAGCCTGGAAGACCGACACGAAGAAGAGGACAGCGTTCCGTCATTTTCGGATACGCAAAACCCCATTTCCGAAGAATCTGTTCTCTCTGCCATCACCCGCGCCATGGATCGCCAGCACGTGCGCGTGGCGGTAATCAACGGCACCAACGTTCTCGACGTGATTTTCGTCGCTCGCTATTTCAGCCGCAACCTGCCCGATGTTCGCGTGATCCTGCTGAATGCCGACCTGCTCTTCCAGCGCTCTCCCGACGTGAGCGACTTCCGTGGAATGCTGATGGCCGACACCTATCCCCTCATCCCGGATAACGTGCAGTGGAGCGGGCGCTTCCTGCACGTGCCCGGCGAAGGCAGAGACCATCCCAGTCCTTTCGGCACCGATCTTCCCGATCGAATCTTCTCCTCGCACGAGACACCTGGCGTCTACAACGCAATCCGCCTGCTCGAGATGGTCCCTCTCGAGATCAAACCGGATGGCATGGCCCCGACGCGAAATGGCTCCCGTGATTATCTCTGGTTGCCGGAGTACACCGACCCGTTTCGCGGCGGAAACCATCCGCCTCTCTGGCTCAACTCCGTGGGCCGCGGCGGCTTCTGGCCGGTCGCGCTGCTCGATCACTATCCGCGCTCCGGACCGGAGAACGAACAGTGGCCGCAGATTACATCGCTTCCTCGTGTTCTGGCGGGCAACACCCGTGAGCCCCGGGCCGATGGCTCGATTCCGCCCGGCATGTTCGACGAGTGGTCTTTCGTGGGATTTGACTTTGGCCCGATCAGGATTTATCGACCTGTGGCTCAGCAACTCGTGGTAGCGCGACTTACACTGACCTGCCTGCTCGCGTTATTTGTACTTTTCGGCATTATCTTCTGCGTCTTCGCCCGTCTTGACCGCTCCCCGCAATATGTCTTTGCTATCCCCAACACGAATAGCGAACGGCGTGCGTGGATCGTACTGGTGATCATTCTCTGCCATTCGTGGATCGCGCGGCTCCTGATCCTCGATCTGCCGGTGTGGAAGTTTTTCTGGGATCCGATCAATTGCGGACTCGTGTTCCTTCAGGCCATCCTCTTCTTGTTCGCGGCATGGCTCATCCGGAGGGCGCTCTGGACCCGCCGGAGAAGGATGTTTGCTTATGTTCTGATCGGCCTGGCGGCCTTTGGGCAGTACGCTTTCAAATGGTTGCAGCCGCGTGATTTCGCGACCCGTATTTTCTACCTGTACCGGAGCGAGCATCTTTTCAACGGGGTGTGTCCGGTGCTGCCGTTTATCTTTCTATTCGTTGCGGTCATCTGCCTGGTCTCGCGGCATCTTCACTCGCTGCTTATCTTCTCGCCGTCTATAAAGCCGCGCGTTCCCAGTTATAAAGACGCTAATTCTCCTGAACTGCTCCATTTCATCAGCAGCGATAACGTCAAAGACATGCTCCTGGCCTGCTATTCTCCCTGGCGCATGCTGTATTCCAAGCGGGACCAGCTCAGAAGCAAGAGAACACACGATTCCTCCGCAAATTCGTCGGCCCTGCTCTCGGTTCTTTTCGTCCTCACCCTGTTGATGCTCTTCCTGTCCACCTATCTGCTTTTCCCCCGCGGCTTCGAGACATTCGAAACACGGACTTATTCGATCTGTCTCAGCATCTTCAGTTTTGGCATCGTCCTCTTTCTTCTGCACGAGATAGCCTGGGTCGTACTTATGTGGCTTTGTCTGCACAGGGGCCTGCTCCGGCCTTTAGAACGCACAAATCTCCGCGCCTGCTTCAGTCGCGTCTCCGGTTTTTCGTGGCAGCGGCTGTGGTTCAGCATCGATCTGTCGCCGGCGGCGCTTTTCAACCCGCTGTCACGCGCGTGCGAATCGATGCTGCGCATCCAGAGAGACCCGTATAGTTCGGCCGAGGTGAAACAGGACGCTGAAGAGGCCTGCCACAAATACGACGGGATGCTCAAGATAGAGAGCCAGATCGAGCGGATCGCCGCCTTTTCCGATTATCAGGATTCGTTGTGCAAGTGCGCTACGCGCGTGATTCGTGACATTCTCTCCGTCGCCAGCCGCCACAAGGAGCCGCTGGCTACGAGCCTGGACGTCCCTGCAAACGAGATCACCGAGGTACTGAAAACCTCAGCCGAGGCAGACTCGCTTGAAGCGAACGCCGAGGAGTTTGTGGGCTTGGTGTACATCTACTCCATCCAGCATGTGCTGATGGATATTCGCAGCCACATCCTGGCCTTCACCTTCGGCTACGTCTTCCTGCTGCTGGCGCTCAATGCCTATCCCGTGGCGCCCCATCACTCAATCATGATCATGCTGGTCCTGATCTTTGCCGGCTTCGTCATTGCAGTGGTTATCATCTTTTCGCAGATGCACAAGGACTCCATCCTCAGCCGTACCACCTCGACCGAGCCGGGAAAGCTTGACATCGGCTTCTACGAGAAGCTGATATCGGTGCTCGGCGTGCCGATCATTGGACTGCTGGCGTCACAGTTCCCCGAGATCAGCAACTTCCTCTTTTCCTGGCTGGAGCCCAGCCTGCAGACCCTGAGGTAGTAAGCCGGACACGGCAAATAAAAAGGACAGGCCAATGGCCTGCCCTTCCTGAAGTAGTAGCGTCTTTCTGGAGCCCTGAGCCCTGAGCCCTGAGCCCTGAGCCCTGAGCCCTGAGCCCTGAGCCCTGAGCCCTGAGCCCTGAGCCCTGAGCCCTGAGCCCTGAGCCCTGAGCCCTGAGCCCTGAGCCCTGAGCCCTGAGCCCTGAGCCCTGAGCCCTGAGCCCTGAGCCCTGAGCCCTGAGCCCTGAGCCCTGAGCCCTGAGCCCTGAGCCCTGAGCCCTGAGCCCTGAGCCCTGAGCCCTGAGCCCTGAGCCCTGAGTTACTCCGACTTCTCGTCGCCCTTGACCGTGACCGCGACATGCGCCGTCACTTCGCGGTGCAGCTTCACCGGAATGTGGAACTCGCCGATCTGCTTGAGCGGCTCTTCAAGATGCACCTTGCGGCGATCGATATTGAAGCCCTTCGCCTCGAGCTCGTGCGCAATATCGGCGGATGTAACCGAGCCGAACAGCTGATCGTGCTCGCCCACCTTGCGCTCGAAAACGAGCGATACATTGTTGAGCTGGCCCACCAGAGCCTCAGCTTCGGACTTCTCCTTCGCCGAGCGGCGCACCGCCGATGCCTTCATCTGGTCGATGACGGCCTTATTGGCGGCAGTGGCTTCCATGGCCAGCTTTTTCGGCAGCAGAAAATTGCGGCCATAGCCGTCGGCCACCTTCACCACGTCGCCGCGATGGCCGAGGTTGTTGACGTCTTCTTTCAGAATGACTTCCATGCGAATCTCCATATTGTCCGGCACGGCTGCTCGTACTCGGCAGACACCGGGGCTAACTAATCCCTGTTCCCTAATCCCTGTACTTAGAACCTGGCCGCAAACGGCAGCAGAGCGATGTTGCGAGCCTGCTTGATCGCGCGGGTCAGGCGACGCTGGTGCGTGGTGCAGACACCGGTCAGGCGGCGGGGCACAATCTTGCCGCGCTCGGCCACGAAGCCCTGCAGCAGGCGCACGTCGCGGTAAGGAATCGCATCGATCTTCTCCGTGCAGAACTTGCAGACCTTCTTGCGCCGGAAGAACTTGCGCCCGCCCGGGCCGCCAGGGCCGCCGGGACGAGGACCACCGGTCCGAGGACCGGATGAGGATGGCGCTCCACCTTCGGGAGCGCGATGATGAGATGTTGTTTCTTCAGCCATTGTGTTTCCTATCCTTCGAGAAATTGTTGGAGCGCCCGTTCATCGCGGAGGCTCGGTTGTCTGAAACCGGAAATCCTAAGCATTCACCGGCGCGGTCTCTGCCGGTTCAGCAGCCGCGACAGTAGCTTCAATCGGAGCTTCGACAGGCGCAGCGGCCTCCACCGGAGCCGCAGCCACCGGCTGTGCGCTCAGCTTCTTGCGCGTCGCGCGGATCGCCTTGATCTTGTCGAGGCGCTTCTGCTCTTCATCCATGCGCACGGTGATGAACTTGATCACCGGCTCGGAGACGCGCATACGCCGCTCCAGCTCATGCACCAGCTTGCCGTCAGCGTCGATGGTAAGCAGCACGTAGTTGCCGTCGTTGAACTTGCGCACCGTGTAGGCCAGCTTGCGCCGGCCAAGCTTTTCGGTAGAGCGGAGCGTGCCGCCGCCATTGACGATGGTCTGCTCAAAGCCGGCGATCAGCTTGTCCAGGTCTGCGTCCTCCACATCGGGACGGACGATAAACATCACTTCGTAGAAACGATCCATGTTCTGCTTCTCTTTTCTTTGGCTGCGATGAATTTGTCACCGTAACCAGAACTTATTCCTGCGGCCGTCTTCCTGCCGCTCGTTACTCCGCCGGGCCGTTTTGCTCTCGCCCGTTTTCCCGGCGATTGAATTCGTTCATCGCGGCCGTGATGCCCTTTGCCGCAACCGCCTCTACTGCCTGCGCCACGCGATCCAGAACCTCGTCGAGTGTCGCCAGATCTTTTTTCCGGAGCGGTGTCAGCAGGTAATCCTTGCCGCGCCGGAACGCCTCTTCGGGTTCACCGTTGGAACCCACTCCGATCCGGATGCGCATCCACTCGTCGGAGCGCAATGCTCCCGAAATGGACCGGGCTCCGTTGTGCCCTGCCGCGCTGCCGCGTTCTCTCACGCGCACAACGCCCAGGGGCAAATCCAGTTCGTCGTACAAAACCAGCAGGTCGCGAGCCGTGTCGATCTCAAACTCGGCCGCGAGTGCCGCGACGGAAAGACCGCTCAGGTTCATGAAGGTCTCCGGCTTGGCCAGGATCACTTCACGTCCCGCGATCTGAATCTTTGCCGTCAGCGCGCGCCCACGGCGGTTAGCCACGGCCGCGCGATTCTGATCGGCGATACGGTCGACTGCGAGAAAACCCGCGTTGTGCGGCGTGAACTGGTATTCGATGCCCGGATTCCCAAGCCCGACTACCAGCAGCACACCGCGCGACGACGAATCAAGTCCGGATTCTGTCGCAGTCGCCAAGACTTACTTCTTCGCGCCCTTCTCAGCCGGCGCCTCGGCTGCATCCGTCTTACCCTTCTTGACAACCTCCGGCTCTGCCGGCGCAGTAACCGCTGCCACCTCTTCAGCGGCCGGCGCAACCTCTTCCTTGATCGAGACCACGTGCGCAACTGTCGCGCTTTCGTCAGTCAGAAACTTCAGCTTGTCCGAGTGCGGCAGGTCCGACACGCGCAACACATCGCCAATCGACATATTCGTCACATCGAGATCGATGTGGCTCGGAATATCGCCCGGCAGGCACTCAATCTCCACTTCGCGCAGCACCAGGTCGAGAATGCCGCCCTGGACCTTCACGCCTACCGCAGTACCGGTAAGTTGAATCGGAACCTCAACCTTCATCGCCTTATCCAGCGCAATGCGCTTCAGGTCGATGTGCATCAGCGTGCCCTTGATCGGCTCATACTGCCAGTCGACGATCATGGCCTTGGTTTTTGCGGTCGACCCGGTAATCTCGAGATCGAAAATCGAGTTGTGGCCGGAGTCCGAATGAAGGATCTTCTGGATCTGCTTCGGATCGACCTCGATGGCCACCGCCGGCTCCGACGCACCGTAAACCACGGCGGGAATCTTGCCCTTCACGCGCACCCGGCGGGCCGCATTCTTGTTGAACTTGCCCTCGCGGGGCGTTGCTGCGACTACTTCCTGACTGATCATTGTCCTCTTCCTTCGGGCACGGTGAGAAGCAGGGATTAGGGATTAGCCATTAGCCATTAAAAAATCTGAGCTAACGCCGTCTTTCGCTTAATCCCTGCTCCTCGCTCCGCTCCCTTTCTCTGAACCTTTCGGTTCCGTTTAAACTCACGCCACAGCCACGGTTCCAAATACTAATGGCTAATCCCTAATGGCTAATGGCTGCTTCTAGTTAAAGAGCGAGCTCACGCTCGTCTCCATGTGAATGCTCTCGATGGTCGCGGCCAGCAGCCCCGCCACCGAACGCACTTTGATCTTCGCCAGCTTCTGCGCTGCTTCGGTCAGCGGGATCGAGTCGCTCACAACCAGCTCTTCGAGCCGGGAGTTGGCGATACGCTCGATCGCCGGGCCCGAAAGCACCGCGTGCGAAGCGCATGCATAAACCTTGGTCGCGCCCTTTTCAAGCAGCGCGTCGACCGTCTTTACCAGCGTCCCCGCCGTATCGACAATGTCGTCGATGATCAGGCACGTCTGGCCCTGCACATCGCCGATCACATGCATCACTTCGGTCACGTTGATATCTGTTCTCCGCTTGTCCACAATCGCCAGCGGAGCCCCCATCTTCGTCGCAAAGAAGCGCGCGCGTTCCACGCCTCCCGCATCCGGCGAAACCACGGTCAAGTTCGGCAGGTTCAGCTCCCGGAAGTAGCTCACCATCACCGGGCTGGCAAACATATGATCTACCGGAATATTGAAAAATCCCTGAATCTGCGCCGCGTGCAGGTCCATAAACAGCGCCCGGTTCGCCCCTGCAGTGGTCAGCAAGTCGGCGATCAGCTTCGACGAAATGGCAACTCGGGGCCGGTCCTTGCGGTCCTGCCGCGCATACCCGTAGTACGGAACGACAACTGTGATGCGGCCGGCCGACGCCCGCTTGAGCGCGTCGATCATGATCAGCAGCTCCACCAGGTGCTGGTCCACCGGATTGCAGGTCGGCTGGACGATGAACACATCCGTCCCTCGGACATTTTCGAGCAGTTGAAAGTAAACCTCGCCGTCGGCAAAACGTTGCATCTTGGTCTCGCCCAGCGTTATGCCGATGTGCTTGCAGATCTCCGCCGCCAGCGGACGATTCGCCGACCCCGAAAAAATCTTGAAGCGCTTGTCTTCGCTGTGCGACCGCGAGCGCTTCTTTTCCGTCGGAGCCTTCTCCGCTGGAGCCTTCATCTCCGCAGGAGCATGAGACCGTGGTCCGCTGCCGTTTTGCTCTGCACCTGTCGTGGAGCTCACTGGCTCCGCGACTGCCGATTCCATCACTGTTTCGTTTTTCACAAGATTCTCCCAAGCTGGTTGGCTCTGGTTGTCCTGCATTCGTGTCGTCTGGCGGGCCTGCTGCCAGGGCTTCGTTCCGCCGGAGAGGTTTACCTCCGGCGCTCAAACTCACTTTTGGCTGGGCGACTAGGATTCGAACCTAGACAAAGTGCTCCAAAGGCACTTGACCTACCGTTAGTCGATCGCCCAGTACTTACAATTCGAAACTGCTGCCACTCAGGCTTTGTATCAGGGCACGGCTTCAGCCGTGCCGTAGATCGCCTTCAAATAAACGGGGCTTTAGCCCCTGCTACAAATAACGTCAAACTGCTCAAGCGAACCTGGGTGCCCCATCCTGAGTGAAGCGAAGGGTGGGAAACAACAATCTTGACCTGCTGAGCCCTGAGCCCTGTGCCCTGATTCTTCACTTCACCACCAGCGACCGCCAATACCTCTCGCGTGGCATGGTCTCCGTCATCACCGACCGGATTCCCATTACGTCCAGCCTTCCCACCGCTGCTCGCGCCGCTTCCTGCGTCCCGTAAAGCCCGAACAGGGCCGATCCGGAACCGGAAAGCGACGCATAAAGAGCCGCACGCTCCGGCTCATTCGAGGCCGCAAGTACGCGCTTGATTTCACCGAGGAGGGGATTCTGAGGAAAGACGACCTCTTCAAAGTCGTTTTCAATCCCGGTTCGGACAAGCGCGAGAAGCGGATTCTTTGCCCCAGCTGTAAAGTTGGCTGAAGGCCCCGAAATCGCAGCCAGGTCTTCTAAGAAGACACCGGAGGAGTGCGGCTCACAAAATACAGTAGAGAGAGCCCGACTCAACTCATCAAGTCTATCGGAGCCAGCTGCCCCGGTCAACCCGTCGCCTGCTTGGGTGCCCCATCCTGAGCTCGTCTCTTGCGCGAAGGGTGGGAGATGCCTCGCATCCCAGTCGCGAAAGGCCTGCGGCGTCGAAACGCCGACATCCGGCAGCGCCACCACGCACTGCGTAACCGGCAGATCCGGCATGGGATACACCTCCTCGCCGCGCCCCACCCCCAGCACTGCCCCGCCCACCAGAAACAGCGGCACATCCGAGCCCACCTCGGCCGCAATCCGCAGCCGGTCGGTTCCGGACAGCGGCACCACCCCCGCCGCTCCCAGTTCCCGCTCCAGCCCCACCAGCGCCGCCACCGCGTTCGCCGATCCCGCCCCCAGCCCGCCCTGCACCGGCAGCCGCTTATCTATATTTATGGAAACTCGGGCATGGATTCGAACCTCTCCCCCGCCACGCTTCGCCTCCAGCGCCGCTTTGACCGCCTTGTACGCCGTATTCCGCTCATCGACAGGAACGCGGTCGTCGTTACTGGTCAAAGTGATCGAGGTTTCCCGAGCAGGACGCGCCTCGACCGTTACCAGGTCATGCGCCCCAATCGTTTGGTAAAGCGTGGTCAGCGAATGAAACCCGTTCGCCCGCGTCGGACCAATAGCCAGGCCGAGGTTAATCTTCGCGAAGGATCGTACAGTCGTTGGCATTCCTCAGAGATTGTAGCGAGAACCCGTCTGTCACCATCACGGGGCGCGCCTGCATATCGCTTGGGGTCGAAGGAGTAGCCCATTTTTAGGGTTAATTTCCTTCTTTACTGAGTGTTAGAATTTCGCGGTTTTGCATAGGGCCCCTGAGAGGAAAGACAATGAAATACAAATCACTGGGTCTGACTGTTCTGTTAGCGGCCTTCGCCGGATCGGCGCTGGCTCAAACTCAAATTTCCGCTACCAGCAAATGCGCCAAGCCGGACGTTTCGCAGCCCATCGACGTCGGCGACCATCCCGGCCACACCTTGGTCATTGAAAAGGGCACCTGCACCTGGAACGCGCCATTAGAGATGGCCGGACTGAAATCGACAGGTTATACCTCCGCTGATGTAGTTGATGTGACCGGCTCAAAGTTTCAGACCCGGGGCTACAGCGTGATGACGATGGACAATGGCGATAAGGCATACGTCCGTTACCAGGGTACGGCCACTGCAACGGAACAAGCCGGCAGTGGTGAGGGTCCGTGGTCCTTCACAGGCGGCACCGGCAAGCTCAAAGGATTGAAGGGCAAGGGCACCTATAAGACTACGGGCCCCATAAGCGACGCGGAAACTAAGGTGGAAGGTGAGTACACGCTGCCCGAAGCGGGCGCCGCAGCTAAGTAGAAATAACCAAGGGCGCTGATTGCTGCGCGACTACTTGCCCGCATTCTCCTGCTGGTACGCCGGGCTCAGCGTCCCCTTCGCCTTCGCAATGCCGATCAGCGTCGGATAGAACTGCACGAACGTCGTATCCACCGCCGCATGCTGCTCATGGCACGAGTAGCAGTTGGCAGTCTTGGGAATCAGCGTGCCGCGCTCCTCGTCCAGATCATAGAACGTCCACCCGCCACGGGATGCATCCTTGACGTGCGCCTCACCGCCCATGAGCTCGGTGCTCTGGAAATGCCCGACTTTGTTGATGGATCCGGCGCTCTCTGCCGCCCGCACCTCTAGCACAAACATCGTCTTGTCGGGCCACTTGCCAGTCTCCTCGAAGACTTTGTAAGCCTCGGGATTGACGAAGACATTGTCGAACATCGAATGCTCCGGGGCCCTTTCCCGAATGGAGTAGCTCATGTCCAGGCCGCTCGAAAGATAGATCCATTCCCGATAATTCTTCGGAGTGATCAGCTTCCCATCGGCATCGTATGCCGGAACGTTTGCCGATGCCATCTTCTGCGACGGAGCTGAACTCCCCAGCACCAACGCAAGCAAAAGGAAAACCGAACTTGCCACGCTCATACAGTCTCCCATCAAGGCGACTCAATTCAGGTCCGTTCTACGAATACGCTGGGAGGAAAGTTCTCGCGTTTCCACAGCCGAACCGGAAGCCGTAACCTCAGCAGCAGCCCGCGCCTGATTTCCCGGCATCCTACCCACTGAAAGCCTCGTACGATCCGGTACGCTTCCCCCAATTCGCCCGGTATTTGTCTGCCTCTGAACGGAATGAGCACCGGGTCTCCCCTGTGGATCGATCAACCCGCAGTCCTGACGAGGAAATCCTTATGTATCACCACGTAAAGCAACTCATGTACGACGTCAAAGTAGCTCAACCCGACGTCCGCTTCGGCCGCATCCTGCTTGAGCAGTTCGGCGGCGCGAATGGTGAGCTGGCCGCCGCCATGCAATACACCGTGCAGGGCTGGTCCTGCGACGACGCCGAGCGCCGGGACCTGCTCCTGGACATCGGAACCGAAGAGATCAGCCACCTCGAAATCGTCGGCGCCCTGATCCGCATGCATCTCCAGCCCATGAAAAAAGCCCTGGAGGACGCGGAGCAGGACCCGCTCGTCGCCGTGGCCGGTGGCGGCGGCCTGAATCTCTACAACTCGATGGGCAGTCCCTGGACGGCCGACTATCTGAAGGTCTCCGGCGAGCTGGACGTCGACCTGCGCAACAACATCGCCGCCGAGGCGCGCGCCAAAATCACCTACGAGCGCCTCATGCACCTGACCGACGACCAGGGTTCCAAAGACGCCCTGCAGTTCCTCATGACCCGCGAAATCACCCACATGAAGGCGTTCTCCGCGGCTCTCGAAAGTCTGGGGAAGGACCCCTTCTCCATCGGCAAGCTGCCTCCAACGCCCGGATTGGTTAATGAGTACTACAACGACTCAACCGGCGATGGCGCCGACGGTGCGCCGCAGTGGCTGAAGAAGAACGGTCTCCACGTCGTCAAGTCGCCCTTCTCGTTTGAGGGGCGCAACTCCGGCCTGAGCGTCGATGGCGAAAAAACCGCCAAGACCGCCACACCAGCCCAACACGAACGCAAGACCGCCTGATCAAAGCAAGCCCAAAAAGCAAAACTGGACGTCCCCGGATCCTCCCCCGGAACCGGGACGTCCAACTCCTGAGCCCTGAGCCCTGAGCCCTGAGCCCTGAGCCCTGAGCCCTGAGCCCTGAGCCCTGAGCCCTGAGCCCTGAGCCCTGAGCCCTGGAACCAACGCCCTCCCATCTGCGTAATCCTCACCAACGGGGCACAGGCGGAGCCGTGCGCGACGGCCTCCGCCGGTCACAAACCGGCAATTTGGCTGCTTGAGCTGCGGCCAAAATGCCATAAACTTGTCACACCTGCCCCCGGGGATCGCTATGGAACTCAAAGAAGCGTTCAGAATCGCGCTCCAGTCCCTCTGGGCCAACAAGCTGCGCTCCGTCCTCACCCTCATCGGCGTGGTCATCGGAGTCTCCTCGGTCATTGCCGTCATCACCCTCACCAACGGCGTCAACCAGTACGTCGCCACCAAGGTCTACGGATACGGCGCCGATGTCTTCACCCTCTCCAAGCAGTCCCCCGTCATCTTCAGCTACGAGCAATGGCAGAAATTCCAGAAGCGCAAGAACCTCAAAATCGAGGACTATTACGCCATCCGCGATAACTGCAAGAGCTGCCAGTCGGTCGGGGCCCTGCTCAACACCAGTGGCAAAGTCAGTGCGGGCAATCACTCCAGCGACAACACCGACATTCGCGGCTGGAGCGCGAATATGCCCGCCATCTCCAACCTCAACATCGTTCTCGGCCGCAGCTTCATTCCCGCCGACGACCAGTACGCTACACGCGTCGTCATTGTCGGCTACGACATCGTCGACAAACTGCTCCCCAACGTCGATCCCATCGGCCAGGAAATCCGCGTCGACGGCGAACCCTACACCGTCATTGGTGTTGGCGAGCGTCAGGGCGAAACCCTCGGCGTCAGCCAGGACAACTACGTCGCCGTTCCCATCACCGCCTACCAACACACCTACGGAACCAACGACAGCGTCGTCATTTATGTGAAAGCCGGCTCAGTCGGCCCGGCGCTCGATCGCGCTTCCGACGAAGCCCGCGTGATCCTCCGCTCGCGCCGCCACGACGCTCCGGGCGCGGAAGACAGCTTTGAGCTCTCCACCAATGAAACCTTCGTCGGCCTCTGGAAGAGCATCAGCTCCACCTTCCTGTTCGTCGTCATCGGCATCGCCTGCATCTCGCTGGTCGTCGGCGGCATCGTCATCATGAACATCATGCTGGTCTCGGTCACCGAGCGCACCCGCGAGATCGGCGTTCGCAAGGCCCTCGGCGCGCGCTACCAGGACATTCTGCTGCAGTTCCTCATCGAAGCCGGCTCCATGTCGCTGCTCGGCGGAGTCATCGGCATCCTCGCCGGCGCCGGCGTAGCCAAGCTGGTCACGCTCATCATCGGCTTCCCGTCCGACATTGCCTTGTGGTCGGTGCTGGTCGCAATTTTCGTATCCGCCGGCATCGGCATCTTCTTCGGTGTTTACCCGGCCCGCCAGGCCGCGATGCTCGATCCCATCGTCGCCTTGCGCTCTGAACTATAGGAGGTCCGTAATGAAATTCGGCAACTCCGGCGAATCCATCAAGATGGCGCTCGAAACCGTGCGCGCCAACAAGCTGCGCTCCGGACTCACCATCCTCGGCATCGTCATCGGCGTGACCACCGTCATCACCATCTCGTCGATCATCAGCGGCCTCAACAACAACGTCCAGACCTGGGTGAACTCTCTCGGATCAAACGTCCTCTGGATCTTTCACATGCCCGTCATCGGCGTGCGGCCTACGGCCGCCATGCTGGCCCGCAAGCGCATGACGCTTGAGGACGCCATCGCCATGCGCAGCCTGCCTCACGTTCTCGCTGCCGACGCCTCGCTTCGCCACGTAAACAAGATCTTCCAGGTCGGCGTCATCGGTGTGAAGTACGGCAGCAAGAAGGCCCAGGGCACGATGGAAGAAGGCACGACGACTGAGGTCCAGAAAATCTATGACCTGAATCTCATCGAAGGCCGCCTCTTCACCGAGGATGAAGACCAGCGCCGCGCCAACGTGGTCATCCTTGGCCACGACACCGCCGAGAAGCTCTTCGGCAACGAAAGCGCCATCAACAAAGAGGTCAATATCGAGGGCGATCTCTTCACTGTGATCGGCGTTTTCGACAAGCGCAAGCAGGTCTTCGGGGGTGGCGACAATCCTGAGGACAACAAGGCCGCCTTCCCCCTTCACACGTTCCTCAAACTCCACCCCGAGGAAAAGGACTACTGGCTCAGCGTCAAGTATGACGACCCGCGCAACCGCAGCCTGGTCGAAGACGAGATCCGCGAGCTGCTTCGCCGCCGCCGCAAGGTCGCCGCCTGGCAGAAGGACAACTTCGAGATCTTCGCTCCCGATACCATCGCCCGCCTCTGGAACCAGCTCACCGGCGGCCTCGCCATCTTTATGGTCGCCGTCTCCAGCGTCGGCCTCATGGTCGGCGGCGTCGGCGTCATGAACATCATGCTCGTCTCCGTCACCGAGCGAACCCGTGAAATCGGTGTCCGCAAGGCCATCGGCGCGACGAAACAGAACATCCTCGTCCAGTTCACCATGGAGGCCACCACCCTCTGTGCCATCGGAGGCCTCATCGGCATTGTCGTCGGCGCAATCCTGACCCTGCTCATACGCATCATCATCGCCGCGCTGCCGGCCACCATGTCCCCGATGTGGGCGATCATTGGATTCACCGTCTCCTGCGCCATCGGTCTGATCTTCGGCATTTACCCGGCCTGGAAAGCCGCCAACCTCGACCCCATCGAAGCCCTGCGCTACGAGTGAGGCACGGCACAGGATTCAGGGAATAGAGCACAGGGAACGGGCTCAGGAATTCCCGCTAGGCGCGGAGCTTGGTGATGATTGCTCTGAGCATCTTGCCCACTTCATGAGATAGCTCTTCCGTTGCGTGAAGCCTGGATACGGCTGCGAAGCCCAGTTCGCCGGCGATTGTCAGTTGCGTTTGAACCTCAAGATTCGAGCCGCGCGCCATGGCAAGAAACTGCTTGTACTCGCGACTCGACGCCCGTCCATATCGCTCTGCAATATTGCTGGCAACCGAGACACCAGCCCGCCGAAGCTGACTCGTTAGACCGTAGATCTCTTCCTTTGGAAAATTCGCTGTCAGTCTGTAAATCGAGGTACTGAGCTGAATGGCCCGCTGCCAAACGATCAAATCGCGGAATGAATTGCCCAATTCTTTCCACCCCTTGGAAATGTTTGGATCTCTCGGTCCCTCAACTCTAGCTGTCAGCGTGTCCCTTTTCGTCGGAATACATCGCATTGACCCCACGGACTCCATTACGGTCGTACTGTGCCCTGTTCCCTGCGCCCTAAGCCTGAGCCCTTGCATCAAACCCACCAGCCGCATTAGCGTCATTCTGAGCCCTGAGCCCTGAGCCCTGAGCCCTGAGCCCTGAGCCCTGAGCCCTGAGCCCTGAGCCCTGAGCCCTGAGCCCTGAGCCCTGAGCCCTGAGCCCTGAGCCCTGAGCCCTGAGCCCTGAGCCCTGAGCCCTGAGCCCTGAGCCCTGAGCCCTGTTAAGGAGCACCATGCCTGCCCCCGAACGCTACGTCTGCATTCACGGCCATTTCTACCAGCCCCCGCGCGAGAACCCCTGGCTTGAAGCAGTCGAGATACAAGCGTCCGCCGCGCCCTACCACGACTGGAATGAGCGCATCACGGCTGAATGCTATGCGCCCAACGGCGCCGCCCGCGTCGTGAACGGGAAGAACAAGATCATCCGCATCCTCAACAACTACGGGCGCATCAGCTTCAATTTCGGTCCCACGCTGCTCTCCTGGCTCAAGGACAACGCTCACCGCGTTTATCAGATGATCCTCGACGCCGATGCTCACAGCCAGCGGCGCTTTGGCGGCCATGGCTCGGCGATGGCTCAGGTCTACAACCACATCATCATGCCGCTCGCTTCCACGCGCGACAAGATCACCCAGGTCGTCTGGGGCATCGCCGACTTTGAATCGCGCTTCGGACGAAAACCCGAAGGCATGTGGCTGTCGGAAACCGCCGTCGACCTCGAAACCCTCGACATCCTGGCCGCGCACGGCATCCGCTTCGTCGTGCTCGCACCGCATCAGTGTGCTCGCGTGCGCAAACTGCCCGCTCCGCCCAAAGCCGCCAAAGGTGCAAAGGGCCGCGGCAAACAGGCGGCCAAAGACGCCGCAACCCAGGCCCCGCCTGACGCCGCGCAGTCCACCGCTCCCGCTCCCGACGGCACTTCAGCCCCGGCCACGCCGCCCGCTGCCGATCCACCCGCCGAGATCCCCTGGAAGCAAACCCCCTCAGCCGATGTGGATACAACCCAGCCCTACCTCGTGAAGCTCAAGGAAGGCCGCTCTATCGCCGCCTTCTTCTACGACGGACCCCGCTCGCGGGCCATCGCATTTGAAGGCCTGCTCAATGACGGAGAGACCTTTGCCCGCCGGCTGCTTGGCGGCTTCTCGGAGAAGAGCGACCACACGCAGCTGGTGCATGTGGCGACCGACGGCGAAAGCTATGGCCATCATCACCGCTACGGTGAGATGGCTCTCGCCTGGGCGCTCAAATGGCTTGAAAACGAAGGTCAGGTCAAGCTCACGAACTATGGCGAGTTCCTGGAGAAATTTCCGCCCGCTTACGAGGCAGAGATCTTCGAGGACACCTCGTGGAGCTGCGCGCACGGCGTCGAGCGGTGGCGTTCCGATTGCGGTTGCAATGGCGGCAGGCAGGGATGGAATCAGCAGTGGAGACGGCCCCTGCGCGAGTCGCTCGACTGGCTCCGGGACACCGTAGCGCCATTGGTAAGCAAACGCTCCGCCGGGCTTTTCAAAGACCTGGACGCGGCCCGCAACGCCTACATCTCGGTAGTGCTCGATCGCAGCCCGGAAAGCGTCGATGCATTCCTGGCTATCCATGCTTCGCACGATCTGAATCCTGATGAGCGGGTCGCGGCCCTCCAGTTGATGGAGCTCGAACGCCACGCCCAGCTCATGTACACCAGTTGCGGATGGTTCTTCGACGAGATCTCCGGCATCGAAACGGTACAGATCATCGCCTACGCCTCCCGCGTCCTGCAACTCGCGCGAACCCTCTTCGGCCAGGACGCTGCCAACCTCGAGGCCGAGTTTGAAGCCCGGCTGGGGACGGCGCCGAGCAATCTCCCCGAGCTCGGCAACGGAGCCGGGGTATACGACACCTACGTGAAGGGTATGCAGGTAGACCTCGAGCAGGTCGGAGCGCATTACGCCATCAGCTCGGTCTTCACCAGCTATCCCGACCAGACCGACCTGTTCTGCTTCACCGTCCGCCGCCTGGAATACGGAGTAGAAAATTCCGGCCGGGGCCGTCTCGCCATCGGCAAGGCCCACATCCAGTCAAAGATCACCGACAAGCAGGAAACGGTTGTATTCGCCGTGGTCCACTTTGGCGACCAGAACATCTCCGCCGCAGTCAAGAGTCACAAGCCCGAAGAAGAAGGCCTGTACGAGGAATTCGCCCGGTCCGCGCGCGCCGCGGTCATCCGCGCCGATTTTCCCGACGTGATTCGCGGCTTCGACCGCTACTTCGGAGCAACGACATACTCCATCCAGTCGCTCTTCCGCGACGAACAGCAGCGCATCATGGAGCTCATCCTCAAGCCCCGCCTGCAGCGTGTCGAAGCCAGCCTCGCGTCCATCTACGAGGATCAGGCGTCGCTGCTGCATTTCCTCGGAAAGACCGGTCTGCAGCGTCCCGCCGCGCTCACCCTGGCCGCCACCTTCGCCATCAACGCCGGCATGCGGCGGGCGCTCGACAGCAATCCCATCGATGCTATTCAGATGCGTGTCTATCTCGGTCTCGCGCAAACCGATCACGTGGAATTCGACAAGCCGCAACTCAGTTACATCGCCGACCAGCAGATGAAGCAGGCCATGGTCCAGCTGCAGGAAGAAGTAGTGTCAACCGGCGAACAGCAGACCGCCCTCCTCGAGGATGCGTTGTTCGTAGCGCGGACCATCTCCGAGCTTCCCTTCGATCTCAACCTGTGGCAGGCCCAGAACATCTGGTACGACATCTATCTGAGGCTGTATCCGGCCATCAAAGCCAGAACCACAACCAATGGAGCGAAGGCCTCGACCTCGCAGCCCAAATCCGAGCCCGATGCCGAGTCGGCGCGCGCCGATGAATGGGTAGCAAAATTCAAAGAAATCGGCCAGTTGATGGGCATTTCTGTCGATGAGCTCGTAATAGAGGAAGAAACGCCTATACTCGAAACGGCGCCGCAGCCCTGATGAACTTGCAATGATCACCCAGAGAACGCATGCTGCATGAAACAGATTGAAATCACCCCGGAAATTATTCAGCTTACCCGCTTTGGATTGGTCAACTGCTTCCTGGTCCGGGAAGACGACGGGCTGACGCTGGTGGACACCATGATCCCCGCGTCGGCGGATAAGATCCTTCATGCAGCGCATTCCCTGAATCGTCCGCTGCGCCGCATTCTCCTCACCCATGCGCACATGGATCACGTGGGATCGCTGGATACGCTCGCGCTCAAGCTTATCGGCATAGAAGTCGCTGTCGGCCGCAGGGAATCGCGCCTGCTTACCCGCGACTTTCGTACCGAACCCGATGAGCCTGCAGTAAAGGTCAAGGGAAGCTTCTCCAAGGTCGAAACCGTTCCGTCTGTCCTTCTAACCGACGGCGAAATCTACGGATCGCTTCAGGTGATCGACACTCCCGGACACACGCCCGGCCATATCGCATTTCTCGATACGCGCTCCGGTACGGTGATCGCCGGCGACGCGCTGACTGCCGTCGGCGGTCTGCGCATCTCAGGCGATGGTCCTTTGATTTTCCCGCTCGCAAACTTTGCGACGTGGCACAAGCCCACCGCCATCCAGAGCGCACGCAAACTCGCCTCACTCCAACCAAAGAAGATCGTCGTCGGTCACGGCAAGCCGGTCATGGAAAATGCGACCCAGCTCCTGAACGAAGCCATCCGCCACGCCGAGTAGCACCGCGTCCAACTTCTGAGCCCTGAGCCCTGAGCCCT